>JBOIDF010000045.1:0-30763 GCA_050740455.1 Gammaproteobacteria bacterium | reverse complement strand
CAAGGGGAAGAAGCAACGAAGCTGTCATGGCCGAGATGGCCTATGACCCGGTGGCGCGATCCTTGGCGGGTGCGAGGCAATTCATCAAGAACACGATGGGAGAGCAGGCGCTTACGGAAAGCCTTGAAGCGCTAAACGCCAAGTCAAAGAGGTACAAACCGGGAACTTGGGCCGCGCGGAGAAAACCTTAGTCGCCCAAGCCAACACGCTAGACGCGATCTTCAACGAACTGGCAAGGCGGGCCGCGCTGAATATGGGCGAATACCTGAACGCCACCGAAATCTAACTGAGGCTAGCTCTAAAAGCGCAATCGCAATGCCGGGCAACACTGGAAACGCTGGCGGTTATCAAGAACCCGCCGAACGTAGCGTTCGTGAAGCAAGCGAACATTGCCCACAATCAGCAAGTCAACAATGCCCCGGCGATACCTGGACACCGGAACGGCGGGCGCGGCAGTCGGCACTGATCCGCCACTGGAAGCCGTGGGAGCAATCGACCGGGCCGCGAACGCCAGGGGGTAAGGTCCGGGTATCGAGAAACGCCGACAAGGGCGGGACACGGGGTCTATTGAGGGACTTATCGCGAGCGCTTCGGGAACAGGCCCGAATGCTGAACCGTCGGCAGCCCAGAAACCAGTAACAACAGTATATCGGATATGGTACGGCCGGCACTGCCTTGTTAGAGACCGCACCGCACGGCGCGCGGGTCCGCTACCTTCGCGGTGTCGCGGGAGTATGATATTCGTCCCCAAACCGAGGTATCGACGCATAAGTGACGGTACTATTGACGGTATCGAGCCGGTCGTTCAACAATAGAATTTATGTTTCAAGCAGTTATGAAGCTGATACACCTCATTGCGCGTTATGTCGAACGCCTCCTGACCTACACTTCAGTACAATAGGCGTAAGCTAAGCGCCGGCGGTTTGGAACGCGTTGCGCTCTTGGATCACCGATGCCGATACAAGCCACTGAACAGATCATCGACGAAATCCGCAACGGCAAAATGGTCATCATCATGGATGACGAGGACCGTGAGAACGAAGGCGATTTCTTGATCGCGGCCAGTTGCGTGCGGGCCGAGGACATCAATTTCATGGCGCGCCATGGACGCGGACTCATCTGCTTGACACTCACCAAGCAACGTTGCCAACAGCTCAATCTCCCCCTGATGGTACGCGATACCTACTACCGCCACAGCACCAATTTCACGGTATCGATCGAGGCCGCCCGCGGCGTAACCACGGGGATCTCGGCCGCGGATCGTGCCTTGACAATACGCACCGCCGTGGCGCCGGATGCCAAACCGGACGATCTTGTTCAACCCGGCCATGTGCTGCCACTCATGGCCCAATCCGGTAGCGTTTTGACCCGCGCCGGGCATACGGAGGCCGGTTGTGACCTCGCCCGTCTCGCGGGTTTCGAACCCGCCGCGGTGATCGTTGAGATTTTAAATGACGACGGCACCCTGGCCCGGCGGCCCGATCTCGAACTGATCGCCGAGCAGCACGGCTTGAAGATCGGAACCATCTCCGATCTCATCCGTTTCAGGATGCAACACGAGAAGACCGTCGATCGGGTCGCCGAGAGCGCGTTGACAACCGAGTTCGGAGAATTTCGGCTCGTAGCCTTTCAAGACCAAATCGGCAAGAGCCTGCACTTCGCGCTGGTCAAGGGCCCCATCGACGCACAGCAACCGGCGCTAGTTCGTGTGCATATCAACAACCCGCTTTGTGATTTAACCGGGAGCCTGCGGGAGGAATGCGGCTGGCGCTTGCGCGACGTGCTCACGCGCATCGCGCGGGAATCGAGCGGTGTCGTCGTCATCCTCTGCAACCAAATCGAGGCGGCGGATCTCATCCGCCAGATAGATAGCTTCGGGGAGCAAAGCGCGGCCGAATCACGCGGGACCCGCCACAAGCCGGACAATCTACGAACGATCGGCCTGGGGGCACAGATCCTCGCGGACCTCGGCGTGCGCAAGATGCGGGTCCTGAGTGCGCCTAAACGCATCCACTCGCTCTCCGGATTTGGCTTGGAAGTCGTAGAATACGTGAATTAATGATTCGGGCGGGTACACGTTATGGGTGACATTATCACCATCGCCGGCCAGGCGCTTTTGGATCCGCCGGCGCGATTCGGGATCATCGCGAGCCGGTTTAACGCCTTTATCGTTGAAAAACTGGTAAGCGGATGCGTGGAGACGTTGCGCCGCCACGGGGTCCCGGAACGCAATATCACCCTCGTGAACGTCCCCGGCGCATGGGAGACGCCGCTCATTGCCAAAACCATGGCGGGAAGCGCTAAGTTCGATGCGATCATTGCGCTAGGCGCCATCATCCGCGGAGCCACGGCTCATTTTGAGCACATCGCGGCGGGCTGTGCCAACGGGCTGGCCGAGGTCAGCCTCGGCTCGAGTATTCCGGTTGTGTTCGCCGTTTTGACGGTCGAGACTCTCGAGCAGGCTATCGAGCGGGCCGGCGGCAAGGCGGGGAACCGCGGGGCCGATGCCGCGCTGACCGCAATCGAAATGATCTCGCTCATGCGTAAATTACGCCGATGATTACCCCAATCCGTGGCCGCGTGCGTGCGCGGCGCTGCGCCGTGCAGGCCCTTTATCAATGGCAACTGGCGGGACACGATCCGCACGATATTATTAAGGAATTTGTCGCCGAACGTGAGCTGGTGAACGTGGACATGGATTACTTTTCGACACTAACGCGTGAAATCCCGGCGCACCTACAGGAATTACAATCCGATTTACAGCACGCTCTCGATCGCCCGTTTCAGGAGCTCGATCCGATAGAACGCGGGATCCTCCTGATTGGTGCGTACGAATTGAGGTATAGCCCTGAAATACCCTGGCGTGTGGTCATCAACGAAGCCATCGAATTGACCAAGATGTTTGGCGCCGAACAAGCCCATAAGTATGTCAACGGTGTGCTCGACAAGGTGGTGGGAACATCCAGATCGGCTGAGATGCGCGCGCGGTCGCGCGGCTAGCCTGCCCACGAAAAACTCCGCGTACGACCTGCTTAACCTGCCTCATGGCGTTCTCGGAATTCGAGATCATTGACCGCTATTTCCGCCCAAGGTCACCGGATCGCCCCGAGGTGGTCATCGGGGTCGGTGACGATGCGGCTATCCTGCGTGTGCCGGGTTGCAGAGACCTCGCGATCACGGTCGATACCCTGGTAGCGGGCACGCACTTTTCCGATGACGCCGAGCCCGAAGCGATTGGTTACAAAGCTTTGGCGGTCAGCCTGAGCGACCTGGCCGCGATGGGCGCCGAGCCGCTCTGCGCCACTCTTGCGCTGACACTGCCCCAGGCAGATGAGACCTGGCTTGAGCGTTTTTCCGGCGGATTTTTTCACCTGGCCCGCCGGCATGCGCTCGATTTGGTCGGGGGTAACATTTCCCGTGGGCCGCTCACGGTTTCGGTGACCGCGCACGGAATCCTCCCAGAAGGCGGCGCTCTCAGGCGCATCGGCGCGCAGCCGGGCGATGCGATTTTCGTCACCGGCTCCTTGGGGGATGCCGCGCTCGCTCTGGAAGCGCTGGGCGGCTCGCACCCCGAAATCGCTCCTTACACGGACTACCTGCGGACGCGCCTGCACCGACCGGCGGCGCGCGTTGCGCAGGGCGTCGCGTTGCGCGGCCTTGCATCGAGCGCCATCGACGTATCCGATGGCCTAGCGGCGGATCTCGGCCACATCCTTGCCGCGAATTCCGTCGGGGCCGTGATTGAACTCGATCGCCTCCCGCGCTCCAGCGCGTTACAGGCGCTGCCGGAGCTTCCTAGACAATGGGAATTGGCACTCGGCGGTGGGGAGGATTATGAGCTATGTTTCACCGTCCCAGAGATCCAAGTCGATAAGCTGGGACCGGATCTCGGTGGGGTTTCGATTACTCGCATCGGTCAGATCCAGAGGCAGGGAGGATTGCGTTTTATCGATCCGCGCGGCACAGCGTTCGTTCCGCGGTTTCACGGTTTTCGGCATTTTTAACGCGCGCCTCGGGCGGGCGCGGCAGGATAGGAGCGCTACGGGAGCTCGACGAGAGTTTCGGAGGTGGGTTTGCGATTGGTGCTCGGGATCTCGGCCGGGTATCCGAACCATACCAAGGCAACCACGGTTTCCAACACCGGGTTTACCGAGATCAAGTCGAAGAAGCCGGAGGCGCGGGTGATGGCGCCCGTGGTCCATTTGCACCCAATACCTTCGCTCCACAGATAAAGACACATGTTTTGAAGTGCACAACAACAGGCCGCGTAATCTTCACGGGCACGGATGGGATCGTCGGAATTTTTGCAGGTCAGAACCAGCCAACCAGGAATCTCGCGCCAGCGCCTGAGTTTGGCCTGTCCCGCTTGAGCACCTTTAGCTTGGGAGGTCAGCTCCGCGTTTAGGCGGCAGATCGCATCGGCGGTCGCGGGACCCAGGAGGTAGAAACGCCATGGCGCGGTAAGCCGATGGTTCGGCGCCCAGCGCGCGACATCAATGGCCCGCAGGATAATCTCTCTGGGCGGTGATTCACGCCCGAAGATATGGATCGTGCGGCGGGACCGAATTAGTTTTTCCGCAAGTAGCGGCGACATGGGCGGCCGTTTTGGTTTCTATGATAGTGTCGGGCTGCACTTCGGCGGGCACGGGCGGCGGTGCTCGCATGTCGCGTAGTAGCGCGGCGAGCCTGTCGCGCACTGGTTCGAACCTCAGGCACCACAGAAAAGCGGCGCCGTATTTCCGTATTGCGGTGACCGTCCCAACAACGGCAATCACCATACCAGGCACAAACGCCAAAAACAACAAGCCTAGAAGTTCGCGGTCCATAGGAATACCTCCTGTTCAACCGTCGACTGCGGCGGCGGCTTCCTCACGAGTGATAAAATTTCCGTCCTTAACGAATCCGGCCTCGATCGAGCCTTTGACGGTTGCGACTTGCCCTGACGGAAGACGCTCAACCACAAGCTTTGCGGGCAACCCATCGAGAATATGCATCGGGGCGGGGCGTCCATCAGTGAAGCGGGCAATGTAGACCGTGCCGGTCTCGCGATCGAAAAACGCGGGATGGAATCCGTGACTGCGATTGCCCGCGCTCACACCGCCGGTGCGAAGGAATCGCCGATTCTGTTCAACCAAGGCCGCCTTTGATAAGCACTGAGCAGTTCGAGCGGCGGCGCATCGATGTGCTGCGACAGCAAATATACTCATAACAACCTCCCAAACACTGGGCATCTACTTGGCAGCATATAAAGTGCCAAACTACCGTGCCGTCTTCGCGGGTACGCAGGTTGTTATAGGTCGCGGGAAATGCGTCCCGTGATCGTTGCGAGGCTCCGCGTCAGACCGACGAAGTGTATGGCGGTGTCTCGGCCAGATAGAATCGGGTGGCTCCGGTTGGGTAGAGAAACTGCCTAAGCTCCGCGTCCGATGCGGAGCTAGCCGATCAGCTTTTTATCCAACAGGAGGTTAAGCGCGAACCGCACGCCGAAGCCGGTGATATCACTCGGGACATGCGCCAGGCCGCCCTTGTGCGTTCCGCTGGAGAGATCCACGTGTATCCAGGGGATATCGTGCTTTACAAAGCGCTGTAGAAAGCGCGCCGCGACGATGTGATCGGCGATGCCTTCTTCATGGCATTGCTTGGTGTCCGCCACGGTGCTTTCTAGGAATTCATCATAGTCTTCATCGGCCGGAAACGGCCACACGCGCTCACCGCTGTCGCTTCCGGCCGCGATTAAGGCCGGCAGGTACCCGGGCCGATTGGTAAACACGCCGCTGTACGCATTGCCGAGCGCGCGCTTGCACGATCCGGTCAAGGTCGCAAAATCAATTATCAAGGCCGGCTTTTCGCCCGAGGCGAGCGCGAGCGTATCCGCCAATACCATGCGTCCTTCGGCGTCCGTGTTGATGACCTCGATGGTGGTCCCGTCCGAGGCCGTCACCACATCATTGGGTTTATACGCGCGCGGTCCGATGTGGTTGGTCGCCAGCGCCATCCAACAGTGCACCGGGAAGGGGACCTGCAAACGCGTCAAGGCGAGCAAGGTCCCAAGCGCCACCGCACTGCCTTGCATATCCTTGTGCATGCCGAGCATGAAGTTCGCGGGCTTGAGATTCACGCCCCCCGTGTCAAAACAGATCCCCTTCCCGACCAGCGTGACACCGCCCCGTTCGCGCTTGCGGGCCGGGTGGTATTGGAGATGGATGATGCCGGCGTCCGGTTCGGGACTCCCTTGGGCCACCGCCAAGAAGGCGCCGGCTTTTCTTTGCGCGAGCGCTCGCGTGTCCAGGAATTCCATCCTCCAGCCGTTTTCCTTGGCGAGCACCGCCACCCGCTTGCGATAGAGGCGCGGCGTCAACGCATTAGGCGGGAGACCGGTGAGGTAGCGGGCAAGGTTATTACCCTCGGCTTCGGCGAAGGTCCGCTCAAACCCGCCTTTCGGCTCGGCACCGTACAAGCGTACGAGTTTGAGCGCTTGCCGCTCCTGCCGCGAACGCTTGTAGCGAGGCATCTCCGCGATCGCCGCAAGCACGGCCGCGAGCAGCGCCTCGGCCATGCGCGTGGCCTCTGCGCCATGAAATCCCGCGATGACGATACCGATCTCGGACGGCCCCCTACGTAGCGGATCGGCCACCAATCGGCGTGCGAGCGTCAGTAGATCGAAAGTGGACGTCTTATCCCTGGCGCCCGCGATACAGATTTGAGATGCGATGCCGTTCGCTAGATTCAAGACCACGGGCAAGCGATCCCGTTGCGGCTTTTCCCCGCGGCGGCATACGCGCAGGATAAAATCGCCGTAAGGCAACGTTCCGCAGGCTTGCTCGAAGTCCGCGGCCGGGAGCAACGCGATCCAGTGCTCTAGCGTATCGAGGGCCGTTTTACCGGGAAGTGTCTTATGTTGTTGGAGTCTAAACAGGAACGGCATAAGGGTCATCTCGAAAAATCATTCCCCTCAGTATACCTTGAAGCGGATCTCCGGTATGCGCCGAGGAGCGGCTGGTAACACCGCCGAGCGGTGAACTAAGATCACGCAAGAAGCCGAGAGAATGGTATGGAAAATCACTCCGACCCCGACCCCCAGGAGACCCAAGAGTGGATCGAATCCCTCGAGGCCATCATCGAGCGCGAGGGCACCGGGCGGGCTCATTTTCTGCTGGAGAAGCTGGTCGAGAAAGCCCGCCGCTCCGGAGCCTATCTCCCCTATTCCGCCAACACCGCGTATCTCAACACCATCCCACCCTCGAAGGAAGAACGCTCGCCGGGGGATGCGGCGATCGAATGGCGGATCCGATCCATCATCCGTTGGAACGCGATGGCGATGGTGGTACAAGCGAACCGGGACAATCCCGGGATCGGCGGCCACATCGCAAGCTTTGCCTCCTGCGCTACGCTGTACGATGTGGGGTTTAACCATTTCTTTCGCGCGCCGAGCGCGCACCACGGCGGGGATCTGGTTTACTTTCAGGGTCATTCGGCGCCCGGTCTCTATGCGCGCGCCTTCGTCGAAGGAAGGCTCAGTGAGGAGCGATTGCGCTACTTCCGCCGCGAGGTCGCTGGGAAGGGCCTCTCATCCTATCCTCACCCGCGGCTGATGCCGGACTTCTGGCAATTCCCGACCGTCTCCATGGGGCTCACGCCTATCATGGCCATCTATCAAGCCCGCTTCATGCGCTATCTTCACGATCGCGGGCTGGTTGACGGCAGCGATCGTAAGGTCTGGGCTTTCATCGGCGACGGCGAGATGGATGAGCCGGAATCCTTGGGTGCGATCAGCCTCGGTGCCCGCGAACGGCTCGACAATCTCATCTTCGTCATCAACTGCAATCTACAGCGGCTCGACGGCCCGGTGCGCGGAAACGGCAAGATCATTCAAGAGCTCGAAGCGGTTTTTCGCGGCGCCGGTTGGAACGTCATCAAGGTGATCTGGGGCTCTTACTGGGATCCGCTCATCGCGCGCGACACCGGCGGTCTTTTGCTCAAGCGGATGGAGGAGTGCGTGGACGGCGAGTACCAGGCTTACGCCGCCAAGGGCGGCGATTATGTACGCGCGCATTTCTTCGGCAAGTATCCGGAGCTCAAGGCCCTGGTCGCCAATATGAGCGATGCGGATCTGTGGCGCCTCAACCGCGGCGGTCACGATCCCCATAAGGTCTACGCCGCCTACGCGCAGGCGGTCAAGCACAACGGCCAACCGACCGTGATCCTGGCCAAGACTGTCAAGGGCTATGGAATGGGCGAGTCCGGCGAGGGACAGAATTTCACCCATCAGCAGAAGAAAATGGGCGAGGAGGCGCTCAAAGGCTTTCGCGACCGCTTCAACATTCCGATTTCGGATGAAGCCATCGCCGCGGCCCCCTTCTACCGTCCGCCCGAAGACAGCCCCGAGCGGCGCTATCTCGCGGAGCGCCGCCAGGCCCTCGGTGGGGATCTCCCCCAGCGCCGGCGCGCGGCCCCGCCACTTCAGGTTCCGGAACCGCGCGCTTTCGAGCCCCTGCTCAAGGGGACCGAGGGGCGAGAGATCTCCACGACCATGGCCTTCGTGCGCCTGTTGAATGCTTTGATCAAAGATCCCGCCATCGGCCGCCACGTCGTTCCCATCGTGGCCGATGAAGCCCGTACCTTCGGCATGGAAGGCATGTTCCGGCAGTTCGGCATTTACTCCTCCGTGGGCCAGCTCTACGAACCCGTGGACCACGGTCAATTGCTCTATTACCGTGAAGACCGCGGCGGGCAAATCCTCGAAGAAGGCATCACCGAGGCGGGATCGATCTCGTCCTGGATCGCCGCGGGAACCGCATACAGCAACCACGGCGTGCAGATGGTTCCCTTCTATATCTTTTACTCCATGTTCGGGTTTCAACGCATCGGTGATTTATTGTGGGCCGCGGGCGATAGCCGCGCGCGCGGGTTTCTCATCGGCGGGACTTCGGGGCGCACCACGCTGGCCGGGGAAGGCCTTCAGCACCAGGATGGACATAGCCATCTGCTCGCGGCCAGTCTCCCAAGCTGCCTCGGCTACGATCCGGCCTTCGCCTTCGAGATCGCGCTCATCGTGCAAGCAGGGTTGCGGCGCATGGTCGAGTTGCAGGAGGACATCTTCTACTACCTCACCGTGACCAACGAGAACTACGCTCATCCAGCGAAACCCGAGGGCAGCGAGGAAGGCGTGCTGCGCGGCATGTACCGGTTTAAGGATGGCGGGGCCGGCGGCAAGGTCCAACTCCTGGGCTCGGGCGCCATCCTCCATGAGGTGCTCGCCGCCGCCCGGCTGCTCGAACAGGATTTCAACATCGGCTCCGATGTGTGGAGTGTGACCAGCTTTACCGAGTTGCGGCGCGAGGGCCTGGAGTGCGAGCGCTGGAATCGACACCATCCAGAGGCCACGCCCAAGGTGAGCTATGTCAGCGCCTGCCTGAATGAACGATCCGGTCCGGTGATCGCAGCGAGCGACTACATGAAAGCCTACGCCGACCAGATCCGCTGCTTCGTGCCCAGGCGTTACGCGGTGCTCGGCACCGACGGCTACGGCCGCAGCGATACCCGCGCGGAGCTGCGGGAGTTTTTCGAGATCAGCCGTTACTACATCGCCGTTGCGGCACTCAAGACACTGGCCGATGAAGGCGGCGTGCCGCACAGCATCGTGGTTGAGGCCCTGCTGAAATACGGCGTTGACCCCGAGAAATCGAGTCCCGTCGAGGCCTAAGCCGCACCCACCGGCTAATCAGGTGCGCGAAAAGCCAATTAACTGCTACATTGACAAGAATTAGCAGTTACGGGCTATACTGCTAATTAACTGCTAATATAGCCAGAATTAGCTTTTCGGTAACCGCCATGAAAGTACCGCTTTCCCCGCCATCGCTGGCGGAGCTGCTGCGGAGGCTTGGAGCAAAGGAATTGCCCCAGGTTCTGAGCCGGGGGCTGGGCCCCCTCGTCGCTGGACTGTACTTTCACTGGGACGAGCTGCGTCACCGCACTCCACCCGAGGGTCTTTCACATGAAGCTTGGTGGGCCGGGATCAAGATCACCCGTCAGGGCCTGCTCAGGGCCTTGCCTTTTCAGGACAAGCACAAACGGCCGGTGCTGTTCGGGATGCCCGACCCGGTGCTGCGCGCGTTGCACGAGATTGACCGGCGAGTGGGTGGGGCCGTACCCATGGAGACGCCGATCGTGTCGGGCGAGGACCGCGAGCGCTATCTCGTGAGCTCGCTCATCGAGGAGGCCATTACCTCCAGCCAGCTCGAAGGCGCCGCCACCACGCGCGAGGAGGCCAAGGCCATGCTTCGCAGCGGGCGCAAGCCGCGCGACCGCAGCGAAACAATGATCGTGAATAATTTCCGCGTTATGGAACATATCCGCGAACTGCGCGACGAGCCCATGACCCCCAAGGTCGTGCTGGCCATGCACCGCATCGTGAGCGAAGGCACGCTTGACGACCCGACCGCCGCCGGCAGGTTGCGCCGGGCGGGGGAAAATGTGAGCGTCATGGACGCTACGCATTCGCGGGTGCTGCACGAACCGCCGCCGGCCGCCAGCTTGCCGCAGCGTCTTGAGCGCCTGTGCGCGTTTGCCAACGCCAACGACGGCAGGCCTTTCGTCCATCCGGTGATCCGCGCAATTCTGCTGCACTACATGCTAGGCTACGACCATCCGTTCGTGGACGGCAATGGCCGTACGGCGCGCGCGCTCTTCTACTGGAGCCTGGCGCGTTCCGGTTACTGGCTCATGGAATACGTTTCGATCTCGCGACTGCTCAGGCAGGCTCCGGCGCAATACGCTCGTGCCTATCTTCACAGCGAGGCGGACGATAACGACACCACCTATTTCATTCTTCATCAGCTGTCGATCATCGAGCGTGCTATCGAAGCGCTTTACGAGTACCTGGCACGCAAGACTGCGGAGCAGCGTTCGGCGGAGCGTCTGCTGCGCCATGCGCCGGGGCTCGCCGACCAGCTCAATCACCGCCAAGTGGCCCTTCTGACCCACGCCCTCAAGCACCCGGGACACGGTTACACCGTGGAAAGTTACCGCCGCTCCTACCGCGTCACGCTCCAGACCGCGCGCACCGATCTGCTGACACTGGCTAGGCTGAAACTCGTAGAGCAAGGCAAGCGCGGGCGCGCCCTGGTGTTCTATGCGCCCGAAGATCTGCGTGCGCGCATCGAGTCGGCCGCGCGCGCCGCCGGACGGTCCCGATAGGGAACCGCTGGCGGGAATAGCCGCTGCCCTCTTGTTCGGTATCAGACTGGCGTTATTCTTGCCGTCCCTGTGGTGGGGAAAAGTTAATAGACTGTACTCACACTACAGGCGACTGATTTATGGCAGATCTAATACCTGACAGGCTACCGTCTCGCGCAAGCAAAGGGGAGGAGAGGTTATTCTCTATCCTCAAAAACCTGCCCGACGACTACATCGTTTACTACGAGCCTATCGTAGAGAATCGATACCCCGACTTTGTGCTCATAGGCCCGGACCTCGGGTTGATGGTTATCGAGGTCAAAGGTTGGTACCCCAACGACATCAAGGCCGCGGATCCCAACGACGTGCTCGTGCTCGAAAGCCGCAGGGAGACTCGGAGGAAGCACCCTCTACGGCAGGCCAGGGACTACATGTTTGGCCTGATGGACTACTGCAAGAAGTTCCAAGAGTTGCACCTCCTCTTAAACGGCCGCGGCGAGTATGAGAACCGCTTCTTCTTCCCGTTTGGAAACATAGCTATCCTCTCCAACATCACCGCGGAACAGCTACGAGGCCACCCGCTCGGCGACCTATCCTCGATATTTCCTCCTAGCCGGGTGGTTACCCGAGATATGCTGCTTGACTGGGAAGGGCTTTCTCCGGAAGAACACAAAGAGACTCTCCGTGCCTGCTTCGACCCTTCATGGTCCTTTCCCAGGATGACCGAGAGACAGGTGAATGCCCTACGCGTCATCATCCACCCTGAGATCCGCATAGGCCCTCCAAAGCCCGGGGTGGCCACCGGGCCAGACTCGGCGCAAGTCCCTAATCTCAAGGCCCTCGACCTCGAGCAAGAGCGTAGGGCGCGCAGCATCGGCCAGGGGCACCGGATCATCTATGGGGTTGCGGGTTCCGGCAAGACGGTCGTATTGGTCGCTCGGGCGAGGTTGCTGGCTCAACAGAGCCCTGAAATCCGCGCGCTCGTGCTCTGCTTCAACGTGTCGCTTTCAGCCTACCTCAAGCAGTGCCTGGCCGACTGCCGAAACGCAACGGTCATTCACTTCCATGGCTGGGCCAAGGCGAATGGCGTGCGATTCAATCATCAGCGGAACGAGACCCACGATGATCTGGGCGAGCGGCTGCTAGGGCGTCTAGAGCAGGGATACGGGGACGCACGGAGCTACGACACCGTGCTGATCGACGAGGCCCAAGACTTCTCCCCGAGTTGGTTCCGCTGTGCCCTGGCGGCGATGAAGGAGCCGAACGATGGCGATCTGTTGATCGTCGGGGACGGGAGTCAGGGCCTGTACCGGGGAAACCGGGCGGTGAGCTGGGAGAAGCTCGGGATCCACGCCCGTGGGCGTACGATTCACAAGGACTTCGACCTCGACAAGAACTACCGCAACACGCGGCAAATCCTGGAAGTCGCTGCGGCCTTCGCTGCTCCGGCATCGCCCGAGGGGAGCGACGGCGTGCTCGCGTCCGGCATCGATCCGGCCAAGGCACGACGTTCGACGGGCCAGAGACCACTCCTGATCAGGGCTAAGGATCGGACGGAGGAATATGCGCGGGTCTTGCTCCTCGTCGATGGATTACTCAAAGGCGAGCACGGACTTAAAGGGATCGATGGGCCGGTCCAGGGCAGCGAGATCGGGATCTTGTACCCGCGCCTGATCAAGGGAGACCGCCAGCTATTCAGTAGTTTTCTGACGAGCCTCGGCAAGCGTGGACCCCTTGTGTGGCTGAACAATCCGGAAGACAAGACAGCAAAGCAGCGCGTGTGTGAGCCCGGGATCAAGGTTCAGACCATCCACTCGGCCAAGGGTCTGCAATATCGCGTGGTCATCCTCATGTGGGTCGACCTGCTTCCTTCCGGGTTTCCGGATAGCGATATCGAAGAGGAGCGTCGGCTGATGTATGTCGCACTTACCCGTCCCGAGGACATGCTCTTTATCACCTGTTCCGGAGACTCGGTTTTCATCGGAGACATCCGCAATACCGGCAAGGTAGATCTTTTGTAATACTGGCGCTCCATCTAATCGCTATAGCATGTTGCCGGTACCCACATCGCCTTCGCGTCAGCCCTTTACCTCGGGGGCGCGGCGCTCTTCGAGTACGACACCGACCTCATGGGCCTGTACGCCGGCTTCGGGATCCTGCGGGCGGTCACCGTGCCCTCCAGCGGGCTTCCAGAGGTCGCGGAAAAAATCCCGAAACCGTTCAGAATCCGAAATCACCGGACTAGTAACCGACAAGGTGTGCGGTGTTATACGTTCTTCCACGCCGGCGCTCTCACCGGCGCGCAGCAACACGTATTGAATTGCAGACCCCGAGAGCGGCCCGCCACGTTCGGATGTGAAAATAAAGCCCGCTGCCGGATATTGACGGCGCAACTTGCGTAGCGCGCGCAGCTCATCGCCCTCGACAATGTCGACACGACCACGCCTGCCGCGGCGAGCCGGGATCAACATTTCGCGCTTATCGAAGTCGATATCATCCCAACGTAGATCCGCGATTTCATACAGCCTGAGGGCGTGGCGAAACAAGAATAAGATTAGCATTGCGTCGCGGTGTGGGTTGCGGCTCGTACGCTTGGTGGCGGCCATGAAGCGACGGATATCCGCTTCGCCAAGCGTCCCGTTCGCAGATCTGCCGTAACTAGAAAACCGCTCGGGAAAGCGATCGGAAGCGGCGCGCTTTTCGGGAGCGCCGATCGGTTCATCGAAGGGCGGCGGATTTCCACGGACGAGATCCTGAAGCCGTTCTGTCAGCTCCTTATCGCGAAGCGATGCACGTCCACGCTCATTTAGGCGCGGATGAAGGATTTTGATAGCTGCGCTTTCCACCTCTTCGATAAAATCGCTCGGTATTGTCCACCACGACAGGCGCACATTTCCGAGCCGGTAGCACGGGTATAGCCAAGCGTGCGCAAGATCCCACATGCGCTGTTGATATATGTTTTTCGACACCTCAAAGCGCTGCGAGAGCGCGACGGCACGCCCAACGTACAGCAAACCTTGATCGGGGTGCGTAAGAAAGTAAACGCAAGCCACGTTCGGCAAACGCGGGCCGAGGTCGACTGTGTCGATCACAATGGAAGGTAGCGAATCGAATGGTAGCTGATTAAGAACGTCAGCTAATGCTTTGCGGTTCGCGATGACGGTCTCGATGCATAGCGCGCCGAGTTTTTCGCCAAACGGAGGATCATCGCGGGCTATTGGCGGTCTCCTTCCTCAAAACCTTTTCCGAAGTGTACCGAGCGGAACCGTTCCGAAAGTCTCGTATATCCCACGGTTTGCAGGATATTCTAATGTCCAAGATAATCCTGAATCAATCGGATGTCCAAGCCGTCGTTGACGAGCATCGTCGAACCCGTTTCCCCCTTGGGCGTGATCGTGCTAACCGATTGACGACATAGCCATAAAGACGGCTCCAAACATCAAACGCAATGCAACTAATGACCTTAGCCGTGGCATGGACCGTGCTCCCTCTTGAATGCTTGCTAAACTTTTTCTAACTGGTAGGAATACGTTTGCGCGGCGGCCCTCGTCTGTACATTTCGGCCATCCCGTCCCCGAAATGCACTCGGTCTCGGCGCGACTAATTCCTTTCGCCGCGACCGGCCTGCGCTCAGGCACACTACGTCGCTATCGCTCGCGCACCTTCACTCAATGACTTTACGCCGTCCATCTAGAGGACGGCTATCGCGGGCTCCTCGCCTCGGCGTTCCGCCTTCCATGGCTCGTCGGATGTGGATCGTGCTATGGACAGCAAGCTCCAGGGAGGTAGACTTGCTCTACAACGAAAACAGAGGAATACCGAACTTATGGATTGACCAGCCGAAGACGGTGCTCAAGGAATGCGGAGGGGTTTATCAACCCTGTTTTGTCGCGTGGTCGCTTGTCGCTCGCCTATCAAAGATTGCGGTACACGTCGCGGCGATGCCGGACACGAACAATTTCGATGACGCGTTCTGCGCCATGAACGAAATAGATGATTCGGTAGTCTCCAATCCGCAGCCGATAAAGTCGCTCAGCGCCGCTGAGCTCGCGAGCACCCGTAGGCATTGGCTCATGACTGAGCGCGGTGACCGCCTGAAATACGCGGGCGAGGATGTCTTTCTGGACGTGACGCAATTCCTTCTGCGCGGATTGTTTCCATTCAATCCGATAAGAAGCCATCGGCTTTCAACGCGGCCAGTACCTCTTCGTGAGCCACGGTTGGTTCATTACGTCGATCGGCCACCGCCGCCAAGTCATCGATGTCTTCCAGCAATTCCTGGAACTCATCGATGGGTAGGATGACAGCGGTTTTCTCCCCGGCCTCGTTGGTAATGAATTGGGGATGCAGTGTGGTAGCCATGCGTGTGTGGTCTCGTTCTAAACGTGTGCCACCAAGCTTACTCCACCTCTCGAAGAGGATGAAGGGGGGCACGCACAGCGGATCCGCTACAGCCGTCGGCGGGACGCCTACTCCTGATGGTGACCCATGGGCTGTGCGGCGCGGGTCGGTTCGGCGGGGTTACGGGAGGTTGCTTACCCACCCGCACAGTACAAGATCCGACCCCTCTCTTCCTGCTAAGCACGGACGCGAGCGCTCGTCGTTTTTTCTCTAGAATATGTATAGAAACAGCTGCGCTGGTTCAACTACTTCAGTAGCTCCATACCTGTGCTGGATGCTTTCTTATCAAAAGTCACCGTCAGCTTACACCCCGCAGCCTTCGCACTGCGTTCGATTACGTAGTCGGCAAAATCCGCTGTCCCGGCCTCAAATAGACGCAACGCCTTCCAGGCTGTATCCGCGTCCTGCACGACGAGTTGCTTGATACTCAGGATCCGACGCACGATTTCGACAATTTCATCCCGAGCCGCACCGTAGCAACTCTCGCTAACCCAAACGACTTCAACTAGGACCACATGCCCGACAAAACCAGGCGTAGAGGCGCTGCATTCGTTCTCGATGAACGCGGTCGCACGGGACGCCTGGGCGTCGTCGTCCTGGGCGATGTATCGCACTAGGACATTAGTGTCGATGCCGATCACCGGCTCGCACTGCGAGCCCGGATGGCCTTGTTCATGTCTTCAACGGTGACCGGTCGTTTCGGTTTGCGCAAAAGGCCCTTTAGCGATCGGATATCGTCAATAACCGGTCTAATCGCGTACTCGCCGCCCTCAAGCTCGACAAATTCGATCCGGTCACCGGTGTCCAGACCTAAGCGCTGCCGCACATCTAGAGGAATGGTCACCTGTCCTTTGCTCGTCAAAGTCGCCGTGGCCATTGATTGATCCTTTCCATTATAACAATCCTTACTATAGCGTAAGGACACCCGTTGCGCCAGCTGTAGAGGGCGAATTGTTTATTCACCTACTACACCTCCGTTAATCCCATTTCCAGAGTGGTCTGACGGGCTCGCGGCGTGCCGCACAGCATCGTCATTGAGGTCCTGCGGAAATACCGCGTTGACCCTGAGAAACCGAGTCCCGTCGAGGCCTAAGTCGCGCCGTGGTAGCGCTCACGCATCCGATCGCAATAGGCGATGACATTCTCCTGAGATAAGGCATAGTCTTTGAGAGGCGATGCGATCGGCGGAGCGATGATATTGACGAGGGTCGCATAGACCGCGGCGTCGATCGAGGCCGGTGCCGTGCCGAGGAGAAACGGCTTGTCTCCTAGCCCGGCGGCGATCGCCGCGAGATCCTCGATGCCGAGGCGATAGATCTCCTCGGGCCGGTGACGGCCCACGCCTTGCAGCCACAGCATGCGTTTGACGCGCCGTTGCGCGAGCCAGGGCACGGCATCCCGCAGTACCGGAGGCAAGGCGCCAAAGAAGGCCGGTTTGATAACGCTCCACCCCCGAGCGTCGATCCAACGCGAATACACCACGGGCCAAAGCAGACTCTCTTCGCACAAACGCCGCAACAGGTGTGCTTCGGCTTGTTGCGTGCGCGACAGGCCGCCGTCGAGTGGGTTTCCGTAGCTCGCCTTGAGGTAGTCGATGATGAAACCCGAGTCCGGGATCACCTTCTCCCGGTCGTCGATGTAAGGCAGTTTCTTCTTGGGGGCGTTCCAGGGCGATGCTTCCTCGATGACCTCGTACGCAAGCCCCGTCATACGCAAATAGGTCTCGACCTTCATGCAGAAGGGGCTGGGATTGGCAATCCCCCATTGGCGTTTGAATTGATGTAATCTAATCATCCGACGCCAGTCCTCGTTAAGGAAGATCCCATGGTTTTTCGCGCACCTCGTGAAGCCTACACTGATAGCTTGAACATTTCAGCCCGGCCCCCACCCGCGCTCTGCGGGTACATTGGGATTCATGACGGCTGAACGCGAAGTCCTGGTGCCCGATATCGGTGACTTCAAAGACGTCGATGTCATCGAAATTCTGGTCAAACCGGGCGATACAATCCAGGCGGAGACGCCGCTTATCACCATCGAGAGCGATAAGGCGGCCATGGAGGTCCCCTCTCCCTATGCCGGAATCGTCAAAGACATCCGCGTCAAAGTCGGCGAAAAGGTAGCGGAGGGATCGACAATCCTGGTATTGAGTCCGGCGGCGGACGATGCTCCGGCCCAGGACATCGCGAATGCCCCGGCGCCGGCGGCCTCACGACCCAGCCCGGCGCCCAAGGAAGATTCACGCCCCGTCGCCGCGACGCGGGCACCGCCGGCCGGGCTTCCGCACGGCGCGGAGACGGTCCGCGGTAGCCGTTCGGCCCGCTCCCATGCCAGTCCCTCGGTACGGCGGGCCGCGCGCGAGTTGGGCGTCGATCTTGGGCTCGTCCCAGGCAGCGGTCCCAAGGCCCGGATCCTGAAAGAAGATGTTAAAGCCTTTACCCGCAAGGCGCTCTCCGGCACCCACTCGGGCGGAGCGGCCGGTCCCTATGTGATGCCGGCGGTCACGGCCGTGGATTTTTCTAGATACGGCAAGACGGAATTGCGGCCGCTGTCGAAGGTCAAGCGCAGCACGGGGCAAAACCTGCAACGCAGTTGGATCACCGTCCCGCAGGTCACGCAATTCGACCAGGCGGATATCACGGATCTTGAGGAGTTTCGCCGCTCGAAACTGCAAGAAGCCGCGAAACAAAATATCAAGTTGACCTATCTTCCCTTTCTCGTGAAAGCCACGGTGGCCGCGCTCAAACGCTTCCCCGAATTCAATGCTTCGCTCACGACCGATGGCGAGGCGCTGGTCCTCAAAAAATACTTCCATATCGGCATGGCGGTCCACACCGATCAGGGCTTACTCGTGCCCGTCGTTCGCGATGCCGATCAGAAGGGCCTGTTGCAATTGGCGGGAGAGCTTCAGGATCTCGGCGCGCGGGCGCGTGAGGAAAAACTCGACTTGCGCGAGCTACAAGGCGGTTGCTTTACCATCTCGAGCTTAGGCGCCATAGGCGGTACCGGCTTTACCCCGCTCGTGAGCTTCCCCGAGGTTGCGATCTTGGGGGTATCGCGCGCAACGATGAAACCGGTGTACCGCGATGGGTACGTCATACCGCGGCTCACCTTGCCGCTGTCGCTCTCATACGATCATCGCGTGATCGACGGTGTCGCTGCCGCGGAGTTTTGCCGCTATTTAAGCGAGGCGCTCTCCGATATCCGGGAGATCCTGCTGTGACCGGCGCTTGGGCCGGCGGCTAATGGGCCACGGGATCTCGTTAACGACCAACACGCGATGAACAAGATAGCATTTCTGTTCCCCGGACAGGGATCCCAATACACTGGCATGGGCAGGGATCTTTATGAGCACCATCCGGAAGTGCGAGCCCTGTTCGAGGAGGCGTCGGATATCACGGCGATGAACATGACAGATCTTTGCTTCAAAGGCCCTGACGAAGTGCTGAAGCTTACCGAGAATGCCCAGCCCGCGATTGCTCTCGTGAACGCCGCATGCCTATGCGTTCTGAAGCAGGAAGGCATAGCGCCGCATGCGCTGGCAGGCCATAGTCTGGGCGAATACACGGCTTTATACGCGGCGGGAGCGATGGCCTTCGGGACCATGATGGCTCTGGTAAGAAAAAGAGCCCTTTTCATGCAGGAGGCGGCCGAGAAAAACCCTGGGGGCATGGTGGCGGTCATCGGTATCGAGGCCGAGAAGGTGGCCGCAATCTGCAACGAGGCGCTTCCGGCAGGCTATGTCGCCCCGGCGAATTTCAACTCCCCTCTCCAGACCATACTCACCGGTGAGGCTAACGGGATCGAAAAGGCGGTGGAGCTTTTGAAGAAAGCCGGGGCGCGAATGGTCATCCCTCTCAAGGTGAGCGGTGCGTGGCACAGCAAGTTCATGGTCGCAGCCGGCGAGAGGATGAGAGCAGCCCTCGCAGCCGCTGATATCAACAGGGTGGAACTACCGGTGGTGGCGAACGCGACCGCCGGGCGGGTCTCGGCCCCTGAGGAGATCCGGGAGGCGCTCGAGCGGCAGGTGTTCGCCCCGGTCCTCTGGAGCGCATCGATGAGACGGCTTTTAGACGACGGATTTACAATCTTCGTAGAGGTAGGGCCTGGAAAGGTGTTGAAAGGCCTGATGCGGGAGATCGCCAAGCATGCCACGGCCTACAATGTGGAGAATACCGGCACCTTGAGTACGTTTCTTGCATCGGAACATGCGCACACCACATAAGGGTGTTTCGGCAAGGCCCGCGGTCACGACTTGGCGCCGAGTAAGCGAAGCGTTCAGGATTGACGCGATTCTTGCCTCCGTGATTCGATCAGTAACGTTTTCCAAGCGCATGTGAGATCGTCCGTAGAGCGTTACTCGCCGGGGGAGGCTAAGCGTTACGCATCCAGCGGATTATTTTTTTATTAAGGAAATCGGGGACTATGCTTCGCTCCTCCGTGCTGCATACGAGATTATCGACGACCCTCCCTATGAGCGGCCTGAATCGTCTTCTCTCCGTCGGCCTCACCGCCGTCGGGGATGCGTGCCGGGTAGCCCGGAGTGTACAAGCCCGGCTGGAAACCACCCGCAAGATCCTAAAGAGCGACAACAGCCCTGTCACGGTCGCCGATTTCGCGCTGCAGTCGATCGTGGCGCAGCGGCTGATGGAGTCGTTGCCGGATACGCTCCTGGTGGGTGAAGAGAGCAGCGCGATATTGCGATCGGATGCGGAGATGCGCGCGGCCGTGATTCATGCCGTGCGTGAGGTGTGGCCCGATGCAAACGAGAGTGATGTGCTCGCGGCCATCGATCTCGGCAATCACGATGCCACGGCCTCGGCGTACTGGACCGTGGACCCCATCGACGGCACCAAGGGCTTCCTACGCCGCGGGCAATACGCCGTCTCCCTCGCCTACATCGAAGCCGGCGAAGTGGTGGTGGGCGTGATGGGATGCCCGAACCTCTCGGCCGATTTCGACCGCCCCTTCGATCAACCTGATCCGAGCGGCCTTATCTTCTCGGCCATCGCGGGCGGTGGCTGCTTCGTGCGTCCGGCGAGCGCCGCTCACGCACCCCCCCAACGCCTCGAGGTCCGTGCCTACCAAGGAGCAATGCGGGTGTGCGAATCGGTCGAATCGGGGCATTCCAATCAGGGGGACGCGGCGCGCGTGATCGCCGCGCTCGGCGGCGGCGGTGCGGCCGTGCGGCTCGATAGCCAGTGCAAATATGGTGTCGTCGCCCGCGGACAAGCCGATGCCTATCTGCGCTTGCCGACGCGCGGCGATTACGTTGAAAACGTCTGGGATCACGCCGCGGGGATGTTAATCGCCGTCGAGGCCGGCGTAATCGTCACCGACATCGACAACAAGCCCCTCGACTTCTCGCAAGGGATGGGCCTCACGGCCAACCGCGGCATCGTTTGCGCCGCACCGCGGTTTCACGAACAGATCGTCGCCCAGATCCGGGCACTGGGGATCTGATCGCCGGGCCTACGCTTTGAGGGGTTTATAATGAACGCGATGGGGCTGATCCGCATCGCCGCCGAGCCGGCGATGCCGGTCCGCTTCATAATCGGCATAGTTGCCTTCGAACCACATCACCTGGCTGTCGCCCTCGAAGGCCAGGATATGCGTGGCCACGCGGTCCAAGAACCAACGATCGTGCGAGATCACCACCGCGCAGCCGGGGAAATTCAGCAACGCCTGCTCGAGGGCCCGAAGCGTCTCGACATCGAGATCGTTGGTCGGTTCATCGAGGAGTAACACATTCGCGCCCTGGCGAAGGACTTTGGCGAGATGGACGCGATTGCGTTCGCCCCCGGAGAGCGTTCCGACTCGCTTTTGCTGATCCGCCCCCTTGAAATTGAACCGGGCTACGTACGATCGCGACTGACACTCGTAGCTACCCACGCGTAGCAGGTCTTGCCCATCGGAGATCTCCTCCCACACGGTTTTTTCGGCAGCCAACGCATCGCGGCTCTGGTCGACGCAGGCGAGCACCACGGACTCACCCGTGCGGATCTCGCCCGCGTCGATCGCTTCATGCCTGGTCAGCATCCGAAATAAGGTCGTCTTGCCGGCGCCATTCGGGCCGATGACGCCGACGATGCCTCCGGGAGGCAACCTAAGGCTCAGATCGTCGATGAGAAGCCGATCCCCGTAGCCCTTGCGCAAATGCGACACCTCGATCACTAAATCCCCGAGCCGCGGACCGGGCGGGATATAGATCTCGTTGGTCTCGCTGCGGTGCTGGTACTCCTGGGAGGCAAGCTCCTGAAAGCGCTGCAGGCGCGCCTGGCTTTTCGCGCGCCGTCCTTTCGGGTTGGTCCGTACCCATTCGAGCTCGAGCAGCATGGCCTTGCGGCGGCCCTCCGCTTGTTTCTCTTCGCGTTCGAGCCGCTGCTGTTTCTGTTCCAGCCACGAGGAATAGTTCCCTTGCCAGGGGATCCCGTAACCCCGGTCGAGCTCCAAGATCCATCCGGCGACATTGTCCAGAAAGTAACGGTCATGGGTCACCGCGATCACCGTTCCCGGATAGTCGGCAAGGTAGCGTTCGAGCCAGGCCACGGACTCCGCATCTAAATGGTTGGTGGGCTCATCGAGGAGCAGCATGTCGGGATGGGAAAGCAGCAGCCGGCAAAGCGCGACGCGGCGCCGCTCTCCGCCGGAGAGCTGAGTCACGTCGGCGTCCCAGGGCGGTAGCCTGAGCGCGTCGGCGGCGATCTCAAGCGTGCGTTCGAGCTCCCAGGCGCCAGCCGTGTCGATCGCCTCTTGCAGCGTGGCCTGCTCTTCGAGCAGCCGGTTCATCTCCTCATCGATCATCGGCTCGGCGAAACGCATCGAGATTGCATTGAAGCGGTCGAGGAGCGCCTTGCTCGCCGCAATCGCATCCTCCACATTAGCACGCACGTCCTTGCCGGGATCGAGCCGCGGTTCCTGGGAAAGGAAACCGATGGCCATCCCCGGTTGCGGGATCGCTTCCCCGTCATAGTCCTTATCCATGCCGGCCATGATGCGCAATAAGGACGATTTTCCGGCCCCGTTGAGTCCCAGCACGCCGATCTTGGCGCCCGGGAAGAAACATAAGGAGATATCGCGTAGAATCACCCGCTTGGGGGGAACCACCTTGCCGACGCGATTCATGGTATAAACGTATTGAGGCATGACGCAATCCCGAGACTGATTAAAAGCGGCAAATTATAATGAGACACGCACTAAAGGCGAATTTACTCAAGGGGTAGAGCATGTTCGGCCGCAACACTACCATCCCGCATCCCGGCGAGCCGCTGCCAGGACGCGCGGCGCAGGTGGCCGTCGCGGCCACTCATTTCGTGAACGGGCGCCCGCTGCAACCGCCTTTTCCGGAGGGGTTGGAGCGGGCTTTGTTCGGACTCGGATGCTTTTGGGGCGCGGAACGAAAATATTGGCAGACGAGCGGTGTCTACTCGACGGCGGTGGGCTACGCCGGCGGTTCCACGCCGAACCCGACGTACGAGGAGGTGTGCAGCGGGATGACCGGGCACACCGAAGTCGTGCTCGTCGTCTTCGACCCCAAGGCCGTGAACTACGAAGCCTTGCTCGGGCTCTTCTGGGAGTCACACGATCCGACCCAAGGCATGCGTCAAGGCAATGATAGGGGGACGCAGTACCGCTCGGTGATTTTTTACTACCAGCCCGCACAGGCCCAGGCGGCGCGGATGAGCAAAACCGCTTACCAAGCGCTTCTGACCCCAGCGGGTTTCGGGAGGATTACCACCGACATTCTGCCCGCGCCTGAATTGTATTATGCCGAGGATTACCATCAGCAATACCTGGCGAAAAATCCACGGGGTTACTGCGGCCTGGGCGGCACCGGGGTAAGTTGTCCAGTTGGGCTCGTGAAATAGGCCGATTGTCCGATCAGAAGCTTGCGGCTATGCTATGCTTGCTAGTCGGGAGTGGAGCCTGCGGCATAGCGTAAGCGTCGCGCGCATCAGCGACGTCCAAGTATCCAGCCCGCACGCAAGGGCTGCTATTTTATAGACACACGACTAGCTGCTTATTGATAACGATAATTTAGAGGAGGTGTTTATGGTCTGGCTGATTCTAGGTATCGTCCTAGGTCTCTACCTAGGCGCTAAATTTCACGCCAAGCTCATGCCTATCGTAACCACGATCGATTCCTGGTTCGAGGCGGCGAAGAAGAGCATTATGAAGGAAAGCAGTGCGGAGAAACCGCAGCTTTAGGTCTTGGAGAAAGGGGATTTGAGGACGTCGCCCGCAGCGTGCGGGCGACGTGGCGTGGTCAGGACCTAAGGGTGCTAGCGCGCCTGCTGGCGCATTTCGGGAAGTTGAACGGGCACCTCGCCCGGCGGTTTCGGCCAGGCATTGAGCAATGCCTTGACCAGCGTCGCGAGCGGAATCGCGAAGAACACCCCCCAAAACCCCCAGAGCCCGCCGAACACCAGCACGGCAAGGATGATCGCCACCGGATGAAGATTCACGGCTTCCGAGAATAACAGGGGCACAAGCAGGTTGCCGTCCAAGCCCTGGATGACGGCATAGGCGACCATGAACCAGGCGAAATCCGGCCCCCATCCCCACTGGCCGTAGCCCGCCAAGGCCACCGGAAAGGTCACCGCCACGGCGCCGATGTACGGGATGATCACCGACACCCCGACGAGCACCGCGAGCAGTGCGGCGTACGACAAGCCCATGAGCGCGAAAATGACGTAGGTGACGACACCGACGATCAGGATCTCGTTGATCTTGCCGCGCACGTAATTGCCGATCTGATCATCCATCTCGCGCCACACCTTGAGCAAGAGCCTGCGATCCTGCGGCAGGAAATCCCGCGCCCAGCCGAGAATGAGAGCTTTGTCCTTGAGTAAGAAGAACACGAGCAGAGGACCCACGATCAAATACACCAGGGCGATGATGAGGGTGGGAATGGACGCCAGGGAGACGGACAAAACGTTTTCACCAAGCTCGGCGATGCTCCGCCGCATCATCGTCATCAGCTCTTCTACCTGCTCGACGGATACGAAAGCCGGATAGGACTCGGGCAAGGTCAGTAAGGTCGTGCGCCCGTCGTTGATGAGATTCGGAAGCTCCTGAAAATATTCCGCGACCTGGTGGTAGAGGAGAGGAATGAGCCCCAAGACCAGGAACAGCAGGACGGTCATGAACAGGAGAAACACCACCACGACGGCGATGACGCGCGAGCCCCACGCCTTTTGTAGATACTGCACCGGCCCTTCCAGGAGGTAGGCGATAATGATCGCGGCCAAGAACGGCGCCAACATGTCGCCCATGACGAGGACGACGCTGAAGGTCACCGCCATGAACACCGCCAGCAGCGTCGCCTGGGGATCGGAGAAATTTCTGCGATACCAGTCTTGAATGAAGTTGATCATGGTGCCCTTTGTACCGGAAGTACGGAGTTCAGACGTTTCGCAACCGGCGGCTTTGGCGTGAACCGTCCATAGTTTACCCGGAATCATTCGGCCGGCGTAATCCGAAGCCGCCCCGAACCGCGGCGAACGGAATTGGTACAATGGAGCGCTATGGCATGGTGGGGCAAAATTATCGGGGGCGCCTTCGGCTACATGCTGGGCGGGCCCCTTGGGGCCATGCTCGGGGCGGCGCTCGGGCACAATGTGGATGAAGGCCTCGGGCGGCCCTTCGAGGGCGTGCCCCGCGGCGGTCCCGACGCCCGCGAGAGCGTCCAGACGGCCTTCTATACCGCGACCTTCGCGGTGATGGGACATATCTGCAAGGCCGACGGACGGATCACGGATCGCGAGATCAACCTGGCGCGCAGCGTCATGGGGCGGATGGATCTGTCCCTGGATCAGAGGCAAACTGCGATGCACTTATTCAGTGAAGGCAAGTCCCACGGCTTCCCCCTGGATGCGGTATTGGCGCAGCTTCGCCACGAAATCCGCAACCGGCACAGCCTCAAGCGCATGTTCCTCGAGATCCAGCTCGCGGCGGCATGGGCGGACGCTCACCTCGATCCCGCCGAGCACCGGCTCCTGTTGTATGTGTCCGACCAGCTCGGGTTTTCGCGCCTGGAGTACCAGCGTCTGGAAGCGATGGCGCGCGCGGAAGCCGGCCACGGGTGGCGTTCGCGCGCCGATGCCCCGCGGGAAACGCGGGAAAAGTATAGCGTGGACGATGCCTTCGCGATCCTGAACCTGACGGCGACCGCGACCAATGATGAAGTCAAGAAAGCCTATCGCCGGCTCATGAGCCAACATCACCCGGATAAGCTTGTGGCGAAAGGACTGCCGGAGGAGATGATCAAGCTCGCGACGCAAAAAACCCGCGAGATCCGCGCCGCCTATGAGCGCGTCCGCGAAGCGCGCGGATTTTAGCCAGGATGGCACCTCTTGAGCCCCAAATGCGCGCGGACCTCGCCGTGGCCCAGGTGCTCGGCGCGCACTGCACCATCATGAACCGGCACGAACGCCGCCTGCTAGATGGCGCGGACTCCGAGGCGCTACACGACTTCCGCGTCGCGATCCGCACTTCGCGTTCCATCTTGAACCAGACGCGTGGTGTGTTCCCCGAGCGCCCCTACCAGCGCTTCCGCAGTGTTCTCGCGTGGCTTGCAGGGTGTACCGGCGCGTTGCGCGATCTCGACGTCTTCCTGGATAAATTGCCTGAATTCCGCCGCCGGATCCCGGCGGTACTGGCCAGAGGACTCGCGCCCTTGAAGGCCGTGCTCCATGAGGCCCAGAAGATCGAGCAGGAGCGGCTCGCGAGGACCTGCGCGGCCCGGCGTTATGCCGGTTTCAAACGCGCTTACGGCGCGTTTCTCGACGAACGGGCGGCGCACGCCTGCCGAACCCCTCGCGGCAACGAACCGATCGTGGCGTTCGCGAGCCGTGTCATCCGCAAACGCTATCGTAAGGCGCTGGCCGGAGGACGCCATGCGGGGGAGGGCGCGACCGGCGCGACCCTGCACGAACTGCGCAAGAGCGGTAAGAAATTGCGCTACCTGATCGAATCGTTTCGGGAGCTCTACTCCGATGGGGAGGACGTTCGCGCCGTACTCAAACAACTCAAGGAACTGCAAGACGTGTTAGGGAGGCTCGTGGATTCGAATGTCCAGCGGCGTTTACTGAGAGAGTGGTTGCCCCGGGCCGAGGCGGCCCGCGGCCTCCCGCCGGCGGCCCTTATGGCCGCGCAGGCGCTGGACGTACAGTTGTTGCAGGACGAGCTTAAGACACGCGGGTCGTTCACGGAACGCTTCGCGAGCTTCGCGAGCAGGGAGACGCGGGAGCGGTTTGAGCGACTTTTCGGCGAGGGCTAGCGCCTTGAGCTATGCTCGCTTAGCAACGGAAATCAAAGCTTGGGGCCGAGATCTCGGCTTTCAGCAGATCGGCATCAGCGGCGTCGATCTCGGCGAGGACGAGCACCGCCTCCGCGACTGGCTCGCCGCAGGTTATCACGGCGAGATGCGCTACATGGCACGGCACGGCACGAAAAGAAGCCGCCCGGATGAGCTGGTGCCGGGGACGCTGCGAGTGATCTCGGCGCGCTTGGACTATCTACCGCCGGGCGCCGCTCCGGCGCAAGCCATACTCGACAACCCCCGCTTAGGCTACATCGCCCGCTATGCCCTCGGCCGCGATTACCATCGCGTGCTCCGGCAACGGCTGCGGCGCTTGGCCGATCGCATCAACGCGCGCGCCGGGCCCTGCGGCTATCGCGTGTTCTCCGATAGCGCCCCGGTCCTGGAAAAGGCCTTGGCGCGCAACAGCGGTCTCGGCTGGATCGGCAAGCACACGAACCTGATTAATCGCCAGGCGGGTTCCTGGTTTTTTCTCGGTGAGATCTATACCGATCTGCCGCTGCCGACCGATCCGCCTCACGCTGCGAACCATTGCGGCCGCTGCAGCGCCTGTATCGAAATCTGTCCTACCCAAGCCATCCTCGGGCCTTATCGGCTCGATGCCCGGCGCTGTATCTCCTATCTCACGATCGAGCTTCGCGGTCCGATCCCGGAACCGCTGCGGCCCTTGATCGGCAATCGCATCTTCGGTTGCGACGACTGCCAACTGGTCTGCCCTTGGAACCGCTTCGCGCGCTTGAGCCGCGAGACCGATTTCAAACCCCGCCATGGATTGGATGCGCCCGATCTCGTCGCTTTATTTAACTGGACCGAGGAGGCGTTTCTGAAAAACACCGAAGGTTCCGCGATCCGGCGTGTGGGTTATGAAGGGTGGCTACGCAATATTGCCGTGGCCCTGGGAAATGCACCCGCCTCACCCGAGGCCGTCGCGGCCCTGGAGCAAAGGCGCGCGCATCCCTCGGAGCTGGTCCGCGAGCACGTCGCCTGGGCGCTTGCTCGGCACGCCGCGACGCACGCCGAGCAGGATCAAAGCTCTAAGGATCAACGGAGGTTCTCTATTGTCACCGGCTCGACGGGCTCCGCGAGATCGAACCCGTAGACGCGCGAGTAGAAATACAGCTCGGCATCCAAGGTGCGTTTGATGTTCTTAGCCTGGCGAAAGCCATGCTGTTCGCCTTCGTAAGCGAGATAGGCCACCGGCAATCCTTTACTCCGCAAGGCGGCGACCATCTTCTCGGCTTGGTTCGGCGGCACTACTTTGTCCTCCAAGCCCTGGAAAAAGATCACCGGACAAGACAAACCGTCCACGGCGTGGATCGGTGAGCGTGCGCGGTACAGATCGGCGCGCGCCGGGTAAGCGCCGATGAGCTGCTCGAGGTAACGCGATTC
Organism: Gammaproteobacteria bacterium; assembly: GCA_050740455.1. Classification (GTDB taxonomy): domain Bacteria; phylum Pseudomonadota; class Gammaproteobacteria; order JACCXJ01; family JACCXJ01; genus USCg-Taylor. Next base: position 2,478 of record JBOIDF010000045.1, on the reverse strand, counting down.
GAACTTGTGCGTATCTCGGGCCAAGGCTTCGAGATCGCTGACGCCATAGTGACTCGCCCCGGCGGTAAACACATCGTGAAACGTGAGCGCGGCGAGCGTCGTGAAACCCCCGGCGCTGCCGCCGCGAATGGCCAGCCGCTTGGGATCGACCGTGCCTTGGCGGACCAGATGCAGCGCGCCCTGGGTGCAATCCTGAACATCGACGATCCCCCACTGGCCGTAGAGCCGTTCGCGATAGGTGCGGCCGAACCCGGTGCTGCCCCCGTAATTGACATCCAGGACCGCGAATCCGCGGCTGGTGAAGAATTGTGTCGTGAGCTTCAAGCCGTTGTGGGTCGCGGCCGTGGGCCCACCGTGGCTGGTCACGAGGAGTGGCGGGAGCTCGTCCCCCGGGGCCATGAAGTCTCTATTCGCGGGCGCATAGAAAAACCCGTGTGCGCTACGGCCGCCCTCGGTCGGAAACTCGATCGGCTCGCCCGCCGAAACATAGCCGGGGTCGAGTTCGAGATCACTGGAGCGCTTCAGAACGTGTGGGGTACCCGAAGCCAGGTTAAGCGTGACGACGGACGGAAACTCCGTGGGCGAGGCGCCAATAAACGCTATCTCGCGCCCGTGTGAGCGCAGCGAACCGATGGCGGTATAGGGTAGCTCGACCGCGCGCAACTCGCCCGAGTCCACATTGAGGTGAGCGAAGTGGCTGGATCCGCCTTGTATATACGTGCAAGCGAGCTCGTGAGCCGATAGAGGCGCATAGGTGCTCTCGCCGAACACCCACTGAGGAAGGCCAAACTCCGCTTCCATCGGCATCAGCGCCTTGACCTCGAGATCGGTCCAACAATAAAGGTTCCACCACCCGCTCCGATCGGAGACGAAAAAAAGGCTGCGGCCGTCCTGGGACCACTCGGGCTGGAAGATCGATTCCTTGGGACCACCGGCGATGCGCCGCGCATCGCCCAAGGAACCATCTCCTCGCACGCTTGAAACCCAGAGCTCGGTCCCGTCCCAAGGCATGTTCGGGTGATACCAGCAGAGCCAACAGATCCGCCGGCCTTCGGGGCTAAGGCGCGGATCGGAATAGAAATCCGCGCCCGAGACCAGCACCTGCGCACCTTTGCTGCCGGTAAGCGGTAGGGCGACCACGGCATTGACGGGTTCCCGTTCGGGTTCGGAATGGTCTTCGCGCACGCAGATCAGGCGTTGCCTTATTCGATCGAGGGCGGCATCGGCGTAGCGAAACGCGCCTTCGGGCGTGGTAGCCTGCGGTGGAACACCCGGCATCACGCGGTAGATGCGTTGGTCCTCGAAGTTGGAAAAATAGACGATCCCATCCGCTGCGAGGAAAGCTCCGCCGCCATACTCGTGAACACGCGTACGGGCATTGAACGGCGGCGGTACCAGCGCCGATACCGCCCCTTGCCCGTCGTAACAAACGATGACGCCGCGGCCGCCTTCCTCGGGCCGCATCTCGTGCCAATAGAGATTCCGGCCGTCGGACTGAATGCCGCCGAGGCCGATGGACTTAGCGACGATGAGATCGCTCGTGATCGGCGAGGCCCAGGAACCGTAGGGTCTGCACAGCTTTTGTGCCACGGGGTAGGTCTGGCGATTTACTCGCTCTTATCCAGGATCTCGTAGCTTAATGCCCCCGAGGGACAGCGCTTGACCTGGTTCACGATCTCTTCCGTGGGCGCGCCCTGTATAGTAATCCACGGCTTCTTGGCGATGTCGAATACCCCCGGAAGCTCACGGACACAGCTTCCGGCGTGAATACATATCTTAGGATCGTAACGCACGACGAGCTTGTCCGATTTATATTCTTGCATTGGCCACCTCCAAAAATACCATTCGCGGCTCCGGTTGTCGGTTTAGCCGCGGGATCGGGTCGACAAGCTAAGTATAGCGCGGTCAACCCGACCAAACACATCCCGCAGCGCGCCGAAGGAACTTGTAGAATAATTCGGGCGTGGTCACTTTAATCCCCTCCGTTCACATCATCGGCAGCCGCGGCCCGGGCGGCGCCGAGGGGTTTTATTGCCGGCTGGTGCAGGGGCTTGCCCGGAGCGGCTTTCCGGTCCATGCGCTTAATCCGCCGCAAAGTGAAGTCGGTAAGCGCCTTGACGGCGCGGTTCCGCAAGCACATGTGCGGATGCTTGGAGCCTGGGACCTGCACGCGCGTTTTCGCATCGGACAGATTATCCGCTCGCTTCGGCCCGCGATCGTCCAAACCTATCTCGGCCGCGCCACACGGCTCACGCATATACCGGAGCGCTCGGGACCGATCCACATCGCTCGGCTCGGCGGCTACTACGACCTGAAAAGCTACCGGCACGCGCATGCATGGATAGGGAACACGCGGGGGCTTTGCGACTACCTTGTCCGTCAGGGGCTCCCGGCCGGCCGGGTTTTCTATATTGGAAACTTCGTCGACATCCCGGGGGAGTGCGATGCAGAGGACGCGGCGGCGCGACGAGATGCCTT
>JBOIDF010000044.1:0-31532 GCA_050740455.1 Gammaproteobacteria bacterium | reverse complement strand
TACAATCCCCTTTATATAAGAAGAGCTGATCCAACTTGACAGCGCCCGTGTGGTCGCGGTTTAGTCCAACAGACATTTATCCGTCATGCTGGACAGCGCACAACGGATAAATGCTTATTAGTTAGACCAAGTTCAGTTCGCATCCTGAGGCGCTATATACTACTGCTAACCGCGCGGATGATGTGCCGCGTGCAGTTCCTTGAGCCGGCTTCGCGCCACGTGAGTATAGATTTGTGTCGTCGCGATGTCGCTATGCCCGAGGAGGAGTTGCACGACGCGAAGATCCGCACCGTGATTCAAGAGGTGAGTCGCGAACGCATGCCGCAAGGTGTGCGGAGAAATAGGCCTGTGAATTCCAGCCTGCCATGCATACCGCTTAACCATTTTCCAGAATGCCTGCCGGGTGATGCCTTGGCCGCGCTTTTTTATGAACAGACGTTCCGCCCCCTGGCCTGCTAACAATTCCGGGCGAGCGAAATCGAGATACCGCGTGAGGATCCCCGATGCGGTATCACCCATCGGCACCAGCCGTTCTTTGTTCCCCTTGCCCGTCACGCGCAACACACCTTGCCGTAGATTGATCTGGCTGCAGGTGAGCGTGACCAGCTCCGACACCCGCAAACCCGTTGCGTAGATAAGCTCAAGCATCGCTTGGTCGCGCATGCCGATGGGCTTGTCGCCATCGGGTGCCCGCAGCAGGGCATCCACCTCCGCTTCCGACAAGGTTCCGGGCAGCGACCGCGCTAATCGCGGTCCTTGCACTCGATCCGTGGGATCCTCCTTCACCAAGCCTAACCTTGATAGGCGCTGATAGAAGGCCCGCAAGCTCGATAAGCGGCGCGCCGTGGTCCTTGCCGACACGTCACTGCCGAGATATCGCAACAGATCGCCGCGATCCACGCACTGAAGGTCGCGCGCTTCCCTTCTTAACCAGCGGCTAAAGGCGGTGAGATCCGAACGATAGGCACTTAGCGTATGATTGGCTAGCCCGCGTTCCATCCAGAGGCCATCGAGAAAACGCTCGATGACCTCCACATCGGCCGCTTCGCGCGCGGTTTCAATATGCGGCGCCGGTTTCATGTGTGAGGAGCCAGCGCTTGATGTCGAGTGATCGATCTGCACCGCCGGGACCCACGGAGGACAGGGATCGCCCCGCATCGCAGACGCCGTCGTCCATTGCCTAGGCTCGCCCTATTGGCGCTTGATCTTCTCCTTAATTCTGGCGGCCTTACCGCTTAGCTTACGCGTGTAATATAGCTTCGCCCGGCGCACGTCGCCGCGGCGTTTAACGACGATCTCCTGGAGCAGAGGGCTATACAGGGGGAACACGCGTTCCACCCCTTCGCCGTGCGATATCTTGCGTACCGTGAGTGACGAGTTAAAACCACGATTGCGCCTCGCGATCACGACTCCTTCGAACGCTTGCAGGCGCTCCCTGTCGCCCTCTTTGACCTTCACCTGGACGACAACCGTGTCCCCCGGACGAAAATCGAGCACCTTGCGGTCCATGGCCGCGGATTCTAACTGGCTGACTATCTGATTCATTAGCGAACTCCCTACCGATTCACCTGGTTGCTATCTTAGCATGCTGACACCTTGCGTTTACGAGCCTTTGAAATTGCCACCGCTACCACCCGTTTCGGCGGCCCGTTCGGTGACAAATTCATCCAGCAATTCTTGCTCTTCGATCCGCAACGCCCTATTTTTGAGCAGATCCGGACGCCGTGACCAGGTTCGTCCCAAGGCCTGTTTTAAGCGCCAGCGGCGGATCGCCTCGTGGTTGCCGCTGAGCAATACCGGCGGCACGGCCCTGTCATCGATATTTTCAGGCCTGGTGTAGTGGGGATAATCCAAGAGACCGGTGTAAAACGAGTCCTCGCGGGCCGAGTCTTGGTGACCCAGGGCTCCCGGTAACAGGCGCACCAGCGCGTCAATTAACACCATGGCCGCGAGCTCGCCCCCGCTGATGACATAATCTCCGATCGAGCATTCCTCGTCGACTTCCGCCTCGATCAAGCGTTCGTCCATGCCCTCGTAGCGGCCCGCCACGAGCATCAACTTGCCGCGTGCGACCAATTCTGCCAGGTAGGTCTGTTCCAAACGCCGCCCTTGCGGTGTCATAGCGACCACCCAAGCGTCGTTCCCAAGCCACGCCGCCGCGGCGTGAATCGCGTCCCGCAGCGGCTCATACATCATTACCATGCCCGGCCCGCCGCCATAGGGGCGATCATCGACGCTGCGGTGCTTGTCGCGGGTAAACTCCCTAGGATCCCAGAGGCGCAGTTGGACCAGACCCCGCTCGACCGCTCGGCCGCTGATCCCATATCCCGTGAGCGCATGGAGCATCTCGGGAAATAGCGTCACGACCCCGAGGCGTAGCATTCAAATATATTCCCCGCGGTCTTGTCCCAGGGATCTAATCGATCGTATTTGAAATTTGATTACTCGGGATCCCAATTGATCTCGATCCGGGAATGTTCCAAATCGACACGCTGCACGTAGATACCGAGTACATAGGGTATCAGGTGCTCGCGGCGTCCCCTAACTACAAGTACATCGTTGGCGCCGGTCGCGATGATATCCACGACCCGACCGAGAAGCGCCCCATCCTCCGCGACCGCGTCGAGGCCGATGAGATCGTGCCAATAATGCTCCCCAAGAGGCAGTACCGGAAACTGGCTGCGGCGCACAGCGATGGGGACTCCCATGAGCCGCTGCCCGTCTTCAGGGGCCGAATGATGCGCGAATCGCGCTACCAATCCCTTACCCTTGACGGTTGCGCTTTCAGGCGCTATTTCGCGCCATTCGCCCTCAAAGCACCCATACCAGGGCGCGTACCGCAAGATGCCTTCCCGCGGATGCGTGTAGGATAAAACCTTAACATCGCCTCGCAGTCCGTGGATCCCCACGAAACGGCCTACGATGACGACGCCGTCAACATCTCCTGCCACGGCTCAGCGCATTCTAACTGCGGCGTTGGGAACCCTTACGCAGCGGAACCGTGCCTCATCAAAGTGGCGACGCGCTCGGAAACCTTGGCGCCCTTGGAAATCCAATAGCCGGCGCGTTCCTTATCGATACGCAGGCTGGTGTCACTCAAGGCCGTGAGCGGATCGAAGAAACCGACGCGCTCAAGGTAACGCCCGTCGCGCTGGTTGCGGCTGTCGGTGACTACGATGTGGTAGAAAGGCCTTTTCTTGGTGCCGTGCCGGCTCAAACGAATGCTAACCATGTGTTGATCCTAATCGTTTCAGTTTGATGATTCTGTTCCCGCTTCACGCAACCAAGCGCGCCGCGCTTTAATTCGCCGTCCCTCCGGCGTTCACCGCCTTCATGCTCAAGCGTATACGCCCTTGCTTATCGACTTCGAGCACTTTTACCTGCACGGTATCGCCCTCGCGCAGCTTGTCACTCACGTTTTCGACGCGCTCGTCGGAAATCTGCGATATATGCACTAAGCCGTCTTTCCCGGGCAAGATGGTCACAAACGCACCGAAGTCCATAAGCTTGGCGACCCGGCCCTCATAGATCATGCCCACTTGAACGTCGGCTGTGATTTGCTCGACGCGGCGCCGCGCCTCTTGCCCCGCGGCATTATCAATGGAGGCGATTTTCACCGTGCCATCGTCGGTGATGTCGATGACGGCCCCGGTCTGCTCGGTGATGGCACGAATCGTCGAACCACCCTTACCGATAACGTCCCGGATTTTCTCCGGGTCGATCTTGATGGTGATAATCCTCGGCGCGTACTCCGACATCTCCGGCCGTGGTTTGGCGATCACGGCGTTCATTCGCTCAAGTATATGCAAACGGCCCTGATGGGCTTGCCGCAGCGCCAGCTCCATGATTTCACGGGTGATCCCATCGATCTTGATGTCCATCTGCAGCGCCGTCACGCCATGCGCCGTTCCCGCAACCTTGAAATCCATGTCGCCGAGATGATCCTCATCACCCATGATGTCGGATAATATCGCGAAGCGCTCACCTTCCTTCACGAGGCCCATTGCGATCCCGGCGACCGCATCCTTGAGGGGCACACCGGCATCCATCAATGACAGGCTGGTTCCACACACGGAAGCCATCGAGCTTGAGCCGTTGGACTCGGTGATTTCCGACACTACGCGAACCACGTAGGGAAACTCGGAAGCATCCGGCATCACGGCTTGAATTCCTCGCTTCGCCAGGCGCCCGTGTCCAATCTCTCGCCGTTTGGGTGAACCCACCCGGCCGGTCTCGCCGACGCAAAACGGCGGAAAGTTATAATGCAACATGAAGGCTTCCTTGCGCTCCCCCTCGATGGCGTCGATGATCTGCGCATCCCGCCCCGTTCCTAAGGCGGTGATAACCAAGGCCTGGGTTTCGCCGCGCGTAAACAGCGCCGAGCCGTGCGTGCGAGGTAATACCCCGACGCGGACAGTGATCGGGCGGACCGTGTCCATGGCGCGGCCATCGATACGGCGCCGTTGATCGAGAATCATACCGCGGACAGCCCGCTGTTCGATCTCGGCGAATGCATTCACGAGATCCTCCGCGGCCCACGGGGCGCCGTGCGCCGGCCCGCCGAGCGTCTCCTGCGCCTGCTTGCGAAGAGCATTAATTCGGCTCCGGCGCGCGAGCTTATCGGTGATCGCATACGCCTCGCGAATAGCTTGCCCGACCCTTGATTCCACCGCGCTCATCAGGGCCGTGTCCTGTACCGCGGGTTGCCAGTTCCAGGGAAGCGGGGCTACCTCATGGACGAATTCCCGGAGGTTACGGATCACGACCTGCATTTGTTCGTGGCCGAACATCACCGCGCCCAGCATGACATCCTCGGCGAGCTGATCGGCCTCCGATTCGACCATGAGCACCGAGGATTGGGTGCCGGCCACAACGAGGTCGAGACGCGACGACTTGATTTGGCTGAAGGTCGGATTGAGTACGTAGTTTCCATCCAGATAGCCAACGCGCGCTGCCCCAATCGGGCCCTTAAACGGGATCCCCGAGATGCTTACGGCCGCCGACGCGCCGATGAGCGCCGGGATGTCCGGATCGATCTCGGGATCGAGCGATAGCACCGTGGCGATGATTTGTACCTCGTTCGTCATTCCCTCGGGAAACAACGGACGCAAGGGCCGATCGATCAACCGCGAGGTGAGGGTTTCTTTTTCGCTCGGACGGCCCTCGCGTTTGAAGAACCCTCCGGGGATCTTGCCCGCCGCATAGGTGCGTTCCTGATAGTCCACGGTCAGAGGGAAGAAATCCCGGCCCGGCACCGGTTCCTTGTTCCCTACCACGGAAACCAATACCACGGTATCCCCCATGCTCACCGTCACTGCCGCCGAAGCTTGTCGCGCGATTTCCCCTGTCTCTAGTACAACAACATGGGATCCGTATTGGAATGATTTTTTTACAAGGCGCATGCTGGTGCTCGACTAAATGGAAATGGTAGGTGCGAACGGCCGCATCGATGCGGGGAGTGGTCTAAGGCGATAACGATCGCCTATCTGCGCAATCCCAAGCTGCTGATTAACTCTCGATAGCGCTGCATATCATACTGCTTAATATAATCGAGTAGCTTACGCCGTTTGTTGACCATCCTCAGCAAGCCCTGGCGAGAGTGGTGGTCGGATTGGTGCGTTTTAAAATGCTCCGCCAAATCCTCGATACGGCGGGTAATAAGCGCAACCTGCACCTCGGGCGATCCGGTGTCGCCCGCGGAGCGCTTAAATTTATCCATGACTTCTTTTTTTAGTGCCGGCGGCAGTACCATCAGACCCCCTAAACCTATGCAACTCACGATTTCAACCGGTTATTGTAACCAGCGCTCCGGGTCCGAACAAGGAACAAGCATAAACACAGCTTCGCACAAGCGACGTTTTTCACCGCCGCAGCAAGCGCCGCGGCGCGATTCTGCCGTCTTCGAGCACCTGCCCGACACCCAAAAAATGCATATGGTGATCGTAAAGCCTGACTAGGCCGTGCGTCGGCGCATACGGCACCACCACCGCTTGGCCGCGGCACAAGTAGTAGGTGGCGTCCCGAGACAAAGCGATATGCGGCTCAGCGAATAGGACGCTATCGATATCGAGCAACGAGCGCCTCAGCGCTTCCATCCCTTCCTGCGCTAATCGTTGCAGCGTTTCGAAATCGAGCGCGGCATCGATGTCGAAAGGCCCGACTCCAACCCGTTGAAGCGCCCGCACGTGGGCGCCGCAACCCAGCCGCTCACCGATATCTGTAGCTAAGGTTCGGATATAGGTGCCCTTGGAACACTCAACCGCTATGTCCACATCGTCATCTCCATAGCGCAGCAAGCGCAGCTCATGTATGGCCACCGTACGCGGCGTGCGCGCGACCGTGATCCCTTGGTGTGCAAGTTCATACAGCCGGCAGCCTCGGTGCTTAATCGCCGAATGCATGGGCGGAGTCTGCTGTAAGCGTCCGGTGAACGATGCCAGCACTTCGTGGAGCGTTTCCAGATCGAATGCGGGCGGCGTCAGCGCGCGCGTGATGTCGCCTTCGGCATCGCCGGTGGTGGTCGAGACGCCCAGTTTTACCGTAGCGAGGTAACGTTTATTCGCGTTCAGAAGAAACCCCGAAAGCTTGGTCGCCTCGCCAAAGCAGAGCGGTAACAGGCCCGTGGCCAAGAAATCCAAGCTCCCCGTGTGCCCAACCTTGCGGGCGCGAAATAAGCGCTTTACGCGTTGCAGGGCATCGTTGGAGCTAAGGCCGGGAGGCTTGTCGAACAATAAGATCCCGTGAATATCTCGGCCTTGCCGGTCGTGACGGTTCGCCATCGGCCCAACGTCAATGCTAGCGCGAACGCGGAACTTCCCCGCCGGAATCGGTCCCTTTGAGCAGCGCCGCCAGACGTTCGACTCGCTCCAACGTCTCGTCATGATGGATAAGCAGGCGCGGGACCGCCCGGAGGCTCAAACGCCGAGCAAGGATAGTTCGGAAACGCCCCGCGGCGCGCTTTAGCCGCGTCACTACCTCCTGTGCGCTGCCCCCGAGGCAGGATACATAAACCTTGGCGTCGTGCAGGTCCGCCGTGACATCGACCGCCGTGACGGTCACAAGACCCAAACGGGCGTCTTGCGCGGTCCGCGATACGAGCGGCGCGAGTTCCCGTTTGATTTGCTCCGCAAGGCGTAGCTTGCGGTCGAATTCCTGTCCCATTGCGCGCTAGATGCTGCGTGCGAGCGTGATGCGCTCGAATACTTCAATCTGGTCACCCGGCTTCACATCATTGTAGTCCTTGACGCCGATTCCGCATTCGGTGCCGGATTTCACTTCGTTGACATCGTCCCGGAAGCGGCGTAGCGACTCCAGTTGCCCTTCGTAAATCACGATGTTATTTCTCAGCACGCGTATAGGGTTAGCCCGGCGCACGGCGCCGCTCGTGACGATACAACCCGCGATCGCGCCAAACTTCGACGATCGAAACACATCGCGTACTTCCGCCATGCCAATAATCTGCTCCTTGACCTCCGGTGCGAGCATACCGCTCAATGCCGCCTTCATTTCATCGATCACGTTGTAGATAATACTGTGATAACGTAGCTCCACGCCGGTTTCTTCGACCAACTTGCGGGCGCTGGCATCGGCGCGCACGTTGAACCCGATCACGATCGCCTTCGACGCCACGGCGAGATTGACATCGGACTCGCTGATCCCGCCTACACCGTTCGCGATGACGTTGACGCGCACCTCGTCGGTGGCGAGCTTCGTCAAGGCATCGACCAAGGCTTCCGCGGATCCTTGCACGTCGGCTTTGATCAAAACATTCAGGCTACTGGTTTTTCCGTCCTCCATCTGCAGCAGAACATCATCGAGCTTGGCTGCTTGTTGCCGTGCGAGCTTGCCTTCCCGGGTCTTACCCTGCCTAACCTCGGCGATTTCGCGCGCCTTGCGTTCATCGGCGACGACCACCGCCTCATCGCCCGCATTGGGGGCCATCGACAAGCCCAGGACTTCCACGGGCAGCGACGGCCCGGCTTCCTCGATCGATAGCCCGTTTTCATCCAACATCGCGCGGACGCGGCCGAATTCCTGACCCGTGAGTAAAATATCGCCCCGCTTGAGCAGGCCTTGTTGCACCAAGATCGTGGCGACCGGGCCACGTCCCTTGTCTAATCTGGATTCGATCACCACCCCCGCCGCCGGTCCGGCCGGCACCGCCAGGAGCTCGAGAACCTCGGCCTGCAGCAGGATCGATTCCAGCAAGCGGTCAATACCTTCCCCGGTCTTGGCGGAAACGTTCACGAAAATCGCGTCCCCTCCCCACTCCTCCGGTACGATGCCGTGCCCCGTTAACTCTTGCTTAACGCGCTCGGGGTCCGCGCCCGGTTTATCGATCTTATTGACGGCGACCAGTATCGGCGCATTCGCCGCTTTGGCATGCTGCACGGCCTCGATCGTTTGCGTTTTCACCCCGTCGTCGGCTGCGACCACCAATACCACGATGTCGGTGACTTTAGCGCCGCGCGCCCGCATGGCCGTAAAAGCCGCATGGCCCGGCGTATCCAAAAACGTAATGGAACCTTCCCGGACGAGGACATGATAAGCGCCGATATGCTGCGTGATCCCGCCGGCCTCGCCGGCGGCAACCCGGGTACGCCGTATGTGATCGAGCAATGAAGTCTTGCCGTGATCGACGTGGCCCATGATCGTGACCACGGGGGGACGCGCCACTTTCTCGCACGCGATAGCATCGGAAACTCCGAGCAGTTCCGCCTCCGCCGCATCGTCTTTAAACGGCTTGGCCTTGTGGCCCATCTCCCCAACCACTATCACCGCCGTCTCCTGATCGAGCACTTGATTAATGCTCGCCATCGTCCCGAGGTTGATCATGACTTTGATGACCTCAGCCGCCTTGACCGACATCCGTTGCGCCAACTCGGCGACGGTGACCCGTTCAGGGATCGCGATCTCACGCACAATGGGCGCGGTCGGCATCTCGAAACCGTGCTTGGGCGCGAGCGGCACGACCATTCGCCGAGGCCCCGGTTTCTTCTTCCGGCGGCTTGTTCTATTGATTGCAACATGCAGCTCCCGCTGATCGATGACCGCTTCGCCTGACGGCTCCTTTTGGCGCTTGGCCGGGACCTTATCGGTGTAGGCTTGGCGTTTTACCAGCGGCTCCGCAGCGGCCGGGATCGGGATCCTTGGCGGCGCTTCGCGGAGCGTTTCCTCCACCGGCGCTAAGACTCGTTCCGGCTCGGCGTCCACCCGTGCGCGAGCCTCCGCTTCCTCGGCACGCCGGCGCGCTTCCAGCTCCTCGGTTTTGATCTCTTCCTCGCGGGCGCGGCCGAGCTCCAAGGCCGCCAACCGTTCTTGTTCCGCGGTCTCGTCGGCTCGGCGCTGCGCCTCTGCTTCCGCGAATACGCTACGTTTCACATAGGTGCGCTTCTTGCGGAACTCGACGCTCACCGTTTTTGTGCTGCTGCTGCGCACGCTACGCCGATCGGTAGGGAGCTTGATCTCACTGATGGTCTTGCGGCGCAGGACGATGCGGTTCGGTTCGGCGCTTTCATCGGCGCGCCCGTGGAGCTGCCGAAGATGGACGAGCAATTGGTTCTTCTCCCGATCGCTCATTGGGTCGCCGGGTTGTTTATCCGGCAGCCCCGCCTCGCCCAGTTGCGCGAGCAGCCGGTCGATGGAAATTCCAACCACGTTCGCGAACTGCTTAACCGTCACTTCAGCCATGCACCTGCTCCCCGGTCTCTTCTTGCGCAGCCTTAAACCACGGGGCGCGGGCGGTCATGATTAGCCGGCCGGCCCGCTCGCCGCTAATGCCACCGATTTCTACCAGCTCATCTACCGACTGCTCCGCCAAATCGTCCATCGTCACAATTGCCCCCGCGGCTAAGCGGTAGGCTAGCTCTGGATCCATGCCTTCCATATTGAGCAGATCTTCCGACGGCATGACATCACCGAGACGTTCCTCGGTGGCGATGGCGTTGGTCAATAACCAATCCTTGGCCCGGTTGCGTAACTCGGCCACCAGATCCGCATCGAACTCCTCGATCTCGATCATTTCCTGTTCCGGAACGAACGCGACTTCCTCGATGCTCGAGAAGCCTTCCTGGGTCAGAATGTTAGCGACCTCCTGGTCGACATGCAGATTTTCTACGAATATCTGCTGAATACGCTGGGCTTCCGCCTCGGTTTTGTCGGCCGCTTCGGTTTCGGTCATCACGTTCAGCTCCCACCCGGTCAGCTGGCTCGCGAGCCGGACGTTCTGCCCGTTACGGCCGATCGCCTGCGATAGTTGCTCCTCCACGACCGCCACATCCATGCTGTGCGCATCCTCATCCACCATGATGGACACGACTTCGGCGGGCGACATGGCGTTAATGACGAACTGCGCCGGGTTTTCATTCCAAAGAATAATATCGACCCGTTCTCCGGCGAGATCATTGGAGACAGCCTGCACGCGCGAGCCGCGCATGCCGACACAGGCGCCGACCGGATCGATCCGAGGGTCCTTGCTTTTGACAGCGATCTTCGCCCGCAGACCCGGGTCGCGCGCCGCCCCGAGCACCTCGATGAGACCTTCACCGATCTCGGGAACCTCGATCTTGAACAACTCGATTAGGAGCTCCGTGGCAGTGCGGCTGACGAATAACTGCGGACCGCGTTTCTCCGGACGCACTTCGTTCAAGTATCCTCGCAGCCGATCCCCCGGCCGCACTGCTTCGCGCGGGATCATGTCCTCGCGCGCAATCATCGCTTCCGCATTGCCGCCGAGATCCAATGTCACGCTACCGCGATCGACGCGCTTCACGACGCCGGTAATCAGCTGGCCCATGCGGCTCTCATAGGCTTCCACAATCTGCTTGCGTTCGGCCTCGCGCACCTTCTGCACGATGACTTGCTTCGCCGCTTGCGCGGCGATACGCCCGAACGCCGCAGCTTCCATGGGTTCCTCTATATATTCGCCGTGGCTCAGCTCGGGACGGATCTCGCGCGCCTTGCTGAGAGAGAGTTGACGCTCTGGAAACTCCACTCCGCCCCCACCGATCGGGACGCCATCGGGTCCGGCGTTCGCCGTGGTGGTTACAGTCTCATCGATAACCTGCCAACGCCGGAAGGCTTCATAGTCGCCGGTCTGCCGGTCGATGGATACGCGGACATCGATGTCGTCGCGATAACGTTTGGTTGTCGCACTGGCGAGCGCCGCTTCCAAGGCCTCGAAAATGATCTCCTTATTTACCCCCTTCTCATTGGAAACAACTTCGACGACGGTAAGGATATCCTTGTTCATCTGCTACGCCTCGCGGGTTTATTGGACTCGAATTGCGGCACCAAGCGGGCCCGGTGTATGAGATCGAAGGGCAGCGTATAGGCTTCCCCTTCCTGTTCGGTGATGCTGATCTCGTTACCGGTGACCGCGTCCAAGCGCCCGCGGAATTTCCGGCGCCCGTGGACCAGACGTAGCGTCTCAATGCTCACGGTGCGTTGAAGAAAACGCGAATACTGATCGAGAGTAAACAGCGGGCGGTCCAATCCCGGAGAAGAAACCTCAAGCGTATAGGACCCGGTGACGGGATCCTCAACATCCATGACACTGCTCACCTGCTGGCTCACGCGTTCACAATCTCTCAATGTAATTCCACTGGCGCTATCGATATACACCCGTATCAACGGCGCGCGTCTGGCGACGGTACGATCAATGCCGACAAACTCATACCCGAGGCCCGCCACGACGGGCTCGATGATAGCTTCTAACTCCCTCGTATCCACGCGCACGTTTCCGACTAAATAAAAAGCCCCGGCTCTCGGGGCTATGGTAGCGGGGGCAGGATTTGAACCTGCGACCTTCGGGTTATGAGCCCGACGAGCTGCCAGACTGCTCCACCCCGCAATGGTCGGACCAATAATGATAGGGTTCTGAGGCTCTTTTTTCAAGTGCTTTCGGGCAATTTGAGCAGCCCCACCCGCGGCGCGAAACCAGGTAACGGTGGTGCGGACAGCTTCCAGGACGCTTTCGGCTTATAATCGAATCCATAGAGAGCCTAAGCGAGGAGCCTTTGTGTACACCCGTCCGCCCGCCGTCGCGGGACAGTTTTATCCCAGCGATCCGATGGACCTGCGCCGGATGATCGGCGGTTATTTGGGGACACAAGAGGCCGGCTCGCGAGTCCCGAAAGCCCTAATCGCACCCCATGCCGGCTACATTTATTCCGGAGCCGTCGCAGGATCCGCCTATGCATGTCTCGCGGACGCTCGCGCGCGTATTCGCCGGGTTGTTCTCTTGGGCCCGGGGCACCGGGTTTATGTCCCGGGCCTCGCGTTGCCGCGCGCCCAGCACTTCGCGACCCCCTTGGGGGAGGTCGAGCTCGACCCGGGCGTCACCCAGAAGCTGGCGGTATTCCCGCAGGTTAGCGTGATGGATCACGCGCATGCCTTTGAGCATAGTATCGAGGTCCAGATCCCGTTCCTACAAACGATCCTGGAGCAATTTACCATCGTGCCGCTGGTGGTGGGCGGCGCCGCGCCGGAGGATGTCAGCGCCGTCATCGAGGCGCTGTGGGAGGAGCCCGAGACTCTCATCGTCGTCAGCTCCGACCTCAGTCACTACCACGACTATGAGACGGCGCGGGAAATTGACCGGGCGACGGCCGCCGCGATCGTGAGGGGCATGGCCACCCTCAGCCCGGAGCAGGCGTGCGGGTGCGCGCCTATCAACGGCTTACTCCATTTCGCGCGCAAGCATAAGCTCCGCATCGCCGCGCTCGATGTGCGTAATTCGGGCGACACGGCCGGCCCGAGGGATCGCGTCGTCGGCTATGGCGCTTTCGCGCTCTATTCGTCTAGCGAATCACTCCCCTTGCGCCCGGACGACCGCCATCTCCTCTTGGACGCCGCCTCTCGCTCTATCGCGCGAGGCTTCGAGCATGTTCCGGACACGGCGATTGACAGCGCCGATTATCCGCAACGCCTGCGCATCCACCGGGCCTCGTTCGTGACCTTAAAAACGCACGGCCAATTGCGGGGATGCATCGGCAGCCTGGAGCCTCATCGGCCCCTGGTCATGGATGTTGCCGAGAATGCGCGCGCGGCAGCCTTCGGCGATCCGCGTTTCCCGCCTCTGAGCTTTGAGGAGTGTGCAAGCCTTGCCATTCACATCTCGGTGTTGAATGCGCCCGTCGCGTTAATTTTCAAATCCGAAACGGAGCTCTTGGATCAACTCGCTCCTGGTGCCGACGGCGTGCTCCTCCAGCAACAGGACCGGCGGGCGACGTTTTTGCCGGCGGTCTGGGAATCGCTACCGGGACGCGCGGAATTTCTGCGCGAATTAAAACGCAAAGCCGGAATCTCTCAAGATGCCGATCCCGAAACCCTTCAGGTCTGGCGCTATACGGTAGAATCCTTTGCAACCATGTACCAGGCTCTCTGAGATGCGTTTTCGCCTCACGCTCGCCGTTTTAGTTCTCGCGGGTTTCGCACCTGGGTAGGCGCGGAGGCTTCGCGCATCTGGGCTTGCTCGCGAAACTTGTTGCTGGTTGCTGGTTCCCAAGCTCCGGCTTTTGCTGGTTCCCAAGCTCCGGCTTGGGAACCCGGTCCGTGAAGCTCCCGCTTCACGCCCCCATCACCAGGCGCGCTCCACCTCGATCAAGCCTTCCTGCCCGGCATAATTCCGGGCACTGGAATACCGCCAATGCTCCGGCTGGTCGACATAGCCGCGTTTGACCGGGTTGTGGTGGATATAATCCAGTTTCTGACGCATCATTATCTCGGATCCGATGAGTTGCGGGTGACTGCCTTCCTCCCAAACCTGATACCGGCTTTCGGTCTTGTGGGAACGCTTGCAGAGGGCCAATAACTCCAGAAGCCTGTTCGAACCTCCGCTCTCCAGATAGGCAATGATTTCCCTGGCCGTGAACGACTTGAAACGCTGTATATCCCGGCTCAGATTCTCCGATTTGGCAATAACGTGCAGCTGGTTTTCGAGGATGACGTAACCGTAGATGACCAGTCCGGCCTCGCGCTGAAGGAACCGCCATGAATCCAGAACGATGTTCACCGTTTCCTGCCGGGTAAACAGTGGCAGCCAGTGGTTTACCGTCGCGGTTAGGAAGTGCGGGCATGATTCTTGGCGAACACGGTAACGGCTTCGAGGCACGGCGAGTTATCGAAGGAAAGACTTCAGGCAGACGGCGCTCGGTTGATCATATTGGCAATTGATTTATGCGTTTCCTAGTTCTGAAGTGGGGATGATTCCGGCAAGCTGGAGCTTGCCGACCGGGTTCCCAAGCCGGAGCTTGGGAACCAGTAAAAAAATCGAGCGCCGCTGCGCGGCTTCATTAGTGTGTAGCCAAATGGCAAATTGTTCTGGTTCGCCCACCAGGCAGACTCGCCCCATAGCCCAAGGATGGCGGCCAGCAAACCGCCTTTATTTGGATCCGACCAAACGCCATACCATGCGGCTTTATTTACAGGCGTTGCGCTCCCGGAAGACAGGGGTCGAGTAGAATCAGAGTCCTTCCGCGAGGCTTTTTAGGATAACAAAACCCCAGCCCGCAAGCCAAAGCGAGACCCAAAGAGAGACTATTACATAACACACTTCTATGGCCCACCGTTTTCTTAAGACCAACAGGTTGCTCCGTGTACGTCGTTTTTCTAGCTTCGCCTGTTCCTCGGCCTGCCGCTGCATCGCCCGCTCCTGCTCTCTGACTAGGCGGTCTGCTGCCGCAACTTCGGCCTTCAGCGCTTTGACCCGCAGTTTTAGGTAACGCGCTCGAGCGAGCTGCTCGTCATAGCCGCTATCGGCGAGGGCCTTGGCCCAGAGGCCGCGTCGGACCTGGCCGCTTCCTATCTCCTCCGCCGCGTAGGCGTAGTATGTCTCATCATTGCCAAACATCGCTGCGCTCCGTTACCTCGTGCGCGGTGTATCAGCGGATACCCGCGAAGCCTTACAGCCGGCGTTTGAGCCCCTCTCGTTTTTGGTTCCTCAGCGCATGGACGGAGCGGATCGCCTCCGCGTACTCGGGGTGTATGTGTAGTGCCTTAAGGGACCACAATGTTTCCATCCCCTATCCCCAGCGCGACGTGCATGTCTGGTTCCTGGGCGCCAATGAAGCGCAAGCGGTAAAACTGTAAACGGCGCCACAAGAACCGCCCCGCGTGACCGGTGTGGGTCACCACAAGTGAGACCCTGACCTGGGTGCTAATACAACCTGCGGTGCTCCCAGTCGAGCGAAGTCTTGACGATAAACTCCAGGTCATCGTAGCGCGGGTGCCACGCCAAGAGGGACCGGATGCGATCGGCGCCGGCCACGAGCGTCGGCGGATCGCCCGCGCGCCTGGGCTCCTCCCGCACGTTGAGGCGCTGTCCGTGGATCTTCTCGATGGCGCGAATGACCTCCCGCACGCTATAACCGTGTCCGTAACCGCAGTTTAGGGCCACCGCCTCGCCGCCACGCTCAAGATAATCGAGCGCCCTCAGGTGGGCGCAAGCGAGGTCATCCACGTGGATGTAATCCCGAATGCCGGTTCCGTCCGGGGTGGGATAGTCGGTTCCAAAAATAGAGAGCAGGGCGCGCTTACCGAGCGCGACCTCGGCGGCAACTTTGATCAATAACGTCGCCTCGCGCGTCGACTGCCCGATGCGGCCCTCCGGATCCGAGCCCGCGACGTTAAAATAGCGCAAGATCACATAGCGCAGCCCGGAGGCTGCCGCAGCATCGCGCAGCATCCATTCACTCACGAGTTTCGACGTCCCATAAGGATTAATCGGGCAAGTTGGGCTGTCTTCCCGCGCCAGCGGTGTCGTGGGAATGCCGTAGACCGCGGCGGTGGAGGAGAAAACGAATTGCGTTACACCCGCATGCGCGCAAGCCTCCAATAAGGCGCGCGTATTACAGGTGTTGTTGGCGTAATATTTTAGGGGATCACGGACCGATTCGGGCACGACGGTATGGGCGGCGAAATGCATGACGGTGTCGATGCCGTGTTCCCGGAGGACGCGATCCATTAGGCTGCGATCGCCGGCATCGCCGGCGATAAAGGTCCCGTGCACAACGGCCTTCTCGAAGCCGGTAGACAGATTGTCCACAACGACGACCGCCCGGCCGCACTTCCCGAGCTGGCGCACGACGTGACTGCCGATGTAACCGGCTCCGCCTGTCACAAGCACCGGCTTCATGGCTGCTTTGGAGAATCGGCGCCGGCCGACTCCACGCTGTTTCCACGGCTACCGCCCGTGCTTTCAAGCCCGCGGCCGATGGCCCCCGATAACGGCACGTCCCTGAACGAGCGCGTATCCTCGACGAGCGCGCTCACTGGAATGAAATGCTGCCACGCGAACCAGCCGATCGCCGCGAGGGCGAGGCAAAAGCTCAGCGCCATCGCCAGCACGGCGGCGCCCGGTTTGGCGACAAACTCTGTGTCCCGTGCCGCCCTGCGCACGTGTCTGGTTCTCACTTTGATCTCGCCCCCGGCGTAGGCGGCGAGCAAGGACTTATCGGCGAGAATATTGATCCTGCGCAAGAGCCCCTTGGAATAGCGCGTAAGGGTTCGAATCGCAGCGCGCGTGAAGATCCCCATTCCCTTGTAGCCGCTCGCGCGCAAACGGCTGCTTAGATATTCCCGCACCTCGGCAATCGAAAACGGATGCAAATAAAAGCTGTAGGTGATGCGCTCTTTCAGTTGCCGGATGCGCGGATTCATTAAGGATTCATCCAGCTCCGGCTGTCCGAACAAAACGATCTGCAACAACTTCTCATCCTGTGTCTCCAAGTTGCTTAACAGGCGGATCTCTTCCAGGGTTTCAAGCGGCATGCTCTGGGCTTCTTCGACAAACGCGACGATGCGCCGATTCTCCGCGTGTTTCCTTACCAAGTATTCTTGCAGCGCGTGCATCACCTTGAGCCGATCCTCGCCCCCCGCGACCGGCAGATGTAATTCAAACGCGATGGCGTGCAGAATGTTGTCCGGAGAGAGGCTGGGATTCGCTAAATACACGATCTCGACGTTCTCGGGCAACTCGCGCTCCAGCATGCGGCAGAGCATGGTCTTGCCGCTTCCCACCTCCCCAACGACCTTGATGATGCCTTCGCCGGTTGCAATCGCGTAGACCAAGGCCTCCAGGACCGCCCCGCGGTTGCCTCCCGGAAAGAACAAGCGCGTGTCGGGCGTGATCTTGAAGGGTGGCTGGCGTAAGCCGAAATAGGAGTAATACATCAGCGTCTCGGGTGATTGAGCCGTTCGATCCTGCTATACAGGGTCGTACGGTTGATGCCCAGTAGGCGCGCTGCGTGGCTCAGGTTTCCATGGCTGAGCTTGAGCGCCGCATCGATGTAGCGCCGCTCCCAACCTTCCATGATTTCATCGAGGCAAAATCCGGGCATTCGCAGTTGCCGCTCGGCCGCGCTATCGAAGTCGGCCTCTCCCGTGCCCGGCGCCAGCGCCATATCGGCTTCAAGCTCTCCCGCCAGCGCCGCGGCCGAGATCTCCTTGCCCGGATATTTCGCCCCGAGGCGAATCACGATATTGCGCAATTCGCGCACGTTTCCGGGGAAAGCATAAGACAGCAGATCTTGTCTTGCCGCCTCGTGTAAGGAAAACGGAGCCACCGATGCCGCGTACAAACGCTGAAAATGCTCCAGCAGCAGCAAGCAGTCCTCGCCACGCTCACGCAAGGGAGGCACCTGAATCGCCAGCACGCTCAAGCGGTAATACAGGTCGTGGCGAAACGAACCGCGCCTGACGGCAGTGCGTAGATCGAGATTCGTCGCCACGACGACTCTTGCTTGGGAGCGCCGCGGCTGGGTCTCGCCCAGCCGGTAGTACTCGCCGTTTTCGAGCACCCGCAGCAGCTTAACCTGCAACGCCGGCGGCAGCTCGCCGACCTCGTCCAGGACCAGGCTGCCGCCACCCGCCTCCTCCAACACACCGCTTTTGGTCGCGCTCGCTCCGGTGAACGCGCCTTTGATCTGCCCGAACAACTGTGCCTCCAGAAGCTCCGGCGTGAAGGCCGCGCAGTTAATCGTGACCAAGGGAAAGCGAGCACGCCGGCTTTCATAATGTAAGCGGTTCGCGACCAGTTCCTTGCCGACACCCGACTCGCCCTCGATGAGCACGGCGAAGGGGGCATCGGAGAACTGGCGGATCTGCTCCCGGAGGGCGTCGATGGCGGGACTATGACCAAGCATTTCCACCAGGCCTTCACGCGGCGCCGCCGCTTGCTCGACCTCCCGGATCATCGCGTGATGAGTCAAACGCGCTTGCAGCAACGCGGGGTCCGCGGGTTTC
Source organism: Gammaproteobacteria bacterium (assembly GCA_050740455.1). Taxonomy (GTDB): domain Bacteria; phylum Pseudomonadota; class Gammaproteobacteria; order JACCXJ01; family JACCXJ01; genus USCg-Taylor. The sequence continues at coordinate 13,289 of JBOIDF010000044.1, read as the reverse complement.
GGAATGAAATCCACGGCGCCCAAGGTGAGCGCATGCTGAATATTGGCGCGCGAATTCTGCCCCGAGAGCACCAGCACGCGCGCGCTGGGATCGACCGCCAGCAACTCGCCGATCAACGCAAAGCCTTCCTCCGGACTATGCGGTGTCGGCGGCAATCCGAGATCCACCAAGGCCAACGGTATTGGACAGCCCAATTTCCGTAACAAGGCCTTGGCTTCTGGCCGCGTGGCGGCGGTATGGACTTCGTAATCGTCCTCCAAAATCAGCGCCAGCGATTCCACGATCAACGCATCGTCGTCGACCAGCAGCAGCGGGGTCTTGGGAGGCCGTGTGGAAAGCCGCGCGGACAAGGGTGGCGATGGTCTGCTAGCCGGCTGAGAGTGCGGGTTTCACCGCGGGTCTTTCGCGGCGCAACCCGAGGTTAGCCCAGATCGCCTCGGACGCCTCGGCTTGATTCATGGTGTAAAAATGCAGCCCCGGTGCTCCCTTGTCCAAGAGCTGGCGGCACAGATCGGTGGTCACATCGATGCCGAAATTGCGAATCGAGACGCGGTCATCCCCGAAATCCTTTAAGCGCCGCAAGATCCAGCGCGGGATCTCGGCGCCGCAGGCGTCCGAGAAGCGCAGCAACTGTGTACAGTTGATGATGGGCATGACACCGGGGACGATCGGGATCTGGACCCCGAGCGCCCTGCAGCTCTCCACGAACCGCCAATAGGCATCGACGTTATAGAAGTATTGCGTGATCGCGCGGTCGGCCCCGGCCTCTGCCTTGCGCTTGAAGTTCCTGAGATCCATGTCCGCGCTCGGCGCCTGCGGGTGAAACTCCGGATAGGCGGCGACTTCCACAAAAAAATAGTCGCCTGTCTCCGCGCGTATGAACTCCACCAACTCATTGGCGTAACGCAGCTCACCGTGGCCCGCGGCACCGGAGGGCAGATCGCCGCGCAGCGCTACGATATGTTTGATGCCGGCGCTCCTGTAGGTGCTTAAGATCTCACGCAGGCTGCTGATGGTGCTCCCGATGCACGAGATATGCGGAGCGGCCGCGATCCCGGTCGCCGCGCGGATCTCCTGCACCGTCTCGAAGGTCAGCTCGCGCGTGCTGCCTCCCGCCCCGAAGGTGACCGAGAAATAGTCCGGCTTGAGGCGCGCGAGCCGATCGCGCGTGACCTGAAGCTTACCGATCGCCTCCGGAGTTCGCGGCGGGAAAAACTCGAAGCTGAAGCTATGGCCGTTTGCAGTTCCCATGGCGCTTGTTGACGGCACCGCCGTGCGTTGTAATCGCCCGCGGTACGGCGATCACAACTGAGAGCTTATGAAAAATCGTCGCGAGCGACGAGAGGTCGCGTTCCGCCGGAGCGCAGGAACCGGAGTGTATGTTGAAATACATGAGGATTCCGAGCACCGCCGGAACGCGAGATCCCGAGCGCAGTAGATTTTTTCACAAGCTCTGAGGCGGGCATTAATAGCGATAATACTCCGGTTTGTAAGGCCCTTCGATCGAGACACCGATATACTCCGCCTGCTCCTCGGTGAGCACGGTGAGATCCGCACCGACTTTCGCCAGGTGCAGGCGCGCCACCTTTTCATCGAGGTGCTGGGGCAGTGTATAGACGCGGTTCTGGTAGCTTTTGAAGTTGTTCCAGAGCTCGATCTGGGCCAGCACTTGGTTGCTAAACGACGCCGACATGACGAAGCTCGGATGCCCCGCGGCGCAACCCAGATTGACTAAGCGGCCCTCGGCCAGAAGGATGATGCGCTTGCCATCGGGAAACAGGATCTGATCCACCTGCGGTTTGACGTTTTCCCAACGGTATTGACGCAAGGAGGCGACGTCGATCTCGGCGTCGAAATGGCCGATATTGCAAACGATGGTCTGGTCTTTCATGGACCGCATGTGATCGTGGGTGATTACCCGGACGTTGCCCGTGGCGGTGACGAAAATGTCCCCGCGCGCCGCGACATCGTTCATGCGCACCACCCGATGGCCTTCCATCGCCGCCTGCAGCGCGCAGATGGGATCGATCTCCGCTATCCAGACGGTCGCGCCGAGACCCTTCAAGGCCTGAGCGCAGCCTTTTCCGACATCGCCATAGCCAATCACCACGGCGATCTTGCCGGCGATCATTACCCCCGTGGCCCGCTTTAAACCATCCATCAAGGATTCCCGGCAACCGTAGAGGTTATCGAACTTGGATTTCGTGACCGAATCATTGACATTAATCGCTGGTACTTTCAGCGCGCCGGTCTGTGCCATTTCATACAAGCGCCGCACGCCGGTCGTCGTCTCTTCCGACAAACCACGCACCTCTTGGAGCATCTCCGGATAACGCTCATGCATCACTTGGGTCAGATCTCCGCCATCGTCGAGCAGCATATTCGGGCGCCAGCCGCCGGGGCCGAAAATACTCTGCTCGATACACCACCAGAACTCCTGTTCCGTCTCCCCTTTCCAGGCAAACACGGGGATACCCGCGGCCGCCACGGCGGCCGCGGCATGATCTTGGGTCGAGAAGATATTACAGGATGACCAGCGTACCTCGGCGCCCAACTGGATTAAGGTCTCGATTAGCACCGCCGTCTGCACGGTCATGTGCAGACAGCCCGCGATACGGGCCCCCGCCAGCGGCTTTTTACCCTGGTATTCTTCCCGCAAGGCCATCAGGCCCGGCATTTCGCCTTCGGCGATGCTGATCTCCTTGCGTCCCCATTCGGCGAGCTTGAGATCCGCTACCTTGTAATCGGGCGTAATCTTTTCCATCGGTTGTGTGCTCATCAATCGACTCCTATATTCGTAAGGATAGAAACTAACCCGCCCGGACCAGGGACTCGTACGGCATCGATTCGCCTATCCCGAGGCTCGCGCGCAAGGCATCAAGCTTATCGGTGCGCTCCCAAGTGAGATCGAACTCGGTGCGGCCGAAATGCCCATAAGCGGCGGTCTGCCGGTAGATCGGGCGCAAGAGGTTCAACATCTTGATGATCCCTTTGGGCCGGAGATCGAAATTCTTGCGGACCGCCGCGATTAACCTCGACTCGTCCACCTTGCCCGTACCAAAGGTCTCGATGCTGATCGACGTCGGCTCCGCCACGCCGATGGCATAGGATAGTTGGATCTCACAGCGATCGGCGAGGCCCGCGGCCACGATGTTTTTCGCCACGTAACGCGCCGCGTAAGCGGCTGAGCGGTCTACTTTGGACGGGTCCTTGCCGGAAAACGCGCCGCCGCCGTGGCGCGCCATGCCGCCATAGGTATCGACGATGATCTTGCGCCCGGTCAGCCCACAGTCACCCATGGGCCCGCCGATCACGAAGCGGCCGGTCGGATTGACATAGAATCGGGTGGTAGGGCTTAGCCACTCCTTCGGCAGCACCGGAAGCACGATCTCATCCATAACGGCCTGTTTGAGGACCTCATGGCTCACCTCGGGGCTATGCTGGGTCGAGAGCACCACGGCGTCGATGCCGCAGGGACGGCCGTTCGCGTAGCGAAACGTCACCTGGCTCTTGGCATCCGGGCGCAGCCAGGGCAGGCAGCCCGTCTTGCGGACTTCGGCTTGCCGCCGGACCAGGCGGTGCGCGTAGGTGATGGGCGCCGGCATGAGCACGTCGGTTTCGTTGCAGGCATATCCGAACATCAACCCCTGGTCGCCCGCGCCTTGTTCGTGCTCGCCGCTCTCGTTGACGCCGAGGGCGATATCCGCCGATTGTTGTCCTATGGAGACGATGACGCCGCAGGACTCCCAATCGAACCCCATCTCCGAGCTATCGTACCCGATATCACGGATAACCTGCCGGGCGACGTTGCGGATATCCACGTAGGAAGAGGTGGATATTTCTCCCGCCACGGTCACTAAGCCGGTCGTGACCAGCGTTTCGCACGCCACGCGGGCGCCCGGTTCCTGCGCGATGATCGCATCGAGCACCGCATCGGAGATCTGATCGCAGATCTTGTCGGGGTGACCCTCGGAGACTGACTCGGAAGTAAACAAGCGGGTATTGTCCATGATATCTTCTCGCGGGAAGTTTAATGTGCTGAAAAAGGGGATCAGTTTACTTTATAAATCGAGGATTAACAGCTAACATCCCGGCCTGCAAACGCGGGACGCCCTCGAGGAAATGACGATAGTCATTTTTTTTTACGTTGGCCGCGAACCAATCTCGCAAAGCAAGATTTATGACATACGTATCGTTCGAGGCGTAACCTAGCATGGCACTCCTGATCCCCCCCATCTGTGCATTCGATACGCCGGCCGTCGATTTTGCCCTGCTTGGAATCGACGGTAAGACCTGGACCTTGCAACAATGCAAGGGCGACAACGGCGTCCTAGTGATGTTTATTTGCAACCATTGTCCCTACGTTCAAGCCATCCAAGAGCGCATGGTACGCGATACCCGGGAGCTTTTGGACTACGGTATAAGAAGCGTGGCCGTCATGCCCAACGATCCCACCGATTATCCGGAAGATAGGTTTGAAAACATGATAGAAACGGCCAAGCGCTTCGGGTATCCATTCCCGTATCTGATCGATAGTACGCAAGCGGTGGCCAAGGCTTATGGAGCGGTGTGCACCCCGGATTTCTTCGGTTATAACGCGGAACTGCGTTTACAGTATCGCGGCCGCCTCGATGATAGCAAACGAGAAGCCGCTGCACCGGGCGCTCGGCGCGAGCTGTTCGAGGCCATGGTTCAAGTCGCTCGCACCGGGCACGGACCTCGGGATCAGATCGCGAGCATGGGATGTTCGATAAAATGGTCCAAGGATTAGCTGGAAACGGAATTAATCAAGCGGAGAGATAGATGGCAATAAAGGTTGGAATCAATGGCTACGGCCGTATCGGCCGCAATATTCTGCGCGCGCTCTATGAGTCGCGGCGGACTCAGGAGATCCAAATCCTCGCGATCAACGATCTCGGTGATGTCGCGACCAACGCGCATTTAACCCGTTACGATAGCGTCCACGGACGCTTTCCGGGCGAGATCACGGTCACGGACCAATCGATGGTGGTCGAGGGCGATCCTATCCGCATTCTCGCCGAGCGCGATCCCGCCAAGCTCCCCTGGGCCCGGCTCGGTGTCGATGTGGTCCTCGAATGCACCGGACTTTTTACCAGTAAGGTCAAGGCCGGCGCCCATCTCGAAGCAGGCGCCAAGAAGGTCATCATCTCGGCTCCCGGGACCGAGGTCGACGCCACGATCGTCTATGGCGTGAATCATCAGACGCTCAAAGCGAGCGACACGGTGATCTCCAATGCGTCTTGCACGACCAACTGCCTCGCGCCCTTGGTGAAGCCGTTGCATGAGCGCATCGGCATTCTGCGCGGCATCATGACCACGATCCATTCCTTCACCAATGATCAGGTATTGATCGACGTCTACCATAGCGACCTGCGCCGGGCGCGGTCCGCGACGCAATCCATGATCCCGACCAAGACCGGCGCGGCCGCGGCCGTCGGCTTGGTGCTTCCCGAGTTGAACGGAAAACTGGACGGTTATGCCGTGCGCGTCCCCACGCTCAACGTATCGTTGGTGGACTTCTCCTTCGTCGCCGCGCGCGAGACCAGCAAGGAGGAGATCAATGCGGTATTCAGGGAGGCGGCCCATGGCGAGCTCAAGGGACTTCTGGAGTATAACGACAAGCCGCTGGTCTCGGTCGATTTCAATCACAACCCCGCCTCGTCCATTTACGATGCCACCCAGACCCGTGTCATCGACGGCACATTGGTCAAAGTCTTGTCCTGGTACGATAACGAATGGGGCTTTTCCAACCGCATGTTGGACGTCACGATCGCCTTGATGAACGCCAAGTAAGGACCGATTCCGTCCATGATGTCGATGTCCGATCTGAGCCTTGCCGGGAAACGGGTGTTGATCCGGGAAGACTTCAACGTACCGATCCGAGCGGGCAGGATCCTTGATGACACACGCTTGCGGGCGGCGCTCCCTGCCATCAACAAGGCCTTGTCGGCGGGCGCCCGGGTAATGCTCGTCTCGCATCTAGGCCGCCCGAAAGAAGGCCAGTACGACGCGGCGCTGAGCTTAGCACCGGTCGCTACCCGCTTATCCGAGTTGCTGCATCGAGACATCGCGCTGGTTAAAGATTGGATCGATGGAGTCACGGTGGAACCTGGCCAAGCGGTGCTATGCGAAAACGTGCGCTTCGAGATCGGCGAGAAAAATAACGAAGACGCCTTGGCCAGAAAAATAGCGGTGCTTTGCGATGTGTACGTGAATGATGCCTTCGCCACCGCCCATCGTGCCGAGGCGTCGACCCACGGGATCGCCAAGTATGCTCCCCAGGTCTGCGCCGGGCCGCTGCTCGAGGCCGAGATCAATGCCTTGAACCACGCCTTGCAACAACCGGCACGCCCCCTGGTGGCGATTGTGGGCGGGTCGAAGATTTCGACCAAGCTCGCGGTACTCGAATCGCTGGTCGAGACCGTGGATCAGCTCATTGTCGGCGGCGAGATCCTCAATACCTGCCTGCGCGCCGCGGGCCATGCCGTCGGTCAGTCCCTGGTTGAAGATCCCTTGGTCGAGGTGGCCTCGCGGCTTCTCGGGCGGGCAGCCGCACGCGGCGCGGCTATCCCCTTGGCCGAGGACGTGGTCTGTGCCCGGAAGCTTTCCGAAACCGCGACGGCCACGGTAAAGAATATTTCCGATGTCGTAGCCGGCGATCTGATCCTCGATGTCGGTCCCCGCACCGTGAGGCGCTACACCGCGCTGCTTGGACAGGCTCAAACGATCGTCTGGAACGGGCCGCTCGGGGTGTTTGAATTCGACCAATTCGGCCAGGGAACGCGGGCGGTCGCGATGGCGATAGCCGCGAGCCAAGCCTATTCGCTCGCCGGAGGCGGCGAGACGCTCGCGGCCATCGCGAAGTACGGGATCGGCGAGCGCTTGTCCTATATATCCACCGGCGGCGGGGCGTTCCTGGAGTTTCTCGAGGGAAAGACCCTAGCTGCTGTCGCCATCCTGCAGGAGCGCGCCCGCTCCCATCCCGATTACGTGCATCCGAGCGAGGGTTATTGATGCCGCGTCCCGGGCGGCGGCAAAGTCAATTTAGACTTCGCCACCACGGGGTATGCAACCCCGTGGGGCGACCAAAGGGGAGAGCTGCGCCTCTCCCCTTTGGAAACCCCATCGCCAAGGTCCCCGCGGCAAGACCGCGGGGAATAGATTTTAATCAGGCATTCATCGATACAGGGAATTAGGCTCGCAACGCCCCGCATGCGCAGAACGAAAATCGTTGCCACCCTCGGCCCGGCTACCGACGATCCCAAGGTGCTCGACGGCCTCATCGCGGCCGGGGTGGACGTCATCCGGCAAAACTACTCCTACGGCTCCCACGACAGCCATAAACGCCGGATCGACCAACTGCGGGCCTGCTCCCAGGCGCGCGGCACGCAGGTCGGCGCCATTGCCGATCTGCAAGGCCCCAAGATCCGCATCCAGCGATTCCGCGGCGGTCGTGCGGAACTGCGGGAAGGGGCTTCCTTCACGCTCGACACCGCCATCCCGCCCGCGGACGGAGATGAACGCCACGTCGGAGTTACCTACGTGGATCTCCCGAAAGATGTCAAGCGCGGCGATACCTTGTTCATCGACGATGGCCGTATCGTGCTTGAAGTCAAGCGCGTCATGGGGACCAGCGTCGAATGCGTGGTGCGGGTGGGCGGCCCGCTATCGGACAGCAAGGGTTTGAACCGGGCCGGCGGCGGGCTCTCGGCGGGTGCGCTGACTTCCAAGGACCGCGCCGATATCCGCCACGCCGTGGACATCGGCGCCGACTACGTGGCCGTATCCTTTCCGCGCGATGCCGCCGACATCGAGGAAGCCCGCCGTTTGATTGCCGAGAGCAACGGAACCTGCGGCGTCATCGCCAAGATTGAGCGCGCCGAAGCCTTGCAGTGTATCGATGAGATCCTGCGGGCCGCGGACGGGATCATGATCGCGCGCGGCGATCTCGGCGTCGAGATCGGGGATGCGGCCCTTCCCCCGGTCCAGAAACGCTTGATCCAGCAAGCCCGTAACGCCAACCGTCTGGTCATCACGGCCACGCAGATGATGGAGTCGATGATCGCAAACCAGATCCCGACACGGGCCGAAGTCTTCGACGTCGCCAATGCTGTCTTGGATGGCACGGATGCGGTCATGCTCTCCGCCGAGACCAGCGTGGGCAAGTACCCGCGCAAAGCCGTCGAGGCGATGGATCGGATCTGCTTGGAGACGGAAACCCAGTGGGGCCTCCGGGGGGCCGACTACCGCATCGATTCGGCTTTCGACCGCATCGATGAAGCGATCGCCATGTCCACGGTTTACGCGGCCAACCACATCGGCGCGAAAGCCATTCTTGCGCTCACCGAGACCGGCGCCACCGGCATATGGATGTCGCGCGTGCTCACCGGGATCCCGATCTTCGCCTTCACCCGCCGTCCCGAGACGCTCAGGCGGGTGACGCTTTACCGGGGCGTCTACCCGATCAATTTCGACGTCACGCACACCGATTTCCTGAGAGTCAACCGCGAAATGATCGATATTCTGCTCGAGCGCGGCGCGATCCACGAAGAAGATATCGTAGTCATTACCAAAGGCGATTTGCGCGGCAAACAAGGTGGAACCAACGGCATGAAAATCGTTCGCGTAGGGGAGCTGGCCGCGGAATCGGCGTTATGAATAATCAATGCGGTTGCCGCGCCTCGCGCGAACTACGTTAGACTATCGTTACCATGAACCAGAGGAACACGCCATGTCCGATCTGCGACAAACGGCCGAAGCATTAGTCGCTCCCGGAAAGGGAATTCTCGCCATTGACGAAAGCTTCCCGAGCATCAAAAAGCGTTTCGACTCCATCCACGTGGTCTCCACGGAAGAAACTCGGCGTGCTTACCGGGATCTGCTTATTACCACGCAAGGGATCGGTGAGTACGTGAGCGGCATCATCCTCTTCGATGAGACCTTGCGGCAATCGACCGCCGCTGGGATCCCCTTCGCTAAAGCGCTCGCCGATGCCGGTGTAATCACGGGCATCAAAGTCGATCAAGGCGCGAAAGACATGCCCTTCCTAGCGGGAGAAAAGATCACCGAAGGTCTCGATGGTCTGCGCGAGCGCTTGATCGAGTACCGGAACCTCAGTGCCCGCTTCGCCAAGTGGCGGGCGGTGATCACCATAGGCGACGGCATCCCGACCCGCGGTTGCATCAACGCCAACGCCAGCGCCTTGGCGCGCTATGCCGCGCTCTGCCAAGAACAAGGGCTCGTGCCCATCGTGGAACCCGAGGTCCTGATGGATGCGGACAACCCCATCGAGCGCTGCTATGAAGTGACCGAAGCGACCTTACGGCGGCTGTTCCAGAACCTCTACGAGCAACGCGTGGTCTTGGAGCATCTTATCCTGAAGACCAATATGGTGATTGCGGGAAAGCAGTGCTCGCAGCAAAACAGCGTCGAGGAGGTCGCCGAGATGACGGTGCGCTGCCTGGTTCAGTCCGTTCCGGCGGCGGTCGCCGGCATCGTGTTCCTCTCCGGAGGCCAGAAGGCCGAACCCGCGACCGCACACCTCAATGCGATGAACGCGATGTCCAGAAAACATCCCTGGCCGCTCAGCTTCTCGTACGGCCGCGCCCTCCAAGATCCGGCTTTGAAGATCTGGGGCGGAAAACCGGACAATGTCCCCGCGGCACAGAAGGCGCTCCACCACCGCGCCAAGTGCAATGGCCTCGCGACGCTGGGGAAATACACACCCGCGATGGAGCAACAACTCGCGGCGTGAACGAGCGCCTACGCCGTCACCAGGCGCGCGACCAGCGATTGCCCTTGTGTTTCTCGTCGCGTAACGAAGAGGGGCACGCCGAGGGTGCGGCTGAGCACCGCGCGCACCGCCTCCGAGGGGTGACGGGCTCGAGGCACTCTCGGCTTACACAAGTTTGGACTTCATATCTCCACGATCCCAGAGGGCACCCGCGGACAACGCTATCCTTGAACCGGGCCCACGTACACGATGGTCGGGTGCTTCGGGCTTTGTGCTTGGACGGTGAGCACCATTTGCAATAGCGCTTCCGCCTGCTGCTCCGGCAATCGATCGAACGGAAAAGGCGGATTGGCAGGCGAGCACCAGTAACCAACGCCTTGATCGAGCCGCAGTGTGCAAGACCGACCGTCGCGCCACTTGAGTGTCAGCTCTCGTGCGTGAGGAAGGTCGGTCGCTCGAACCCGCGAAGGGTCGCGTCAAGGTGCAAGCGGCTAGTGAGAACGTCGAAAACCTGCCGACGGTCACCATCTTGTTGCCAGTCATGTGACACGCGAGTGGGTGGGCGGCCAATACCGTGCTCGAGCCGCGCTGTGCGCACGGTCACGATCGTGCCTTCACTTAGGCCCAATTCAGGAGAAAGCGCCCCGATTACACCTAAGAGTAACTGCACGGTAATAGGCGAGCGAAGGTATCGATCCGCGTAACGCACCTCGGTAAGTTCATGGTCGCTGGAAAGCGCGCCCGCTAACATTGGCGATTGCGCTAGTAGCCGCTCCCAAAACCGACTACCGAATTGGCCTGCCGGACCATCAAGCTCTCGTCGAATCTGGATCTCGTTTACGGTTCCTTCGTGGCTCTGGCGGAGGACGCTGGGCTCCAGCGCTGTGCCCGGCAACGGGGCTAAGGGGTGATTTCTGGAGTATCGCACGCACCGCTCACCCGCGACGGACCGGCCCCAACTTGGTCCCGGCGCACATGAGGTGTCTGCACTGACTGCCCACCGGATCGACCGTTGTACCGATCCGACCTCGGCGAGCAGGCGGCCCCGATGCGACGCTCCTACGGTCTGCTGCGGAACAGTACGGACCTCGACCTCGGAAATCTCTACCATACCGGCCAGGGTGTTCCTCGCGGCTGTCTCCAACGAGGGCAGCACACCCTCGGCGATGCACAGGTGGATTCCAAGTCCTTTGCCTGCCCACCGCAACACGTCATCCCGCAAGGGCCAGTCGACGATGTCCCAGAGACCAACATCCCCGCCTAGGTAGAGGCGCAGCTCATCGACATCGGGATGTTGGACCTCCCGCCGAATCGCGTTGGCAATCGCCTCGAATTCAAGCCGCGAGTCTCGTCCGAAAAATCTAAGCTCGGCGGGGAGGTCCATACTATTCAGAAGGGTTGGTGTTAGAAATCGAAGCGCCGCCCGTCGATCGAGGTCATCGATGTGGTGCTCCGTGTCGAACGTAAGTAAACATGTGTGGCACGCCTTGTGCGCTCCCGAGCGCACTGGAGGATGTCACGAGTGCGCCGCAGGAGGGACGGCAGCGCTTGTGCTACGTTCGACACGTAGCCCGCGCCTCCCACGGCGGTGTCATATAGAAAAATCGACCAGGTAACGGCTCCCGTCTGGGTTTTTGACTGCGTCGTTGCACACCCGATCTCCCGGTCACTTACGCCCAGCTTCTCAGCAAGCGCCTGTGTTAATGCGACCGCAACCGAGTAAACTGTCACCTTGTCTAGGACCGCGCGGCCAAGATCCGGGTCGATGATCTGTAGCTCGAAAACGTCGGTAAACGATTCTACCCCGAGGCATACGCGGCGCTTTATCGCCCAGTCCTCGTCATTACCGGCGCAACGCGTGTCACTTCCGGGATCGCCGCGGCCGCCGCGCAGCCGGGTATGATTCCCCATCCTGGGCGGCAGCTCTGGCTCATCGGCCGTGATCTCGGAGTTCGCGCGCCCGCACCGTAAGCAAACGGCGTAGCCATGGCCATGAAGCCCGGTATTCCAGTGAAATACATGCCCGTCAGCGCTGTAACCATATCGACCATACTCTCCGTGTGGCAGACTCAGCCAGGGCGCGCCCGCCACTGTGATAAGAGCGTCGCGGACCGGAACGTACGTCGGCGTGCTGATATCGTTGTGCGGCTCGTATCGAATATCGACAGCGAACCCTGCCGGTCGAAGGTATTCGTGTTGGATTAGATTCTCAGAATAGCAGTTGAGGGCCGGGCAGGCGTTCACCCGAGACGGGCGAGTGCCTGTCGCGCCGCAAGACCTGCAGTGCCACACCCAACGGAACGCTTGAACCTCGTGGACCTCGTGGTCGCCCGGAGGCAGGTGCCAGTTGAGCGTTACCCCATCGGAACGATAGACTCGTCCGTCGATAATGACTTCAGCTCCTGGCGCGTACTCCCGGATCGCGGTTGCGAGGTCGCGGGAGGGATAGCCGCGGCGAATAGCAAAGCTGTCCTCGCGCCCATAGGTGCTAGCGCCGTCTCCAGGTTCGGTGTGCCTCTGCCGCCTCCTGAGTAGCTCAGCGGCGGTGGTTGGAACGAAACAGACGACATTGGTTGGAAAGCCATAACCAGGCAAGAACGCCTTTGCAGCAAGCTCGCCGAGCAAGTATTCGCCCCTTAGGCGTTCGAGTTGCCGTCCGACGGCGAGCGAAGCAGGGCGTTTGTGAGCATCGCTCGTGCCGGCGCGGACCAACTCATGAGCCGCGAGCAGGGCGTCGCGTTCTTCTGTCCATCGGTCAATTAAGCAGTCTAGCTGCGTGGCCGTTTCTCCAAGCAGACGGGCTGCGTCGACGCCATCGAAGGCGTGCGGCGTACAAGCGTTGCAACCAAGCCGCTTACCTCATCCGCCGCGATTTCGACGTTGTTCTGACACCAATCCCGGAACCGTTCCGCAGGTGAGGGCGTCTCTTGGGCTTCGCGCTCGAAGAACCAACCCGTTGTAAGGCGATGCGCTTGGCTGTTTGCGGTCCAGAACGCGAGAAAGCGCGTAAGTGCAACGGCATTGACGTGTCGCTGGACGATGCGCTCGCTCTGCAGCGACACCCGTGGTATGAAAAGCGGTGTCGCAAACGGCCAAAGCGGGTTCCGAAACACGGCTTCCCCATGCGGCGTACTCTTGCACAAGGTGAGACTCGTCGCTGTGCTTTCCGCGCGTCGCCCAGCCCGCCCCGCGCGTTGCAGGAAGTTGGCGGGGCTTGGCGGTGGGTTATTCATAGCGACCGCGGCCAATCCCCCGATGTCCACGCCCATCTCCATGGTGGTTGAACAGCTCAGCACGTTAACTTTTCCCGCCTTGAACCGCGCTTCGTAGTTGCGGAGGCGCGCACCGCTTTGCTGAGCGGAATGTTCAACCACTCGGAAGTACGGCGCGAAGCTCGCGATTCGATCACTAACCCAACTTTCTCAACTGGAGAGGATCAGCTGCCGGGAAGGCGCATAAATCGGACGGTGCGGTCAATAGGTCTCCACTACAAATGGGTGGGTTCGCTTCAGTGTACGAGTTGGCCTGCGGCGGT
>JBOIDF010000043.1:13260-32748 GCA_050740455.1 Gammaproteobacteria bacterium | reverse complement strand
TGCTGTTCGCTCAATTCCAACTTCAAGACCGATCGAGCCATGTGCACACTCCGTCCTCCGCGTATCAGCAGAGAATAGCGCACTCTCGATCATTTGTATAGACATTTAAGAGACACTACACTAGCGACGAGTGTCTGGAGCACTTGGCGGGTACGTATGACTGTGGTGATCATCAGCTGGTTACCGGGGCAGGCGTTGCAACGTCCAATGAGGATTCCATGGCTTCGCCATTCTTCAATTCGCCTCAAGAACGTTGGCAACTTCTAGGCGGCTCGGGTCGACACGGCTGACACGATAGCCGTAAAGGGCGGCTCGTTGGACAAGCCGGTGATCTGCGGCGCGTCGTTTGCCACCCTGTTCCACTCCGCTCGGGTGTCCCTCAACTCTAGTGCTCATGCTTTCTCCTTCATTGCGTGGGCTTCGACGACCAAGGTTCGGGCGCGAATGGCCGGCTAAGGCTTCCTCGCGCTGACGACATGCGCCGGAATGTCGAACACGAGCTCGCCCTTGCTCGAACCGTAGGGGGCGAGAACGTCCTCCGCTTTCGCGAGGATGGTGCCGATCTCGCGCTCGGATAGGTTCACTCCCATTACCGGCAGCCAGCCCCTCAGCTCCGCCTCGACCAGCGCGCTTTTGCTGGGGAACCGTGCTGTGCCTCGATGGGTTGCGACATCGACGGCCTGCGCTCCGGCCTCTTCGAACAACCTGGCGAGCTCCCGGTTGTCGCCCAACACGAAGGGCGCCCGCAGCGCGTCTCCGGCCGCCTTTCCGGCCGTGCGGTCGAGCAACGCCACGAGATCGGCGAATGCAGGCACGTTTGCAATGGTACCCCAGACTGCGAGCACACAGGGTCCGCCTCCGATCACCACCCGCAGCATCTCGCGGATCGCCGTATCGCGATCAATGAAGAACATGAGGCCGAACTGGCTGACGACGGCGTCGAAGGAGCTGTCGGCAAGCGGTAGCGACTCGGCCGTCGCTTGCCGCCAGTCGATCGTGGGCGCCAGTCGCCTCGCCACCGTCAGCATCCCGGCATGCGGGTCGATGCCGGTAACACGCCCGGCTTTGCCCACACGCGCTGCGGCCTCCCGCGCCAGCACGCCGGTGCCGCATGCCACGTCTAGGACGCGGTGACCAGGCCCGATCTCGGCAGCGTCCGCAATGAGCGGGGCCCATTGGCGGAAGAGCGCCGGAACGAATAGCGCCTCGTATTCGGTCGCCGCTTCGATCTGGGATTGCGGTACTGCGGTCGTCATGCAATACCTCGAGTCTTGGGATCAACTAGGGAAAAGCTACTCCGGATCGTTCCCCGAAACCTTTGCCTCAAAGGCCGCCCCCCTATGGCGCATCATGCAACGGACGCCTTTCCAAGGCGCTGATATGCTATCCCTTCTGCACGTGTGCCGGATCCATCCAGAACACTTCCCAGATATGGCCGTCGGGATCTTCGAAGCTGCGGGCGAACATGAAGCCGTAGTCCTGGGGAGGTCGCGGCTGCTTCGCGCCGGCCTTGATCGCCTTGTCCGCCAGCTCGTGCATCTTGGCCTTGCTCTCGAGCACGAGGGCGGTCAGCACCTCGGTCGTCTTGTGAGCGTCTGCGATCTCCTTCTTGGTGAACTGCCTGACCTTTTCGTGGGTCAGTAGCGTAGACGTGCAAGCCGCCCGAGAACTTTGCATGCTTGGTCATATAGCTCCCTTGGAGCAGCTAAACACCGATTTAACGCGAGACACGAAGGCCTTCGGCTTGAATCGTTTGTTACGTCCCATGCGATGGTCCCTCGGGGAAGCGGTCCGCGACAAGGTTCAAGATAACATTGTGCTCTACGTACGCCTTGAGGAGCGACGTCCTCGGCCGCGGTCACCGCGATGTCGCGGGGCACGAAAGAGATTGGTCCGCGCGGGTTCTTGAAGAAGAAGTCCCAGGTTCGGCCATATGCGTCGAGTCCTCGAACGGTCGCCGGAAAATCGAACATCAGCAGGTCGAGCGCGTGACGCGCGAGTATCGCCGCGCGGTCTCCGGCTTCGACCGCGCGCGCCCAGTCTTTGATTACCGTGCGGATGCTGTCGTCTTCGCTCATGCTTTCACCTTCTCCTCGACATAGTTGAGCTTCGGATACCAGTCCACGCCGCGTCCTTCGGGCGTCATGTCCAGGATCGTCCAGATCGCTGATAATATGATCGTAAACATTCCTAGAACGGAATATGGAACGATAGGGGTTACCGCAGCGTAGCCATACCGCTACGCAAACCGCTTGTACAGCCAGGCCTCGATCGCGTGGCGTACCTCAACGGGGTTCTCCGTGATGGGCCAGTGATGCGCAGAAACGGCGTGGATTTCCACATGCGCAAGTGGTTCTAAAAGGCCTGCCGTCGTTCCGGGATCGGTGAACGTCGCCCCGCGTGATAGGAGCACGAGCGTCGGTACGTGTACCTCGGCCAAGGGCGGCAATGGTCGAGTAACTTCGATGAGCTCCTGAAGATAATTCGCGGTCGGAAAGTATTTTAAATCGGCCCACGGTGATGCGTAGAGACCGATCATTTCCTTCTGTTTTCCGGCGGCGAGAAACCGTGTGCGCGTTTCATCATCGAGCCGGCGCAGATCGCGGATCGGAATGCCCCGCCGGTAAAGCCCGAGCCGGTTGAGTAAGCGGACGATCGCTACGACGCTCGCGATCAGGGGCGTAAGTCGCCGGATCCAGCGCGCGCGGCCACGGAGCGCTCCCGATACCAACGGATCGATCAATACCATACCTTCCGTGCGCTCCAAATAGCGGGCTGCGAACGCCATCGCGACCTGTGCGCCCAAGCTGTGGCCGACGAGCGCGGCGGAGGAATAGCCTTCCTTACCGAGGAGCGCGATCAAATCCTCACACCAGCGGATCAGACTGACCTTGCCGCGCGTGAAGGATTCCCCATGGCCGCGCAGATCCGGCCACATCACATCCCACCGCTCGGTCAGCGAGGTGTGTTCGACGAACTCTGACCATCGGGAGTGATTGCTCGCGAGCCCGTGCAGCAACACAAGCACCGGCCGGTGCCGTCGGTGCTGCGCCAGCCGCAAGCGATAGGTTAATGTCGTGCCATCCGCTAAGGTCAGTCTTCGCGCGTATCCACTAAGGCCTAGCTTCCCCATTCGATCGGCGCGCGTATCTGATGGACCCGCCGGAAACGGCCCTTGACGCCTTCGGGAGTGAGAAGGATCCGCCGGGACTGCGACGCAGACACTGCGAAGGGCAACCTTTGATCCGACCAAATAGAGTTCTCTCTACGTTGCATATAGCGTCTCTACGTTGCATATAGCGTCTCTACGTTGCATATAGCGATTCAAGCACTGCTCGTTATACGAACATTCCCGAGAACGCCTCCGAAGTTGAGATTCTCGTGTGCCTCATCTAGTAGATCGTTTCTCGCGTTCATTTACGTTTTGGCAGTCTTGACTTTCGCCTCGGAACGCTATAGGTCGTCATACCTGCGAAAGCAGGTATCCAGGATTTACGCCGGTTTGCTCGATGCCAGCTTCCGCTGGCATGACGTTCGTTCTTGGAGCGCATTTCGTAAACAGTTAGATGAAACGCACTACTAGTTGGTTTGATTATGATATCAGAGAACCGGACGGCGGAGTCGCAAGCATTGGACGAGCGGGTGGCGCTATCCAAGGCCTGAGTGCACGAGCGCCGGACGGACAGCCCCGAGATCCGAGTGTTGGCCTATCAAACTGCTCAAGATGTGGGTGGAGAGATGAGAGGTCAATTCCGCTCCTGTAGGGCGGCGATGATGTCCCTCGGCCGGTGAACTTAGGGGGCCCCTTGACATGCGAATGAGAAGCATTATCATTAGTCGGCATGAGCATGCCCCACAGACCCGAGCGGCGGCCATGCGCCTTGGAGGGCGCGGGGACCCGCGCCCCGGCGCCTCCCAAACGGCGGCTGGCGAGCGACGATCTCCTGGCCGGCCGGAACGAGATCATCATCGAGCATGCCGGGCAGGAGTACCACCTGCGCCACACGCGGACGGGAAAACTGATCCTAACCAAGTAGTCATCTGATCAACTAACGAGACGCGAGCCACCCGTGCCCGACGGCACGAGGCAGCCAGCCCGAAAGCTCTGGGAGGTTGTCACGTGTCAAATAGAGTCGCGTTGCCGGTGTTGATGTGGTCGATCTCCGCCGTCGGCGCGGAGGAGCGTCCGGCGGACCGGCTCGTCATCGAGCTCCCGGTGGTCACGGTCACGGCCACCAAGACCGAGCGCTCGGCCTTCGAGGTTCCGGCCTCGGTGAGCATCGTCGGTCCCGAGCGCATCGACTCGGAGCAGCCACAGAGCATCGGTGATCTCCTGGAGGATCTGCCGAACGTCGAGCTGCTCTCGGGCCCGAGGCGGATCGGTGAGACCGCCAACATCCGCGGCTTCGACGAGGAACGCGTCGTCACGACCATCGATGGGGCGCGGCAGAACTTCACTATAGGCCATCAAGGCCGGTTCTTCATCGAGCCCGATCTCCTGAAGCAGGTCGAGGTCTATCGAGGCGCCAACTCGGCGCTCTACGGCAGCGGCGCCATCGGCGGGGTCATCGCCCTCACCACCAAGGACGCGAGCGATTTGCTCGAACCCGGCGAGCGCGTCGGGGCGCGGCTCAAGAGCGGCTTCCAGGACGTGAACGATGAATGGCTCGGCAGCGTCGCCGCCTACGGGCGCATCGGCGAGGGCTTCGAGTACCTCGGCAACGTGAGCTACCGCGATTCGAGCGACCTCACGCTCGGCAACGGCGACACCCTGGAGGATTCCGCGGAGGAATCCGTCTCCGGTCTCGGCAAGCTCACCTGGCGGCCCGGCGAGCACCATCGCTTGCTCGCCTCGATCGATATCTTCGATACGCAAGGGGAATTCCCGGCCAACCCACAGTCGCTCGAGAGCCCCATGAATGAAGTCGCCGACACCGACATCGAGCGTCGTACCTACACCGTCGGCTACCGCTACGAAGACCCGGAGAACCCCTGGGCCCAAATAAATCTCGTAGCCTACCGCACGGAGTTGGCCGAAGAGCTCGATCGAGAGAGCGGCAATGAGACCACCACCGATTTCGACACCACCGGATTCGATCTCCGCAACACCACGCGCTGGGATCTCGCCTACGCAAGCCAGGCCTTCACCTACGGCGTCGAGTACTACCACGACGAGCAGGAGGCGACGCTGAACGGCGCGCCGCGCAGTTCCTTCCCCGATGCCGAGGACGATGTCTACGGCTTCTATCTGCAGGACGAGATCACGTTGGCGAAGCGGCTCTCCGTGATCCCCGGCTTCCGCTACGACCATTACTCGCTCGACGCCGGCACGCGCGGCGAGAATGGCGAAAGCGAGGTCTCGCCCAAGGTAGGTTTGCTGTTCCGGACCACGGAGTGGCTCACGATCTGGGGCAGCTTTGCCGAGGCGTTTCGGGCCCCGAACCTCACGGAGGCGTTCGCCGAGGGCTTGCATTTCCGCGGCATCCCAGGGGTCTTCCCGGACAACTTCTTCGTCCCCAATCCGGACTTGAAGCCCGAGACCACCAGAACCTTGGAAGGCGGACTGCGCACGCGCTTCGACGATGTCCTGAGCGAGGGCAACCGGCTGCGCCTGGAAGCCGGCTATTTCGATACCGACGCCGAGGATTTCATCGATATCGAGGTGGACATCTTCGCGGGAACGACCCGCCCGGACAATATTCAGGATGCCGAGCTCAACGGTTTCGAGACCGAGCTTGGGTACGACGCATCCCGCTTCTTCGCGGCCATGAGCTATGCGGAGACGCGGGGCAAGGATGCAACGAGCAGCGAGCCACTCACGTCCGTCCCGCCGGACAAGCTCGTGGCGACGCTCGGCCTGCGCGTACCCGAGCTTGGCCTCGTCTTCACCGGGCGCGGCCGCTTCGTCAAACGCCAGGACGAGGTGCCGGCGGGCGTTCCCGTTACGCCCGGATATGGCATCGCCGATCTCTATGCGAGCTGGTTGCCGGAGAGGGCGGTGTACTCAGGGCTCCGGGTCGATTTCGGGATCGAAAACCTGACCAACAAGGAATACCGCCGCCACCTCTCGCTCATCGATGAGGCCGGGCGGAATTTCAAGGTCTCGGTCTCTTACCGGTTTTGATGCGGAGGCGATCCCCGATGTGCGCACCGTCCACAAGGTCCTTGGTACTCATTAACGATATGGAGATCTTGCACGCAGGGCTGGGCGTGCTCATCGCCCACTACCTCGCCTGCGACGACGATGGGGTACGGCAGTGCCTCGCGTTCCGGATCAGCCGCCAGTTGCGGATCATCGCCGAGCACGAGCAACTGCCGGACTGGGCCTTGCGGCCTCTCTACCGGACCATGGCGGCGCGCTGGCAGGTGCGTGCGATCCATGGGTTCCCGTGTCCGAGGCGGCCATCGGATCCACATCCGTCCTTGGAAGACACCCTCTGGGAGGAGGCCGTATGAGCGAAGTCGTATCGATGGGGAAACCCTGGGATCTGGCGCGTGCCTGGGAACGGCTGCGCGCCGAGGAGCCGGGTGTGTGCGCCCGCGAGGCCGCCCGGAAGCTCGGAGCGAGCGAGGCGGAACTCCTGGCGAGCGCTTGCGGCGCGAACGCCGTCCGCCTCGAGCCCAATTTCGGCGCGCTCCTCGTCGGCCTCTCGGCGCTCGGGGAGGTCATGGCGCTGACGCGTAACGAGCACGCCGTGCATGAGAAGACCGGCCGTTACGAGAACCTCCAGATCGGGGCGGCCTTCGGTCTCGTACTCGGCGCCGCGATCGATCTCAGGCTGTTCTTCCGGCGCTGGCGCCACGGCTTCGCGGTCACCGAGACCGGCCATCACGGGAGCCGGCGGAGCCTCCAGTTCTTCGATGCCCACGGCACCGCGGTCCACAAGGTCTACCTCACGGACAGGAGCGATGTCGCGGCCTACGAGCGGCTCATCGCGGAGAACCGCAGTGCCGACCAGTCGCAGCGGATCGCGGTGGAAGCCAAGGCGAAGCGCGCAGCATCGTGGTCGGTGGCGCCCGTGGACAGGCCGCTACTCCGCGCCGCCTGGAGCGCGTTGCGCGACACCCACGAGTTCTACGGGATGCTGAAGCGCCTCGGGATCACGCGCCTGCAGGCGCTGTCGGCGGCCGGCCCCGACCTCGCCACACCCGTCGCTTGCAGCGGGTTCTGGCGTTTATTGCAAGTCGTGCGCGATGCCGAGCTGACCATCATGGTGTTCGTCACGAGCCCCGGCGTGGTGCAGATCCATACCGGGCCGGTCGCGAGCCTCAGGGTCACGGGACCGTGGTGCAACGTACTCGATGCGCGCTTCAACCTGCACATCCGCGAGACCGCCATCGCCGACGCCTTCGTGGTGCGCAAACCCACGACCGACGGGATCGTGACCTCGCTCGAGGTCTTCGATGATGAGGAAGATCTCATCGTCCAGGTGTTCGGGAAACGCAAGCCCGGGCAACCGGAGTGCGCGCGCTGGCGGCAGATTGTGGAAGGCTTGTGCGGCGAGCCGCTGTCGGCCTGAGCCATGGCGGTCACACACCCTCTCGAACACCTGCCGGCCCGATCGGCCGCGAGCAGCGCCCGGCGCTGGGGCGCGCGGCTCGGTCCGTTCCTCCTGGGGCTGTGGCTGGCGTTCTTCGCGTCGATGTGCGCGGGCGCGGAGACCGCAGTCCAGCGCATCGTCGCGGTTGGCGGCGAGCTGACCGAGATCGTCTACGCGCTCGGCGCCGAGGCCTGTCTGGTCGGGGTCGATACCACCAGCCAGTGGCCGGCCGCCACGCGCGCGCTGCCCAAGGTCGGCTACATGCGCACCCTGTCCGCCGAAGGGATCCTGTCGCTCTCCCCCACGCTGGTGCTGGCCACGACCCATGCGGGACCGCCCGTGGTCCTCTCGCAACTCCGTGAGGCGGGTGTGCCGCTTCTGGTCCTGCCCGCCGAGCCGAGCCTCGCGGGGGCCGAGTCAAAGATCCGCGGCGTGGCAGGCGCGCTCGGCCTCGAGCCGCAGGGCGAGGTACTGGTCCGGACGCTGCGGAGCCGTGTCGAGCGCGCCCTCGCGGGGGTACCGGTGGGCGCCGGGCCGCGCGTGCTCTTCCTCATGGGGCTCCAGCACGGTGCGCCCATCGCCTCAGGCGCGGGCACCTCTGCGCACGCGATGATCGAGCTCGCGGGTGGTAGCAATGCCTTGACCGAGTTTTCGGGCTATCGCCCGATCTCTCCCGAGGTCCTGGCCCAGGCGCGGCCCGAGGTGCTGTTGGTCCCCGAGCACGTGCTGGGTGCCACGGGCGGTGCGCGGACGATCCTGAGCCAGCCCGGCATCGAGCTGTCTTGCGCGGGGCGCGACCGGCGGCTGGTGGTCATGGACGGTCTGTACCTCCTGGGCTTCGGGCCGCGGCTCGGGGAGGCCATCAGCGATCTCGCGCAAGCGTTGCGCGAGCCCTCGGCCTGCACGCCCAGTGCTCTCATGGACCACTCTCTGCGAGGCGCGCGTGGCGGTTAGCGTGGATACCTTGGGACCCTTTTCCGGCCAGAGGCCGGCGGTGCGGATGGGCCCGTTGTCCATGCGTTCGCGCCGGCGGGCCGAAGGCATCCTCGCGGCGCTCGGACTCGGGCTCGGGATCATCGTGCTCTGGGCGGTCGGCACCGGTGCGGTGCAGATGGCGCCGGCCAAGATCCTGGCCATCCTCGTCGATCCGATCGGGTTCAGGCTGCCCATTGTCTATAGCGATTTGGAGCGGGCGGTGCTGCTCGATCTGCGCCTCCCGCGGGTAGTTCTCGGCTGCCTTGTCGGGGCCGCGCTCGGGGTCTCGGGGACCGCCTTGCAGGGGCTCTTCCGCAACCCACTGGCCGATCCCGGCCTCCTCGGGATCGCGAGCGGGGCCGCGTTCTGCGCCGTCGGCGTCATCGTGCTCGGCGATGAGCTGGGCCTCGCGGGGCTCATGGGCTTATACGCGCTGCCGGTCGCGGCCTTCCTCGGGGGATTGGGTGTGACCGTCCTCATCTACCGACTGGCCCAGGGGCAGGAGGGGACTTCGATCGCGGGGCTACTCCTCGCCGGGATCGCACTCAACGCACTGGCAGGCGCGGCCACCGGCCTCGTCATCTACTTCGCCGAGGACGACGAGCTGCGCACGCTCACCTTCTGGGGCATGGGGAGCCTGGGCGGAACCACCTGGCACGCGGTCGCGGTGGCGCTTCCCTTCCTTGCCCTCGCCCTCGGGCTCCTGCCGCGCCTCGCCACGGCCCTGAACGCGCTCCTCCTCGGCGAGACCGAAGCCGCCGCGCTCGGCATGGATGTGGAGCGCGCCAAGCGGCGCATCGTCCTGTGTGTCGCGCTCGCGGTCGGGGCCTCGGTCGCGCTCACCGGGGTCATCGGTTTCGTCGGCCTGGTGGTGCCGCACCTCTTGCGGCTCCTGCTCGGCGCCGACCACCGTTATCTCCTGCCCGGGACGGCCTTGCTGGGCGCGGCCCTCCTGGTCGGCGCCGATCTGGGCGCGCGCACGCTCATCGCGCCGGCCGAGCTGCCCATCGGGATCCTGACCTCGCTCATGGGCGGCCCGTTCTTTATCTGGCTCCTGGTGCGCGAGCGGCGCGTGCGCGGGTGGCTGTGATGCTCGAGGCGCGCGAGGTCCAGGTAAAATGCAACGGGCGTGCGTTGCTCGCCGGCGTGAGCCTCGCGCTCGCCTCGGGCGAGGTGGTGGCCCTTTGTGGGCCGAACGGCGCCGGAAAAACGACCTTGCTCAGCGTCCTCGCCGGCCTTAAGCCGCCCTCGGGCGGGGGCGTGTGGCTCTGCGGACGCCTGCTTCGCACTTACCATGTGCAGGCGCTAGCGCGGGTGCGAGCAGTGCTGGCCCAGGCGTCACGGTTCGATTTTCCCTTGACCGCGCTCGAAGTGGTGCTGCTCGGGCGGCTGCCCCACTGCCGTGGCCGGGAAAGCGAGCGGGACCATGACATTGCGGCCCAGGCGCTGTCTGCCGTCGATGCCATTGATCTCGCCGAGCGGCGCCTGCCGACACTCTCGGGCGGTGAGCGGCAGCGTGTGCAACTAGCACGCGCGTTCGCCCAGATCTGGGAGCCCGCGGCCGATGCCCCCGAGCGCTTCCTGCTCCTCGATGAGCCCAATGCCGGGCTCGACCCCCGCCACGAGCATCGGGTCCTCGGGCTTATCCGGAGGCTCGCCCACGAGCAGCGGATCGGGATCACGTGGTGCTCCACGATCTGCAACTGGCCTCGCGCTACGCCGACCGCGTGACAGTCCTCAAGGATGGCCGGGTGCTCACCGCCGGCCCGCCGGAGCATGCGCTGACACGGGACGCGCTGTTGCGAGCCTATGGGGTCGATGTGGACATCCTGCCGGGTCCGCTCGGCGTGCTCCTCTATCCACGCACCGTCGCCTTGGTGGGAGATCGGTCCGTATGAATCGCGAGACCACGCCCCCGCTCGACGTTCTGATGGCCGCGAGCCTGTATCTCATGACGCGTTATGCCGAAGAGAAGTGCCCCGAGACGGCGGTGGCACTGGCCCAACACCTCCAGTGGATCGCCGAGCACCCGGAACGCAAGCGCTCGCTCCTCGCCAGGGTCGCCGTGCGGCTTTCTCGGCAGTGGCATCGTCTTGCGCGTCGGACATCTCTGCACTTTGCCATCCCGTACATACCACCAAATACTGAAAGAGGAATCTCTACTATGGATACCCACCCAGCCTGTCAACTTTTGGATCTGGCCAACAACGAGTGCTGTGGCATCTCGCTGTGCCCGCACTGCCAGGTCCTTCACCTGCGCATCGGGCCGCTGAGTCTGAAGCTCGCGCCACACGTCTTCCAGGCCGTGTGCGCAGCGATGCAGCAGGCGGTGGAAAAACTGCCGGCGCATGTGCCCTGCGAGGCGGCCGTGGCCTCGAGTTGCGACGACACGCGTCATTGAACCCAACCAAAAAACCCTAAGGAGACACGACCATGTTGATGATCGGAAACCCGACACCGGACTTGGAGGTCGAGGCCTTCATGCCGGATGGACGCTTCGAGCGCCTGCGGCTCCTCCAGGCCTTCCAAGCGGGCGGGCTCACCGCCTGCGAATGGCACCCGGGCGATGGCTTGCTGGTGGCGGCCTGAAGCGTGGAGAACAGTCATGACACACACAGCAAGCCACCTCGTTGTTACTTTGGCCCTGATCGCACTAGTCGCGACGGCACCCTTAACCGCAAACGCCGCGCAGGGCAATTACCTACAGCGCAACCTCATCACCAACTATCGAGACAAGTACCGCACGCGGCTCGAGCCGGGGCGCAAGACGCTCCGAAACGACCTCGTCTTGAACGCCTGGGGCCTGGCCCTGCGCCCGGCCGGGGCGGGCGGGCACTGGTGGATCGCCAACACCGATTCGGGCACCGTCGTGACCTACGTCGGGGATACCGATACGACCCCGCTCTTCCAGGACGCCCTCAAGACCGTGTTGGTCGAGCCTGCGCCTGCGACGCCCGAGCAATCGCCGACGCCGACCGGCCAGGTCTTCAGCGGCTCGGAGGAGTTCCCGTGTTCCGGCACGAGCTTCACCGGTATCCCCATCGCGGCCCCGAGCCGGTTCCTCGTCGTGACCGAGGACGGCAATCTCCAGTGCTGGGCCGAGACCGGATCGCGCCAAGCACAGCGCATGCGCTCCTTCACCCTCGCCGTGAACGGGGAGTCGGACTCGGTGTACAAAGGACTCGCGATCACGCCCTTTTCCTCCGGCAACCGCCTCTACGCCGCCAACTTCGGCCTGCGCCGGATCGACGTCTTCGACGGCGCCTATCAACCCATTCTAACCGGCGCCTTTGCACGGCCCGCGAACGTGCCCGAGGATTTCGCGCCCTTCAATATCCAATTCCTGGAATACGAGGTCGAGGGGATCTTGAGGCAGGGACTCTTCGTCGCCTACGCCAGGACCACGGACGATCCGGTCGAGGAAGAGCAGGGGCCGGGGCTCGGGTACATCGCGGAGTTCGATCTCGACGGCCGGCACCTGCGTACTCTCGGCCACACCCGGCGGCTCAACGCGCCCTGGGGAATGGCGGTGGCCCCTGAGGACTTCGGGCCGTTCTCCCAGCGGCTCATCGTCGGCAACTTCGGTGACGGCACGCTGGTGGCGTTCGGCTTGAAGAGCGGGCGGCAGCGGGGCTATTTACGCGGCCGCGATCGGCAGGCCATCCAGATCGATGGCCTCTGGGGCCTTGCCTTCGGCAACGGCGCGAGCCTCGGGCGTGCGAATTACCTCTACTTCACCGCCGGGCCGAACGGCGAGGCCGATGGCCTCTTCGGCAGCCTGCACTTCGTGGATGAGTGAGGGGAGGGGGTGGCGCGCGGACGATGGACAGAGCGGTGCAGCCTCCGCCGGTGAAGACCAGGTCTACACCCTCAGAAAAACCAACAGTGGGAAATTGATACTGACCAAGTAATTCGATCATTCCAGCCCGCCAACAAGCGTCCCGCTTGCATAGCCAGCCAGACGAGTCGACTGATATGACTCCGGGAGGACGCGTGACCGTTACCAAGTTTCCATCGACACATACGCCGATCGGCGCGGCGCTGCATGCGGCACTCGTGGGCGTAGCCTTCGCGACCGGCGCAGGTGGGGTCGCTCAATCCGCCCACGCGGGCGCGGGATCGGGCGAAGAATCGAACAAGCGGAGTTTCCGCATCCCTGCCGGTCCCTTGGGTCCAGCCTTGTCGCGATTCGCTACCGCAGCGGGCGCGCGGCTGTCCATCGACTCTGCGCTCACCGGGGGTAAGACCACCCGAGGCTTGAGGGGCGATTTCACGCGAGAAGAAGGGCTCGCGGCGCTGCTGGCCGGCACGGGGCTGGAATGGGCACCCGGTCCCGGCGGCACGTACACCGTCCGACCCGCCGCCCGCGCGCAAGCGGCACCGGAGGCGCCTGTGCCGACCGGTGAGCAGGCCGTCGAGTTCGACCCCATAACGGTGATCGGCCAGCCGCTCGACCAGGGCTTCAAGGCCAATATGCAGGAGACCGCGTCAGCGCGGGGAGGTCTGCAGCAAATTTCTTAACAAACCGGCCAGCCACTCCTTCGGGTTAGCCAGCCAATACCAATGCATAAGAAAGGTCTCGCTATGCCAAATACTGTCAAACCTAGGTTTAAACTCCCGCCAATTGTCCTTATACTATCGATGCTTCTTGGCGCTGCGCCAGTCGTGGCGGCCGATGTGCAACAGGACAAACCCGTGGCTGGTGAGGATAAACAACCCGTCGTCCTTCCGGTGATCACCGTCACGGCGAATCCCTCGAATGAGATCGGTTACGTGGCAACGCAAAGCACCACCGGCACCAAGACCGACACGCCGCTCATCGAAACACCGCAGTCGATCTCGGTCATTACCCGTGACCAACTTGAGGCCCAGAATGTCAATAGTCTGGCGGAGGTCTTGCGCTACACGCCGGGCATTCAAGGGGAAACTTTCGGCTTCGAGCCCCGCGTCACACAGCTGAGGATCCGTGGCTTGGATGCTGCGACCACGGGCCTATACCGTGACGGTCTGCAGCTCAGAAACCCCGGGTTCGCCATCGGCTACAGCCTGGAACCCTATGGTGCGGAGCGCATCGAAGTGCTGCGTGGTCCTGCATCGGTCCTCTATGGACAGGGTAGTCCGGGCGGCCTGGTCAACTATGTCTCGAAGCGGCCGACACGCCAACCGCTCCATGAAGTTGAATTCGAAGCAGGGAACTTCGATCGCCTGCAGGGCAAGTTCGATCTCAGCGCGCCGATTGACGAGGCGGGTGTGTTCTCCTATCGGCTGACGGGCCTTGTCCGCGACAGCGACACGCAGGTCGATTTCGTCAAGGATAACCGTATCTATATCGCGCCGGCGTTCGCCTGGCGCCCGAGCGAAAACACCACGCTGACTTTCCTGAGTCATTTCCACCAGGACGAGACCCGTCCTTCCCAGCGTCTGCCTGCCGAGGGCACGCTGCGCTCCAACCCCAATGGCCGTATCCCGACGAATCGTTTCACGGGCGAGCCGGATGTCGATCAATACGACAGGGACGAATTTGCGGTCGGCTATCTGCTCGAGCACCGCATCGGCGATGCCTTGAGCTTGCGGCAGAATGTGCGCTACTACGACAACGAAGTCGATGACCGCACGATTTTCCCTACCGCGTTGCTGGCCGACCAACGTACCGTCAGCCGGGCCTTGTTCGAAAGCTTTGGTAAAGTGAAGGGGCTCACCGTGGACACCCAGGCCCAGTTCGATTTCACGACCTGGGCTATCCGCCATACCTTGCTGGCGGGTCTCGATTATCAACGCCTGAACGCGCGTTCGGTGCAAACCTTCGGCGCCGCTCCCAACCTCGACATCTTCAATCCAGTCTACGGGGCAGCCGTCGCGGCAGCACCGGTCTTCAAGGATGAGGCTACCACTCAAGAGCAGATCGGATTCTATCTGCAGGACCAAATCAAGTTTGCAGAGAAATGGATACTGTCCCTTGGCGGACGCCATGACTGGGCTGATACCGAAACCAAGAACGAGTTGGCGTTGACGCGCACCGGGCAGGACGACAGTGCATTTACCGGCCGCGCAGGCCTGGTGTATCGGTCCGATATCGGTCTGGCGCCCTATGTCAGCTATGCGGAGTCATTTCTCCCTGCGATCGGGACCGATGCGGCCGGACAGCCGTTCAAGCCGGAGACCGGCCGGCAATACGAGGTCGGCGTCAAATTCCAGCCATCCGGCTGGAACAGCTTCGTGACCCTCGCCTATTTCGATCTCACCCGTGAGAATTTCCTGACACTGGATCCCGTCACCTTTGCGAATGTGCAGAGGGGCGAGGTCAGCTCGCGCGGCATCGAGCTGGAAGGCGTCGCCCGTTTTGATTTCGGGCTGAATCTGATCGCCAGCTATACCTGGCTGGACGCCGAGATTACCAAGAGTTCTTTCCCCGCCGAGGTGGGCGAACCGCTGGAACACGCATCGAAGCATAAAGCCTCGCTATGGGCGAAGTACACGATCCAAGGGGGCGATCTGAAGGGTTTGGGTTTCGGCGCCGGCGTACGCCATATCGGATCTTCTTTCGGCAACAGCTTCGGGGCCAGGAACACCACCAAAGTGCCGGGCGTGACCCTGTTCGATGCGGCGGTCCATTATGACTACAAGCAATTCCGGTTCGCGGTGAATGCGCAGAATGTCTTCGACAAGGAATACGTCGCCACGGCCTTTACGAGCGGCGGAGAGTTCGCCACGTTTGGCCAGAGGAGCGCCGTGTTAGGGACTGTCACGTACCGCTGGTGAAGCCGCCACCTGGTCAAGTTTCAGACAATGCCACGGAAAGGTTCCTCCCGATGACCAAGACACAACCGCATTACGATGTGGTGATCGCCGGCGGCGGACCGGCCGGCCTCGCCGCCGGCCTGTTCACCGCCCGCTATGGGCTGCGCACGCTCATCCTCGATCGCGGCAAGAGCTCGCTACGGCAGTGCGCGCATCTCGACAACTACCTCGGTTTTCCCGGCGGCATCGAGGTCGCGGCCTTCCTCGATCTGGCGCGGACCCAGGCCGCCGACGTCGGCTGCGAGATCGTCAAGGAACGCGTGACGGCGGTTGAGCTCGCCGCGGACGGCGGTCGGTTCGTCGTGCGCACCCGTGAGGGCACAGTGTTTCTCGCCGATCGCTTCGTTGCCGCCAGCACCTATGACGTGGAGTACTTGCGCGCGCTGAATGAACCGGCGCTGTTCGACGAGGCAGGGGAGTTCCGCCGCGCGCCGCTTGACGCCTACGGGCGAACAGTCGTCGACGGCCTTTATCTCGCCGGGCCGCTGGCGGGTATCGAGAACGAGGCCTTGGTCAGTGCCGGCCAGGCGGCGCAAATGGCGCTGGGACTGATTCGCGATGTTCGCCATGCCGGGGGCCTGTGGGACGCGATTGCACGATACCTCGACTGGCAGGTCTGGCAGGGTTGCTACGACGGCAAGCGCTGGGCCGAACAGGTTCATGAATATTTCAAAGACACTGTCCCCGAGTCCGCCGATCTCGGTCCGGCCCGCGTCCAGGAGATGATCGAGCAATGGATGCACAGAAAACGGGATCAGCAACTGGACAAAGCCGAAGTCAAACGACGCCGCGAGCGTCGCTGGCGCATGCTCGCCGAACACCTGGAGCGCCTGGCTCCGAAGAACACCCACCGCGCAGGTCCGCGCGTCAGGTCTGACGGTATCGCCGAGCATCGCGAGTCAGCGGAAACGAATTTTCAGCAAGCAAGTTAAGGATGGAACCATGAAGGACGACAACACCGCTTTTCTTGAAATTCGACCGGATACCGATGCGCAGCGACATCGCGACAATCCGTTCATTTTTGACCACCGCAGTCTGCGCGATTACCGGGAAGGCATTCTGAGAGTCGTCGAGCTCATACAGAGAAAAATGTCGGTGGTGGACAAGCCCTTCAGCGGCGTGTTGCCGCATGAGCTGGCGGTCAAGTTCGAGAATGTCGATCTGGATCGGCCCTTCGCGCAGCTCAGCGACGCGCTCGCGGAAATCGAAGAGTTGTACCTTAAAGATGCGATCTATTTTCATCATCCCAGGTATGTGGCCCACCTCAACTGTCCGATCGTGGTCCCGGCCATCCTTGCCGAAGTCATCTTGTCGTCGATCAATTCGTCGTTGGATACTTGGGATCAAAGCGCGGGCGGTACGCTTATCGAACAGAAGCTGATCGATTGGACCGCAGAGAAGATCGGTTTGGGCCCGCAAGCGGACGGCGTGTTTACCAGCGGCGGAACGCAATCGAACCTGATGGCGATGCTGCTGGCCCGTGACAGCTTTTGTTCGAAACAATTGAATGGCGCCGCCAAGATTCAGGGGTTACCCGAGGGCTTTCGCAAACTGCGCATCTTCGCCTCGCAAGCGAGCCACTTCAGCGTCCAGAAATCGGCGGCGATACTTGGCCTGGGCTACGAGTCCGTGATTTCAGTTGCCTGTGATCGTCATTTCAGAATGGACGTGCGCGCGCTGGAGCGGGAGATCGGGAATTGCCTGGCGCGAGGCTTGACGCCTATGGCGGTCGTGGCCACCGCCGGCACGACGGATTTCGGAAGCATCGATCCGATGACAGAAATCGCGGAGCTATGCCGCGCCCACGGCTTATGGATGCACGCGGACGCGGCCTACGGCTGCGGCCTGCTGGTGTCTCCGCGGCACCGCCACTTGCTCTGCGGCATCGAACAGGCGGATTCGGTCACGGTGGATTACCACAAGTCCTTCTTGCAGCCGGTGAGTTGCGGCGCCTTCTTCGTGAAGGACAAAAAGAATCTGTCCTGTGTCACCCACCACGCTGAATACCTGAACCCGACAAGCCAGCTCAAGGACGGGACGCCGAACCTGGTCAACAAGAACATTCAGACGACGAAACGGTTCGACGCCTTGAAGCTCTGGCTGACGTTGCGCACGATGGGCGCGGACAACATCGGCAAGGCCTTCGACCGCGTCGTCGATCTGGCAAAACAGACGTATCGCCTGTTTCTTTTGGACGAAGCCATTGAAGTGATCCACGAGCCGCAGCTGAGCACGATCGTGTTCCGCTATCGCCCCTTGCACTCGCATTCGGACGAGGAAATCGACGCCGCCAACGCCTACATCCGCAAAGCGCTGTTCCGCTCGGGCGAAGCGGTCGTGGCCAGCACCAAGGTGGAAGAAAGACGATACCTCAAGTTCACCTTGCTCAATCCGACCACCACGAGCCGCGATATTCGGGAGATCGCCAGTCTGATCAAACGTCACGGACACCAGTACTTCAGCCACCGCCAAAAACGCGCCGCCAACGCCGTCGCGGGGTTGATGACGGCTTGACCACGGAGACGGACGATGCGTGATGCGATCTACGATTTCGCGGGTATCGGCATAGGGCCGTTCAACCTGGGGCTGGCCTGCCTCAGCGAACCCATTGACGGATTGGACGGCATATTCCTCGACCAGAGCGAAGGCTTCGACTGGCATCCTGGTATGCTGCTGCAGGAAGTTAGGTTGCAGACGCCATTCCTGGCGGACCTGGTAACGCTGGCCGATCCCACGAGCCCGTTCAGTTTCCTGAACTACATCAAGCAGCAGGGAAGAATTTATTCTTTCTACATCAGGGAGAACTTCTTCCTCAAGCGCACTGAGTACAACCAGTACTGCCGCTGGGCGGCCGCCAGGCTTTCAAACCTCGCGTTCAACACGCGCGTGGAGCGGATCGAATACGACGAAGGCCAACGCTGCTATATCGTCGGATCCGTCTGCACGAAAAGCGGCGGCGCCAGAATCCACAAGGCGAGGCGGCTGGTTCTGGGTACGGGTACCATTCCCTATATACCGGCATGCTGCGGGCACCTCCCGGGCACTGCGGCGCACTCGTCTTCCTACCTGAATCGCAAAAGCGAGCTTCAATCCAGAGGATCGATTACGGTATTGGGCAGCGGCCAAAGCGCCGCCGAAGTTTTTTACGATCTGCTGCAGGACATCGACGAATACGGCTACGAGCTCAACTGGATCACCCGCTCGCCGCGTTTCTTCCCGTTGGAGTACAGCAAGCTCACGTTGGAGATGACGTCACCGGAGTACGTCGATTATTTTCACAACCTGCCGGCGCACAAGCGTGACCGCCTGATTCAGCAGCACAAGAATTTGTACAAAGGGATCAATGATGAACTGATTAGCCACATCTATGATCTGTTGTACACCAAGCGTTTGTCGAGTGCCATCAAGGTCAATCTGCGCACGAATTCGGAACTGAAAAAAGCCGGGTTCAATGCGGCCGCCGGCTGTTTCGAACTGGCGCTGTTCCAGCACGAACAGGAACGACACTACGGCCATCGCACGGAAGGGTTGATCCTCGCCACTGGATATACCTATCGGATCCCGGATTTCGTGGAAAGGATCGCCGCGCGCATCAAGTGGGACGACAAGGGCCGGTTCGATGTGCAAAGAAACTACAGCATCGGTGGTCGCGGTGGTCAGCGATACCATGCTGCACCCGTTCTACCCGCAGTTCTTCGCCAGCGCCTTCGGCATGACCGGCGCGTGGCACGTCGGGCTTTACATCGCCGCGTGCTGCTTCACTGTGATGCTTGCCTTCCCGTTCTGGGCCCTCGTGGCCAAGCGTGTACCGGCGCTGCAACTGCTCGTCTATACCCAGCTGGCGGCCGGATTGCTGAGCATTCTTGTCGGCTACGGGTCCGATTCGCTGTTGGAGTTCTGGCTGGTGGCGCTGTCGATGCTGGTGTTCAAGAGCAGTTATTTGCTGATCTACCCCTATGTGATGAGCCTGGAGCGCAAGGAGCAGCATATCGGTACCATCGGGCTGCTTGCGGTGATCGTGCACTTCGGCGCCATCCTCGGATCGCTCCTGGGCGGCCTGGCGCTCGAGGTGCTTGAACCGCGACAAGTCTTCTTCGTCATGGCCGGTGGCGACTTCGTGCAGACGCTGATCTGCCTGTTCCTGCTAAGACATGGCAGTTTCGACCGGCAACGC
>JBOIDF010000043.1:0-13160 GCA_050740455.1 Gammaproteobacteria bacterium | reverse complement strand
CGGGCGTGGTGGCCTTGTTTGCGCTGTGGCTGAACAAAAGAACGGGCAAGCAAGGCAGCGCCTATCACGGTGTTGTCGCGGCCGTTCTATTGGGGATTTGCGGATTGTTGCTGCAGGCCTCGCGGCAGGAGGCCGTCGTGCTGGTGGGCCAATGCGTTTTCGGATGGGCCCTGTTCCAGTCGACCGTGCGCCTGGATCTACTGCTCTTCGAGCTGAGCACGCCAACATCGTATGCGACGGACTTCAGCAAGATACTTTTCTTTCAAAACCTGGGCGTGTTGATGTCGTCCTTCGCGGCGGGCTCGCTCGTGGACGCGTATGGCCTGCGAATTCCGTTTATCGCGGCGGCGCTGGGGTTCATGCTGACCGCCGTCTTGTATCGCCGGCTGTTCAGCGCCGAGGAAGTCGGCGACGAACCTCATGGCGACGTCATGAATACCGTTACGGGACCCGAGGAGCGAGGTATGAGCGCCAACGATGTCGTATTCAGCAAGCCCGTGCCGCGTGTCGGTAACTTCCATTTGCGCGCGTTGCGGATACCGCAAGACATGGCCGTGGTGCACGACTGGGTAGACCGGGCGTATGCGAAATACTGGGGCATGGTCGGTCATTCGGTAGCGGAGGTTGAATCCGCTTACGTGGAAATTGCCAGGCACGCGCAGGTTTTCCTGGGGTTTCACAACGACAAGCCCGCGTTTCTGCTGGAACGCTACTGCGCCATGCAGGACCCGGTCGGCCGACACTACGACGTTCAGCCGGGAGACTACGGAATGCACATTCTCGTCGCTCCGGCACAGCGCCGCATTTCCAATTTTACCTGGCATGTATTTACCGCCGTCATGGATTTCGTGTTCAGCGATGCTGCTGTAGAGCGGGTTGTGGTGGAGCCGGATGTCAGGAATGAAAAAATTCACGTGCTGAACAAGCGCGCGGGATTCGAGTACCAGAAAATCATCGAGCTGCCGAGGAAAACCGCACATCTGGCGTTTTGCACCCGAGACCAATACGCCGCCGCACTGAAATAAGGAGTCCAATGCCATGAACATGTCAAGCGCCTCATCGCCGCAGCTTGCGGCATCGCACCTGCAACCGGAGATCTGGTCCAGGATAAACCGCCTGCACGTGCGCAAGGCGATCAGCGAATTTGCCCACGAGTGCCTGATACGGCCGCTACTGCAGCATACGCAGGACGGTTGGGGACACTATGTGCTGGCAACCGATAAGCCCGATATCGAGTATCGATTCCGCGCGCGGGTATTGAGCCTCGATCACTGGCACATCGACAAAGACTCGATCGAAAAATTCGACCACGGCAAACCGGCGCCGCTCGACTCGCTGAGCTTCATCCTCGAATTCAGCGAGAGCATGGGGATCGATGCGGCCGTGTTGCCAACCTACATGGAAGAGATTACCAGCACGCTTTACAGCAGCGCCTACAAGCATGCCCAGGAAGGGTTGAGCGCGGCCGAGCTGACGCGCGCCGATTTCCAGGACGTCGAAACCGCGATGATCGAAGGGCACCCCGGGTTCGTCGCCAACAACGGCCGCATCGGATTCGACGCGATCGACTACCGCGCCTACGCGCCGGAAGCCGCCACGCCGGTGGCGTTGATCTGGTTGGCGGCACATAAGAGCCGGGCGAGGTTTGCCTGTATCGATGATCTTACCTACGGCGAGCTGCTGCAACAGGAGCTGGGTACGGCGGCGATCGAATCGTTCAACGCGACCTTGCGCCAGCAGGGACTCGATCCGGAATCCTATCTGTTAATGCCGGTACACCCCTGGCAATGGTTCAACAAGCTCGCCAGTATCTTCGCCCCCGATATCGCTGCCCGTCACCTGGTCTGTCTCGGTTACGGCGAGGACGCGTATCTGGCCCAGCAATCGATCCGGACGTTTTTCAATACCAGCCATCCACGCAAGCGCTACGTCAAGACCGCGCTGTCCGTTCTCAATATGGGGTTCATGCGCGGGCTTTCCCCCTACTACATGAGCACCACGCCGGCGATCAACCAGTGGGTAGGCGAACTGATCGAGCGCGACGCGTACCTTTCCAAAAACGGGTTCACTATCCTGCGCGAAGTCGCGTCCGTGGGCTATCGCAATGACTACTATGAAACGGCGATAAAAAACGACAGCCCGTACAAGAAAATGCTGGCCGCGCTGTGGCGTGAAAGCCCGGTGGCACAATTGAAGCCAGGGCAGCGCCTGATGACGATGGCCTCGCTGCTGCACATTGACCGTCACGGCACGGCGCTGTTGCCGGAATTGATCAAGACGTCGGGAACGGATATGACGACGTGGTTGCGGCATTACCTGGACTGCTACCTGAGCCCGCTGCTGCACTGTTTCTATGCGCACGACCTGGTGTTCATGCCGCACGGCGAAAACCTGATCCTGGTATTGGAAGACAACGTTCCCGTCCGGGCCATCATGAAGGATATCGCCGAGGAAGTCGGCATACTGAACACCGAGATCACCCTGCCCGAAAAAGTCCGGCGGCTATCGGTATCGGTGCCGGAGGAGTTCAAGATATTGTCGATCTTCACGGATGTGTTCGATTGCATCTTCCGTTATCTGTCGGACATCCTGGTGGAGCACGCCGGCTATGCCGAGCCTCGCTTCTGGCGGCTGGTGGCCGATTGCCTGCTGGAATATCAACGCGCGCATCCGGCGCTGGAGGAAAAGTTCGAGCGCTACGATCTGTTTGCGCCGCAGTTCATCCGCTCCTGCCTCAACCGCCTGCAACTCGGGAACAATCAGCAAATGATTGATCTGGCCAACCCCGCGAAAAATCTCAAGTTCGCGGGCACGCTGAAAAATCCCATCGCCGCCTTCAAGCCCGAGGCGGCGGTGGGGCAGGTGCAGGCAGCGAGTGTCTGAACCGGTGCGCGGACGCGGCAAGGCGGGCCGCCGCCAGCATCCGGCGTGCGTGGCGTCGCGCCGGTTGAGCCGAGCGTCCATCAAGAGCTGGTATCTTGTCCACAAGTGGACGAGCCTGATCTGCACCGTCTTCATGCTGCTGTTGGGCCTGACCGGACTGCCGCTGATCTTCCATCACGAGATCGATCACGCGCTGGGCTACAGCGTCGACCCGCCGGCGTTGCCGGAGAGCGCGCAGCGCGCGAGCCTGGATGGCATCGTCGCGGATGCCAAGGCGCGTCGGCCCGATGACGCCGTGCAATTCGTTGTGCGGGATCCCGGCGAACCGGATATATGGTTCGTGCGGCTCGGCGCGACCGTGGATGCGCCGGGGGCCTCGGCCTTCTACACCTACGATGCGCGCACCGGCGCCTACCTGCACGAGTACCCGCTCAACCAGGGCGTCATGAACGTGCTGTTGCGGCTGCACGTCGATATGTTCGCCGGCCTGCCGGGCACGCTGTTTCTCGGCCTCATGGGCCTGCTGTTGGCCGCGTCGCTGGTCTCGGGCGTAGCGATATATGGACCGTTCAAGCGCAAGCTGCGCTTCGGTACCGTGCGGCACGGTCAATGGGCTCGGTTGAAGTGGCTCGACCTGCACAACCTGCTCGGCATCGTCACGCTGGTCTGGTTTCTCGTCGTGGGGGTCACCGGCGTCATCAACACACTGGCGATCCCGATATTCGGCCAGTGGCAGGCCACCGAGTTGGCCGAGATGACCGCCCCCTATCGCGACAGACCGCCGCTAGCGGAACTTGGTTCGGTGGACCAGGCGCTCGCCGCCGCCCGCGCCGCTGCGCCCGGCATGGCGCTCAGTTTCATGGCGTTTCCCGGCAACAGCTTTACCAGCCCGCACCACTTCGTCGCTTTCATGCAAGGCACCACGCCCTGGACGTCCAAGCTGCTCAAGCCGGCACTGATCGACGCGCAAACAGGGCGGGTCATCGAAACACGCGAGATGCCCTGGTACGTGACGGCGCTCTTGATCTCACAACCGCTGCACTTCGGCGATTACGGCGGCCTGCCGCTCAAGGTCCTGTGGGGGCTGCTGGACCTCATCGCCATCGTGATGCTCGGAAGCGGGCTGTATCTATGGTGGGTGAAACGAAACGTCGCGTTTGAGACCGGTCTGAATACGGCGCAATGCAGCGACATGGACGACGTCGTGCCTAGGGTCTCCGCGCGCCAGGGCAGTGAAACATGAGCGAGACGCAGAGTGGGATCCGGGTCTGGGCGGCACCGATCATATTGGGCCTCGTCACCAGCGCTGGCCTTATCTCCGCGTTGCTCGCCGACGGCATCGGCGATGCCGTCTCCTGGGCTGCGCTCGCGATCCCCGTGGCCGTGTGTTGTTGCTACGCGTTGAAGAATAGATAAGCCGTGCGCACCAAACTACAAGCCGCTCTTGATGCCGGAGACTTTCCTGGCGCGCTCGACTGTTGCCGCGAGCGCCTGTCCGAGCAGCCCGACGATGCCGACGCGCACCGTCATCTGGCGCAGCTTCATGCCGCCAGCGGAGAGCCCGGGTTGGCCATGCGGCATGCGCGCCGAGCCTGCGAACTGGCATCCGACGATGCGCGCGCCTGGTCCGACCTCGGGCGTGTTTATGCGCAGGACGGCAAGCTCGAGGACGCGGCCCTTTGCTTCACCGAGGCGATCCGGATCGATCCCCGCTACGCCGACGGCTGGCACAACCTCGGCACGGCGCTGAAGAAGCTGGGACGCCAAGCGGATGCGTTCAGCGCTCTCAAGCACGCCTTGCTGCTCGACCCCACGCGCGCCGAGACCTATCTCAACCTCGGCAACCTGTTGATCGAGACGGGCCAGTTCGAGGACGCCGTGGAGTGCTTCGAACGGGCCGCGAAGCACGATCCGAAGCTGGCCACGGCGCGCACCCGTCTGGCGCAGGAGCTCTCGGCGCGCGGCAAGGTGAAACGTGCGGAATCCCTGTTCCGCCAGTCGCTGGGCCTGGACCCCGATCAAGTGCAAGGCTGGTTTGGCCTCGGCCGCACCCTGGAGGATCTGGGCGTAGCCGAGGGGGCCCTCGGCTGTTACCTCAAGGTGATCGCGCGGCGGCCCGGCCACGCGCAGGCCATCGGCCAGTATCTGGCGCTGGTAGGTGGAGACGCCGAGGCTCGGGTGCTCGACCCGGCGAACACGGCGATCGCGAGTCCCGACGCCACGGACGAAGCCAAGGCCCTCATCGGTTACGGCCTTGCCAAGTATCACGACCGGCGGCGCGAATACGCACAAGCGGCCGCGGCAGGTCTGATGGCGAATGCCGCGCGGCGGCGCAAGACCGGGCCGCTGGCCCGCACCGCGCTCACGGCGCGTATCGACGGCATCATCGGCACCTATACGGCCGAGTTCTTCCGGGAACACCGGCGCCTGGGTCTCGGCAACGACCAACCCGTGTTCATCGTCGGCCTGCCGCGTTCCGGCACCACGCTCACCGAACAGATCCTCTCCGCCCATCCGCTCTTGCATGGTGCGGGCGAGCTGCCGGATCTCGCGCGCATCGCTTCGCGCTGCGCCGGCCCGGACGAGGAGATCTGGCGGGCGGCGGCCAAGCTCGACGAGACGCGGAGCCGCGAGCGGGCGCATGACTACCTCAGGGCCCTGCGCGATGGCGCACCCAAGGGCCGGCTGCGCATCAGCGACAAGTCGCCGCTCAATTTCTTCCAGCTCGCCTTCGCCGCCCTGCTCTTTCCCGGCGCAAGCGTCATCCACTGCCGGCGCGATGCGCGCGACAACGCGCTGTCCATCTGGATGGAGAACTTCAACGCGGACCAGCGCTACGCCACGGACTTCTCCGATCTCGCGTTTTTCTACGCCCAGTACCGGCGCCTGATGACGCACTGGCATCGACATCTGCCGCTCAGAATACTGGACATCCAGTACGAGGACACGGTAGCGGATCTGGAGGCACAGGCCAGAAAGCTCATTGACTTTCTGGGCGCGCCCTGGGACGCGCGTTGCCTCGACTTCCACCGCAGCGAGCGGGCCGTGCAGACGCCCAGCCGCTGGCAGGTGCGCCAGTCGATCTACACGAGATCGGTCGAGCGCTGGCGCAAGTACGCCGAGCATCTGCC
Source organism: Gammaproteobacteria bacterium (assembly GCA_050740455.1). Classification (GTDB taxonomy): domain Bacteria; phylum Pseudomonadota; class Gammaproteobacteria; order JACCXJ01; family JACCXJ01; genus USCg-Taylor. The sequence continues at coordinate 7,146 of JBOIDF010000043.1, read as the reverse complement.
AGAGCTGGTCTCGACCTTCGCGCGAACCTGGAGACACATGCGATGAAGAAAAAGCAGAAGAAACACCCGCCGGCATTGACGATTGCCGGTTGGGCACAAACCGCGCTTTTTTTTCTGCTCGTTGGCGTCGCTCAGTCCGGCGTCAGCGATACGGCATTGGGATCTCGAGGCGACTCCCGGCCGGCGTTCCTCATCGTGGGGCCAGACCGGGGGTTCCAAGGTAATCGGGAGATCAAGGAGGCGTGCAACGCATTCGCGAAGGACTATTGGGCTCGCTTGGTCTTTATCTCGCTTGCCAAAGAGTATGAGGATGCGATGCGCCACAAACTCGAGGAGGCGCTCAAGGAGTTACGTGCCGGGGGTAGTGGATCGGTTGTCGTTATACCGCTTGTGCTCTCGGAATCAGATCCCCATCTCAAGAAAGCGAAAGGTCTTCTTGCGAGCATGGAAGAGCGGCTTCAGTTTGCTCCCGCGATGGTGCGGGACCACCTCGCTGCTCAGATCCTCGAAGATAGAGCGCGAGCCCTTTCCAAGGTTCCTGCAAACGAGCAGCTCGTGGTGGTGGGCTACGGGGCGACAAATACTGCGGAAGCCGCAACGATGCGCCGCGAGCTGGAAAAGCTCGCAACCGAGATCCGCCGTCGGCTCTTATTCAAGGAAGCCAAGATCGCTTTGTTTTTCCATCCGGCCGCCCCGGAAGGTGTTCTGCAGGAGGGCAATAAGCGAGCGGAGAAAACAATCCGCGCTGCGGGCAGCCACCATGACGCTGTGGTCGTCCCCTTTCACCTCGGTCCTAAGCACACGGGCTCGATGCAATTCAGCCGCCGTATCGAAGACATGCTGCACGGCGTTCGCGCTCGCTATGACGGCCGTGAGATCCTGCCGCATGCAAATGCCGTTCTCTGGCTCAAAAAGATGGCAAACCAGAGGATGGCGCCGAGAAAGACGGGTGTCGTCATCATGCCTCACGGGGCGGGTGAATACCTGAACGAGCCGATTTTGAAGGCCGTCGAACCTTTAGTCTCGCGCTACGATCTAGAAGTCGCATTCGGCATGGCGGACACCGAAATGCTCCAAGAAGCCATCGACCGGCTCGAGGAGAGAGGCGCTACGCACATTCTAGTGCTGCGCCTTTACGCCACCTCCTTAAGCCTCCGCGATGAGACGGAGTATGTCTTAGGGCTCAGGGAGAGCTGGCCGCTCCACGGGCATGCCCACGGTTCCAGCGCCGCGGATCCGCCACGCGTGCGTGCGAGCGCGGTGCTCGCCACCGCGGGTGGTTTAGATGCCGATCCCCTCATCAGCGAGGTGTTGCTACAGCGAGCCGCTGAGGTGAGCGTGGCGCCAGAAAGCGAGACGGTGATCCTGCTTGCGCATGGTTCAGGCTCGGAGGATGTCGAGGGGTACTGGCTGCAACAGCTTGCGGCACAGGCAGATTTTATCCGGGCCAAGGCGCGGCCCGTTTTTCGAGCAGTCGAGTATGCCACCGTGCGCGAAGACTGGCCCGGAAAACGCGAGCAGGCCATCGAAAAAGTAAGAAAGATGATTGTGGGAGCTGCAAGCAACGGCGGTCGCGCGCTCGTGGTCGCGGCGCGGCTTGCGGGCGCTGGCCCGTATCAACAGTTTCTGAAAGGCCTACGCTACAGTTTAAATGGCAAGGGGATTGCCCCGCATCCCAATCTGACACGCTGGATGGAAAAGGAGATCGAACGGTGGATCGCTGGCTTAAGCCCAAGCATAAAAGGGGGTCACCGAGTAGCGCCGGAAGAGCGAGCGCCCGCTGAGGTGACGGCGATTCACATGCCGAAGTCCACACAGACGATTTCCTGAAGACCCGATTGATTTATGGTCAAAATGATCCAGCTCTGTCGACATAAAGCCAAGGTCGTCGTCTTAACACTGGGGTGGATAGCGTCCATGGCTGGAGTGGCCTGCGCGCCACCTGCGGTGGCCGCTGACCGCGCCTATTTCATTGCCGCCGACGAGGTCAAATGGGACTACGCGCCGACCGGACGCGACCGCATGATGGGGATGCCGTTCGATGAAGCGGCACGCGGCTTTGTTGAACGCGGCAACACGCGGATCGGTAAGGTCTATATCAAGGCCCGGTACCGGGAGTTCATGGATGAGACCTTCACCGTGGTAAAACCCCGCCCGCCGCGCTGGCAGCACTTGGGCCTGCTGGGACCGGTCATCCGCGCCGAGGTCGGCGATACCATCCGCGTGGTGTTCAGGAATAACACGGGTTTCCCCGCCAGCGTACACCCGCATGGGGTCTTCTATGGCAAGGCCGCCGAGGGCAGCCCGTACGCCGACGGCACGACCGGAGAGGACAAGCATGACGATGCGGTACCACCTGGCGGGCAGCATACGTACCTTTGGTCGGTACCCGAGCGGGCCGGGCCGGGGGCGGCCGACCCGAGCTCGATCCTTTGGCTCTATCACTCCCATGTCGATGCGATACGAGACGGTCATAGCGGGCTCATCGGGCCTATCCTCGTGACGGCCAAGGGGCAGGCCCGGCAGGACGGGTCGCCACACGGCGTGGATCGCGAGTTCATCACGCTGTTCAGCGTGAGCGATGAGAATGAGAGCTGGTTTATCGATAAGAATATCGCCACGCTCGCCGGGCCCGCGCAGGTAAGCAAGGACGACGCTGGGTTCAGGGAGAGCAACCGGATGCACGGTATCAATGGCTATGTGTACGGCTACGTGGCGGCCGTGGGCAACGAGGTCGACCTTCACACGCCCCACTGGCACGGCAACGCGGGTCTGCTCAACGGCCACCGGGTCGATGTCGTGGAGCTGCTGCCGGGCTCTTTCAAGGTAGTCGATATGGTCACCGACAATGCCGGGACCTGGATGTACCACTGTCACGTCGACGATCACCTGCGCGCCGGGATGACCGCGCTCTATACCGTGCGCGCCATAGACTCGGTGTCCTGCGGCCCGTGACCGCGGGATGTCGATAAATCCCTTAGTAGAAACGAATAGGAAATCCAACCGCATACCGAAATTCTACGTCATGCTTTTGGGCGTGCAATTGCGGCGTGCTTTTGACTCACTCAAAATTTCAGCCCAATAACCTGGCAAGGAAGGAAATGCAAATGAATAAGAAGTCCTTGAGCGCAATCTTTTACTGCTTATTTTCACTCGCGCCAGCAGCCTTTGCTGAGGAAGTCGTGGTTTACTCCGCCCGCATCGAAGAGTTAATCAAACCCATGTTCGATGCATTCACCCAAGAAACCCGGATCAACGTCAAAGTCTTCGCCGACAAGGAAGGGCCGCTTCTAGCGCGATTAAAGACGGAAGGCAAAAATACCCCGGCGGATATGCTGATCACTGTTGATGCCGGCAACTTATGGCAAGCGGCCGAGGAAGGTTTGCTAAAACCTGTAGACTCCGAGATATTAGAGGCGAACATCCCTCCCCATCTGCAAGACCCGCACAATCGCTGGTTTGGTCTTTCAGTGCGCGCTCGCACCATCGTTTACAGCACGCAAGAAGTTGAGCCTGCGGAACTATCTACTTACGAACAGCTAGGCGATGCAAAATGGAAAGGACGTCTGTGCCTGCGCACTTCCAAAAAAGTTTATAACCAATCGCTTGTGGCGATGATGATCTCGGAGCATGGCGAAGCGAAGACCGAGCAAATCGTCAAATCCTGGGTGAATAACTTGGCCACCGACCCGTTCTCCGACGACACCCGGGCGATGGAATCGGTCGCAGCCGGCCAGTGCGACATCACGGTGGTCAATACTTATTACTACGGCCGGCTAATGGAAAAAAATCCAACGTTGCCCCTAGCGATCTTTTGGCCCAACCAGAAAGGACACGGGGTCCACGTCAACGTCTCCGGAGCCGGGATTACAGTCCACGCTAAAAATGAAAAAGCTGCGATCAAACTGCTGGAATTTCTATCTTCAGAAAAAGCGCAGAATTTATTCGCTGACGTCAATCTGGAATACCCGGCGAATCCCAAAATCAAAGCCGATCCCGTGGTCGCGGCATGGGGCAGCTTTAAGCAAAATTCAATCAATGTCGCTAAAGCCGGCGAGTTGCAAGCGGCGGCTGTGAAACTGATGGATAGAGCGAAATACAAATAAGCAGTTGGCAGATGGAAACTACAGCTAGAGCGCCCACGGCGGGCGCTTTTACTTTTTCGCGGACCCGCTCGAACTCTAGCGGTTGGCGTTTAGCCGTTTTGTTGACGGCGTTATTACTCGCGGTTCCTATTTTGGTGGTGTTTTCCGCGTTCCTCTCGCCGGAACGCGACACATGGAATCACCTGCTGGAATTTGTGCTGCCGGATTTATTTGCTAATACCCTTTGGCTTGTCATCGGGGTCGGCACTGGAACGGCATTATTAGGAGTAAGCCTGGCGTGGTTGACCGCGCTCTACGATTTCCCCGGCCGCGGCTTCTTCTCCTGGGCGCTGCTGTTACCGCTTGCGGTCCCCTCTTACGTGACAGCGTTTGTCAGTATAGGGCTGCTGGACTTTGCGGGGCCGCTGCAAACCTGGTTGCGTGAAATCTTCGGCGGGCAAATCTGGTTTCCACCCATCCGTTCCACCGGTGGGGTAATCGCAATTATGACCTTAGCATTGTATCCCTACGTTTATTTGCTCTCGCGTAACGCGTTTCTCAGCCAGGGCAAACGCACTCTTGAAGTTGCACAGTCCCTAGGTTTATCCCGCTCCCAAGGTCTTTTTCGTGCAGCGCTGCCCATGTCGCGCCCATGGATCGCGGGGGGATTGCTGCTAGTTTTGATGGAAACGCTGGCGGATTTTGGTGCGGTTGCGGCGTTTAATTACGATACCTTCACGACCGCTATTTACAAAACGTGGTTCGGGATGTTCTCGCTCTCCACTGCCGCTCAACTGGCCTCGATTTTGATAGTGATGGTTTTTGTTATCGTGCTAATCGAACAGCATCTGCGAGCTGAAGTTCGTTACACGGAAACTGGAAAGTCGGGACGCCAGAAACGCTTTGCGCTCCGAGGCACGCAACGCTGGCTGGCATCGTTCTTCGCGGCGCTGGTGCTGAGCGCCGGTTTTATTGTTCCAGTGATCCAACTATTAATGTGGTCGAGCAAAGCAGGAGTTGACGCTTTTGATCCCCGCACTTTGCAATACCTTTGGCGCTCACTTGCGCTCGGCGGCATCGCCGCCGTGCTTAGCGGCGCGGTCGCGTTAGTTTTGGTTTATGCCAACCGTCGTCAAACGGATGCGACAACCCGCGCCGCCATCCGCTTCGCCACTTTCGGTTACGCGGTTCCGGGCGCTGTGCTCGGTGTCGGTATTTTCATTCCGATTGTCTGGCTGGACGCTCAACTTTCCGTTTTCGCTAAGACAATTTTTGGTATCGATGCCGGCCAGGTCTTGCAAGGCACTGTGCTCGTCATGTTATTGGCCTATCTGGTGCGGTTTCTCGCGGTAAGTTTCAATCCCCTGGACGCCGCCATGCAGCGCATTACCTCTAGCACCGAGGAGGCGGCGCGCAGCCTGGGTCTCGACGGTAAACGCGTGTTATGGCGAGTACACTTGCCGATATTGAGAAGCGGCCTCTTCACCGGCGCAATCTTGGTGTTTGTCGATGTCATGAAAGAAATGCCCATTACTCTTATGACTCGTCCCTTCGGATGGGACACGCTTGCGGTCAGGATCTTTGAAATGACTTCGGAAGGTCAATGGGAGCGCGCGGCGCCTCCCGCCGTCGCACTGGTTTTGGCGGGCTTACTTCCCATCATCTGGTTAAACCGGCACGCGGAAAAGAGTTGAACGCCAAATACAGCGCGTGGTAATTTTTTGCGATGCCGGTACCTATTCTGCAAGTAAGAGGCGTCATCCAGGCCTATGGGGAGCACAGCGTAATCCACGGGCTATCCTTTGCGCTCGCGAAAGGACGGATTGGTTGTCTGCTCGGTCCGAGCGGAAGCGGCAAGACCACTACGCTGCGCTGTATCGCAGGATTCGAAGCTATTTCAGACGGGGAAATACTGCTCTCAGGCAAGACAGTGAGCCGCGCAGGTTACCTCGTGCCGCCAGAGCTGCGCCGCATTGGAATGGTTTTTCAGGATTACGCGCTGTTTTCTCATCTCACTGTCGCCGGCAATATCGCTTTCGGCCTCGGCCTAATGGCAAAATCCGAACGTGCAGCTCGCGTCGCGGATCTGCTTTCGATCGTTGGACTAACAGACGCGCAAGATAAGTTTCCCCATCAATTGTCAGGCGGCCAGCAACAGCGCGTTGCCCTAGCCAGGGCGCTGGCGCCTGAACCTGAGCTGTTGCTGTTAGATGAACCCTTTTCCAGTCTGGATGCCGATTTGCGCCCGCGCTTAAGCCTGGATGTGCGCGCCATCCTTAAACAGCAAAATGCCACCGCCATACTGGTTACCCACGATCAACAGGAAGCTTTTGCGCTGGCCGATGAAATCGGCGTCATTAACGATGGCGCGCTCATGCAGTGGGACACCGCGTATAACCTTTACCATCGTCCCGCCAACCGCTTTGTTGCCGACTTTATCGGCCAGGGCGTTTTCGTAAACGGCACCGTATTGACCGAAAAACAAGTGGAAATCGAACTGGGGATTTTGAGCGGAGAGGCTGCGACTCAATACGCTGTGGGCTCTAGGGTGGACGTGCTCCTGCGCCCTGATGACATCGTGCACGACGACGCGAGTCCGTTGCAGGCGGAGGTATTGAACAAGGCGTTCCGCGGCGCGGAAATTCTTTACACGCTCAAGCTCCCCAGCGGCAGTACTGCGCTATCGCTGGTACCCAGCCATCATAATCACGCCATCGGAGAAAAAATCGGAATCCGACTCGAGGCGGATCATATTGTGGCGTTCACTAAACCGGCGTGATTTATTCGCCGGGGAGCCGCACCGCCACCAGGCAGCGGCAGGGGCGGACAACCACGCGATGCCGCGGGCAGACACCACGCTCTTGGCTTCTCGCTTGAATCAGGACAACGATGTCTGGTCGGGCGAGCTCCGCTTGAACGGGAGCCTCGGTTAGGCTCAGCTTCTACACCGCTCCAAAGATAGTTTCGTATTATCATAGCGTTACGGCAGTGCGCAACGAGCGTGGCACTACGGATGCGGGGGATCGGGGATCAGCGAGCCTGTGTCGGAGCGACCTCCCGG
>JBOIDF010000042.1:20053-32767 GCA_050740455.1 Gammaproteobacteria bacterium | reverse complement strand
CGTAAAGGGGCTGTGTCTTGGCATACTCGGCAATCCTCGTTCGAGGCAAGCATAGCCAAGATAGCCAAGAAACCGATAAGTGGCAACACTAATACGTAGCCATATTTATGAAAACGAGTACTAAGGGCGTCCGCCTGTTCAAGTGATGCCACGCCCGGTGACTGGGGGCTTCCCCTACTCGCTTAACACCCTACGCATGGCTGCCACGAATCGCTCAAAAATGGCGTTCGGGTCCCAGATTCCGGGCGCGGATTGATGAAACATCTGCTTGCGAAGGCCGACGGGTAATTCTATTTGCACCCCTCGTCCCGAGCGTCCGCGGTTGCAGATATTGGTCTTCCCAGTGCCTTGGCGCGTGGGGCTCGGGTCCTCGACCGCGGCGAAGCCCGATGCGTCGAGCGCGGAGATTAAGCGCGCGCGCAGCGCGCTATCCAAGCCCCCGAGATAAACCACGCGCTCCGATCCGCCGGCGCCGTGGATAGTTACGACGGTGCGTACACGCTGGACGGCGGCTAAGGCGCGCGGCTCATCGAATTGATCGCTGGTGATATGGAGGGAGCAGTTGCGGCGCGGTTTGATTCCTTCAAAACAATAATACGTGTGCTCGTTACCCGCGATCGCCTCGGCGATCGGCATCGTGCCGCGCTCGATGCGCCCTCCGTGCGGGGCGACCACGGCAAACGGAGAATCCGCAAGCCGAACGTGCACGCGGTAGTCCCGCCCCTCGACTTCGGACGCCGAGATCTCAGCGTAGCTTCCATACCTGTCCACGCCGCCGTGCCATTGGCCCCTGCCTCGGGCCGTAAGCGCTCGCTAAAACGGAATATCGTCGTCGAGTTCGCCTGCCCCGGCATGCTGGTAGCCGGGGGCGGGGGCCGCTGGGCTTGCCGGAGACGGGGAAGGCGCCGGCGCCCGCTCGCCCGGAGGTTCGTTCTCGAAGGGCACCGTACCCCCGCCACGCGCGCCCAGCATTTGCATCTCGTTCGCGATGATCTCGGTGGTGTAGCGGTCATGGCCATCCTTGTCCTGCCACTTCTTGGTCTGTATCCGCCCTTCGACGAAGATCTGCGAACCTTTGTGCAGGTATTCCTTGACGATGTCGGCCAGCTTGCCGAAGAACACCACGCGATGCCACTCGGTGCGTTCTTGGCTTTCCCCGGTCTCACGATCGCGCCAGGTTTCATTAGTCGCCAAGCGCACGTTGGCCACCGCTTGGCCGCTCGGCATGAAACGGACCTCGGGTTCGGCACCGAGATTACCGATGAGAAACACCTTGTTAATACCTCGAGCCATGCGTTAGCCTCCTGTAGTCGCTTTTGCGCCCATTCACACTTCTGGAAGCTCTGCAAGAGTTACTGCGCAGCCCATCTGCTTTGTCGCGTGCTCGCGCGTCGCTCGCCTATCTACGTGATATGTCTCGCGACTCGCTCCGCGGCTTCGCGCATCTGGGCTTGCTCGCGACACTTTTGCAGAGCTTCCTTCTAAGATAACATTAAACGCAAGGTTTAGAATATCTGGGGGACCCATGCTAGAAACCGTCAAAAATCCCTCCTCGGAGATTTCCGGGCAGCGGCTCTACGCGGTGTCGCCGCGCCGGCGCAGTGCCGCTGTTACGGTGGGATCGGTCATCATCGGAGGCGGCGCGCCGGTGGTGGTGCAGTCGATGACCAATACGGACACCGCCGATGCGGTCGCAACCGTTAAGCAAGTACAGGAATTAGCCGCGGCAGGATCCGAGCTGGTGCGCGTCACCGTCAATACCGAGGATGCAGCCCGCCAGGTAGGCCGCATCCGCGGGATGCTGGATGCCTCCGGCTGCCACGTGCCGCTCATCGGGGATTTCCATTACAACGGCCATCTGTTGTTAACGAAGTATCCTGATTGCGCCCAGGCCTTGGCCAAGTACCGTATCAATCCGGGTAACGTCGGTTTCGGGCCCAAGCGCGATCCACAGTTCAGCGTCATGATCGAGGCTGCGCTCCAGTACGCAAAGCCCGTCCGCATCGGCGTGAATTGGGGCAGCTTGGACGCAGCCTTGCTGACCCGCCTCATGGACGAAAACGCCGGGCTGGCGCAGCCGCGGGATGCACAAGAAGTCACCCAGGAGGCTTTGATTCGCTCCGCCCTCGAAAGCGCCCGGCGCGCCGAAGCGCTTGGGCTCGGCCGGGATCAACTCGTGCTCTCGTGTAAGGTCAGCGGTGTACAGGATTTGATCGCCGTGTACACGGCGCTCGCTCGACGCTGCGATTACGCGTTGCATCTGGGTCTGACGGAGGCGGGGATGGGCTCGAAGGGGATCGTGGCCTCGACCGCGGCCTTGGCAATGTTACTTCAGCAAGGCGTGGGCGATACGATCCGCGTCTCGCTCACGCCCGAACCGGGGGGTGAGCGGAGCACCGAAGTGGTCGTGGCGCAAGAGATCCTGCAAACCATGGGTTTGCGTTCGTTCACGCCGCTGGTGACCGCCTGTCCCGGCTGCGGGCGCACGACGAGCACCGTTTTTCAAGAGCTAGCGGAGAAGATCCAGTCCTATGTCCGCGCGCAAATGCCCGTCTGGCGCGAAAAGTACTCGGGGGTGGAAGACATGAGCTTGGCGGTCATGGGGTGCGTGGTCAACGGCCCCGGAGAGAGCAAGCATGCCAACATCGGGATCAGCCTTCCCGGTACCGGCGAGGCCCCCGCGGCGCCGGTCTTCATCGATGGGCAGAAGGCCTTGACCCTGCGCGGGGAAAGGATCGCCGAGGAATTCCAGCAGTTGGTGGATGACTATGTGCAGAGGACCTACAGCGCGAAGCTATAGGTGCGAGCCCAAACGCCTGTCCCGTTAGAATGTAAAATCTATTCCCCGCGGTCTTGCCGCGGGGACCTTGGCGATGGGGTTTCCAAAGGGGAGAGGCGCAGCTCTCCCCTTTGGTCGCCCCACGGGGTTGCATACCCCGTGGGGGCGAAATCTAAATTGACTATAACTCACGGAGTGACCGAGGAGGGGCGGGGGATGTCTGAGTTGATACGGCGGCTGCAAGGCGAGCATGATAATTTTTCCAGGCTCTTAGCCCTGCTCGATGCAGAGATCGAGACCCTTGAACGCGGGGAGAACGGCAACTTCCGTTTGATGACGGACATCATGGACTACATGGCCGTTTATCCGGATGTGGCCCATCACCCTTTGGAAGACCGGATCTTTACCCGGCTCGCGCAACTCGATCCGGGCAGTCACGATCTGGTCGATGAGCTTATCGCCGAGCATGAGCGCTTGCGACACATGGGGAAGGTCTTCTCCGATCTGGTGCGAAGCGTGGTCGGCGGAGGGATCACCTCCGTGGATAAGCTCAGCACGCTGGGACGCGAATACGTCGCGCTCACCCGGGCACATTCCGCGCGCGAGGAGAGCGACATATTTCCAAGGTTAATCGCGGTGCTGAGCGATGAAGATTGGACAGAACTGACGGCGGCCGCCGCGGCGAGCGAGGATCCGCTCTTTGGCGGCATCGTGGATCGGAGCTACGAGGAGATCCTAGCGCAGATCGAACGCCGGCGATGATCGATCGCCGCGTGCCCCGTTCAGGGAGCCTACCTCCCTTGAATCACCTCGGGTTGCTCGCATCCCATCGCGGAAGCAACATGCAGGCGGTCATCGACGCTTGCAACAGCGGGCGCTTGGCGGCCGAGCCCCGCGTGGTCATCAGCAACAACGGGGATGCGGAAGCCTTGCTCCGGGCGCGCCGCGAGCGCATTCCGGATTACCATCTGAGCCTGCGGACCCACCCCGATCCGGTGGCGCTCGATGTGGAGATTTTAACGGCATTGACGCGCCACGAGGCCGGACTCGTGGTATTGGCAGGGTACATGAAACGGCTCGGTCCCCGGGTGCTTGCCCACTATCGAAGGCGGGTGATCAACATCCATCCCGCCTTGTTGCCCCGCTTCGGCGGGCAGGGCATGTACGGGGATCGCGTGCACGCGGCGGTCTTGGCGGCGGGTGAGACGGAGACCGGGGTGAGCGTCCACCTGGTGGATGCCGAATACGATTGCGGACCGATCCTCGCCCAGCGCCGGCTGCCGGTCGAGCCCGGGGATACGGTCAAGACGCTTGCCGAGCGGGTCTTGGCCTGCGAGCATCGCTTCTTGGTGGCGACGCTCGAGAGAATTTTATCCGGCGCTCTGCCTCTGCCCTAGCCCGCGGCATCGATCCCCTCGACGATGCGGGTCGCGTAACACCTCGATATGAAAATACCTGTCTTGATGAAACTGCCAGGCATCTCGCCGATGCAGCCGCCGCGTAACACCGCCACAAGGCTTGCCGTGGGCGCCATCGGCGTGGTCTACGGCGATATCGGCACCAGTCCCTTATATACGATCCGAGAAGTGTTCAATGGCCCGCACGGGATGGCGCTCACGCACGGCAACGTACTCGGGATCTTGTCTCTCATCGTCTGGGCCTTGCTGATCGTGGTCTCGCTCAAATACGTGGTGCTGATCCTGCAGGCCGACAATAACGGCGAGGGGGGGATTATGGCGCTGATGGCCCTGGTGCGGCGCACGGTGCCGCGCGAATCGCGGCCGGTCGGGTTACTGATGCTGCTCGGGCTCTTCGGCGCGGCGCTGTTTTACGGCGATGGCATCATCACGCCGGCCATCTCGGTGTTGAGCGCCGTGGAGGGCCTCGAGGTCGGGACGCCCGCGCTCGCGCCCTACGTGATCCCGATCACCCTGGCCGTGCTCTGCACCCTGTTTATGTTTCAACGGCGGGGCACGGCGCGGGTGGCTGCGGCCTTCAGCCCCATCATGTGCGTTTGGTTTTTGAGCCTCGCGGCGCTTGGGGCGATGGCAATCATCAACGAGCCCCGGGTGCTTCGGGCGCTCAATCCCGTCTACGGCATCCAATTTTTCGCCGACCACCCGCGTGCTGCATTTTTTTCGTTGGGCGCCGTGGTGCTGGCCATCACGGGCGGGGAGGCCTTGTATGCCGATCTCGGGCATTTCGGCAAGCGCCCCATCCGCCTCGCGTGGTTCGGGTTTGTGCTGCCCGCCCTCCTCATCAACTACTTCGGCCAAGGCGCGCTGCTCCTGCGCGATCCCGGCGCCGCTCAAAACCCGTTTTATCTCTTGGCGCCTTCTTGGGCGCTCTACCCAATGGTGACATTGGCGACTGCCGCCACCGTGATCGCTTCTCAAGCCGTCATCTCGGGAGCGTTTTCGATCACGCGCCAGGCGATGCAGCTCGGCTATTGCCCGCGGTTACGGGTCGTGCACACCTCGGCAGCCGAGATGGGCCAGATTTATCTCCCGGCCATCAACTGGGGAATGCTGATCGGGACCGTGGGCTTGGTGTTCGGCTTCGAATCGTCGAGCAATCTGGCGGCCGCCTATGGCATCGCGGTCACCGGCACCATGGCCATCGATACCGTGCTGGCCTTCGTGGTGATCCGGGGTTTATGGGGATGGAGTTGGCTGAGCACGGTCATCGGCGCCGTGTTCTTCATCAGCATCGATCTCGCGTTTTTCGCCGCCACTTCGCTCAAGATCTTCCAAGGAGGGTGGGTTCCCATCGTGGTGGCGGCGGGGGTATTCACCCTGCTCGCCACCTGGAAACGGGGGCGGACGGTGCTCGCCGACCGCCTGCGCGAGGAAGCCATCGCCCTCGAATCGGTGCTATACGGTTTCGCCGAGGGCGCGCCGCACCGCGTACCCGGTACTGCTGTCTTCCTCACGGCCAATCGCGAAGGCGCTCCCCATGCCTTACTGCATAACTTAGCCCACAACAAGGTCCTTCACGAACGGGTGGTGTTCTTGACCGTGATCACGAAGGATATTCCCTGGGTCACGGAGGATCGCCGCCTCGAGGTTCTGCCGCTCGCGAACAATTTTTACCGGATCATTGTCCGCTATGGATTCCAGGACGACCCCGATGTCCCCAACGCCTTGGCGCGGTGCCGTCCTTTGGGCCTCGAGTTCAATCAGCTCGAAACCTCGTACTTCCTGAGCCGCGAGACCATGATCCCCACCATGAGGCCGGGCATGGCGCGCTGGCGGGAAAAGCTCTTCATCACGATGTCACGCAACGCGGCGAGCGCGATGGATTTCTTCAAGATCCCGACGAACCGGGTGATCGAGCTGGGGACGCAGATCGAGATCTGAGGGGAGCAGCTCGTGCAGCATCCAGATAGCCATCGTCAGGAGCACGAGCGCACCCGCTTGATGGGCCAAGGCCAGGGGTAGTGGCACGACGAAGATGAGGGTCGAGATGCCGAGCGTGACCTGCAAGGCGGCAGCGCCCAAGAGCCAGTGGCAGGCCCGGCGTGCGCGTGCCGGGAGGGCCGAGCGGCGCGCCGCGAGCCACAGGAAACCGACGGCGAGCAAGCTGGCGAGAGCCAGAATGCGGTGCATGAACTGCACCGTGATGAGGTTCTCGAACAGGTTCCGATACCCCGGTTTCAGGAGCCACAGCCCGTCGGGGATCCATTGACCTGCCATCCGCGGAAAGGTGTTGTAGGCGAATCCGGCGTCGAGTCCGGCGACGAAGCCGCCCGAGACCAGGGTCGCGAAGACGAGACATAAAACGCCTAACCCGGCACGGGAGAATGATCCTTGCGCCGCAGTCCGGGGGCGTAGGAGGCCCAGCGCCACCCAGAGCATGTAGCAATAGATAAACGCAGCCAGACCCAGATGGGCGCTCAAGCGATATTGGCTGACGTCGGGCCGATCCACGAGGCCGCTCTTCACCATATACCAGCCGAGAGCACCCTGAAGGCCGCCGAGCGCGAATAGCAGGGCGAGCTTGGGAATGAGCGCGCGTCCAATGCGGCCGCGGAGCGCGAAATAAAGGCACGGCACGAGGAACGCGATCCCGATGAGCCGCCCCCAGAGCCGGTGCAGGTATTCAAGCCAAAAAATTGATTTGAACTCGCCAAGCGTCATGCCCCGATTGAGTTTTTGGTATTCGGGATAGTGTTGGTATTGAGCGAAGGCATCCTCCCACGCCGGCGCGCTGAGCGGCGGTAATACGCCGGTGAGTGGCTGCCATTCCACAATCGAGAGCCCGGCATGCCTGAGCCGCGTGACGCCGCCGAGCAGCACCATGATGGCGATGAGAGCGCAGCAGCTAAGTAGCCACAGCGCGATGGGCCGCGCACTCGCGCGCTCGGGTGTAAAGGGCGCGCTCGACGCACTCGCGGCTCCCCGTGTATTTTGTCCCATAAGCACGTATGCTACTGTCGCTCGTTCAAAGGACGCCATTATCCACGACCCGTCCCCCCCGCAAAACCGATCGCTTCCCGCACGGGTGAAGAAGGTTCTGTCGATACTATTGGCGCTTTTTCTATGTGCCGGCGCGGTGGGATACTACTTGCGTCCCGTAACGACCCAGCCTCAAAGCCTCGGCGCAGCGCCGGCCGCGCTGAGCAGCCCCGCGGTCGCGGTGGTTACCTCGGGCGTGCGCAGGGGCCCTGCCAACCAAAGAGTCGAGAGCGTCGCTACGCTGCTCGCCGACGAGTCGGTCGTGATCCGCTCGGAGATCGACGGCCGGATCGGCGCGCTCGATATTCAGGAGGGCCAGCCGATCGAGAAAGACCACGTCTTGGTCACGCTCGATCCCGCCGAATACCGGGCCGAGGTCGATCAGCGTGAAGCCGGCCTGGCGCTCGGGGAATTGAAATTCAAACGCGCCCGCGATCTGCTCGCCAAGCGGGTGATGAGCAAGCAAGAATACGACGAGATGGACGCGGCCCTCAAGGAGGCGCGCGCCGCTCTCGCCTTGGCCCGGGCGCGCTTGAACAAGACCGTGCTGCGCGCGCCTTTCAGCGGCATCCTCGGTCTGCGACGGATCAGTCCCGGCGACTATGTCAAGAAAGGCCAGGATCTGGTCAACCTCGAGGCCATCGATCCCATCAAGATCGATCTCCGCATCCCGGAGCGCCACGCGGCCGAGGTGCGGCCAAGCCAGCGCATCCTCGTTCGAGTCGAAGCCTTTCCGGAGGCCGTCTTCGAGGGCGAGATCTACGCCGTCGACCCGCGCGTCGACGAAGCCTCCCGTAGCCTGCGGGTCCGGGGCCGCATCCCCAATCAGCACCTCAAGTTACGGCCCGGCATGTTCGCCCGCGCGAGCCTCATCCTGTCGGTGCGGGAGGACGCGTTGTGGGTGCCGGAACAGGCCCTGGTGCCGATGGCAAGCGGCCAGTTCGTGTACCGCGCGGTCGGCGGTAAGGCCGTGCTGACCCAGGTCACCACCGGGACGCGCGTCCCGGGAGAGGTCGAAATCACCGCCGGCCTGGGGGCGAGCGACATCGTCGTGACGGAGGGCTACGCCAAGCTCCAGGACGGCACGCCGATAGAAGCCACGGACTGGTCCGACACCCGCGGCGCCGAGCCGGCCGCCGGGTAGCTTTCCCGTGGTCCTCTCCGATCTCTCCATCCGCCGTCCGGTGCTGGCCACGGTCATGAGCCTGGTGCTGGTGTTGCTCGGGCTCATGGCTTACGAGCGCTTGCCGGTGCGCGAGTATCCCGATATCGATGCGCCAGCGATGACGGTGCGCACCGTCTACCCAGGCGCCTCGAGCGAAGTCATCGAAAGCCAAGTCACCCGGCCGCTTGAGGATTCGCTGGCCGGGATCGAGGGGATCAAAACCTTGAAATCGGTCAGCCGCGAGGAGGTCAGCCAGATCAGTATCACCTTCCAACCCGATCGCGATCCGGATGCGGCGGCGGCCGATGTACGGGACAGAGTTTCACGGGCACGCGGTCAGCTCTCGCGAGAAGTGGATGAACCTGTTATCTCGAAGGTCGATGCCGATGACCGGGCCATTATCTGGCTGGCGTTTTTCAGCGATCGGCACACGGCGCTCGAGATCACCGATTTCGCCAATCGTTATGTCGAGGATCGGTTGCAAGCCTTAGCGGGCGTTGCCAGCATCATCGTCGGCGGAGAGCGCCGCTATGCCATGCGGATCTGGCTGAACCGGGCGCGGCTCGCGGGCTACATGTTATCGCCCCAGGATATCGAAGACGCCTTGAATCAACGCAACGTCGAGATCCCGGCGGGCCGCATCGAGAGCCGCGAGCGCGAATTCTCGGTACTGACCGAGTCCGATTTACGCACGCCCGAGCAGTTCAATCAACTGATTATCCGTGAGGTCGATGGTTACCCGGTGCGCTTGCGGGATGTTGGGCTGGCCGAGCTCGGCGCGGAGGATGATCGCAACGCCGTACGCGTTAACGGGCAGCCGGCCGTGGGGCTCGGGGTCGTCAAGCAATCCACCGCCAATACCCTGGAGGTGGCGCAGGCAATTAAGAACGAGCTGCCCGCGATCACCGCCAGCCTGCCGCCCGGAATGCAACTGCGCGTGGCCTTTGACAGCGCGCTGTTCATAGAACGCTCGATCGAAGAAGTGTTTTACACGCTGGGGCAGGCCTTGTTGCTGGTCCTGGCGGTGACCTTCGTGTTTCTGCGCTCGGTGCGGGCGACGCTCATTCCGTTCGTCACTATCCCGGTGTCGCTCACCGGGGCTTTTATCTTTATCTATGCGTTCGGCTTCACGGTCAATGTGCTCACCTTGCTGGCCTTGGTCTTGGCCATCGGATTGGTCGTCGATGATGCCATCGTCATGCTGGAGAACATCTACCGGCGAATCGAGCAGGGTGTGGCGCCGATCAAGGCGGCGTTCGAGGGGAGCCGCGAGATCGCCTTCGCGGTGATCGCGATGACCTTGACGCTTGCCACCGTGTTTGCACCGCTCGCCTATATGAGCGGCAACACCGGCAGGTTGTTTCGGGAATTCGCCTTGGCGGTATCGGCGGCCGTGATCGTCTCGGGGTTCGTCGCCTTGACCCTGACGCCGATGATGTGCTCGAAGATGCTCGCGGCCCGGTCGGCGCACGGCTGGATATATACGGCTTCCGAGCGTTGGTTGGCGAGTCTGACACGCGCCTACCGGGAGGTCCTGGCGGCGGCATTGCGGCACAGGTGGATGGTCTTGCTTGGGGTGCTTGGCGTTACGGCCATGAGCGCGGTTCTGTTCACCGAGCTCCAGTCGGAGCTCGCGCCGATTGAGGATCGATCCATCATCATCGCTAGCGTCAGCGCCCCGGAAGGGGCTACGATGGCCTACACCGACCGCTATGCGCGACGGATCGAGGGCATTCTCAGCGAGATCCCCGAGGTGAAGGGGTATTTCATGGTCGTGGCCCCGGGCCTCCAGCGGCCCAATCCGGTCAACTCGGCCTTGGCTTTTATTAATCTCAAGCCGTGGTCGGAACGCACGCTCGGCCAGCAGGAAATTGCGGCGGCACTCCAGCCCAAGCTCTTTTCCTTGCCTGGCGTCTTGGCGTTCCCGAGCAATCCCCCTTCGCTCGGCCAAAGCTTTGCCAGCCGGCCGGTGCAATTTGTGGTGCAGGCGAATTCCTATGCCGAGCTGCAAGCCTTGGTGGATGCACTCCTCAACAAAGCGCAGCAGTTTCCTGGGCTCGAGAATCTTGACGTTGATCTTAAGCTTAACAAGCCTCAGTTGCGGATAGCGGTCAACCGCGACAAGGCGGCGGATGTCGGTGTCGAGGTGGCGGAGATCGGCCGCACGCTCGAAACCCTCCTCGGCGGGCGCCAGATCACCCGCTTCAAGCGGGAAGGAGAACAGTACGACGTCATCGTGAGAGTCGCGGATGCCGAGCGTAGAACGCCGGATGATCTGACGACGATCTATGTGCGCGGCGGGGCCGGGCAGTTGGTGCAGCTTGACAATGTGGTTGCCGTGACGGAGACCGTCGCTCCCGTGGCGCTTAATCATTTCAATCGGCTGCGCGCGGCAATCATAAGCGCCGGCATAGCTCCCGGATATTCGTTAGGTGATGGGCTACGGTTCCTGGACCAGGCGGCCAAGGAAGTTTTGCCGCCGACGGCACGTACCGATCTTGATGGGCAATCACGGGAGTTTCGTGAGTCCAGCACGACCTTGTATACGACCTTTGCCTTGGCGCTACTATTCATCTACCTGGTCTTGGCGGCTCAATTCGAGAGTTTTATCGATCCCTTGATCATCCTCTTGACCGTACCGCTTGCCGTCGCCGGCGCACTCTTGGCGCTGAAGGCCTCCGGCGGCACGCTCAACGTGTATAGCCAGATCGGGTTGGTGATGTTGGTCGGGCTTATCACCAAGAACGGTATCTTGATCGTGGAGTTCGCTAATCAGCTTCAGGGCCGGGGGCACGCTAGGCTCGATGCCGTGATCGAGGCGGCGGGGTTGCGGTTACGGCCGATCTTGATGACCACCCTCGCGATGATCCTCGGCGCCGCACCATTGGCTTTGGCGGTAGGCGCCGGCGCCGAGAGCCGCCAACCCATCGGCTGGGTAATTGTCGGCGGATTGTCGCTCGGGACGCTGCTGACCTTGTTCGTGATCCCGACGGCCTATACGCTGCTCGCCCGCCAGCGCTCCATGCCCGCCGTCGAAACCGTGTTCGACGCGAAGGCCAGGGCAGCACTACCTCGCTAGGACAAAATGCGAGTGCGCCACAGCGAAGCTATTACCCACCTGCACCCGATGCTCGACGGTATATTGCCCGGATGCGGTCCGGGGGGGTAATGTCAGCTCGGTTACCGCGGTATTGAGGCCTGCCCTTGCATATCGATTGTCGATACCTTCTCGCCCGATTTTCCGGCCGTTTCTCAGCAACGCCCAGGTGGCTTTCACATGAGCTTCCGTGTCGCTTGCCGGAAGGGTTAGAGAATACTCGGTATAAAACCGAACGGTCTCGCCGGGTTTCACACGAACGCGCGAGGGAGTGACCTCCCGGATCGATACTTGCCTGGTCTGGCGCGCCTTGAGCTCGTCGCGAAGGCTGGCTACGGTTTCCGATTCCGGTGCGATCACGGCGGCCTCATCGAGCCTGGTCCGAGCCGCGTCCCATTGCTCGCGATCGAGGGCTTCGCGGGCCGCGCTGATGTGCCGCGCCGCTATATCCTGTATGGCTCGTATCGCCTCCTCGGCATCGGGCCGAAGCGCGAGGACCGCTCGATATTTTTCCACTGCATTCCTCCCGGGAGGATGGATCAGTCGACCGGCATCGAGATCCGCCTTCGCTGCCTGGAGGAGGGTATCGATGTGCTGATCCAAGCTCAACTGGGAAAGGGTGGGCTCTGCGGCTGGATCCTCACCGCCTGGTGCCACACTATCCGGCGCGAGCTGCTCCGGTACGGGTACTGGTGGGGCCGCCGGCTCGGGTATGGTTTCGGTTGCCTCCTCGCGAAAGAGGTTTCCGGAAAGCCATTCGTCTGCGGCATCGTAAAGGATGGCAAACGGACCCGGACCCATCCACGTCAAGGAGAGCCCCAGGCCCACTATTCCTGCGATCGCGGCAGAGTACCCGAGCCACTTGCCGCGGTGCCGTCGTCGCACGTCCCGTTCGGGGGGGCTGCCGCCCGCCGTTTCATTGGAGGGATCGACCGGGCTCCTTACTCGGTCGTTCGTTATCGGAGTGTTCATCGGAACATCCGCTGGTTGTAATGACCGATTTAACGCCGGGATGCTCTCAATTTTCCCGTCGGGCCGTGCCTGGTTACCCGTCCGACCGCGGCCAGGCGCAACTAACTCCTTAGCGTCCTCTTCGGCCTGTTGGTGCCGCGTCTCCGCCACGAGGCGTTGCTGTGCGACCACGGTCTCGCGCGCCTTGAGCTCCTCGCGAAGGCCGGCTACGGCTTCGGATTTCGGTGCGATTCCGGCGGCCTCA
>JBOIDF010000042.1:0-19953 GCA_050740455.1 Gammaproteobacteria bacterium | reverse complement strand
CTTGAGGGTCCGCGCCTCTTCGTTGCTGCGTTCCGCCGCGCGCCGCTTGTGATCTTCCTCGGCTCGTAGCTTGTGTGTCTCGAGATCTGCACGCAGCTTGGCCACTTGCTCCGATTCAGGCCGGATCGCAAAGGCCTGGTCCAAATGGGCTTCGGCCATTTTGATATCGTTGGCCTGGAGCGCCTTGCGGCCAAGCGCAACTAGCGTGTTCGCGGTCTCTTCGGCCTGTTGGTGCCGCGTCTCCGCCACGAGGCGTTGCTGTGCGACCACGGTCTCGCGCGCCTTGAGCTCCTCGCGAAGGCCGGCTACGGCTTCGGATTTCGGTGCGATTCCGGCGGCCTCATCGAGCCTGGTCTGAGCCGTCTGCAGATCGTGTGTGTTGATGGCGGTGCGCGCGAGGTCGAGGAGCTTCTTGAGGGTCCGCGCCTCTTCGTTGCTGCGTTCCGCCGCGCGCCGCTTGTGATCTTCCTCGGCTCGTAGCTTGTGTGTCTCGAGATCTGCACGCAGCTTGGCCACTTGCTCCGATTCAGGCCGGATCACGATGGCGACGCCGAGCGAGTCCTTCCCGGATAGCTCGTTACGCCACGCCGCAACGGTCAGCGGCCGCTGCGTGGGTAAGAAACCTAGTGCATGATCAATGGCATTAAGAAAGGCATCGCTATAGTTTCCTTGACCAACCGGTAGCACGGACATCAGCGGATCGGTTCCGCCTTGGACGACCATGCGACTCCGCTCGATCGCATCTACCGGTGCAACGCCAACCACTGCCTGGTACAGCGTTGCGCCAAGGCTGAAAATATCGGTCCACGGGCCATGCAACTCGCCATCGCCAAGACAAAGCTCGATCGGCGCGTAGTCCGATGGAAAATGCTTGGCCAACGTGTTAGCGGGGTTGAAGAGAGCCCCGCCGCCCGGATTGAAGCCCGTTAACACGGGGCTGCCGTCGGGACGGATAATAATGTTTGACGGCTGAATGTAGCGGTGGATATAGCCGCTCGCGTGGATCGCTTCGAGCCCGTCCAGGATCGGTAATACGAAGGCGAGAAGCTCCTTTTCCGCTACGGTTGAGCCATCAAAGAGGTGTTCCGCTTTCTCGCCTTGCTGGTGCGCGACGACGATATAAGCGCTGTTGTTCGCTTCGAAGACATTCAACGCTTGGGCGATATTTTGATGCCTGATCCCGGCGAGCTTTTGCGCGTCAGTCAGGAAGCACTCAAGCCCCGCCTTATACTCGGCGCCATGCTCCGCGGCGGCAGGATGAATCACGCCGCGCGTATCGCGTATGACAATCTCGCACGGCATGTATTCGGTAATAATGACCGGGCGGGTCAGGTTCAGGTCACTGGCTAAATAGGTAAACCAATAGTCCCCCTGGCCGAGGACGCTGTCGATTCGATACCAATGAAGCTTCGACCCCGGCAACAGCGAATCGGCGTCTGGTTCAATCCTCAGATCCGCGATGGTCAGATCATCTTCCACGGCGATTAAACGACCCCTCGATCAATAGTTGTTACTGACTTGACGGTTAGAATGTCCCGCTGCAATGGCCAGGGCCAGGATGAATAAGGAGGGCTGGACCGGCTGTTGGCCTATGTTGCAGCCTCCGCGCCCATACCGGCAGCATAGGCAAAAAACGCCCTTTTTCGTCAAGAGACACGGTAGTGCTGGGCCAGTGAGTTGTCAAACATCCGAGTCCTTGGCCTAGCAGTCTGTCGGACTTAGGTTGAATACCGACAATCCTCTTTTTTGATGTCTTCGACCGGGAAGGCGCCTTCATCGAGCGGGTGCTGGCCGGTCCCGTGCGGTCCGCCGCGACCCACCACCTCATGATGAACCGCAGCGTCCAGTGACGTGGTACAGTGTTAGGCGATGATCTTGGATCTTTTTTCTTGATCAGATGAGAAACAACCTATCCAACCAGAGAATTGGATAACAGCTAGACATTGTCTATCTGCGTGTCCTATCAGGAGAACTTCAATGGCCAAAGGCCAAAAACGCAGTAATCGTGAAGCCAAGAAACCCAAGCAATCGAAAAAGGCTGCCCTTCCAGCGTCGCCTGTGACGAAAAAGCCCGCTGCTCCCGTGCCCGGAAAAAAGAAATAGCGGGCGCGAGCCAAATTCAAGGATCGAGCGAGAGACTAGATAATCGCCCCTTGTTAATGATATGTTCGCCCCGCTGCACAGCGATTGCCAGTATGGTAATCTCAAATCCACTGCCTGGATCCGTAGGCAGCTTGACTAGAGCTTAGGAAGCTCTGCAAAAGTGTCGCGAGCAAGCCTAGATGCGCGAAGCCGCGGAGCGAGTCGCGAGACATATCAGGTAGATAGGCGAGTGGCGAGCGAGCACGCGACAAAGCAGATGGGCTGCGCAGTAACTTTTGCAGGGCTTCCCTTATTTCCACGGTGGACTTGCCGGTGTAATGAGCGAATCGGTGCGTCATCAAAGCAAATGCTAAAGCGCAAGCTGAGTGCCCGTTTCTGTCTACTGATCTACCTCATGATGGGGGTGGGAAACGGGCAGGCACCGGTCCTGTTCATGATCTTAGGTCACGCCCATGAGATCTATGTCCATTACAGCGATGAGGGCATCCGATTAACCCTGCACCACCCAGGACACGCTGACGAGCACGAACCGGAACCGTTCCTTCCCAGACCACATCAGCCCGATGTCCTGGACCGGATGTTGGCCGCGATCACGGGGCAGGATAATCAAGAAGACCACGTCATCCAGACCCACCCGCAGGAGCCGCAGGGCCTGGCAGCATTCAAAACGATCGAAATCCCCAAGGTTTTGTCTTTACCGGTAACGACTCACCCATTTCCCGTTGAGCTTGCGTCCGTATCCACCCTGGCACGGCCGCCGCCCAGGATCAACCCCACGCTTGCCTCCCGCCGCACCACTGTTCTGCTGATTTAGATCCCTCTGAAAAACCTGCACGCCTCGTATACGGGCGTGTGCAATTCGTGGGTTAGGGTCTGGCCCGACCCTTATCGACTTTCAGAGGCGATTTATGTCTTCAAAAGCTTTATCGATCTTGTTGCTGGCGCAGCTCATGGGTGGCGCCGGCGCTTATGCGGATTTGCTGGAGCCGCGCCCCCGGGGCCGGGAGATCCCGGCACCCCGCTCGCCGCTTGGTTCACCGGAAGTCTTGCCTTCCGGTCCTGCTCTCACCGAGCCCGCCGGTGACCTCACACTACGCCAGGCGCTCTCCCTTGCGCTCCTTCAGAACCCGGAGATCCAGGCCTTTGCCTTCGAGGTCCGCGCCCGTGAGGCGGCGGTGCTCCAGTCGGGCCTGCTTCCCAACCCTGAGCTTGGCGCGGTAGCGGAGAATCTCGGCAATAACGCCTTGCAGGGATTTGACAGCACGGCGATCACCCTGCAACTCAGCCAGTTGATCGAGCTCGGCGGCAAGCGGGCAGCCCGAATGGAGGCGACGCAATTGGCGCGCGATCTCGCCGGCTGGGACTACGAAAGAGAGCGGATCAAGGTCTTGACGGAAACCCATAAGGCCTATGTCGAGGTCCTGAGCGCACAGCGGCGGGCCGCACTGAGCAAACAAGTGGTGGATCTCGCGGAAGAGGTCGGCGCCGCCGCGGTCAAACGGGTTACGGCCGGTAAGGTATCTCCGGTGGAAGAGACCAAGGCCGGGGTCGCGACAGCCTCAGCGCGAATCGAGCTCACACGTGCCGAGCGTGGGCTCGAGGCCGCCCGCAAGCGCTTGGCGGCGACCTGGGGCAGTACGGCCCCGCGCTTCAAGCGCGCCTTAGGCGTGCTCGAGGCCGTCCTGCCTATTCCCACCCTGGAAAGCCTAATGGAGCGGCTTCGCCGGAACCCGGAGCTCGCACGCTGGGCCACGGAGATCGCGGAACGTCAGGCCGTTATCAGCGTAGAAGAGACCCGGGCCATTCCGGACCTCACCGCCAGCTTCGGGGTCCGGCGTTTCACTGAGCCCGGGGATGACGCCCTGGTGGTCGGGATCTCCCTGCCTTTGCCGGTGTTCAACCGCAACCAGGGCGCCATCCTGGAGGCGCAGCGCCGGCTCACCAAGGCCGAAGAAGAACGCCGCGCAGCGGAAGTGCGAGTGGCCACGGCCTTGAGCAGCGCCTACCAGACGCTCGCCGGCGCCCATGCCGAGATCGCGGCCTTGAAGGCTCAGGTTCTGCCTGGCGCCCGGAGCGCCTTCGAGGCCGCAAGCAAAGGTTACCGGCTGGGCAAGTTCAATCTGCTCGATGTTTTAGATGCGCAGCGCACCCTGTTCGGCGCCAAGGCGCAATACCTGCGCGCGCTGACCGATTACCACCAGTCAGTCGCCCAGGTGGAGGGCTTGATCGGCGAACGGCTTGAGGCGCTCCAAACCCAAAAGGATTCACGATGAACGTAAAGAATGGGCTCTCCATCGCCGCCGCCGTCCTGGTGGGGATCGTCCTGGGCTTTTTCATCTTGCGGATGGAACCCGCCAGCACCGAGGAGTATGAGGCTCAGAGTGAACAGGAAGAAACCCTTATGGCCAAGGGCCCTCACGGCGGCCGGCTGCTGACTCGAGACGGCTTCGAGGTCGAGATCACGATTTACGAACGAGGTGTGCCACCGCATTTCCGGATCTATACCTTCGAGAAGGGCAAACCCGTCGATCCGGCCGAAGTGAAGCTGCGGGTCCAGCTCGAGCGCCTGGGTGCGCAGCCCGAGACCGTCAGCTTCCGCAAGGAGAAGGACTTCCTGCGCGGTGAAGAGATCATCGTCGAGCCGCACTCCTTCAAGGTGTCCGTGGCGGCCGAGCGCAAAGGCGAATCCTACCAATGGGCCTACGAGCAGTCGGAGGGGCGCGTCCACATGGACGACGCCATGACGAAAAACGCCGGCATCAAGCTGGAGACTGCCGGTCCGGCGAAGATCCGCTCCACCCTGCAACTCCTGGGTGAAATCCAGTTCAACCAGGACCGCGTGGCCCATGTCGTTCCCCGGCTCGACGGCGTCGTGGTGCAATCCGCGAAAAACCTTGGCGATCAGGTGAAGAAAGGCGAGCTGCTCGCGGTGCTGGAGAGCCGGACACTGGCCGATCTCAAGAGCGAGCACCTCGCCACCCAGACCCGGCTCGATCTGGCCCGCGGCACCTTCGAGCGGGAGAAGCGCCTGTGGGAAGAGAAGATCTCCGCCCAGCAGGACTACCTCGGCAGCCGCCAGGCGCTCGCCGAGGCGGAGATCGCCCATCGCAACGCGGAGCAGAAGCTGCTCGCGCTGGGGCTTACCCATGCGGCGATCATGCGCGGCGGCGGCGATGGCCTGACACGCTACGAGATCCGCGCGCTTATCGACGGCGTGGTTACAGAGAAGCACCTGGCGATCGGCGAGGCGGTTAAGGAGGACGCGAGCATCTTCACCATCGCCGATCTTTCCACCGTGTGGGCCGAGATGACGATCTATCCCAAAGACTTGACCAGTGTGAAACTCGGTCAGAAGGTCACCGTGCGCGCGAGCGCCTTGAACGCCGAGGTGGAAGGCCGGGTGTCCTACGTGGGCTCCCTGATAGGCGAGCAGACGCGATCCGCCAAGGCGCGGGTGACCCTGCTGAATCCGGAGCGCAGTTGGCGGCCCGGCTTGTTCGTCACCGTGGACCTGGTGCAGGACGAAACCGAAGTGCCGGTCGCCGTCTCAGCGGAGGCGATACAGACTTACCGTGACTGGAAGGTCGTGTTTGGCCGCTTCGGCGAGTTCTTCGAAGCGCGGCCGGTGGAACTGGGCCGCAGCGACGGGAAGTGGGTCGAGGTAGTGAACGGCCTCGCGCCGGGCACCCCATACGCCGCGACGAATAGCTTCGTTCTAAAGGCCGACTTGGGCAAATCCGGGGCGACCCACGATCATTGAGGAGTGACCATGTTTGAACGCCTCCTGAAATTTTCCATTGAACAACGCTGGCTCATTCTTCTTGCCACCCTCGGCATGGCGGCGCTCGGCGTCTACAACTACCAGCGCCTGCCCATCGACGCCGTGCCGGATATCACCAATGTGCAGGTGCAGATCAACACCGAGGCGCCCGGCTATTCGCCGCTGGAGGCGGAGAGCCGCATCACCTTCCCCATCGAGACGGCCATGTCAGGCCTGCCTCGGCTGCAAGAAACCCGCTCGCTGTCCCGCTATGGGCTGTCCCAGGTCACCGTGATCTTCGAGGACGGCACCGACATCTATTTCGCCCGGAGCCTCGTCAACCAGCGCATCCAGGAGGCCAAAGGCCGGCTGCCCCCGGGCATCGAGCCGGAGATGGGACCCATCGCCACGGGTCTGGGCGAGATCTTCATGTGGACCGTGCAGGCGGAGCTGGGGGCCATGAAACCCGATGGCACCCGTTACACGGCCATGGATCTCAGGACCGTGCAGGATTGGGTGATCCGGCCGCAGATCCGCACCGTGCCCGGGGTCACGGAGGTCAACAGCATCGGCGGTTATCTGAAGCAATACCATGTGACGCCCGACCCGGCGAAGCTCATCGCCTATGGGCTGAGCTTCCAGGATGTGCTCGAGGCACTCGCCCGCAACAATGCCAACGTGGGCGCGGGCTATATAGAGCATCGGGGAGAACAGTATCTCATCCGGGCGCCGGGGCAGGTGGGGGATCTAAACGATATCCGCCACATCATCGTCGGCAACCACCAAGGCGTACCGATTTATATCAAAGACATTGCGGAGGTCCTGCTGGGGGAGGAACTGCGTACCGGTGCGGCCACCCAGAACGCGGAAGAGACCGTGATCGGCATCGTGTTCATGCTCATGGGAGAAAACAGCCGCACGGTGGCAAGAGCGGCGGCCGACAAGCTGGTCGAGATCAACCGCAGCCTACCCGAGGGGGTGGTGGCGAACGCCACCTATGACCGCACGATACTCGTGGACAAGACCATCGCCACGGTGACCACCAACCTGCTGGAAGGGGCGGCGCTCGTCATCGCCATCCTGTTCCTGTTCCTGGGCAACCTCCGCGCGGCGCTCATCACGGCGTTGATCATTCCGCTCTCCATGCTCTTCACCATCACCGGGATGGTGGGACAAGGGGTGAGCGCCAATCTCATGAGTCTGGGGGCGCTCGACTTTGGCATCATCGTGGATGGCGCGGTGGTGATCGTGGAGAACTGCGTACGGCACCTCGCGGAGGAACAACACCGCCGGCAACGCCCCTTGACCCGTGCCGAGCGCTTCGAGGTGGTCTTCGAGGCCTCGAAAGAGGCGCGCCAGGCGCTGCTCTTCGGGCAGTTAATCATCATGGTGGTCTATATCCCCATCTTTGCGCTCACCGGGGTAGAGGGGAAGATGTTCGTTCCCATGGCCTTTACCGTCGTCACCGCGCTCCTGGGTGCCATGATCCTGTCGGTCACCTTTGTCCCGGCGGCTGCAGCACTGTTTCTCACCCGCCCCATGGCGGAAATGGAAAACTGGCTCATGCGGGTTGCCAAGACGGCCTATGAGCCCCTCTTGAACCTGGCCCTAAGGAACCGGGCCTTGGTAGTCACCACGAGTGTAGTGTTGGTGGTCTTGAGCGGGCTGCTCGCCACGCGCATGGGCACCGAATTCGTGCCGAGCCTCGATGAGGGCGATATCGCGCTGCATGCCCTGCGCATCCCGGGGACCAGTCTGTCCCAGGCGATTGGGATGCAAGAAGCCTTGGAGCAACGGATTAAGGAATTCCCCGAGGTGGAGCGGGTCTTCGCCAAGATCGGCACGGCGGAGATCGCCACCGATCCCATGCCGCCCAGTGTGGCCGACAATTATGTCATGCTCAAGGAGCGCGCCGAATGGCCGGATCCTTCCCGCCCTAAGGCAGATCTGGTTCAGGCGATCGAAGAGGCGGTGCAGGCGATCCCGGGCAACAACTACGAATTCACCCAGCCGATCGAGATGCGCTTCAACGAGATCATCTCCGGTGTGCGCGCCGATGTGGCGGTCAAGGTGTTCGGCGATGATCTGGAGGTCTTGCTGGAGGCCGGGGAGGAGATCGCCGAGGTGCTGGAAAAAGTTCCCGGAGCCGCGGATGTGCGGGTAGAACAGATCACGGGCCTGCCGGTCTTGACGCTCCGGATGAACCGCGAGGCCATGGCCCGCTACGGCTTGAATGTCGCCGATGTCCAGGAGGTGGTCGAGATCGCCCTGGGCGGCAAGAAGGCCGGGGAGGTGTTCGAGGGGGACCGGCGGTTCGACCTGGTGGTGCGCCTCCCGGAAGCCTTGCGCATCGATCTCGAGGCCATCCAACGCCTCCCCGTGCTCCTGCCCACCGCCGGCCCGGCAACGCCGGTCGCCGTGACCGCGCCGCGGCCGAGCTTCGTACCCCTGGGCGCGGTGGCCGAGGTGAACATCGCCCCGGGTCCCAACCAGATCAGCCGCGAAAACGGCAAACGCCGGGTAGTGGTGACGGCCAATGTGCGCGGGCGCGACCTCGGCTCCTTTGTGGCCGAGGCTCAGGCCAGGATCCGGGAGGAGGTGACCATTCCCGCCGGTTATTGGACCAATTGGGGCGGTAAGTTCGAGCAACTCATATCGGCCGCCCAGCGTCTCCGAATCGTCGTGCCCGTCGCGCTACTCCTCATTTTCCTGTTTCTCTTCGCCACCTTCGGCAACGTCAAGGACGGTCTCCTGGTGTTCACCGGGGTGCCGTTCGCCTTGACCGGCGGGGTGCTCGCCCTTTGGCTTCGGGATATCCCCCTCTCCATCTCGGCCGGGGTCGGGTTCATCGCCCTCTCGGGGGTCGCCGTGCTGAATGGGCTGGTGATGATCACGTTTATCAATAAGCTGCGGCAGGACGGTCTGCCTGTCATGGAGGCCGTTCGACAGGGGGCCTTGCTACGCCTGCGCCCGGTCTTGATGACGGCCCTGGTCGCCTCCTTGGGGTTTCTGCCCATGGCCATCGCTATCGGTACCGGGGCCGAGGTCCAGCGCCCGCTTGCCACGGTAGTGATCGGCGGGATCCTCTCTTCCACCCTCCTCACCCTGCTGGTCCTGCCGGTGCTGTATCGGCTTTCCGAGCGCCGCCGCGGTATGGGGGAGGCTGAACAGTAAGACGTCGAAAAGGGGGAGCAAGCCATGAATAAGCCGACCAACTGGTTAACGGTAAGCGTAGGGGGTCCCCTAGTGGCCGTCACCTTTTTGTTCGGATGCGACCGCGACGCCAATCACGACGTGCAGGCGGAACTTGAGCAGGCGATCCGGCGCGCCGAGACCAAGGCGGATCACCATGCCCTGGCCGCCTACTACTACGAGACTGTTTCAAAGGGACGCCACATGGCATGAGCGCATTGCCAAGGTGTATGGCATTAGCAGTTTCTCCAAGGTAAGAGAAGAGGCGATGCGGCGCTACGATGCCATGGCACTCAAGTCCCGGGAAATTGCGGAAGAGAATTCGGTGTTGGCGCGGATACACCACCAACTGGCCGATGAAGCGCCGGAATAGAGATGGGCTAAGGAGATGGAGATGATGGGTGCAGCGCCCGCTCGCCACCGTGATGATCGGGGAGATCCTCTCCTCGCGGTCCTGCCGGTGCCGTATCGGAATGCTATCCCGCCGTAAAGGAAGCGAAAACGTTCAAATCCACAACAGAGGAGACGACCTATGAACACACAAGCACGGGGGTTGATATTGGTCATCGGCGGTGCCCTGCTGGCTACGGCTTGTGCACCCACCGGTATCACGTCATATGGCGGGCGGGAAGTCTTGGCACCGACCCAAAAGATGATTGAGGAGGCCAAAACCAAGGCGGACCACGAGGCCCTGGCGGTCTACTATGAGGGGAAAGCGCAGGCGTTGCACGAAAAAACCCGGTACTACCAGCAGATGGCTGATCAGAGGAGCTATCGGGGAAGTGCGTATAGGATAGTTTACGGGCCCCGCTATGACGCCCTTGCGCAGAAGTATCAAGCGGCCGAGGAAGAGAATCTAAAGCAGGCCAAACAGCACCGCGAGCTTGCCTCAGAAGCAGAGCGATGAGCAATACGGATATCGGGGCCGTTCACAGGTCCGGCCGTTACCGCATTCACGTCACGGCAAACGGCGAGACGGCCGTAAGAGAGGCCGAGCTGCGGTATGTCGATCATCCAGGGAACCAGGTCAGCGTGAAAAAGCGCAAACGTATACGCCTTTTTTAGAGTGGAGATGAGAGATGCCCATGGGGCATAACCATGCTCGTGAAATCTTTTCTTCGGTAGTGGCCTGACGGTGAAATCTGGCGGCGACAATTTGTCAATACCGCCGATTCGCACACGATCCCCAGCTTGTCTTTTCCATCCCGGAGACGTCGGCCTGGAGCCAGCGCCCCCAGGTGGCTGCTAGCGAGATCGAGCGTCTCGAAGTGTGCTTGTAATCACGTCCTCAGTTTGCAGGCTCGGATTTTGTGTCTTTTCCGCAATAACAAGCGACGAGCCATGGAAGGTCGAAGACCGAGGCGAGGAGCCCGCGATAGGGGCGCGTCGACGGGCGAAGCAGGAGACGCATCGCGCCGTAGAGTCATTGTGGGAGCTGTGTCGCACCGCGCAGGACATCATGGGTTCCACGGAGGACATGGATTCCACGGGCGTCGCTATGCTCGTGATGCATTTCGGCCATCCTGTCCCCGAAATGCACTCGCATCACGCGACAAGTGATTATGCCGCGGAACGCATAGCGGCCGTCCTGCAGGGAGTAGAAGGCGCCGCGGATGTCCGGGTGGAGCAGGTCACGGGACTTCCAGTCTTGACCGTGGAGATGAAGCGGGAGACCATGGCGCGCTATGGGCTCAACGTGGCCGATGTCCAGGAAGTGGTCGAGGCCGCCATGGGGGGGAAGGTGGTCGGGAAGATCTACGAAGGGGACCGCCGCTTTGATCTCGTGGTGCGCCTGCCCGCTGGAGGAGGCCATCCGCCACGGAGCGCTCACCCGGCTGCGGCCGGTGCTCATGACCGCCCTCGTTGCCGCCTTGGGCTTCGTGCCGATGGCCCTAGCGACGAGCACCGGGGCGGAGGTCCAGCGCCCGCTTGCCACGGTAGTGATCGGCGGGATCCTCTCCTCGACCGCGCTCACGCTTCTCGTCTTGCCGGTCTTGTATCGGCTGGCCCATCGGCAAAAGACTGCCAAGCCGGCGATAACCTAAAAGAGGTGAACCATGATCCACCGCCTGATCATCAAGATCCTCCTAAGCTCCGTCGTGGTCGTGGCGATTTCAGAAATGGCCAAGCGCTCGGTGTGCTTGGGCGCAATCCTTGCTGCCTTGCCCCTCACCTCGCTTCTGGCCTGGCTCTGGATCGATACCCAGGCTGGGGAAAAGTTCGCCGGGTTTTCCACACCTTAATCTAAACAGTGTTCCTGAAATCCCTGGCTTTTTATATCACAGCGGCGATCGCCGAGATCAGTGGCTGCTTTGCCTTCTGGGCCTGGCTGAGGTTGCATAAAACCGCCTTGTGGATTATTCCGGGGATCGCTTCCTTGGCGCTCTTCGCGGTGCTGCTCACCCGCATCGATACCCAGTTCGCCGGGCGCGCCTATGCCGCTTATGGCGGTGTTTACATCGCGGCGTCCTTGTTCTGGTTGTGGGCCGTGGAGGGAAGGCCTCCGGATCGCTGGGATCTGCTGGGGGTAGCGATCTCGCTTATTGGGGCCATGGTGATCCTGATGGGTCCGCGGTCTTACCCCTAAGAGCGTGGCCAAGGCCGGCGCGAAGAAAGTTGACCCGAAACCCAAACTAACGGAGATCAAACGATGAAGACTAACCAAATCGTGTCTGAAGAGGAGTGGCTCGCCGCGCGTAAAGCATATCTGGCGAAAGAGAAAGCATTCACCCGGCTGCGCGACCAGTTGAGTGCTGAGCGCCGCAAGCTTCCGATGGTCGAGACGGAACCATCGCGAATAGCTCGATCTGTTTCTGTCACCCTTTGCCTGCTGCAGGCATAAGCACCTGTACGCGGAGGCCGCCCAAGCCCGGGGACTGATCGAATTCGATACGGCCGCCATACTCCCTCACGATATCGCCGGCGATCGAGAGGCCGAGACCGTGACCGGCAGTCGATTCGTCCAAACGGTGGGCGCGCCGACCCAGTTCGGTCATGCGCTCCGGCGCACAGCCAGGACCGTCGTCCTCGATCACCACACGGCCCACAGCCTCATCTTCGATGCCGATGATGACGGTTCCCCGTGCCCACTTGCAGGCGTTGTCCATGAGGCTGCCGAACAGCTCGATCAGATCTTCCCGATCCAGTGGCCAGGTGCGCGTGGATTGGCCGCGCAGTTCAATGTTCAATACCTTTTCCGCGTACGCGATCTTGACGACCCCGATCAGCCCCTGCAGATCGCTCGTCACCTGGAAGTGCGTGCCTGAGGTACCGGTGCCCAACAGACGCGCTCGTTTCAATTCGCGCTCAATGCGTTGGTGGACGGCCGAGATCTGGTGTGCCATTCGATCCCTAACCTCCGGTATCGCATCAAGCTCCGGCGTACGCGTCGATTGCTGCAAGATGCTGAGTGGCGTCTTCAGGGCATGGGCCAGGTTGCTGATTGCGGATCGCGAGCGCTCGAGCCGTCTCCCCAGGAGTTCCAGGAGGCGGTTGATCTCGTGCGTCAGCGGCTTGATCTCAACCGGCACGTCCTCGCTCAGGGATTGACTTGCACCGCTGCTCAACCGCTCCAGATCGACTCGTATAGCGAGGAGCGGCGCGAGCGCGCGGCGCACGGTCCATGTTTGCGCGGTCAGCAAGAGAACTAGCGCGCCTGCGGACAAGGCAAGGTAGGTCAGTTGAAAATCAAGGATCTCCCGCTCGAATACGGTCATGTCCTCGGCCACTGCGATACTGACGTGTACGGCGCGTTTACTGAACCCCTGTACTACGATCAACAGCGGCTGATCGAGCGGGCCGTCGCGTTTCAGGCGCAGCTTAGCGCCGATTGCCGCTTCCGGGATGACCAGATCCTGGTCCCATAAGGAGCGCGAGCGCAGGACGCTGGCGCCGGTCTGGATGCGATAGTAATGGCCGGAAAACGCTTTCCGGCTTTCCCGCCTCACGGCAGTGGTTGGCAGGACAGGGTGTCCGGCTGGACCGAACCTCAGCGCGGCGAGCAGCTCCTCGATGTCCTGTTGCAGTCGCGATGCGGCATAGTCTTCCGTGACCCGGCGTACGGTCAGGCTGACCAAGGTCCATTGCAATGCGAATACGACGATGAGGTTCAACACCAGCCCGGCGCCCAGACGGGCCTTGATCGACCTCACGAGGTCCCCTTGAACGAGTAGCCCTGGCCGCGCCGCGTTTCAATGAGATCGTTACCCAGTTTACGCCTCAAGCGATTGATATAGACCTCGATGACGTTGCTGTCGCGATCGGCGTCGCCGGCGTAGACATGCTCGGTCAGTTGCGTCTTGGACAGCATCCGGCCGGGATTCAGCATGAGGAATTGCAGCAGCCGGAACTCGGTTCCGGTCAGTGCGATGTCGTTACCGTCTGTGGTGTGCAGACTTTGGCGCTCCTCGTCCAGAATGAGTCCGTGCAACTCTAGATCGGCACGTGCCCGGCCGTGTCGGCGCCGCACGACTGCACGGATGCGCGCGATGAGTTCCTCGGGGTAAAAAGGCTTTCCGAGATAATCATCGGCACCCGCGCGTAGGCCGTCTACCCGTTCGTGCCAAGCGTCACGGGCCGTCAGAATGATGACCGGCACATCATTTTCGCGTGCCCGCCAGTTCCTCAAGATATCGAGACCCGAGCGCTTGGGCAGGCCAAGGTCGAGAACAACGGCATCGTAGGGCTCGCTGTCGCCGCGAAATTCGGCATCCACGCCGTCAGCGGAGGCATCTACCGCGAAACCGGCGCGTTCGAGAACCGCGCGCAGGCTCCGCGCGAGGTCCGTATCATCCTCAACCAGCAACAGGCGCAATGCAGGGTCACCGTCACCGCATAATAAGGCTCAAGCTGCCTGTGTCTTCCGACAGTACCCGTCCCGTGTGGAAACGCAGTGCCGCGGGATAGCGGCGCGTTTCGCGCGGCTGCCAAACGCAAGCGTGCTCAATCATCTTGTTTCTTTTCCAGCAGCTTGCCGGTGCGCGCGTCGATCTCCAGATCCCAGACGATACCCTGTTCGTCGACCAGCTCCAGCTCGTAGGCATAGCTCCCGTCGTCGTCATCGAGCTCGATCTCGATGATGCGACCCGGATAGTCACGCCGGATCTCTTTCAGCACCGACTCGAGAGATCGGATCCTCCCGCTTTCCTTGAGCCGACGGATCTGTTCGTGGTCTTCGACACCCGGGGAACCTGCCACGCGTCCCTTGTCAGGCGTGACGATCGTATCGGCCAACTGCAGAGTGTCTGCCGGGGCGGATGCCGTGTATGCGTACCAGGACAAAACGAGTGCCAGAATGGTTTGTTCCCGCAACATGATCGAGTCCCGATCTGATAGTGTATCTCCGTTTGGCTGGCCATTACTCGTTGCAAATGAGCGCTTCCGGCACCGGCCGGCGCCGGGATCGTTGGATGAACCGGCGTCTAATCGTCTTTTTCGCGCTTGAGCAACTCCCCTGTGTGAGCGTCATATTCAAGGTCCCATGCAGCGCCGGCCGTATCGGTGATCTCCAGCTCGTACACCTGACGCCAGGCGTCATCATCGAGTTCGATCGCGGTGACGCGCGCACCGGGGTTCTCCGTCTCGACGCGTTGGCGGATTTGCTCGAAGCCGATCATCGCCTTGTTCGGCGACTTGACTGACGGCTCAGCTTGTTCGGCTTGGGCCGCCTGACCGATGACCAGAGCGGTAGTAAATGTAAGCCCCAGGACAAGGCCAGGGTTGAGCATGTCGCAGTAACGGTTCATGGTTCATTCTCCTGCTTCAGTTGATTTATGGGAACTCCCGAGGTCCGGGATGAGATGACATACTAATCGGAGTACCTGAAATCAAGCTGAAAAGCCAGGGGGTAAGCGATGATTGCTGAGCCCGTATAAACCGGGCGCGAGAGTCAGGATCTCCCCGGTGCGATTGTTGTAGTAACCGATCTCGTCTTGGTCGGCGGCCAGCAGGTTAAAGCCCTTGTAGCGCGGACACTTGCCGAGCGACTTCCGCGCGCATAGAAAAGGGACAGATTTATTTTTGAGGCTGTCGCAGGCGTCCTCTGCCGCGTCGTTCTATGCGAATCCCTAGCTTAAGTTTATTATCAGCAACAAAACGCTCAGTACTTGAGGAAAATAAACCTGTCCCCTTTTTCATTATCGCGAGGCGTCTAACTACTAGCGGCTGAAAGTACCGCCTGAGAAGTGGTGATCCGCCACACTTCAGTATCGAGCCTTGGGCTCTTGCTGGGGTTGCAGAGGTAATCATCCTGCCATAGAATCCCTTTCATGAGCGTATTCCGCCATCGTCGTTTACGCTGGGGTGTCACCGCGCTGTTGCTGTTCACGGGGCTTTTCGCGCAGATGCAGTTGCTTTTTGCCTGCGAGCTCATGGAGGGCGCACCGAAACTCGTCTGTTGCTGCGATGCGGAGGCGACGGCCAAGGGCTGCGAAAGCGGCGGCGGTTGCCTCACCCATACCGGCGGCGCGGCTCAAGCGTGTTGCGCGATCACGCTAGCGCCCTCCGCGGGCCTCACGGCGGCAACTCCTACGCCGCAGGGTCAGCTTCTCACGCTGATCGACGTAACACAGCTCCCGCTCATCGTGCTGCCGCTCGCGACGTTCCATCCGCGTCCGCATACCAACACCCTGACAGAACTCGCAATCACCCACGCGGAGTTCTGGCTGCCGGGCGCACAGACCTACCTCTTCACGAACCGCTTCAGGATTTAACCTCCTTCGGCGCCAGCTTCCTCGGTGCGCGACCGCGCGAGTCGCGGGCGCGCGTCCAGCAAGCTGATGCAGGGGGTGTGAAGTGTTGCACGATTTCCATCGTTGGCCGGGTTCACTGGCCCTGACCCTTTTATAGCCTATCGCGGCCGCCCTGTAGCGCGAGAACCTTGCATTGGCGAAGTCGCACCGTGTAGGCCGGTGGATCGTATCAATAGAAGACGCCTTGGGGTTGATTGAACCAACAAGCGGCGCAAGGACGCGCCGTGGGTAACCGGTAGTTGGCAAGGGGGAAAGAATGAGCAAGATAAGAAACAAGAGGGTGAGGGCGCCGCATGTCATTGGCCTTTGCGTCTGTTTGCTGGGGCCGGCGCTGGTTTTCTCCAACCCTGGTCTGACAGCCGAAGGCCAATACCCTACAGCGGATGAAACAGAGGGGGCAGCATCCTTGACAGGTGAGGTGTTAACGATTGAGGCGGCTCTGGCCTATGCCCGGCACCATAACCCGGCCATCGGGGCAGCCAGGAGCCGCGTCCAGGCTGCGCAGAAGGTGCCTGCCCAGGCCTCGGCCTACGAGGACCCGATGGCGACCTGGGAGGCCTGGAATGCCCCCGAGGACTTCCGCATCAACGAGGCGGGTAACAATATCTTCAAGCTATCGCAAAAGATCCCCTTTCCGGGCAAGCTCCGGTTGAAAGGCGAAATGGCCTCCAAGGACGCAGAGAAGACAGAGGCCGAGCTTAAGGCCGAGGAGATCGACACCGTGGCGCAGGTCAAGAAAGCCTACTATGCTCTCTGGCTGGTCTATCGGAACCTCGAAGTCTACCGCCGGGATCAGGATCTGGTGACCCAGTTTGCGCGCATCGCCGAGCAAAAGTACGCGGTGGGCCAGGTCGCTCAACCCGATGTCCTGCGGGCCCAGGTGGAGCTCACGCGCATGATCAACCGGGTGACCACCGAGACCCTGGCGCTCGGTACGGCGCAGGCGCGGCTCAATGCGCTCTTCAGCCGCTCTCCCGAGGCCCCTCTGGGGGCGCCCCAAGATCCTCCCGCTCCGGCTGTGCCGTACTCGATGACCGAGCTCGAAAAGCTAACGCTCGGGATCCGGCCGGAGCTCCTGGCCCAGACCCGAGTCTTGGATAAGGAACGCCTGGCCCTGGCCTTGGCCCGCAAGGCCTATTATCCGGACTTCGAGGTTTCTATCAACCGCTTTGTGAACTTCGATGAGCGGGACGGCTTTGGGATTTCGGTTTCCACCTCGATTCCCCTGGCGTTCAAGTACAAGTATGACGCCGGAGTGGGGGAGGCCACCGCTAACCTTCAGACCGGTCAGGATGAGCTTTGGCGTCTGAGGGATCTCGCGCTTTTCGAGGTGAAGCAGGCATTAGTGGAAGCACAGACCGCTTTGGAGCAGCGAAATCTTTTCCTCCACACCCACATCCCCCAGGCCGAGCAGGCCCTGCAGGCCTCGCAGATCGGCTACCAGACCGGCACCCTCGAC
The DNA here is from genome assembly GCA_050740455.1 of Gammaproteobacteria bacterium. Lineage (GTDB taxonomy): Bacteria > Pseudomonadota > Gammaproteobacteria > JACCXJ01 > JACCXJ01 > USCg-Taylor. The sequence goes on along the minus strand of JBOIDF010000042.1, from coordinate 2,690 downwards.
TTCCTGTCGCTCATCGACAGCGTGCGGGCCATTGAGCAGGTTCATCTTGAGCACCTCATGGCCGCGGCAAATTTTGAGCGGGCCTGGGCAGAGTTGGAGCGGGCCGTGGGACAAGAATTGCCCAGGACCGTTGTACCGGGAGCAAAACGGGACGGCGGGGCAGGGACTCGCGGATCTGGAGCGGGCCGTCGGCAGGGAAATCACGCCGGCCATGATGACGGCCGTCAACACGGGGTGAAGTGACCATGCGGATCTCGAGCCGGCCTCGTGCCGCCCTGCTGCTGATCGTTGTGGTTGCGCTAGGAGCGCTCGGGGGCACCCTCTATGCGTTCCGCGGGCGGTTGGCAGCGGTGCCGTTCATTGGCTCGGTGTTTGGCGGGGCGCAGGTGGGAGCTCCGGCCGCGGACGCCGCCCAGCCGCCAGCGCCCGCGCAGGACGCGAGTGAAGCCCGGGCCGAAATCACCATCGACCCGAAGCGGCAGCAACTGATCGGAGTTCGCACGGTGCCCGTCGAACGCACGAGCGTGTCGTCAACCATACGGGGGATCGGGCTGGTGCGGTACGACGAAACCCGGCTGGCCGATGTGAATCTGAAGCTCGAAGGCTGGATCCGCGATCTCTACGTGGATTACACGGGCCACTACGTCCGCAAGGGACAACCGCTCTTTACCCTCTACAGCCCGGAACTGCTGAGCACACAGAACGAGTACCTGCTCGCGTTGAAGACGCGCGATCGGCTCAAGCACTCGCAGATCCCGGACGCGCGCGAGTCCTCCGAACGTCTCGTGGAATTGGCGCGCCAGCGCCTCGACCTGTGGGATCTGCCGCCCGATCAATTTGCGGAGCTCCAGCAGACGCGGAAGCCGCAGACGGCGATGGCGTTTCGGTCGCCCGTCAATGGATTCGTGATCGAGAAGCAGACGCTCCAAGGCATGCACGTCATGCCGGGGCAGAGCCTCTACAAGATTGCCGACCTATCGGTGGTGTGGGTCGAAGCGGACATCTACGAGCAGGAGGTGCCGTTGGTGCGCGTGGGTCAGCCGGCGATCGTGACGCTGGATGCTTATCAGGGCGAGCAGTTCCACGGGCGTGTCCTCTACATCTACCCGTACGTCGAAGAGAAGACGCGCACGGTCAAGGTCCGTCTAGAGTTCGCGAACCGGGGCGGACGCCTCAAGCCGGGCATGTACGCGAACGTCGAGCTGCGCGGTCGGGCCGGCACAGGCCTGACCGTCCCGGTCAATGCCGTGCTCGATTCCGGCAAGCAACAAGTCGTCTTCGTCGCAGAGGGCGACGGGTACTTCGAGCCGCGTCGCATCACGATCGGTCGCCGTCTGGGCGAGACGGTCGAAATCCTCAAGGGCTTGAGCGAAGGGGAAGAGGTCGCGACGGGAGCCACGTTCTTCCTCGACTCCGAGAGCCAGCTTAGCGCGGCGCTCCAGGGCTTCGAGGCGGCGCCGGCCGCGTCGCCGGGCGGCGGCGGAGAACGGGAGCGCCTGGACATCCTCTTCCGCTCGCAACCCGATCCCCCGCAGACCGGCGACAATGTCTTCGAGGTGACGGTGAAGGACCCCGCGGGTCAGCCGGTCGCCGATGCGGAGGTCTCCATCATCTTCTACATGGCGGCCATGCCCTCGATGAACATGCCGGCGATGCGCAACGAAGCCAAGTTGCCGCCGGCCGGGGGCGGCGTGTATCGCGGACCCGGGCAGGTGATGATGGCCGGCCGCTGGAACGTGACGATCAACGTCACGCGCGGGGGCCGGCGGCTCGGCAGCAAGCAGTTGACGGCGGTGACGCGATGAAAGGCTGAAGCGTCATGATCGAACGGATCATCGATTGGTGCACAGGAAATCGGTTTCTGGTCTTCACCGGGATCCTGGTGCTGACGTTGTGGGGGATCTGGGCGATGATCTCCACGCCACTCGACGCGGTGCCTGACATCTCCGACGTCCAGGTCATCGTCTCGACGGAGTGGATGGGCAGGAGTCCCGATCTGATCGAGGACCAGATCACCTATCCGATCGTCACGACGCTCATCTCGACGCCGCGCGTCAAGGCGGTCCGCGGGTTTACCGACTTCGGGATCTCCTTTGTCTACGTCATCTTCGAGGACGGCACCGACATCTACTGGGCGCGCAGTCGCGTCGTCGAGTACCTGCAGGGCATTCGCGGCAAGCTGCCCGAAGGGGTGAACCCGGTCATCGGACCCGACGCGACCGCCGTCGGCTGGGTGTTCGAGTACGCGCTGGTCGACGAGACCGGCCGCCACAACCTGGCGGAGCTGCGCGGCTTCCAGGACTGGTATCTCCGGTACTGGCTCGCATCGATCCCGGGCGTGGCCGAAGTGGCGAGCATCGGCGGGTTCGTGAAGCAGTACCAGGTCAATCTCGATCCGAACAAGCTCGCCGGGTACGACATGTCGGTGAAAGACGTCGTACGCGCCATCAAGGCCAGCAACAACGACGTGGAAGGGCGTCTGCTCGAGTTCGCTGGACGCGAGTACATGGTGCGCGGTCGCGGCTATCTCAAGTCGACGTCGGACATCGAGAAGATTTCGCTCGGCGCCGATCCACGAGGCACCCCGATCCGAGTGGGAGACGTGGCGCAGGTACGCCTCGGCCCTGACATCCGCCGCGGCGTTGCCGAGCTGGACGGCAAGGGCGAGGTTGTCGGCGGCATCATCGTCA
>JBOIDF010000041.1:4213-34396 GCA_050740455.1 Gammaproteobacteria bacterium | reverse complement strand
TAATACTTTAATCTCCACTGCGTCCTCCTCTGTCAGCATGGCTCCCCCAAAAAAGAGCCAAGCCTAGGAACAGGTGGGTCAATTTTCAATCATCGCAGTGGGTCATTTTTACTTCATCGCTAACAGCGTCCCCGATCGCAAGGTCTTCGGTGGCGTCGCGAGGTATTATTCCGAGGTAGCGGACGCGCTCGAGCTCCCCTATGATGGCGAAGTGATGAACGAGGTGCTGCGGGATGCGAGGCTCAAATCGGACCCCGTGCACCCAACAGCGCGGGCTATCGCCGCATCGGCGAGCGCCTGGCCGTGTTGTTGAAGGACGCCGGTGCGGTCTAGGCGCTGCTGACCTTTGCAACTGGATCGCACCGGCAAGCAACAATCCACGTCATGCCGACAAGGGCTGTCGGCATCCAGACGCCAGGGATGCCCGCCATGGCCGCTGGATTCCGGCAATCCCTGCCGGAATGACGGTGTTCCGATCTCCGCCCTGGTCTGGGCGCTCAGCTATCGCCCGCTCATTTGAGCGGACGCGGATTGAAACACGCCGGGTTCATGGCTTGACGCTTCCCCCACTGTATCGTTGTTGAACCGGAGAAAGCGGGCGAAGTCCTAAGCAAGGTGACGCGCTACGCGCGTCGCGTTGGCGGGTTACGGGCTGCGCCCTAACCCGCCCTACATCCGATGTTTTCCGCTTCGGCACGCGTACGGCGCGGCGCGCGCCCGGCTGGGGGCTCGCATCCGGTAGCTATCGAGACTTGAACCGCGCAGCCAAGAAGCCTAGGATCTGACTGAATTCGGACTTCATTCGATAGTTATGGGGGAATCCATAATCAGTCTCAGTGAATTCAAGAGCGAGGCCAGCCAACTGCTGGCCCGAATCAGGGGAAGCGGCGAGGCCATCGTCTTGACCCAGAACGGCACCGCCACAGCGGTCGTGCACGACATAGCCTCCTTTCGCAAGCTTGAGCAGGGATTGCTCATGCTCAAGCTTTTGGTCCAAGGCGAGGCCGATATTCGCCGCAATCGCGTGGTCGGGCAAGGTGACGTCTTCAATAGCCTAAGGAAAGAGCTTGAGCGCGGCAAAGCCTCGCTATGAGGTTCTGTGGACGGTAACGGCACGCACAGACGTTGAAGAGATCGCCCGCTTCATTGCCCATGACAGTGTCGAGAACGCGCTTGCCGTCCTCGACCGGCTTGAACATGCCGCGGAAAAGCTCGCCTTGCTGCCGCAACGCGGGCGCCTTGTTCCAGAGTTGAAGGAACTCGGCGTGCTCGCGTACTGAGAGATCATCGTCCGGCCTTGGCGCATCATCTACCGGTTTGACGCCGATCGTGTTTATGTCGTCGGCTTATTGGACGGCAGGCGTGATCTCGCCTCATTGCTGCTTGAGCGCTTGATCCGGTGACACGTGAGCCGGATGCCGCCTTTACCCTTCCAGGCAGCCATAACGTTAGCGAATCACTTCCCGGAGAGTTTTAAAGAATGCGCATAGCATTCTTACTGGGGTCCGGCGCCTCACGCCCGACCCTTCCGGACACCGCAGATCTGACGGACAAGATCCAAAAGGGCGATGGGTACGCCCACTCCGATGGAACCTATTTCAAGGGCCAACCGCTCTACGCCTATCTTCAAATCCCCGACACGCACGTTCCGTACATCTGCAGTTTTCTCCGTTGGCTCAATTGTCACGTTTCTCGGTACTACGAGCATGACCTTGGGCGGACGGCTAACTACGAAGACCTGTACTACCTGGTGGAGCAAATACATGATGAAGAAGCCGGAGAACTGGATAATCCCTTCGTTGCTGAAGCCCAGCGCGATATCAGACCCAGGTTATGCGAGTGTGCGGAGCGGGTTGCAGCCGCAACAGGTTCAACCTCGAGCATTCGTCTGATGGCCGAAGAGATTCTCAACTATATTGCGTCTGTTGTCGCCACGGAACTGCGAACCCCAAACGATTCCACCGAACACTTCATGTTCCTCAAGGAAGCGCTCGACGCTACGGTTAGCGATCAACTCCGCGTCTTCACGCTGAATCACGATCTGCTCCTCGATCAATTTTTCAGTACTCGGAACATCGAGGTAACCGACGGATTTGGGCCAGCCATCAATTCAGTAAAGTATTGGAACCCTCGTCTGCTCTCGGATGGCACCTCAAGGAGTGTGCTGTTGAAGCTTCATGGATCGATAAACTGGTTTCGGTTTCGTACTGACGGCGGGGACTGGTACGATGAACGGATTTGCAAGGTGCCGGAGTCACAAAATAACTACGATACCACGGATCCCAATGGTCGTCGTCAGCGTCCACTCGACGATCGCCCGGTGATGTTGATCGGGACCTTCAACAAGATGCCCCAGTATAGCCGTGGCCTTTTCTTCGATCTCTTTGCAGAGTTTCGGCGGCGGCTGACGGAAAGTGATGTTCTCGTGGTATGCGGATACGGCTTCGGGGATAAAGGCATTAATGGGAAGATAAATGAGTGGGCGTACGGTGCACGTGGGCGCCGCATATTGGTGGTTCATCCGGAGCCTGATAAATTGCTCGCCACTGCACCCGGAGCGATTCAAAACAAGTGGGCTACGTGGCGGGAGAAGGGAGTACTTCAGTTGTACGAAGCACTCGCAGAGAACATCGCTTGGAATGATGTGGCTTCTATCATCGCCGCCTGCTAAAGCTTGAAGGAGGAAGATAGCCCGCAGCCCGTCGCCGTTGTCGGTCAGCGCGAGCTGCCGGAAGCGGCGCGCGACGGTCTGGCGCCATCGCGGACATCAAGAAAAGCATGGCCGGCTCGTCACGGTCGTTCGCCGACTATCAAGTGACCGCCCACGAAGACGGCCTGCCGATGGGAGTACAATTGCTGAAGCTTTGCTGAGAACGGAGGACCGCGAAATGGATTCGAACCATGACCCTTACTGACAAACGTGTGACAGTCGAAATTCCCGAAGAGTATATCAATCACCCCGTCCGGATCAGCGTCGTGCGATTGGATGCCGACGCGGCTCAGCGGCGAAAGGAGATAGACGCATTGTTTGCGGAGTTCGAGACAGACCTGTCGGGATTCAAGTTCAATCAGGACGAACTCTATGACCCGTAGGGTTTTCCTCGATACGAACTTAGATGGATGATTGGATCGCCACCTCTGCGCCGAAGGTATTCATCCGATGTTTTCCGCTTCGGCACCTGTCCGCCGGCGAATATCGAGCACGCGCGATCCCCTCCGTGTTAGACTTTGCCCGGAGAATGTCGATAGACAAAAACGAGGAGCGTGCCGTGGAACCATGGCGGTCTCTGCCCGTAGGCAGGTGGATCCTGGCGGCAGTTCTCGTTATCGCCGCCGCCGGCTTTTTTTATTATGGCCTGGATCGCTATCTGTCTTTCGAGGCCCTCAAAACCCATCGCGATGCGCTCTTGGCCTTGACCGAGGCTAACTACGGCACCGCCGTCGCCGCCTTCATCATTAGCTATGCGCTGATCACCGGCGTGTCCTTGCCGGGCGCCGCGATCATGACGCTGGCGGGCGGATTTCTGTTCGGGAGCGTGCTTGGGACCTTGTACGTCAATATCGCGGCCACGAGCGGAGCGACGCTCGCGTTTCTCGCCGCCCGCTATCTTTTGCGGGAGTGGGTGGAGACTAAGTTCAGTGAAAGGATAGAGGCGTTTCAGCGCGGTTTTGCCGAAAACGCGTTCAACTATCTTATGACCCTTCGTCTCATACCGATCTTCCCCTTCTTTCTCGTCAACCTGCTCTGCGGCCTCACCCGGATCCGGCTTTCGACTTACATGCTGGCGACGGCGATCGGGATCGTGCCGGCCAGCTTCGTCTATGCCTACGCCGGCCGGCAGCTCGGCGGCCTGAATTCGATGGCCGATATTGCGACACCGGGAGTGCTGCTGGCGTTCACACTGCTGGGCTTGCTGGCGCTCGTGCCGGTGCTCTACCGCCGGCTGCGATCCCAGAGCACTGAGCGTGAATGACGCGCGCCGCTACGGGCTCCTTCCCGATGATGCGTACAACCGTGAGCTGGCCGCGAATGTTCGGCCAAGCAACTGGAGTAATCCACAGCCTTCCGGAGCGTACAACCTGGCCGTCATCGGGGCGGGAACGGCCGGGCTCGTGACGGCGGTGGTGGCGGCGGGGCTGGGCGCGAAGGTGGCGCTGGTCGAAAAAGCGCTGATGGGCGGTGATTGCCTTAACGCGGGTTGCGTGCCTTCCAAGGCCTTGATTCGCGCCGCGCGCGCATGGTCGGGGCTGCGCAACGCGGAGGAGTTCGGATTGCGGATCGCGGGCGAGGTCGGCTACGACTTCGCCGCGGCCATGGCGCGCATGCGGCGGCTGCGCGCACGCATCAGCAACAACGATTCGGTTGAACGTTACAGGCGGCTCGGGGTCGATGTTTACTTGGGCGAAGGGCGTTTCATCGCAAGGGACCGGATCGTGGTTGAGGACCAGACGCTCATCTTCAGAAAAGCGGCCATCTGCACGGGTACGCGCGCGACGGCGCCGCCGATCCCCGGTCTCATGGAAGCCGGCTATCTCACTAACGAGACGGTCTTCGATGTGACGGCGCTACCGCGCCGGTTAGCGGTCATCGGGGCCGGGCCGATCGGCTGCGAGCTGGCGCAGACCTTCGCTCGCTTCGGGAGCGAGGTCTGGGTGCTGGAACGCGCCGAGCGTATCCTCTTGCGGGACGACCCCGACGCAGCCCGCATCCTGCGGGAGCGGATGGAAAGCGAGGGAGTAAAGTTCGCATTGAACGCCGCCATAAGCCAGGTGAGCCGCGCTGATTGCGGAAAGATTCTAGGCTATGAAACACAAGGCCGGCGGCAGGAATTGTGTGTCGATGAAGTTCTCGTGGGCGTAGGGAGAGCCCCCAACGTCGAAGGCCTGGGCTTGGACGCGGCCGGGGTCGATTTCGATACCACGGCCGGCGTGCGCGTGGATGATCATTTGCGGACCACGAATCCTGCGATTTACGCCGCCGGTGATATCTGCTCCGCGTACAAATTTACCCACGTGGCCGATGCCCTGGCGCAGATCGTGATCCAAAACGCGCTCTTTCCCCATCCCTTTGGGTTGGGCTCCGCCACCACGCGCTCGCTCCTCGTCCCCTGGTGCACCTACACCACGCCCGAGATTGCCCATGTGGGGATGGATGCGGCTGCTTGCGCCGAGCGGGGCATGGAAACCGAAACCTATACGTACGATCTGGCCGAGGTCGATCGCGCCATCCTCGATGGTGAAGAGGAGGGTTTTGCGCGGCTGCATGTCAAGAAGGGAACGGATCGCATCCTCGGGGCGACCGTGGTCGCCGAGCATGCCGGCGAGATCATCAGTGAGATCACGGTGCTGATGCGAGCGGGCCGGGGCGTGAAAACCTTGCTCGCGAGCATTCACCCGTATCCCACCCAGGCGGAGGCCGTAAAAAAAGCCGCTAACCTGTGGCGGAAAACCCGGTTGACCGCGACGATGAAACGTTGCCTAAAGAACTACTACGAATGGAGCCGATCACGCGTGCGGCGTGTTTGAAAACAATGCCCTGATGGTTGCTTGCATCTCCTCGGCCGTTCCGCGCGGATCTTTTGCATCCCGGATCGGGCGCCCGACCACGATATGATCCGCGCCGTTACGGAAGGCTTCGTTCACGTCCACCACCCGTTTTTGGTCGTCGCTCGGCCGGTTTTCCACCGGCCGGATCCCCGGCGTGACGACGAGCAGCCGCTCGCCGAGCTCGGCGCGTAGCTTGGGCGCCTCCAGGCCCGAGGAGATCACGCCATCGCAACCGATGGCCAAGGCGCGTTTCGCGCGCGATAAAACCAATCGTTCGACGTCGCACTGAAACCCCAGATCGTCAAGATCGCGCCGGTCCAAGCTCGTGAGCACCGTGACCGCGAGGATCTTGAGATCGCCCTTCTCTCGCACCGCGGCCTCCAGCATCGCGTCATTGCCATGGACGGTGGCGAAGTGCAGGCCGCGATCTTTAAGGCGTCTCACCGCGCGGCCCACGGTCTCCGGGACATCGAAGAATTTGAGATCGGCGAAGACCTTTTTTTGCCGGCTCAGGAGCCATTCGATGAGATCGAAGTAAGATCCGGACATGCATAGCTCCAGACCGAGCTTGTAAAACGCCACGGCGTCCCCGAGCGATTCCACCAACGCCTTGGCTTCGGATGCGCCCGGAACGTCGAGCGCGGCGATTAAGCGCTCCGCGGGAGGAATCGGTTTACGGGAGAGCCAGGGTCGTTGCGCGCGGCCAATCCCTTCGAGCCGTGCCTTGATCGCTAAGCGGTCCAGGGAGGCCATGGGCAGATTCACGAGCATGGCGATGCGATATTCCAGCGTCTCGAAAGCCCTTCGGAAGGCTGGCATCCGTTCGCCGTCATCGCCGTTAACCGCGGCCGGGTCCGGGAGGCCCCAGTGAACGCTCATGGGCTGGCCGGGCCAGATCGGACAGGCCTCGGCGGCCGCGTTATCACAGACAGTGAGGACAAAGTCGAAGCACGGCGCGCCAGGACCGCTAAACTCGTCCCAGGACTTGCTGCGCAGTCCTGCGGTTGGAATATTCAACCCCTGCAGCAGATCAAGGGCGAGCGGGTGGACGTGGCCCTTGGGTTGACTGCCGGCGCTGAAGGCCCGGAACCGGCCCCCGCCGATCCGGTTTAAAATTGCCTCGGCGAGGATGCTGCGGGCGGAATTTCCGCTGCACAGGAACAAAATCTGATAGCATTTCTCGGTCATGATGCTCCATACGTCAAGTGACGGCATGATAACCAATCATCGTGGGGTAGGATGCGCGCAACGCGAGCCCCGCGATTGAGTGTTGACCCCGCGTAGTCTAGCCTTAGTGGAAGGAGGACAACGGGCAAATCTTTACAACGATAACAGGAGGCAAATTATGAAGGCGCATATGTGTGGACGGATAACGGTTCTGGCGGTGTTCCTGCTGGTCAGTCATACCGCGGTTGCGCAGAGTGAGACGAGCGAGGAATGCATGCGCAAAATCGGGGCCTATGCTCTTAACTTCAATGCTTACCAACCCGCGACCGGTAGTAATAGGTTCTGCGACGATATTCCCCTCGCCGGGCCAACCGTTCTGACGCTCGATTTTGTCGACGCGGAGTTACGCAAGATGCCAGCCGAGGCTCGGCTGCTCGAGGTCGAGTCGTGGCCGGCGGCGCTCGACGGTTACAGCGACCGCAAGGCGCTGGTTCTACAACGCTTACCCTCAAAGACCTATTCCTCGGGGGTCATCGAAATCGGCCACACGTTTAAAGCACCGGGATACTTCGTGGAAGTCGTGAGCATCGAAGCACCGGGCGGCAAGAAGCACAAGTTACGGTTTCCGTTTCAGGTGGCAGGTGGGGCTGTAAGCGACTGGTCCGGGTTAGGCCTTTGGGCGGCTATTAGCGTAGTCTTCATGCTAATTGCCGGCGCGGCCTTTTGGTTTTTCAGAAGAAAAGGCGAAGAAGTTTAACCCCGGCCCAGGTCGTCGTCGAGGCGAATCCCCGCGCATACGCGGCGCCGTCGATTTTTTTAACAAGATCTCCGTGAGGATCCGGTCTCAAGCAGTATCCGTCGGCGTCAGGAGGGCGTCGGCCTTGGCCGCACAGATAAAATCGTTCTCCGAAAGGCCATCGATCGCGTGGGTCGTATAGCGAACCGCGCAGGTTCGGTAACCGATCTCCATCAACGGATGGTGATCCTCCTCATGAGCGATCGCGGCGACGGCATTGGCGAAGGCCATCGTTTCGTGATAATTCTTGAATCGATAGGTCGTTGAAATCGACTTGGCGTCTTCAGCGAGATCCCAACCCGGCACGTAGTTTATGAGATCCCGTGCCTCGGAGGCGGTCAACGCCGGCAGACCGCCTTCGCAGGGTTTGCAGCGCCGTCGAGTAAGCTCGTTCATTGATAGCCTCCGCACCTAGGCCTGGATTTTGGGATGAAGCTCGGATCCCGGAGAGGGCTGGACGCCGGCGAGGACCTTGAGATGTTCGGCGATGCAGAGCGGCAGCGCCCGCAGGTTGTATCCGCCTTCGAGCAGCGCAATGAGCCGGGCCTCGGCATGTTGGTCCGCGGCTTCCAGCATGCGTTGACTCATCCAGCGGAAGCACTCCGTGGTGAGGCAAACCTCCGCGAGCGGGTCGTCGCGGTGGGCATCGAAGCCCGCCGAGATCAAGATAAATTCCGGTTTAAAGGCGTTGATCTTGGGCAGGATGTGTTCCCTGAACGCCGCGTGGTAGTCGCCATCGGTGGCGCCGGCCGCCATCGGACAGTTTAACGTCGTCCCGGCGCCCGCGCCGCTCCCGGTCTCCGCCCAGGCTCCGGTACCCGGATAGAAAGGATATTGGTGCAGGCTCACGTAGAACACGGAAGGGTCGGTGTAAAAGCTATGCTGGGTGCCGTTACCGTGATGCACATCCCAATCGAGAATCAACACCTTATCGATCCCGTAGCGCTTCTGGAGATAACGCGCCAGGATAGCAACGTTGTTGAAGAGGCAAAACCCGAGCGCCATAGCGTGCTCGGCGTGGTGACCCGGCGGCCGGAGCATGGCGAAACCGTTATCAATCTCCCCGCCGAGGAGCCGATCGGCCAGTTCAAGTCCCGCGCCCGCCGCGAGCAGAGCGGCATCGAAAGATCGCGAGGAGATGGCAACATCGGGGGAATCCAAGTACCGCTCCCCGCCGGCGCAGGCTCCCCGTGCGCGTTGAATATAGCCGTGGTCGTGGATGGTTTCGATGCACGCGATCTCGGCCGGGCGCGCCGCGATGCGCTCTATGCGCTCGAACCACGGCTGCGCGGCCAGATGCGCCATGCTCACCTCGAGCCGCTGGCGGCACTCCGGATGCCCGTGACCGGTGTCGTGCTCAAGGTAGGCCGGGTCGTAGATGAATCCCGTGCTCATAACAAGCAGTGTAGCCGCGCCTCGGCACGGTTGCCAGCCGGTTAGCAAGCCTCCGTCGCTGCCGAACATGGATGCAAACGCTATACTTGAGCATAGGTACCCTCGTCACCCCTAGCGCACGCAGTTGGACCACGAACAGGATCTCAAACAGCGGATCGTTGATGCCGCCCTCGATTTAGCCGAGCCGCGCTCGTGGGAAGTGGTGCGCCTGCATGAGGTCGCCGACGCTGCCGGGATCACGCTCGATGAGCTGCGCGTTTATTTCCGCGAAAAGGAGGATATCGTCGAGGCCTGGTTCGACCGCGCCGACGCCGCGATGCTGCACGCCGCCGCGGCGCCCGGTTTTCTGAGCCTGACGACCCGGCGGCGCTTGCAGCGCGTCATCATGGCCTGGCTCAACGGCTTGGCGCCGCACCGGCGCGTCACCCGGCAGATGATCTCCGGCAAGCTCGAACCGGGCCACTTGCATATCCAGATCCCGGGGATCATGCGCGTGAGCCGCACCGTGCAGTGGTTCCGCGAGGCGGCGCATCGCGACGCCGCCTATGTGCAACGAGCGTTCGAGGAAGTGGCGACGACCGGCATTTACCTGGCGACGTTCTGCTACTGGATGTGGGACGATTCACCGGGATCGGGCGCGACGGAGGCGTTTCTCGATCGCCTACTCGGCATCGCGGAACGCTTCGCCCACGCGACGGTGGGGCCGAGCGCGGCAGTGCCCGGCAGCGACCCCGAACCGCCCGCTTAGGTTTGGATACCTTCACCCATGGCCTGAGCGGCGCCCTGCTGGCCCAGGCCTTCGGCGCGTCACGATCCGCCGGCCTGCCGGTGCGCCAACGGGTGTCGGCGGGTTTTCTCGCGGCGGCGTTTCCCGACATCGATTATCTGGTTTTCTGGGCCGATCCGCTGGTCTACCTCAATCAACACCAAGGGCTGACGCATTCTCTGGTGCTGATGCCGCTGTGGGCGGGTCTGGTGGCCGCGGCGTGCCCGTATCTGCTACGCGGCGCGCACGGATGGCAAGCTTTTTACCCGCTATGCGTGCTCGGCATCAGCGCGCATATCGGGGGCGACTTGATCACGGCCTACGGCGCGCGGATCTGGGCGCCGTTTTCGCAAGACCGAGTGACACGGCCGATCACCTATGTCATCGATCCCGTTTTTTCCGGGACGCTGCTCGTCGGGCTTTTGGTCTCTTTCAAATGGAACGCCCGGCGCGCGGCGATTTTGGCGTTGGGCGTGCTCGGAAGTTACCTCGGTTTGCAGTATTTCCTCCACACACAAGCGCTCGCCATCGGTCACGCCTATGTTCGCGGCCGGGCGCTCGGCGAGGCCGGTGTTCACGCCATGGCGCAGCCGTTCTCGCCGTTCAACTGGAAAATCATCGTCTCGCAAGAGCTCGCTGTTTACGAAACCCATCTTCGGCTCACCGGGCCGGGCGGTCTCCCCGGGCTGTCCCCCGGCGCGTGGCTATTTCCATCCACGGCGGCCGCCTATGTAGCGCCTGACGCCGCGCGCTGGACGCGTTACCCGCGATTCGGTGCCGATTCGCGCGCGGCGCCGCTCGCGCACGAGGTCTGGTCGCAAGACGGCTTCGCCGGTTTTCGTGAATTCGCGCGTTTTCCCGCAGTGTACCGTGTCGACCGCGCCGGCGCGGCACGCTGCGTTTGGTTCACCGATCTGCGTTACACGCTGCCAGGGATGCTCCCTTCCTTTCGTTTCGGGATGTGCCGCCAGTCCGATGCCGGCCCTTGGCGCCTTTACCGCCTACGCCTCTTTACCGAGGATGAGCGCCAAGCCCTGTGATTGTTAATATGCGTTAGGGTCCGCCACCATACCTGGCCACCACGTCGGGTCTCAGCTTGCCGAGGATCCCCAAGAGCTCATCCTTATCCGCCTGCGCGACCTTTTCATTATCGAGGCTCTTTGTCAGGTCTTCCATGAAGGCGTCAAAATCCGCATTGCCGAGCTGTAAGGGGGCATGCATGGTCCTGATCTGCCCGCCGGTATACTTGCAGGGCCCTCCCGTCTGCTCGCACAGGTATTCCACCATCTTGGTCTTGAAGCGGCCAATATTGATGTTCGTGAAGTGAAGCCTGGTTCGCGGGTCCGCGCCGATATTGGAGATGAGTCCTTCGACGATGGCCGTGAGCCCCTCTTGCCCCCCCAAACGCTCGAACAGCGGCCGCGGTGCGGCGGGTGCCGCGGGCGCGGCGGCAGGCTTCGGCGCTTCCGTCACGGCGGGTTTCTCCGACTCGCAGCCTAAAATTGCGAGTGTCAACGCGAAGGTAAAGACGGCAATTCTTACCGGACTTGTGTTCTTACGCATGCTTCGTTCTCCTCGACTGAGTCGTCGTATCGTAGCGTAAATCGCGGGGTCACCTAAGAGCGCCCGCGAAAACCGCGAAGTTATAGTTCTCTTAGACGCGGCTTATCCACCGCTCTGTCATCACGGCCGGTGCCGACATAGCCTGCGCGCACTGTGCAGTTTATGATAGACACCGCAACTAAAATACCCCTCAGCCACATTTTCGTACCGATGTCTCGCGCCGTCATCACGCTTTTTCGGGTCGTTGGGTCCCGCAGCTCATCCCGGAGCGGCCGGCGATACTTTCCGGCGTCCGCGGCGTGAAGATCCATATCCTCGGCGTGTGCGGCACCTTCATGGGCGGGATCGCCCGCATTGCGCGCGAGCTCGGGCACCAGGTCGCCGGCTCGGATCAGGGCGCCTACCCGCCGATGCGCACCCAGCTCGAGCAAAGCGGCGTCAGGCTCACGGACGGATATCATGCCTCGAGCCTCGATCCCGCGCCCGATCTGGTGGTCGTCGGCAACGCACTCTCCCGCGGTAATGCTTGCATCGAATACCTCCTTGATGAGGGCTTGGCCTATCGATCGGGGCCGCAATGGCTAGCCGAGCAGGTGCTGCAGGATCGCTTTGTACTCGCCGTGTCCGGCACCCACGGCAAAACCACGACGGCCAGCATGCTGGCCTGGATCTTGGAGTACGCGGGTCATGCGCCGGGGTTTCTCATCGGTGGGGTTCCCTTGAATTTCAATGTGACCGCCCGGCTCGGCAGCGGCCGCTCTTTCGTGGTAGAGGCGGATGAATACGATACGGCGTTTTTTGATAAGCGGTCCAAGTTCATCCACTACCGTCCGCGCACCTTGGTGATCACCAATATCGAATTTGACCATGCGGATATCTTCCCTGATCTGGATGCTATCAAGCGACAGTTTCACCACCTGATCCGCATCCTACCCGGTCAAGGGTTGCTCATCCGGCCAGCCCCGGACACGGTGATCGACGAGGTGCTGAGGATGGGGCGCTGGACGCCCGTCGAGACCTTCGGAGCGGATCGGGTACAGCAATGGGGTTTTCGAGACGCGACCGCGGATTTCGGCGCATTCGATGTCATGCTCGAAGGCCATCGGATCGGGCGGGTCATCTGGGGACTGCTCGGACAGCATAATGCGCTCAACGCGCTCGCCGCTTTGGCCGCCGCGCGGCATGCGGGCGTGGCGCCCGATGTGGCTATCCGCGCCTTGTCGAGCTTTGCCGGCGTCAAACGCCGGCTGGAACAGCTTGCGGTCCTCCGCGGTGTGTCGGTGTATGACGATTTCGCGCATCATCCCACGGAGATCCGCGCCACCGTTTCGGCCTTGCGCCAGAGAGTCGGATCGTCGCGGATCATTGCGGTGTTTGAACCGCGTTCCAATTCCATGCGCCTGGGCGCCCACGCCGAGTCCCTCGCCGATGCGTTCAGCGAGGCGGATTTAGCTCTTTTTTATTGTCCGCCCAACCTCGGCTGGGATCTGGCCGGGCAGACGCGTAGCCTCGGAAGTAAACGCATCCTCCTCCAGGATCTCGACACCATCGTGGCCAGGATCCTGGCGCTCGCGCAACCGGCCGATCAGGTGCTTATTATGAGCAACGGCGGCTTCGGCGGGCTCCACCAAAGGCTTTTGCAAGCCTTGCGGAGCGGCAGCCAGCGGCAACCGGTCAACGCGCGGGGAAAGGACCACGAGGACGGGCTGGCTCCCCGGGACGGGCTCGAACCGCCGACCTAGTGATTAACAGTCTGTGACCCGAATTAATATAAGTAACTGATTTATAAGTTAAACCCTCAGATAAGGTTCGACGTCCAGGTAGATTTATAACCCGTTGATTCCAAACAATTGCTTTTTCTCGGCGGGAACGCCGCACCTACCCCGCCCGCCTTGAGTTCGTCGATCGGGTGGTCGGAAGATAGTCAGGTCTCCTCGGCGAACAGCAGGAATAGTAGGCGCACCATCACCGTAACCCACATTCCCTTGATGAGATCCCGGCCGCGGTCCTCGTCAATGCGGTCGAGGGATTGGATGAGGATCTCCACCTGGGTAGAGTACCTGCCGGCCGAGCTGGTCTGTTACCTCCTCGCGCTCTCAGCGAATAGGCCCGACCGGGTGTCTGCGACGCCGAAGAAGCGACGGACACCCAACAGGCTAGTGAACGCACGCAGGGTCAGTGCCTCTTTCCAACCACAAGGCCACGAACCACGAAGCAAAGCTCGCGGTCTCATTGCGGTGACGAGATGATCCGGCAGCACGACCAAAAGGGTGGTTTTCCGGCTAATCGTATCTCTGAGATAAAGGCGGTGATCGACCCAACGATAGCTGAAGTGTAGTGGCCCAGGCCCAGCGCTCGTTCAAGCCCGCGGTCGGCGTACAGGCCCTGGATCATGAAGGTCGGGGGCGCGATTAGCCTTGTGCTGTTTCACTTAGACTTGAGGTATTTATGGCGGTCTGTCCAGAGCGCTCTTTGTGAACGTGATGGCGGCGTTGCACCGTGGAGGTAACACACTCGGACGGTCGATTACCAGCGCGGCCAAGAGAAGTACTGTATCAAGCGAACTGATCGCTTGTTGTCGAATTGGGTAGTGGGTCGGGATCTGCGCGGCGCTCACGCAGCAGCTCATCGGGAACAAACAACGCCCGGTGTTGATATTTGTGGATTGGTCCGACATGGATGAAGTGCACACGGTGACGAGCAAGGAAAAGCCGAAGAGCCATCAGCGATCTCCAGCAACTCAAGGGGTTCTGTCAACTCGAGTGGCGATCGTCCATAATCCTGGCATGAACCGTCAATCAAGCTATCGTCGTTATCGCTTCCCACCCGAAATCATCAGCCATGCAGTGTGGCTTCGACAACCGTCGCGCGTGTAGCGCAGCAGGTAATCGACGCGCCTCGGCGGTTTGCGGAATGAACCCCTTGCCCACCGGCACGATGCGCCCGTCGGTGATGGTTCGCTGCTCCGCGATCGAATGCGGCTCGCCATCCCAACGGCAGGTGTCGGCTTCAGTTGGCATGAGCTATCCGCAGCACGGTGGGGCTCCGTTGCTTATCTGATGTTGAGCGTTGCGAGCATCCTGCTGATGGTCACAACATGCGTTCTTCCGTGTTTCTCGATTGCGAGCAAGCCGGCTTTGTCGCCCGTGACGAGATACTCCGCGTCTCCGGCCTCTGCCATGGCTAGCAGAAAGTTGTCTCCGGGATCTGCCGACGCATCGACCTCGGGTAAGCGTTCAACGAGCAGGGCCCGATCCCGTATCCGATTTACCAGCCACCCAACTTCAGCCGGCTCAATAAAACGTCGTACTTGAGAATAGCGGGAGACGCGGGTAATTTCCTCCAGTTGCGCCGTGCTCGATACAAGCTCGAACCGCCCCTCCAACCAGGCTTGGACTACTTTGTAGGGTTTTGAGTCGACTTTGATTAAGGCGCTCAGGACCACGTTGGTATCGAGGATGACGCGCACACGCGACAAGCCGGGTTACTTCTTTTTCTTGGGCTTGCCCCACATCTGCGCGCGAACCTGACGCAGCGCATCGTCAATAGCCGCCTCGATTTGCTCTTCCGGCACACCCGCATGGCGCGCCTGAACACCAGCCACGGTTTGTGCAAACACCTCTTTCTGCACCGCGCGCTCGATGAACTTCGACAAATCTCCTTTTTTCATGCCCCGCTGCGCGAGAAATGACCGTAGAGATACATCAGTGTCTTTGGAAACCTTAACGGTCCAGCGGATCACCTCTTCCATATAAACTCCTAAGCACTTAGGCGGTTAAGCATTAATCCTACTACCCAAAACCACCGTACGCAATCACTCAACCAGAATGCATTTTGGGCCTTTCGCATGTTCGTATTGAGCTTATGGTCTATTCTAGGAGGTAAGGTTATTCGTCGTGCTTGGTTCGGCATCCGGCTAGTAAGTGCATGCATTTTACCTGAGTCCTTAGAGCGTTAAAGGCTGTGGACCCGCAACGCGGAGGGGGTAGGACAAAGCGCTTGTCCATCCGTAATCGATGACCACCGACATCCTTCATCGAATTTTAGTCGTGCATCCGAGCGACACGCCTCGGCAGTTGCTCGTTGACCAGTTGAAAAGAGTCGGGTATCGCTACGTAGCAGCAGTAACCGGCGCGCGGCCAGCGCTCGATATTCTTGACCATATCGTGATCGCCGCCGACAAGCTTGACGACATAGATGTATGGGCCTTCGTGAGAACCATCCGATCGGGAAATCTGTGCCCGGCCATTATCCCGATGATCGTGGTTGCGGCAAATCGGGTTTCAGTCGGTTCCGATACGATAGCCGAAGAATTGGGCGTGCGGCTTTATCGCGGAGAACAAGATGGTCCGCTGGAGACGGTCATTGAATCGTGGGTAAAGCAACAACCGACACGCACGGTGTTAGTGATTGAGGATGACTTGAATGTGGGTGAAGTCGTGCAATCAGGACTTGGTCCCTATTACCAGGTCGAAACGGCACTGGATGGAGAGGCGGGCCTCAGGCGCTGGTGTCAGCGCCGTCACACCCTCACGGAGAGCTACAATGTCGCGCCTACCGAGGCCGTGCTTCTCGCACGCAACGCGGAGGATAGCGGGCGGGAGTTGGCCGCCTTGCACTGGGGCTCATCCCAGCGTGGTCCAAAGAAGCAAAAACTCCCTATAGCACGATCAATGCGCGGCAGGGGCTCGCCAGCGCCATCCACCAGATGGAGGCGTTCGCCGTGCTCGGTCGGAATCCGAATGACGCGCATCGCGATGGCCCTCCCCAGCCGTCAACACTAAAGGATCGAATAGAAAAAACTCGAGCGCACGGGCCGCAAAGAAGTCTTTGGCTTTTTCGATGTCGTTGCTTTTCATGATTACTCTCCTTTGAAGATCGAACAAGTCACCTAAGCTCGGCTTCTCGGGTAGACCCTTTCTATGTCGGATCGCCCTGACGAGCATCCGCTCTACGCCGGCTGAAATTGTCAGCCAGTTTCTTCTGAATGAAACCCTCCTCGATGTCACTTTAAGGTCGGATCAGGAACCAAATATGGGTCGAACTGCAGCATCAACTCGATGAGGCTCTTGTTGAGTCGGCGCGCGGCCACCCTTTGTCAATTCCGTCAATCCCTCGAAGTATTTCTCCCTCGAATCTGCCGAGCAGAACATGATGAGCAGTCTCGATTGTTTTTGTCCGGGATTTGAGAAACCGTGAGGCGTGTTTTCCGGTACGAGCATGAACGTGCCTGGCGGTGCCAGCACCTTGCGTTGCTCAAGAAGCAGTCCTATCTCGCCGTCCGCCACATAAAACATCTCCACAAGTCTCTTCTGGATGTGCGGACGCGCTCCCTCGGCACTCGGTGCCATGGTGTATTCGAAGAGACCGAAGTGGCCTTGAGTATCCTTGCCGGTCACTTTAAACGTGCAGGTCGTTTTCGTACCGATCTGAACCGACTTGCCCTCTCCTGGCCACAAGATCATAGGCAAAGACATTCTGACCTCCTGCGACAGTTGGCGCCTTCTTCTGCCTTGCTTTTACGTTTCGTAAGTATCGTAAGTGCGTATCTCAATAATGTGCCCGCTGGGATCGTCAAAATATAGGGCATCCGCGATACCTTTGGCGCCAGCCCATTTTGCGGGCGGCAGACCGTTATCTCGGCTATGTGGTCCGTTCCCAAACGGAATATGCAAACGTTTCAAGTGGGCATGGATCTCGCCGAAGGATTTTCGTGCCATACAGAATGCGTAATGGATCGGGGATCAGCGGCGCGCTACCTTAGCCGCGTGCGCTTCAGCCGCCGGTGCTGTCCTGCTTCTTCTCATTAGAACATGGGCGTCGGGATGTCCCCCCAGAACACGTGCGGCGGTGGCGTTTCCACTCCGTTCACTTGTGCCGCCGTAATATCGACCTTCGCCAACACAATGGGATCGAGCCCATAGGCGGTTTTGACGATCTCCTTACCGCCGGCCTGAGCCGCATGGGTGCGGGCCCGGGTGAAGAGCAGCTTGTAGTAGCGGCGGTCGAAGTTTGCGGGAACATAATGACCGTAGCATGTGGGGGTCGCCTCAAGGGGCAGGTCTGGGAGGCACCACTCCTGTGGCACTATATAAACGATGCGCTTGGGAGGCTTGACGGCCTCAAGCGCCTCCCGGACCCGAGCGTCGGCAGCCGCCGTATGATACGCTGCCTTCAATTCTTCATCGCTCAGGAGGGCGGGCGAGAGCACGGCGGTGTCTGGCGTATAGAAGGCCGTGACCCTGGAGAGTGAATAGTCCCGCAGGCCGAAGGCCAGCACCACGCTCGCGGTCATGAGACACGCGCAGATCCCGAAGATGGCAAGCCGTCTGCTGCCCACGGCCTCCGGCAGAATTACGGGAATTCGTTTGGATAGGGCTAGCGGCAGAAACATCCCGGTGTGTGCCTGATAGGTGCGGTAGCTCTCGCCATATTGCGCCAGGCATCGTTCCTCTTCCCAGGTGGCGAGGAGGGCATACAGACAGAGCATGGCGACGAAAGTAATAAGCACGAGAAAACGGGGCCAGAGCAAGAGCGTCCCCAAGCCTACGATAGCGAGTCCCAGATACTGGGGATGGCGAATGAACGCGTAGAGTCCCGTGGTCACCGCGCCGCGGCGTCGGAATTTGGACCAATAGATCGGGATCGCACCCCCACGAACAGCGCTGAGCCTAAGACGATCAGCGGCCAGGGCAGCCAGTGGAGGGCATTGAGCAGCGGGCTTGTAGTCTGCGAAATATGGGGCAGAAAGAACTGGGTAAGCCACGCCATCCAAGCCCACTGATCAAAGAAATTGAGCACTGGCCCGTAGGCTGAGTAGAAATACAAAGCGAAGGGGCTGACCATGAACAGGATCTCAAAGACAATGACGAGGTAAAGCATCCAGAAGGAAGGTTTCAAGATCCGCTCTAAATCTAGCATAGTTGCACTCCTGAGGAGGTTTGGTTACTTCAAGTTGGTGTTCTGCGCAGTCCGCGTGCCGTAAGTCCCGATCTCCCACCCGCCGCCGAGGGCCTTATAAACCGCGACTAAAGCGGTCGCAGTGTCGGTTTGACTCCTCGCCAGGAGATCTTGGGCCTCGAGCATAGTCCGCTCGGCATCGAGCACCGTGAGAAAGTCAGCCACACCCTCCTCGAAGCGTTGTCTTGCCAGCCCGGCTGCCTGCTCGCTCGCTTTGGCCGAGGTCGTGAGGAAATCGCGGCGCGCTTGGCTCCGCCCAAACTCGACCAGCGCGTTTTCCGTTTCCTCCAGCGCCCTGAGCACGGTGCGTTCGTACACAGCGAGTTCGGCCTCGGCACGGGCATCGGCCGCCTCGATGCGGGCCCGCACCCGCCCGAGATCGAAGGCCGCCCAGCGGATCGAAGGCCCGAAAGAGTAGCTATCACTCCCCGAGCCGCCGAGGCCCGTGAACGTGCTTGCCTGGAGCGCAATGCTGCCGACGAAGGTCACGCGCGGGAAGAGATCGGCGGTGGCCACCCCGATGCGGGCGGTCGCGGCGGCGAGGTTGCGCTCCGCCACACGGATATCGGGGCGGCGCCGGAGCAGGTCTTCGGGCCGGCCGAGCGCGACAAGCTGCGGGAGATCGGAGAGGGGCACGGGCGGTTCGAGCTGTGCTACCAGAGCCTCGGGGCGGCCTCCGGTCAGCACACCCACGCGATGCATGGCTCGACGAATGGCGGCCTCGAGCGGGGGGATGCTCGCCCGAGTCGCATCGAGCTGTGCCCGCGCCCGCGCGGTGTCGAGCTCCGTACCCCGCCCGCCCTCGAGGCGCGCGACCGTGAGGCTCAGGGTTTGGCGCTGGTTCTCGGCGTTCCTTTGCGCCACCGCGAGCTGATGTTGGGTGCCCCGCAGCTCAAAGTAATTGCGCGCGACGTCGGCGTTGAGGCTCACCAGGACATCCCGGAGGGTCGCTTCACTGGCCTCGACCTCCGCGCTACGCGCTTCGATGGAACGGCGCACGCGGCCGAAGAAATCGAGCTCCCAAGAGGCGTCGAACCCGGCCTCATAGAGTTCCCGATCCCGTTCCGTGAGGCGGCCGCCGGGGAAACCCGCCTCGCTCAGGCGCTCGTTCGCATACGACCCCCCCGCGGTCACGGTCGGGAAGCGGTCGAAGGCGGTCTCCCGGCGCAGCGCCCGGGCTTCCCGCAAACGCGCGGCCGCGATGCGCCGATCGTGGTTGCCACGCACGGCCAGATCCATCAGCCGGTCGAGTTCCTTGTCGTTGAAGCCACGCCACCAGCGGGTATCGACGGCGTCGCTCGAAAGCCCTCGCTGGCCGGCATTGACGAACGCGCCTGCAACCTCAACAGGCGCAAGCTGGTGATCGGGACCCACGGCGGCGCAGCCCGAGAGGAGCAGGAAGCCAAGGATCGCGTTCGCTCCGTTCACTCGGCGACCTCCGCGCTTGCAGTTACCAACGCCGTGGTCCTGTGCTCGACGCGCCTCCTGAGTCGGACCCCCTCATGCGATCCCCGCTGCCGACTCGGGCTGGGCGGGCGATCGCGCCTCGTGCTCCATGGCTTCGTCTGCTGGGCTCGGCCGGCGCTGTGCCGCGATCAGCGAGTAGAACACCGGCACGACGAACAGGGTGAACAGCGTGCCGACTGTCATGCCCGCAACCAGTACCGTCCCGATGCTGTTGCGGGCCTCGGCGCCCGGCCCGGACACCAGCACCAGCGGAAAGTGGCCGAAGACGGTGGCCGCCGAGGTCATCAGCACCGGTCGCAGCCGCGTCAACGAGGCCTCGCGCAGAGCGGCCAACTTCGCGACGCCACGCTCCTGCAGCGTGTTGGCAAACTGCACGATGAGGATGCCGTTCTTCGCGATCAGCCCCACCAGCGTGATCAGCCCGACCTGCGAGTAGATGTTGATCGTCGTGAGGTTCAGGAAGCTGAACACCAGCGCGCCGGAGATCGCCAGCGGCACCGAGCCCAAGAGCACGATCAGCGGGTCGCGGAAGCTTTGGAACTGCGCCGCGAGCACCAGATAGATGAGCACGATCGAGAACCCGAGTGTGACGGTGAGCGCCGAGCCCTCGTGGCGGATCTGACGCGACTCTCCGGCGTGATCGAGGACGACGCCCGGACCGTCGGCCGCGGCTTCTAGCACGCGCAACCCCTCTTCCTTCGTGACGCCCGGATTGACGCCGCCGAAAATGCGCACCGCATTGCGCTGCTGGAAACGGTTCAAGGTGCGCGGCGCGGTGCTCCTCTCTATGTGCGTAAACGTCGACACCGGCACTAGCTGGCCGTCCGGAGTCTTGATCTTGAGGTCGAGCAGCGGCCCGAGCGTCGCCCGGTCCTCTTCGCCGATCTGCGGGATCACCTTGTAACTGCGGTCGAAGAAGTTGAACCGATTCACGTAATCGCCGCCGAGCAGCGTGCCGAGCTCCCGGCCGATGCCGGCCAGGTCGAGCCCGAGATCGGCGACCCGCTCGCGGTCGAGCACGACCCGCGCCTCGGGCAGATCGATCTTGAGATCGGTGTCGACGTAGAGGAACTTGCCGCTAGCCAAGCCGGCGTCAAGCACCGCTGCGGTCGTCTCGACCATCTGCTCGGGCGGCGCATCGCTCTGCAGCACCAGTTCGACGTCGTACTGGCCAGGCGTCGGCAGCGGCGGGTCGAGCCGCGGAAACACGCGCAGGCCGGGCGTTTGCGACACCGCTTCGAACACGTCGCCGTACATCTCCTCGGTCGAGCGGCCGCGCTCGCGCCAGTCCTTCGTGACCAGGCCCCCGAAGCCGCCCCAGGCCGCGGTCAGCGACCACATGAAATCCGTCTCGGGGAAGGACGTAATTTCGCGGACGACCTTGAGCGATTCCCGATTGACGGCCGCGAGCGAGGCGTCCGGCGACGCTTCGAGGAACAGGCTGATGTGGCTCTGGTCCTCCACGGGCGCGAGTTCTTGCCGCGAGAACATATACAGCGGCCACGCCGCGACCATGATCAGCAGCGCGGCCGCGACGATCGCCCAGCGCATCTGTAGCGCGACCTCAAGCAGCCGCGCGTACCCGCGGCGCACCCGCTCGAAGCCCCGGTTGACCAACGTAGTCAGCCGGCCTTCCTTGCCCTGCGGGTGCACGAAGCGCGAGCTCATGACCGGCGAGAGCGTGACCGCGACGATGCCCGACAGGACGACGGCGGCGGCGAGGGTGATCGCGAACTCGAGAAACAGCGACCCGGTCAAGCCACCCTGGAACGCAATCGGCGCGTAGACCGCCGCCAGCGTTATCGTCATCGCGATGATCGGGCCGACCAACTCGCGCGCGCCAGCGAGCGCGGCATCGATCCGCGACTTGCCCAGGCGCACGTGCCGCTCGACGTTCTCGACGACGACAATCGCGTCGTCCACGACTAAGCCGACCGACAGTACGATCGCGAGGATCGTCAGGAGGTTCAGACTGAAGCCGAACGCGTACATCACGATCGCCGCACCGATCAGCGAGACCGGCATCGCGACCAGCGGCACCAGCGCGGTGCGCACCGAGCCCATGAACAGGTACACCACAAAACCGACGATCAGGATCGTCTCGCCGAGCGTCTTCGTGATCTCCTGCAAGGCATCGCGCATGAACATCGTGCCGTCATACACGAGGCGCATGTCAATGTCCTTCGGCAGCGTCGGCCGCAGGCGCTCCATCTCCTGGCGCAGCCGGTTCGCGACCTCGATCTCGTTGGCGCCGACCAGCGGCCACACTCCGAGGTAGACCGCCTCCTGTTCGCTGTACTTCGCAACCATGTCGGCTTCCTCGGCTCCGAGCTCGACCCGCGCCACGTCGGAGAGGCGCACGATCGCGCCGCCGCGCTCCGCGACGATCAGTTTCTGGAACTCGTCCACCGAGCGCAGATCGGTGTTCGCCAGCAGGTTGACCTTCACCAGGTTGCTCTTCGTCTGGCCGACAGCGGCGAGGAAGTTGTTGCGCTGCAGGGCCGCGTGCACGTCGCCGGGCGAGAGGTTAAGTGCGGCGAGCCGATCGGGGTCGATCCAGACCCGCATGGCGATCTGGCGAGCGCCCTCGAAGGTTACGCGCTGGACGCCCGCCAGCGTCGCGAGCTGCGGCTGCAGGGTGCGGAGCAGCCAATCGGTGATGGCCGGCACGTTTCGCTCCGTGGACGTGAAGCCGAGGTAGAACGTCGCGTACGGGCGGTCGGCGCGCTGCACCTCGACCACCGGCGGCTCGGCTTCCGCCGGCAGCTCGGAGCGAACCTGCTGCAGGCGCGCGGTGACTTCGGCCAGCGCCGCGGTGCTGCTGTGATTCAGCTTGAGGCGCACCGTGACGGTGCTCACGCCGGCGCGGCTGGTGGACTCAAGGTAGTCAACGCCGCTGATTGCCGACACGACGCGCTCGATCGGCGTGGTCAGGAAGCCGCGAACGGTCTCGGCGCTGGCGCCCGTATAGACCGTCGTGATCACCACGGACGAACTCTCGATCTGCGGGTACTGCTGCACGGGCAGGGTCGTCAGCGCGCGCCAACCGACAAGCAGGATCACGAGATTGACGACCACCGCGAGCACGGGATGCTTGATGAAAACGTCGGTGAACGAGCGCATGTCGATATTTCCGCTTCCGCGTCCGCCGATCACCTGGCCTGGCTTGCGACCGCGACCGGGTCGCTCATGATCGCGACGAGAACCGCATCGCGCAGCTTGAAGGATCCCGAAGCGGCCAGCTGCTCACCGGCGGAGAGCCCCGCGTGGATCACGACCTCATCGCCGAGCATCGTGCCGGTCTCGACCTGCCGCACGTGCGCGCGGGTCTTCCCTTCCTTGTCCGCCTTGAGCACGAACACGTGATCGCCCCCCGGCCCCTTGCGCAGCGCGCTCGCGGGGACGGCGACGGCCGTGCGCGGCGGACCGACCGGAACTCTAACGCGCACCGAGGCGCCCGGTGCGGGCGCCCTAGCGGCGCCCTCGATCCTCGCCCGCACCATGGCGTTGCGCGTCGTGGGGTCGACGCGCGCGTCGATCGCGACGATCCTGGCGGCGATCGGCGATGAGTCGCTGGTGGCGAAGATCTCGACGCTGTGGTCAACGCGAAGACCCGCGGCCACGTGCTGCGCGACCGTGAAGTCGACGTGCGCGGCGTCGTCGACGCCTTGCAGGGTCGTGAGCTGGGTGCCCTCGTTCAGGTACTGGCCGGGATGCACGTCCGCCATGCCCACGCGCGCGCGAAACGGCGCACGGATGATCTTCTTGGCGATGATCGCCTTGGTGCGCGCGATCTGCGCCAGCGCGACGTCGCGCTCCGCGCGGGCGCGATCCACCTCCTCCTCGGACGCGGCACGGCTCTGGCTCAAGCGTTGCGCGCGGCCAAGCGTCGTCTGCGCGAGCGCGGCCTGCGCCTCCTGCGCCTTCAGCTCGGCCTCCTCGACGGAGACGTCGAGCGCGACGAGCACCGTGCCCGACTCGACGACTCGTCCGGGCATCAGCCTGACCTGGCGGATGGTGCCGGGCAGTTCGTTGCGCAAGGTGATGGAGCGCAGCGCCAGGACCGTCCCGATCGATGTCGTCGTCGGGCGATGCTCGCGCTCCGTCGCGACGGCGACCGCCACCGACTCCATCGGCTCAGGCTGGTTCGCGGAGGCCGCGTCGGCTTCCTGAATGGACGCGTACTTCCACGCAGCGAGGCTAGCGCCGGTCCCGACGACGGTCACGAGCAGTAGCAAAGATCCGATCCAACCACGACGATTCATAAGCGGCGCCCTCCTGAGCGTTTTTGGCTGCAGCCGGCCAGCACGATTCTCAGTGCCCCAAGGAGCAAGCCTGCAATTGGCCAGCTCCGCTCCTTACCATTGACGCGGATCGTGTTGTTACTCATATTCTTCTTCCCGTGAGGCGTCGCTTGCGATTCGATTGCCTCGATTGAAGTGGTTAGGATCTGGTTACCTACCCGTCAACGCCTGACAGATAAAGGTACAATCGTCTCGGCAGAAGAATCCTGTACCGGAGCCTCTATCGGTACAGTCGCATGACCTGGTTGGATCGCTTGCCAATGGCCATCCATGGCGTGGCTGCTGGCTTCGCTAGCCGTACCGCCATCGCTCACCCTCTTTTTCGCCGCCCGGTGCATCTCTTCTGACTCCGTCAGGATCAACCGCCAGAGCAGCTGCTGGTAGTGGACGTCCGGGACTGCCCGGTGGCGAAGGCTTACCAAACTCCGTGCCTTTTGCGCGAGCGCGGTCAACGACTCGGGCGCCAGATATCGCTCGAACAGATCGCCGGCATCTGCCAGCTTGAACGCCGGGCGGACACCGGCGGCTTGGAACAGGCGATACAACCAATAACGGTCGAAGGGGCCACCGTCGCAGTAGAGGGTTTGACCGGTCGAGGCCTCGTTCAATCGTCGCGCGACCCAGCTTGGCGAGCGGCCGAGAAGTCGAAGCGTCTCTCGCGAGAGGCCATGCATCCCCTGCTGCACGCGATCATCCCAATCGGTCCAAGAGGGGACTCCGGACGTATCGATGAGCCAGCTTTCGATCCGGCCATCGGCATCCGACCAAGCCACCTCGATGGGATAGCTATTGTGCTCCAAGCTCGAGGCCTCGAAGTCGATAAAACAAGGGAACGCATCGCTTCCCAGGACTTCGTGGTCTACCCGACCTATGGGACCAACCTGGTTATGTCGGCTTATCAGGCCAATGTCGACTTTAGGCGTTTGCCTACAGGCTTCCACTTTAAAGATCTCCAGTTATGTATGCCGGGCAAAGAATTAAAAGGCTCCTTCCTTGGCATAGGGTACGTTCCAAAGCGCTACCTGCAAGACCACTGACTTGAACCAGGCTTGATGCATCTTCTCGATCTCCTCGGCGCTATGACCTTTCTTGGCGAGGAACGGCCGGATCGTGGCCGTGATCGGGTAAATGAAGGCGATCAGGTAGCGCAGGTGAATATGGTCTGCGGCCGAGCGCACGTTGTCCGTCTGATTCTTCTTCGCGCGGCTGTGCCGTAGCCCGATCTCCTGTTGGTAGTCGAGCCAGGCACGGTCGTAGTTGGCGGCACAGGTGTCGCGGATCCACTGACCGAACCGCTTGCGCACGGCGGCGAGGTACTCGGGATTAGGCTTACCGTCCGCGCCGCTGAAGTAGTGCACGAGATGCGGGTGCGCGGCGACGAAGCCGTACCACACATCCAGCACCTCCTCGATTTGATCCTGGAGCGCCTCGCCGGCCAGACGAAGATACCGGACGTCCTCATCTGTGAAGAGGACGGACTGCTTGAGCAGATTGAAGTCCTGCTCGCTGAGCGGCGACCTGGCCACTGCCGACGTGCCGTAGGTGTAACCCGGGATCTGGATCGGACTCTGTGTTTTGTTCATGTTGACCTCCTTCGTTCATTCATGCGATTAGTACCTTGGGCGCTTACTTGTTGCCGCTGCCTTGAGGCTGGTATGTACCAGGCACTTCCCGGAAGCCGATCACCAGGCGGTTCCAGCTGTTGATGGCGACTATGGCCATCGTCAAATTGACCAGCTCTTCTTCCGTGAATTGAGTGCGCGCCTGCTCAAACACCTCATCCGGTGCGTGCCCCTGACTGATGAGCGTGATCGCCTCCGTCCAGGCCAGCGCGGCCCGCTCCCGCTCGGTGTAGAACGGCGTCTCGCGCCAGGCAGCAAGCGCGTAGAGGCGCTGCTCGCTCTCCCCCAAGGCCCTGGCATCCTTGGTATGCATATCGATACAGTAGGCGCAGCCGTTGATCTGGGAGGCCCGTGTCTTGACCAGCTTAAGCAGGGAGCGCTCCAGACCGGATTCCTCTACGTACTTTTGGAGCGCATACATCGCGCGCATTGCGCCCGGTGCTGCCTGGCCGTATTCCAATCGTCTTTGCATTGTGCCCTCTGCGTTGTTCATTGATCTCTCTCTAAATCTCGCTTGGTCTTTAGCTCCTCAACTTCTGTACCAGCTCGGCGAGATCGATCCACCCCTTTCGATCAAGCACTTGGCCAAACTGCGGCGGCACTGACAGGGATCTCAGTGCGGGAAGGAGCGAAACCGGTGGCGGCGCTATTTCGCCACGAGGCGAATACTCGTCACCGCTTGGGACTGCGACCCCTCATTCCGACTTCTTAGGTTTTCCGCGATACGCGACCGAATAAGGTTCGTCGAAGTACTCGATCAAGCGATCAACGATATCCAGGTTCGGCACGACTCCCTGAAGTTTCCGCCCCTTCGCGATTTCCTCACGAAATGAGGTCAGTATCTTGCGGTCTCGTTCCAAGAAGGCAATCGTGGCCCGGACATAGGCATTCCATCTGATCGGCGAATCAGCCGGCTCCTTAGCGAAGAGGGCCGTCTTGAAGCGAGCGCGTGCGTGGTCTCTCTGGTCCGCGAATGCGTAAACCTGGCCCGCGTGGAACCGCAGGTTCACCCGCTGCCATTCCTCAAGGCCCTTCTTTTCCTGCTCGTAACGGTCGATGAGTCTGGCTGCTTCCAGATACCTTCCCTCATCGGCGATCTTCCGCCAACCGCTGCCGGGACGCTGGTCAAAAGCCTCGTAGCTGACTTCCAGCTCCCTTGGGCGGCTCGGTTTTCTCCTGACCGTGGGAAGCGGAAGGAGACAGACCGCTCCCGGCCAAGAAAACCAGCATACCCAGCCAAGCGGACAACAACTGCATCCTTGGAACGCGCATCAAACCCTCCCTGGAATGCTAACTTCTGCAAGCACGGTCGTCATACTCGTTGTGGAGCGCCGAGCGATTACGCGTGTTCCTTCCCGGAACCGCAGCAGGAGTCCGACCCCTTGGTGGGCACGTACCGCCCCGTCGGATCGTCACCGTAAACCAGGCATAGGTACTTCATGGCTCACTCCGAATCGAGGTGGAATGGTTGTGGATACCCTATAGTCGTCTGGTAGAGCCCGAATTCGACAACGTGCCGGCCCGGCGCCGCGGCCTTGCGGGACCGCCGTTGTGAGGCGGCGTCCGCCGTTTCAGTCCGGCGCCGCAAACCCGAGCGCCCGGAGCGTCTGTTCATCCTCCGCGATCGGCCGCACCTCGACACACCCGATCCATGCGCCCGGGATCCTCGACGCCACCTGGATCGCCTCGTTCAGATCCCGGGCCTCGATGAGGTAGTAGCCGCCGAGCTGTTCCTTGGTCTCCACGTAGGGCCCGTCGGTGGTCGAGACCTTGCCCTTGCGCACCCGGACCGTGGTCGCGGCTTGCGGAGGCAAAAGCCGGTTGCAATCGACGAAGTGCCCGCTCTTTCTGATGGCTTTCGTGAATTCGGAGTATTCCTCGAAGTGCTTCTCCGCATCGGCTTCTGTCATCTGCTCCATTACGGTTTCGGCACAGATCAGGCACAGGTACTTCATGGCTCACTCCTTATTCATGAAAGGTTGAGGACATCCTATCGTCGATTGACGGAGCCCGAAATCGACAACGGGCGTGCCCGGCGCCGCCCGTTGCGAGGCGGCGTCCGCCGCCTACTTTTCCGCGATGACCTTCAGGTTGGCAAGACCTTCCTCGAACATCTCGCCGACCATGCTGTCCATGCTGAAAAAGATACTCATGACCGTCCCACTCGTACGCGGCGCCCTTGCCGCTTGCCGAGCCGCTGATCCCTCAAGTGCGGTGTTAAGTAAGGGGCGGTTTAGCCACATGCTTTCTGCGCCGCCTGTTGGATCTCTTCCGGACTCATATCGCGAACGTGCGTGGCGACCGACCAATGATGGCCAAACGGGTCTTCGAGTTTGCCGTAACGATCGCCCCAGAACATGTCCGCGAGCGGCATCTTGATCTTCGCCCCAACATGGACGGCACGTTCGAATACCGCGTCGACATCCTCGACCTGGAGGTGGATAGTGACCGGCGAACCCTTAAGTGACTTCGGGCCGACTGAACCCCAGTCGGGGAATTCGTCATCCAGCATGACCACCGAATCACCGATTCGGATACAGGCGTGCATGAGTTTGCCCTGTGGGCCCGGTACCCGCACCATCTCCACGGCATCGAACGCCTTCTTGTAAAACTCAATGGCATCGGCTGCGCCGGCACAAGTCAAGTACGGCGTCACCGTGTGCATCCACTCTGGAACAGGCTTTACTTTCGGCTTGATCATCGTCATTTCTCCTCGGGGTTTCTGGTTAAGAGCTGGGCTTCCGGGCGGATTCGACCGGCTTAACCGGGGCTCTACTGACTCGTCGAACGACGGGCAGCGAAATCGACACGTCGAACGAACTTTTCTCTTAATCATCGGCGACTGACCAAGAGCGCTGCCGCTCTCAATCAAGACGAATGCCAAGACATTGAATTGAATGATCATGAGTTTGTTCCCGTCGTTGCGAGTATCAACGCGGTGAAGCGGCGAATCCGCCTTGCTACAAGTAGTAATCACAGATATCCCGCACCACCAAGTCAGCGGCGCGACGCATGCGCGTTGGTGCCGTAATCGAGCTTCGCATACCAGTCGCCCCGCCCCTGAGGTGTGAAGTCGAGGATATGCCAGATGGGGCTCATCAGATCCAAGCCGCGTTCCTTGATGTTATTCGCCAGCTGCGGGTGGGCGGTGTAGAAGTGGCGAATGGCGCCATCGCTTTCCCGGGTGAAACCGACACCGTCGAGTCCTGGTTCCCCTCGCGGTCTTCGCTGCCTAAATCGTACTTGAACGTGTTGCCGCCGCAGCTCAAGAGCCGCAGATTGTCCCAGGCTCTTGTACGGGCATGTGCTCGCAGGGCCGCCAGATCCGTCGCGGCAACGATGGCAAAGTCGAGATTCTGGGCCAGGTGGTGAGCGACACCGTTGCAACCGTCGATCAACAACGTGCACATCGGGCACGGGCTTGTATTCTGCTTTCCGTACAAGAAGTGGTAGACCACCACCGAGCGATTTTCCCCGGTGAATAACGCGCGCTGGTAAAGGTAATGCCGCCGTCTGCAAGAGCACCCTCAACCGAGTTCCAATCTTTTTTCTCCCAGCCAGAGAAATAATTTCTAATGATTCTTCCGTTTTTTAATCTCTGATCTCCTCTATAGGTAGCATTAACCAACCCTGCATTTGAGGATCTGCAAGTCCGCTGGTCAGCGTAGAGAGCGAAAACACGCGCGCAGCTCTTGTGTGAAAGGCGCCAGCTGTTCAACGGCTGGGCTCAGAGTGATGCTCATGCATGACTGTCCATAGACCATCAATTTTGCGCAGCCCAATGGTCAAGCGAACTTCGAGCTCAACTGTTTCTCTGGTCGCTTCCGTTCCACGACAGTGGATTAGGGCAGTGGCAAATGCCACATCAGTATCTGCAGTGATGTTGAGCTCGCTTAGATCAAAAGCGCCCGACCCCTGAAACCAGGTGAACAGCGGCGGCCACGACTCCTTATAAGCATCAATTCCCTTCAATTGGGTTGGACCTAGAAGGTCGAACATCAATATATTCGAGGAGTGGTTGGCCAAAACGTCCTTGAGATTCTCGGCACGGACTGCCTTGGCCCAACTCTCGATTAGATTGCGGATCTCGGCTTCATCATTCGCTTTGCTGTCTTTGGTTGTCATCTCGCTCCTTTAACTCTCCGATAGTTGGCCGTCATGAAACCGCGCCACTTGCCGTCATCACCCAGCATATGCGATGTCATCACCCGGTGGTCGGCACCCTTCCACTCGATCACGTCCTTGTACTTCGCCATCTTCCCCTCGGCGGCCATGTCGGGACCCTCGGTGTCGAGCGTCAGCACGGTCGCTCGTCACAAAATATGGTCGCTCTCGCCCGCCAGGACGACTCAGAACCAATAATCTGCGACACATCGTCCATCTCGTGGCAGGTCTTCAAAGCTCTCGAGCCCGTCGAAATGGTCAATGGGAATCTGCGCCACAGCCTCCGGCTCGGTCAGTCGCAGGTTGACCGCGATGCGACGCCGCCCCTCTTCGTTAGATTCCAGCGATCGCCAATATGCGACGCAGCCACATGCGGGGCAGAAATGAAACTCGATCGACTTGCCGCGGATGTAGGCTTGCGTCGGACCCGAG
>JBOIDF010000041.1:0-4113 GCA_050740455.1 Gammaproteobacteria bacterium | reverse complement strand
AGGGTAAATGCGGCGGTTGTGCACTGATAGTTCATGTTCTTATTCGGGGAGATCTGCTCGGTACGCGGCCGAGATCGGCTATGGGAGCCGGACTGAGGGCCACAGCGAAAGGTGTGGAGTATCCACCGGACCCTACCGCCTGTTCGTGGCAGCGCGCTCTGCGGTAACGCCGAGCGTGACTCCAGGCAGAAGTCAGCAGAGGCCGTATTAGCCGTGGCATCCGGGACGGTGCCGTGGTGAAGGGCCGAACACAAAAGTACAAGGAGGAGCCGTGATGCACTCGCCTTCGGCGGCGAACCCGACCGGGGGAGCCGAGGCGCGGCGTGTAGTCACGCAGCCAGCCTTGCACGATGATCTGATGGGGCGGTGCGCAGAGCATGGAAGCGTGTGAAAGCCAACCAGGGGGCGCCCGGAGTAGATGGGATGACCCTGGAAGACTTTCCGGCCTTCGCCCGTTTGCACTGGCCTACAATCCGTCAAGCGTTGCTCGATGGCGCCTATCAACCCCAGCCGGTGCGTCGGGTGAGTATCCCGAAGCTCAATGGGGGTGAGCGGTGGCTGGGTATCCCGAGCGTTGTAGACCGGGTGGTTCAGCAAGCCATCGGGCAAGTCCTCACGCCGATCTTCGACCCCGGATTCTCCGAATCGAGTTTCGGCTTCCGACCGGGACGCTCCGCCCATGGAGCACTCCGGCAGGTACAGCGACATATCGGCGCGGGCTATCGGATAGCGGTCGATCTGGACTTGGAGAAATTCTTCGACCGAGTCCGGCACGATGTCTTGATGGCCCGCGTGGGACGCAGGGTGCAGGATAAGCACCTCCTCGCCCTGATAGGCCGCCACCTGCGGGCGGGTGTACTGGTCGGGGACATCATCCAGGCAACGGAGCTTGGTACCCCTCAAGGGTCTCCGCTTTCGCCGTTGCTCGCCAACATCCTTTTGAACGATCTCGACAAGGAACTGGAGCGGCGCGGACATCGGTTTGCAAGATACGCCGATGATCTCCGCATACTGGTCAAAAGCCAGCGTGCGGGGGAGCGCGTCAAAACCAGTGTCACGCGTCTCTTGTCCGGTAAGCTGAAGCTTGCCGTCAACGAGCAGAAGAGCCGGGTGGTCAAGACCAATGACTGTGAGTTCCTGGGGTTTACCTTTCGCGGAACGAAACTGCGATGGTCCGACCGCGCCTTCTCTGACTTCCAGCATCATGTCCGGCAACTCAGCGGACGTAGCTGGGGTGTCTCGATGGATTATCGACTCGACCGACTCGCGCGTTACGTCAGAGGTTGGATGAACTATTTCGGCATCTCGGATTACTACCGACCCATACCCGAGATTGACGCGTGGCTGCGGAGGCGTATCCGCATGTGCTGGTGGCGTTGGGTACGCACCAAAGTCCGCAACCTTCTCGCATTGGGGACGAGTAAGCGTCAGGCGATTCTGACTGCGCTCAGTAGCAAGAGCTACTGGCACCTGTCGAAGACCTTGGCGACACAAACCGGGATGAGGAACGACTGGCTGACTCGCCAGGGCTTGATATCCGTGCGTACACTGTGGATGCGTGCTCACGGCTATACCTGATGTCATCGTGTGCTCCACTTTTGTGAAACGCCCGGTGCGGACCCGCATGCCGTGGTGGTGTGGGGAGGGAGGGTTAGCAGCCCTCCCTTACCCGATTAGCGCCTAAATGCTACGGCAATCAGTCATCAGAGATTTGCAGCCAGTTCCCGCGTGAGATCGGCGGCTGGTATCTCCTTGCATCCGCTCACATTCTGGCCTGCCCACAGAGGCGAGAAATCG
Organism: Gammaproteobacteria bacterium; assembly: GCA_050740455.1. Taxonomy (GTDB): domain Bacteria; phylum Pseudomonadota; class Gammaproteobacteria; order JACCXJ01; family JACCXJ01; genus USCg-Taylor. Next base: position 2,316 of record JBOIDF010000041.1, on the reverse strand, counting down.
CCGCTGCCGTAGCTTTCGGCTTTGGCGCGTAAGGGAGCGATGGCAGAGATGGCTAACGGAAAGGCGGGCGCAGCTGTGCACATGGGGCCAAGCTCGTTCATGATGCGATTGACGATACCGCGCGCGGGGCGACCGGTAAAAATGTTTGTCAGCGCGGTGCGGTGGGCAGCTTTACCTCTCAGCGCGGCGCGATGCACTGCGCTTGTGGTGGACTCTGGGCAAAGCATATAAGCAGTACCAATCTGTATGCCTGCGGCGCCGAGTCTCATCGCAGCTGCAACGCCTCTCGCATCTGCAATGCCACCGGCGGCGATGACTGGGATCTTCACCGCCTGCACAACTTGCGGCAATAGTGCAAACGTTCCAATCTGGGTATTTAGGTCGTCCGACAAGAACATGCCTCGGTGCCCGCCCGCCTCGAGACCTTGTGCGATGATGGCATCAACCCCTTGCGCTTCGAGCCAACGCGCCTCTTCAAGGGTGGTCGCCGAAGATGCAATCTTTGAACCCCAAGCTCGCACTCGGGCAAGCAAGTCGGCCGATGGCAAACCAAAATGAAAGCTCACGACAGCGGGCTTGAATTCGCTTAGCACGTCGGCGGCCTCAGAGCTAAATGGTGCACGCCCAGGCCCGGCGGCAATTGTGCTTGCGTCAATCCCGAAAGCTTCGAAGTACGGCGAAAGCGCAGCCCGCCAAACCGCTTCACGCTCCGCGCTGGGTGTCGGCACGGGATGGCAAAAAAAATTTACGTTGTACGGCTTGCCGGTTTGCGCCCTAATCGCCACCAATTCGTTGCGCAGCGCGTCAAGGCTAAACATGGCGCAAGGGAGTGAGCCCAGTCCGCCAGCATTGGACACTGCCACCGCGAGAGCGCTGCCTTGCACTCCAGCCATAGGCGCCTGAATGACAGGCAGCTCGATACCGAACAACTTTTGTAGGGTGATCATCTGATCTCCAATCTACCTGGCAGCCTTCGCGCTAAGCGTTCGGCATAACCGGCAAGAAAAAGCGGCGCGACGCTTTTTTCTGTCCGTGTTGATGACGTTGTTAGCTGTCTTAGGGTACGGTCCGGACACATAGGTAACAGTTTAGTCCAGGGGACATGGGTGACAAAACATCCATACTCACGGGCACCGAAGGAGGTGCCCTATGCCTTGGAGAGAAACATCACCTATGGACCAGAAAACACAATTCATTGATGATTACCTGCGCGAGATTTTGTCAATAACGGAGCTTTGTGAGCTCTGCGGGATCAGCCGGAAGGGCGGTTATAAATGGATCGACCGTTATCTTCGGGAAGGTCCCGCGGGTTTGGACGAGCGCTCCCGGGTCATCCCCATTGGCCCTGGCCTGCACGTTCCACCGTCTGCGATATCCTCAGCCGTCACGGGCTGGTTCCCAAGCAACGACAACGCCGGCGTGTCGGTCATCCCGGTAAACCCACCACCTCCATCCTGGCCCCCAATGCTGTGTGGACGGCGGATTTCAAGGGCCACTTCAAAACCGGCGATGGTCTCTATTGCTGCCCCCTGACCGTCGCTGATGGCTATAGCCGCTATCTGCTCGGTTGCCAGGGGCTACGTTCCACCGCCGTGGCGGGCGCTAAGCCGGTGTTCACCCGCTTGTTCAAGGAATTCGGCTTACCCCAACGCATTCGCACCGACAACGGTGTGCCCTTCGCAACCAATACCCTGGCGCGATTGGCTTCACTCTCGGCCTGGTGGGTCCGTTTGGGTGTCCTGCCCGAACTCATCGAACCGGGAAAACCCCAACAAAATGGGCGCCATGAGCGAATGCATCGCACCCTCAAAGCCGAAACCACCCGCCCCCCGGCGGCCAATTGCCGCGCTCAACAGCGTAAATTCAACTACTTCCGTGAGGAGTTCAACTATCAACGACCCCATGAGGCCCTGGACATGCAAACACCCGCCTCCCTTTACCGTTGCTCACCCCGAGAGATGCCCCACAAACTACCCCCTCTCGAATACCCAGACCGCTTCGAGATCCGCTACGTCAGTTACAATGGCGGTATCCGCTGGAATCACCGGTGGGTCAACGTCTCCATCACTTGTGCCGGAGAATACGTTGGGCTCGAAGAAATCGATGAGGGCATCTGGAAAACCAGGGCCAGGGAGCGGCTCTGTTTGGCGCGCCGAGCAACTGTCTTGGAAGTCAAGCGTTTTCGGGTGCACTTTGTGCCCAAGGAGTATTGGTCTTGAGCATCGTATTCAAAATCGTTAACAGCTTTCTCATACACGCGGTTAAGGCGACCTTGGGCGGCTTACCTGCCTTGCATAAGCGTCTGTAGAACGCGCG
>JBOIDF010000040.1:0-36258 GCA_050740455.1 Gammaproteobacteria bacterium | reverse complement strand
ATGGCGGGGCGTCCACTTCCCAATCCGGAACCTTGACCTCCATTTCCGGAAGAATCGTGTAGAAATCGAATTTTGGTTTGCTCGCCGGATTTTGCGGCGCGGATTCCGCACCTTGCTTAAAGTCCCGCCGCACGTCCTTAACGTTCGTGAGCGATTGCAGATACACGAGAAACGCCACGAACAGCCCCATGGCCAAGCCGGTGAGAAATGAAAGCCAGCCCCGTTGCCGGCTTCTGTTACCGCCGGATCTGCGCGGCTGAGGCGACATCACATCGACTCCGGAGCCGACACCCCGAGGATCGCAAGGCCGTTGCGGATGACCTGCTGGGTTGCCGCGATGAGGTTTAAGCGCGCGTTACGTAGCGACTCGTCCTCGACTAGGAACATGTGCGCGCTGTAATATCCGTGAAACGCGTTCGCCAGCTCCCGCAGGTACTGCGCGAGTTGATGCGGTTCACGCTCCCGCGCCGCCGCTTCAATGATCTCGGGATAACGTGATATGGCACCGATCAAACCCTGCTCGTGCGCTTCCGTTAAAACCGCTACAGCGTTCTCGCCACGCATCCGGTCCCACGCCCATCCTTGCTCGGCCAACTGCCGGAAAACGCTCGCAATGCGCGCGTGGGCATACTGGATATAATACACGGGGTTATCGGCCGATTGTGACTTGGCGAGATCGAGATCAAACTCAAGATGCTGCTCGCAACTCCTTGTCACGTAAAAGAAACGTGCCGCGTCCCGCCCGACCTCATCGACAAGCTCCCGGAGCGTGACGAACTCGCCCGAGCGGGTTGACATCTGCACGCGTTCTTCACCCCGATAGAGCGTCGCGAATTGCACCAGTAAGACCTCTAAGCGATCCGAATCATACCCAAGCGCCGCGAGGGCCGCCTTCACTCGCGGCACGTAACCGTGATGATCGGCGCCCCAAATATTGATAACGCGATCGAAGCCGCGTTCGAATTTGTTTGTGTGGTACGCCACGTCGGAGGCAAAATAGGTGCTCTGGCCATTCTCGCGAACCAAGACACGGTCTTTCTCATCTCCGAAGGCCCCCGCATTGAACCAAAGCGCACCGTCCTTGGTGTAGGTGCGTCCCAGCGACCGGAGCTTGGCAATCGCCCGCTCGACGGCTTGGGTCTCCGCCAGTGAGCGCTCGGAGAACCATCGGTCGTAGCGAACGCCGAACTCGGTGAGATCGGCGCGAATGCCGGCGAGCACGCTATTCAATCCGCACTCGAACACCCGGCGATACCGGGCCGGGCCTAGGAGCGATTTTGCGCGCGCGATGAGGGCATCGAGCAACCGCTCCCCGTCCAGCCCAGCCAGTCCATCGTACACGGCGCTGGTAGGATATAGACAACCAGCCTGGACCTCCCGCCAAAGCGCGCGGGCAATCTCGATGACATAGGCGCCCTGGTACGCGCTCGCCGGAAAATCCACCGCTTCCCCGCCAAGCTCAAGATACCGTAGCCACACGCTGAGCGCCAAGATGTCCGTCTGCCGGCCGGAATCGTTGACATAATATTCCCTCTGCAGCGCATAACCGTTGGCCTCGATCAGATTGGCGATCACCGCGCCATAGGCCGCGCCCCGGCCGTGGCCGATGTGCAGCGGGCCGGTCGGATTGGCGGAAACGAACTCAACTTGGATCTTCGCCCCGGCGCCCGTGCCGTTACGCCCGAAGGCATCGCCCGCCACGAGCACTTGTTGAACAATCCCCAGCCAATAGTGCGGCTGGATATAGAAATTGAGGAAGCCTGCGCCAGCCACCTCGACGCGATCGATGCTGGGAGATCCGGGGAGGGCCGATGCGATCCGTTCCGCCAGGGCACGCGGCGTCACACCGAGATCCTGAGCAATTACGAGCGCCACATTGGCGCTGAAGTCTCCATGCCGGGCATCGCGGGTGCGTTCAAAGCGTACACCGCGCTTCGCCAAATGGCCGTCGGCATCGCCCAGATCCAATTGCTTGAGCGCCACGGCCACCTGCTCTCTGATGAGGTGCTTCAAAGATACTCCCGCGAAAAAAGTGTGGATTCTAGCTTGCCTCCCATGTCATTGGAACGTCCGCAATTAAAGCGTCTCCTGGGGATCGACGTCGATCGACCAGCGTACCGCGCGCCCGGTACGCAATCCGCGAATACCGGGGAGCCACTCATCGAGCAAGCGCTGCAAACGACCACGATGGCGGGTTTGCAAGACCAATTGCCAGCGGTAGCGGCCCGCGAGTCGTTCCATCGGCGCCGGCACCGGTCCGAGCAGCTCAGCCTGGTTCGCGATGAGATCCAGAGCCATTGCTCGCGCTTCATTCAAGAAGGCTCGTGCTTTTTCCGCTCTTTCCGACTCGGCGCGAATGAGCGCCATGGCCTGATACGGCGGCAGCCGCGCCTGCGCCCGTTCCTTGAGCGCCAAGGCGGCGAATGCGCCGTAACCTTGGCCCACGAGCACTTGCAACAAGGGGTGCGCCGGGTGGTGGGTCTGGATCACCACAATGCCCGGTTCATCGGCGCGGCCGGCCCGCCCGGCGACTTGAATGAGCTGCTGCGCGAAGCGTTCGTGGGAACGGAAATCTACCCCAAAGAGGCGGCTATCGCCATCCACAACCGCGACCAGAGTCACGCCCGGGAAATGATGGCCTTTCGACAGCAACTGCGTACCCACCAGCACGTCGGCCTGACCGTCCCGGATCTGGCGTAGTGCCTCCTGCCACGCCGTTTGACGGCGGGTCATGTCCCGATCGATCCGTAGCACTCGAGCATCGGGAAAGCGTCGGTTGACGGCTTCCACCACCCGTTCGGTCCCGTAACCGAGCTTCAGCAGGTTGCCGCTGCCGCAGCGGGTGCAAGCCGCATGCAGTTCACTGAGCGCCCCGCAAAAGTGGCATTCAAGCCGGTTGGCCGCCTGGTGGTAGATCAAGCGCGCGTCACAGCGCTCACACCACGCTGTCCATCCGCATTGGTGGCAGAGGATGAGAGGAGCGTAGCCGCGCCGATTGACGAACAGGAGCACCTGCTGGCGGCGATCCAGATGCTCGCGCATCCTTGTGAGCAGCGGCTCCGAGAACCCCTCTCGCATTTGCGCGGCACGTAAATCCACCACCTCGTACGTGGGAGGCGTTGCCGTTCCTGCCCGCGTCCGGAGTCGGAGGTGCCGGTACTTACCACGGCGGACATTGAACACCGATTCCAACGATGGGGTGGCGCTGCCGAGGATCACGGGAATGTTTTCGCGCTGGCCACGAATGACCGCGATATCCCGGGCGGAGTAGCGGAATCCCTCCTGCTGCTTGAAAGACAGGTCATGTTCCTCGTCGACGATGATAACGCCCGGCCTCGCTAACGGCGCCCATACCGCCGAACGGGTTCCGATCACGATCGGCGCCCTGCCCTCCCCGGCTTGCCGCCACTCGTCCAGCCGGGCGCCGCTCGCCCGTCCTGAGTGCAAGACCGCGAGTGGCGCCGCAAAACGATCGCGAAACCGCAACAGGGTTTGTTCGGTCAGTCCAATTTCCGGTACTAAGACCAGAGCCTGGCTGCCGCGGCGAAGCACCTCCTCGATCACGCGCAAATAAACTTCGGTCTTCCCGCTGCCGGTCACACCGTCCAAGAGAAACACGCCGAAACGGTTCAATCCTGCGCACAATGGCTCGACGGCAGACGCCTGCGCGTCGTTCAGCGGTGGTGGTCTGGCCGCGGGCGCGGGAAGGATCGTTGCGAGCGACGCGGGTTCCTGCGCTACCCAACCTTTAGCTACTAAGGCGCGTAAGACGCGGCGCCAGGATACCGCGCTAGCGAGCGATGCAGGCGGCAATGTCCGCTCGGGTTGCCGCCGTAAAGCTCGCATCAGGGTGGCTTGGGCCGGGCTCCGGCGTAAACTATCCGGGTCAATCGCGGCGCCTTCAGGCGTGAGCCGCCAGCGGAGATCGAGTGTCTTTGGCCTGCGCGGACGATCCTGACGCAGCAGCAGAGGTAAGGAAGCGAAAATCACCTCTCCAATCGGATGGCGATAATAGCGGCTCGCCCATTCGAGCAAATGTAAATGCCGTACGCTCAGCACCGGCGCGGAGTCGAGCAATGCGGTGGCACGCCGGAGATCATGCAAAACACTTTCGGCCCCAAGGGCCAACAGCATACCGACGGCGGACCTGCGGCCGAAGGGCACCCGCAGTCTCATTCCCGGTTGTAACGCCGCAAGATCTACCCCGGAGGGCGGTAGGTAGTCGAAAAGCTGATCGAGCGGCACGGAAACGGCAATTTTTAAGATTTGGCCCGGCACCGAAGATTTAAGTTTAGTGTCCTCGCCGATGAGGTGGACGCACGAGGGCTTCGACGAAGGCGAAATCGGCGCGCGCCATGGGCTTACCGTCCACCGGGCTCAATGGCGCCTGGCGTTTGAAGAAGGGCGGAAACACCATTAACTCGATACCGGCTTCTCCGGCCATGAAGCGGAAGCACGGGTAGGCTGTCCGCCCGCGAGAATTCTGGCGCACCGTTCGCTCATGAACCGTGAACGGAATCGCATGCTCCAGGAGAAAATGACTCACCTCTTCCGGCGTTTCCGCAAAGACGTGCAGGCACACCATGGCCTGGCGTGCCGCGGAACCATCCAGCACGGGACCGGCCAACATGGGGTCGAATAGCCGCAGCAAGCGCATGGCTTCCAGTGCCGTTTCCCTTTGCGCACGCAACCATCGTGGCTGCCTCTGCGCCTGAAACAGCCGCTGATAGACGCTCAGGAGAGCCGCGATCTCGCTGTTATCGGGGACCTCGCGAGGTGCTTTGATACCCAGCCGATCGGCGGCTTTGCGCTTGGCGAGGTGGTAGTACTCGACGCCTTCATCCGCCATGATGCGGGCAGCCAGTTCGGCGACACGCCTGCGGTTCTGTGAACCGTTCACGCCGCTCGCCATAAACTAGAACAGTTGCTCGGGTAGCGCCACATCGGGGGCGCCGCTGTCCCAGGCAGGACCGCCGTCGTGCTCGCTGGGAGTATTATCCGCGCGGAAGACTTCAAACATCGCCCGTGGATTGCCGGCGTCCGTCAGAAACCCGGTGTCGCGATCGATGCGCGCGGTGACCAAGCCCGGAGGTTCGGGTGCTATGGAATCCGGCGTTCCCGCCAGCGCCGTCTGCATAAACTCCATCCAGATCGGCAACGCGACCCGCGCGCCGGTTTCCTTCGGACCGAGCGATTCGGCCTGATCGAATCCTACCCAAGCCGTCGCAACGATCTGGTGATTAAATCCGGAGAACCACGTGTCCTTATGGTCATTGGTGGTTCCGGTCTTACCCGCGATGTCGGTTCTATTCAAGGCCAAGGCCGCCCTCGCCGTCCCGGTCCGCATTACTTCCTGCATCATCGAGGTCATAATCCAGGCATTCTGCGCGTTGATGGCGCGTACACCCCGTTCGGCGGTCCCCGTTAGCGCGCTCACCACCGGCGCTTGCTGGTCGCATGATTCACATTGGACCACCGATCCGCGGCTCATAATGATCTCGCCCCGGTCGTTCTCGATACGCTCGATGAAGTATGGATCGACTCGAAATCCGCCGTTCGCGAACGCGACGTAGCCTCGCGCAAGCTCGAGCGGAGTAACCTCCGCCGTGCCTAAGGCCAAGGAGAGGTTACGCGGCAGGTAGTGCTTGTCAAAACCGAATCCTTTTATATGATTAATGGCCTTGTTGACGCCGATGGCTTGCAGCAAGCGGACCGACACGAGATTACGCGATAGCGCCAGCGCTTCGCGCAGACGCATGGGGCCCATGTAGTTGTGGGTGTAATTCTCCGGACGCCAAACACGGTCGAGCGCCGGGTCATAGAATACAAACGGGGTATCGTTGACGATGCTTGCCGCCGTGTATCCGGATGCCAGCGCCGCCGAGTAGATAAACGGTTTGAATCCGGACCCCGCCAACCGCCGCGCTTGCGTCACCCGGTTAAACTTGCTCTGAAAAAAATCAAATCCGCCCGCCAGCGCCAAGATTGCGCCGTCACGCGGGTCGAGCGCCACGAAAGCGCCTTCAACCGCCGGCACCTGAGCCAATCGAAACCCGCCCTTCTCGATCGCTTCGACCCGCACCACATCCCCCGGCTTGAGGAGATCGCGGGCTCGTTTCGCCACCCCCGCGCCCGCGCGCGTATAGTTACTCGCCCAGGCGAGCCCCTCCCAATCGACCGTGATGAGCCCTACATCCAAGGTAAACGCCGTGATCGACGTGTCGGTCGCGGCGATGACTAACGCCGCACGTAAGCCCCCGATACTCGAATAGCCCTTTAAAATCCGGGTCCATTCCGTCTCGGTCACGGAATCCGACAAAGGGTGCCGCTGCTCGGGGCCACGATAACCGTGCCGCTGGTCATAGCGCAGTAAGCCGCGCCGAAGCGCCCGGGTGGACGCGGCCTGTAGCCGATCGCTGATCGTGGTCACCACCCGGTAGCCGGCGTTGTAAACCTCCTTACCGAAGTGCTCCACCATGTAGGCGCGCACCATCTCCGCTAGATGGGAGGCGTTTATCTCGACCGCTCGTCCATGCAAGCTCGCGGAATCCTTGGTGCGCTTCGCGGCACGATAGTCCTGCTTTGAGATCATCTCCAGATCCCGCATACGGCTTAAGACGAAATTACGCCGCGCAACGGCGCGTTCCAAATCGGTAATCGGGTTGATCTTCGACGGCGCCTTCGGCAGGCCCGCGATCATCGCAAGTTCAGGTAGGCCCAAGTTTTGCACATTCATGCCGTAGTAAACATGAGCGGCGGCGGCTACGCCATAAGCCCGATGACCGAAATAAATCTTGTTCAGGTACAGCTCTAGGATCTCTTTCTTAGTAAGCTCACGTTCTATCTTTAAAGCAAGCAAGCTCTCATTGATTTTACGTAAATATGTCTTTTCAGGTGTCAAAAAAAAGTTACGAGCGACCTGCATGGTAATGGTGCTACCACCTTGGATCTTCTCTCCCGTCAAGAGCAACTGGATCGCAGCCCGCAGGATACCTCGCCAATCGACCCCCGGATGCCGGAAAAAACGATCGTCTTCCGCGGCCAGCACGGCATTGATCAGTGTCTGGGGTAAATCCCTGAGTTGCATGGGTGCACGCCGGATTTCGCCATACTCGGCCAGTAATGATAGATCACGTGAATAGACCTTGAGCGGTACCGTTAAGTGGATGTCTTTCAAAGTCTCTATCGACGGGAGGCGCGGTAGCAGATAGGAAAGTAATGCACCCAGCGCGAGCACGGAAAACAGCAAGATTCCAATGGAAATCTTCAAGAGCACACGCAACATAGAGAAACAAACTAATTTCGACTATTAATTAAAAAGAAAAGTGGCGCTTAACGCAGTTCCGGTATCGGATCGAGCCGTTAAGGAAAATGTCACCTCTAACGGCGGGGCTAAAGTTTAATGAAATAGTTCCGTTTTACAATCGCTAACCATTGATCGATGTAAGGAACAAAATGACTATTCTTGGTCGCAAAAATACGCTGCTGCTGGGTATCGATATCAGTTCCACCTCGGTGAAGTTGCTGGAAATCGGGGGTAGCAAAGGCCATTACCGGGTTGAAAGCTACGCCGTCGAACCGCTGCAGTCTAATTCTGTCTCGGAACGGAATACAGCGGATGTTCAACTTGTCGGTGAGGCGATCGGGCGCGCGGTGAAAAAGTCCGGAACGCGGACCAAAGCGGCGGCCTGTGCGGTCTCAGGAACCGCCGTGATCACCAAGGTCATTTCTATGCCCTCTCAACTGACCGAAGATGACATGGAAAACCAGATCCGGGTGGAAGCCGATCAATACATTCCCTATCCGCTCGAAGAGGTTAGTCTTGATTTCGAGGTGCTGGGTCCCTCGGAAACCGAACCGGACAAAGTCGATGTCTTGCTCGCCGCATCGAGAAGCGACAACGTGGAGGTGCGCGTCGCGGCGCTGGAGATGGGCGGCCTGGCCGCAAAAGTCGTCGATGTCGAGGCGTTCGCGCTCGAGAATGCCGTGGGCCATGTGCTGCGCAAGGGCGGCGCGGGGTTAGAACAAGGAGATACAGTTGCGGTCGTTGACATCGGGGCGACCACGACGATTTTGAGTGTGTTGCGGGATCTCAAGATCATTTATACACGGGAACAGTTGTTCGGAGGGAAGCAGCTCACGGAAGAAATTCAGCGCCGCTACGGCCTGTCCTATGACGAGGCCGGCCATGCGAAGCGCCAAGGTGGATTACCGGAGAATTACATCGCGGAAGTGCTTGAGCCTTTTAAGGAAACGATGGCGCTGGAAGTAAACCGGGCGTTACAGTTCTTCTATTCGTCGAGCCAAGTGGGGACCGTCGATCAAGTGATATTGGCGGGAGGCTGCGCCTCGATTCCCGGAATCACCGACCTCATCGCCGCGAAGTGCGGAACCACCGTCACGGTGGCGAACCCCTTTACCGGCATGCCGGTCTCTCCAAGGATCAAGGAGCAAGCCCTCGTCAATGACGCCCCGGCGTTGATGACTTCCTTCGGTTTAGCGTTACGGAGTTTCGATTAATGGCACGTATCAACCTCTTACCTTGGCGAGAAGAGCGGCGGCGCGAACGCAAGCAGAAATTTTTGCTCAACGCCGGAATCGCGGCCGCGTGCGCTTTCGCGGCCATCGGACTGGTGCATGTCGTTTACCAGAACATCATCGATTACCAAACGGCGCGTAACGGATACTTGGAAAGCGAGATCAAGAAACTCGACAAGACCATTGCCGAGATCCGCGATCTGGAAAAGGAAAAACAGCGGCTCATTGATCGCATGCGGGCCATTGAGACCCTGCAAACGAGCCGCCCGATCATCGTGCATATCTTCGATGAGCTGGTCAGCACGCTACCGGAAGGAATATCGCTGACGGAAATTACCCAGTCGAGCAACGCGATCACGATCAAGGGGATTGCGGAATCGAACGCGCGGGTATCGAACTTCATGCGCAACGTCGAGGCATCCAAGTGGGTTAAAAAGCCTCAGCTCACCATCATCGAAACCAAGGATGAAAAGGGGCGGCGCATTAACAACTTTACACTGATCATCGAACAAATAAGCGCCCAGCCGGAGTCCGGTGAAACAGGGGCGGATGCCAAGGGGGCAAAGTCATGAATTGGTCGGAATTTAAAAATCTCGATCCCAACAACATCGGCAACTGGCCGGCGCCGGCGAAGGCGGCGGTAATCGGGTTCGGGTGCCTGGTTCTGCTGGGCCTCGGCTGGTACCTTGACATCAACGATCAGCGCCTGCTGCTCGAACAGGCGGAAGGCGAGGAGCAAACCCTCAAGCAGGATCTCGAGGCCAAGCAGAGCAAGGTCGTGAATCTCGATGCCCTCAAGGAGCAACTGCAGGACATCCAGCAGTCGTTCGGTGATATGTTAAAGCGTCTGCCGAATAAAACCGAGGTCGCCGCGCTGCTCGTCGACATTTCTCAGCAGGGGCTGGGCGCTGGGCTCGAGTTCGAGCTGTTTAAGCCCGGGTCCGAGCAACCGGCCGAGTTTTATGTCGAGTTACCGATCAATATTCGCGTGACCGGCAGCTATCACCAACTTGGACAGTTTGTCAGCGGCGTGGCGGATCTACCGCGCATCGTCACCCAGCACGATATCAAGATAAAGGCAAAGGATAAGGGCGGTTTGATCATGGAATCGATCGCCAAGACCTACCGTTATCTTGGCGAAGAAGAGGAGACCGCGCAGCAGCCACAAACTCCGAATCCAACTGCTACGAAACCATCGCAATCATGAGCTACCAGAAACCGTTTCTCCACTACACCATGCGCGGGACACTTGTCGCCACCGCCCTCCTCCTCGGCGGGTGCGGGTCCGATGGCCTAAGTGATCTGCAAGCTTACGTCGCCGAGGTCCTGAGCCGCAAAGGGGGCGCCATCGACCCTCTTCCGGAAATCAAACCCTATGAGCGCTACCTGTACCAATCCGGGGAGGCTGACGCAAGAGATCCGTTCGAACCGTTCTTTGAGACGAGGCGCGGCACCAACATTGACAGGAACGTGTCCGACGCGCAAAGAAAATACATCGAAGAAATTGAAACCCATAATCCCGAGGAGCTCGAAAACTTCGAGCTAGACAGCCTACGCATGGTTGGAACCCTTCAGAACAGCGCTGATTTCTGGGGGGTCGTGCTCGACCAAGAGGGCACCGTCCATCGCGTGAAGGTAGGGAATTACATGGGTAAAAACTTCGGCAGAATCATCAATATCGCCGAAGATAAAATCGAGGTACGCGAAATCATCGGCGATGCGCAGGGCAGCTGGGAGGAACGCGCCGCGTCACTGGCGCTTTTAGGCGAAGAAGACTAGGCCCGGAGGAGATAGACACATGAATACATACCGATATTGGGGGACTCACGAAATGATAGGAACTGAGTTGCGGGATGTGGCATCAAGGGTAGGGAGCAGCATCGCGCTGAGCTTGGCGCTAACGCTATCATCCATGGCATGGGCGGCCCAAAACAGCCTGGATGCGGTCACCTTCACGACCCTGCCGGGGGACGAGGTGCAAATCCGGTTACAGCTTTCGAGTCCCCTGGCGCGGGATCCGCTGAGCTTTACGATCGATAACCCGGCACGCATCGCTCTCGACCTACCCGAGACGCGATTAAACCTATCCGCGAAGCATCGCGCTATCGGAATAGGACCGGCGCAAAGCGTGAGTGCCGTGGAGGCGGGAGGACGCACCCGCGTCGTACTGAACCTGCTACGGTTGGTTCCCTACCAGCTAAGAAAAGACGGCAACGCGGTGGTGATAACCCTAGGCGGTGCTACGCCGGCGGCCGAAACCGCGGCGCGGTTCGCACCCCAAAGAAGACCCGTCGCGGCCCATCCCTCGCCCACCCCACAGGGACCGAAAGCGCCGCCGGAACCCCTACTTCGCGGACCCCATATCAAGGACATCGACTTCCGGCGTGGCGAGGCGGGTGAGGCGCGTATCGTCGTGGTCTTGTCGGAGGCATCAATCGCCTCGAATATCCATGCAGAAGGCAATCAGATCCTGATTGATTTTGTCGATGCTCGATTGCCGGAGCGTCTCGATCGGCGTCTCGACGTACTGGATTTTGCAACGCCCGTGAAAGAAATCGACACCTTCGCCTACGAGGGCGGGATCCGCATGGCCATTACACCCACCGGACACTACGAGCACCTGGCCTACCAATCCGATAACATCCTCACGGTAGAGGTAAAACCGCTCACCAAGGAGGAAGAAGAAGCGGTGAAGAAAGCGAAGTTCGGTTTTACCGGGGAACGGCTGTCCTTGAATTTCCAGGACATCGAGGTACGGGCGGTATTGCAGCTCATCGCCGATTTCACCGGCAAAAACCTGGTCGCTTCGGATACGGTGAGCGGAAATGTGACCTTGCGGCTCAAGAACGTGCCTTGGGATCAAGCCCTGGAGATCATCTTGAAATCCAAGAGGCTCGGAAAACGGGAGTCGGGGAATGTCATCATGGTCGCACCGCAAGAGGAAATCGCGCAGCGCGAAAAACTCGAGCTTGAGACACAAAAGCAAATCGCCGAGCTGGCGCCGCTTAGGACCGAGTTCGTCGAGATCAACTATGCCAAGGCGGCCGATCTCGCAACCCTCCTCAAGGCCGAGGAAAACAAGCTCTTGACCGAGCGCGGTAACGTCTCGGTCGACCAGCGCACCAATACGCTTTTGATTCAAGAGACGGCCGAGAAATTGGCGGAGATGCGTCAAATGATCACGACCCTGGATCGGCCCGTACGGCAGGTGCTGATCGAATCACGCATCGTGATCGCCAACCAGGACTTCACCAAGGAGCTCGGAGTTAAGTTCGGTTACAGCAAGAATACCTTTGGCGCAAACGAGGACCCAACGGATGATAACTTCGGTGCCTTCGTCGGTGGTAAGCGCCCCGGCGACACCGAGGATCTCCTGACGGCGTTTAATACCGCTGACCTCGAGAACTTCATCGTTGACCTCCCCACGGCTTCCACCCCCGCGGGCGCGATCGGGCTGGCGATCGGAAAGATCGGGAGCTATTTACTGCAGCTCGAGCTGTCCGCACTGCAAGCCGAAGGACGCGGGGAGATCATCTCCAGTCCGCGCGTGTTCACGGCCGATCAAAAAGAAGCCGTCATCGAACAGGGCACCGAGATCCCCTATCAGCAGGCCTCATCGAGCGGCGCCACCGCAACTCAGTTCAAAAAGGCCGTACTGAGCCTGCGGGTGACCCCGCACATTACCCCCGATGATCGCATCAACATGACCCTCAATGTCCATAAAGACGCCCCAGTGGTTTGTCCCCCCTCGACCATCCCCTGTATCGATACCCGCAACGTCCAGAGCGAAGTGCTGGTCGATAACGGCGAGACGGTGGTGCTGGGAGGGGTCTATGAACAGACCAACAGCAACAATACGCGGCGGGTCCCGTTTTTCGGGGAGTTGCCGTATGTCGGGGCGCTGTTCAGGAATTCGGCGAATGTTCGCAACAAGGACGAGTTGTTGATCTTCGTCACCCCGAAAATCATCAAGGAATCCTTGAGCTTGCGGTAACGCTCTCCACAAGCGCCACCCGGGGGGATCTAGAGTTCCAGCACGGCTCAGGGATGAGCCGCATCCGGGCGGTTTGCGCCGTATCCAACGAACCGCTACAGTGATCGTGCCGAGTCTTTCCGCGAGATCCTCAAGCGTTGCTGTCGTGTCAATCCGGCAATATCTTTCTCATCGGACCGATGGGCGCGGGTAAGACCACCATCGGGCGGCAGCTCGCGCGATCCATGGCTAAGGAGTTTTCCGACAGCGACCGTGAAATAGAGGCAAGGACGGGAGCCAGTGTGGCGCTTATTTTCGACATCGAAGGAGAAGCCGGTTTTCGCCGCCGGGAAAGCAAGATCATCGACGAGCTCACGCTGCGGCAAAATACGGTACTAGCCACCGGCGGAGGCGCCGTAATCGATGCCTACAATCGGGAGTGTATGAAGACTCGCGGGATAGCCGTGTACTTGCGCGCCTCGGTCGATCGGCTGTTTACACGCACGCGCCGGGATATCAATCGTCCGTTATTGCAGACGGCGGATCCGAAGCACACGCTACAGGAGCTTCTTAGACACCGCGATCCGCTCTATCGCGAGGTTGCGGACTTGGTCATCAATACCGACGGCCGCACGCTAAAACAGGTCATCACCGAGATCCGTCATTTCGCCGAACAGCGATGAAGACCCTGCGCCTAGAGCTTGGCCCGCGTAGCTATCCGATTTTCATCGGCGCGGGCTTGATCGATAAGCACGCACTCCTTACCCCCTATCTCCCTAATGCGCAGGTGATGATCGTGTCGAACGAGACCGTAGCGCCGCTCTATCTCGCCCGGGTAACGGCGCATCTCAACGATTACGATGCCGGCAGCGTGACGCTTCCCGACGGAGAAAAATACAAAACGATAGAGACCATGAACCGCATCATCACCGCACTGCTGGAGCGCCGCTTTGATCGGCGCTGTACCTTGATCGCGCTTGGCGGTGGGGTGGTCGGGGATATTACCGGATTTGCCGCGGCTTGCTATCGGCGTGGCGTGAATTTTGTCCAGATCCCGACCACGCTTTTGTCTCAAGTCGACTCCTCGGTCGGCGGAAAAACGGGCGTGAATCATCGGCTCGGGAAGAACATGATCGGGGCTTTTCACCAGCCCCGTTGCGTCATCGCCGACATCGATACGCTGGTCACCCTACATCCCAGAGAATTCCGGGCCGGTTTGGCCGAAGTGATCAAGTACGGCCTCATCCGTGACGGCGATTTCTTCGCGTGGCTGGAAAATCACCTGGCGCGCCTGCTCGAACGCGATCCCGCGGCGCTAAGTTATGTCATCGAGCGCTCGTGCGCGATCAAAGCCGAGATCGTCGCCGCCGACGAGCGCGAGTCCGGCATGCGCGCAATGCTCAATCTTGGCCACACCTTCGGCCATGCCATCGAGACCGGCCTCGGCTATGGCGCCTGGTTACACGGGGAAGCTGTCGCGGCCGGGCTTTCCATGGCCGCGGATCTGTCGGCGCGGCTCGGTTGGTTGGGCAAAGACGAATTAAGGCGCATCGAGTCCCTGCTGCGACAGGCGGGGTTACCTGTGCGCTGCCCGCTCCCCAGCGATCGGATGTTGCGTCTCATGGCAGTCGACAAAAAAGCTCTCGACGGCGCCCTCCGTCTCGTGTTGCTGGAGAAAATCGGTCAGGCGGTTGTCACGGGGGACTATGACAGAGGCTGCTTGCGTCATACACTCGCCGCATGTCGTGCGGAGCCCCTCCCCGCCTAAACGCGGTATTCAGGCCGCCGCGCCGGATAGGCCGCGAGTGAGCGCATAGCGATGCGCGTGCCCGAAGAAACGTCGCCCGGGTCCGAAGCGGCGTTCTACTTCACAACACCGGCCTTGACGCAACGGCTGGATCTCATTCGCCATCTCATCGACCACAGCGATCGGCTACTGCTCGTGATCGGCGAGCGGCAGAGCGGGAAAACCACATTCGCGGACCAAGTGCTGGCGCGGGCCCCGGCCACGTGGTTAGTGACGCGATTTCATGCGAATCCCATGCTCGACTCCCGCTTGCTCCTCAGGGACCTCGCGGTCTCGGTCGGCGCCAGCACGGTGGGAGCGGATCGCAAGGCATTGACCGAGGCGATCGGCGCGATCCTCCGCCAGCGTGAACAGCATAGGCTCATTTCGGTGTTATTCGTTGATGACGCCCACGAACTGCCCGCCGATGCGCTCAAGCTACTGTTTGCCCGTGGACGCTGCAAGCCAGGCGCGTTGCGTGTTGTTTTGCTGTGTGAGCCGCACATTAACACCATACTCGAGGCCCCGGAGCTCCAATCCCTGCGAGGGACTATCGTCCATATTTTGGACATGCCGTCTTTTACTCTCGCGGAGACGCGGGCCTATCTCGAGGCCCGCTACAACCGCGGGGGCTTAGCGAGCTTTCTGCCGCTGGACGGCACCGAGGTCGCGCGAATACATGGGGGATCCGCCGGATCACCCGGACGCATCGACCACCTCATGCGGCAAACCCTCAAGCAAGCGCCGCCCGCCGGGAGTGAGCAGGAAGAATCCTCGCCGCGCTTCGGTTCCATCGCGAAGCACCAATGGCGTCTTAACACCGTCGCCGCATTGCTCGCCGCGGTGAGTATCATTATCGCGATCGACTCTCTCCAAGACCGATTCCTTCGCCTCCCTTCCGAGGATCCGGTGCCGATCGAGCTTTCCCAACCGAAACAAGCGCCGCTCGCCCCCGCGCGGCCACGACCACCGAGGGCTAACCAACCGAAGCTCAAATCCGGCCCGGCCGTACCCACGGCCGGAGAAAACACCCGGATTGAACCTGTGCTGACGCACCCGCGGCCACTGCCGCCCGATCAGTATGTGTTACAACTCCTCGCGATCCGGGATCCGGCCGCCGGCGGACGGTTCCTGGCACAGCATCGGCTCGGCGACCGGGCGCGCGTGGTCGCGATCCGGCGCAAGGGTCAGACGTGGCACCTCGTCGTCCTCGGCCCGTTCCCCGATCGCCGCGCCGCAAGCGCGGCCGTGCAAACCTTACCCAAGGCGATACAAGCCCAACAACCCTGGCCGCGGCGAATCGCCGACTTGGACGCGCTGAGAAACCCGCAGCAGTGGTAGTTCCCGACGCTCAAGCGAGCACGAAGGGAGCTATTTCGCCGCCCCGCCGCGCTACTATCGAGTAGCCGCGGGTTGATAAGGCGTTCGGGCGAACGCCGTGACACTCCCGAATCGCGGTTATATACTCATGGGCCGGTTTTGGTTATATAGGCCCCGGAGAGGGGCTCGTATAACAATGCCGAGGCGGATCCTGCGCTAGGCGCTTATGTCTCATGATCTCGAAATAACACGTTAGGAAGCTCTGCAAAACGAGCAAGCCCAGATGCGCGAAGCCGCGGAGCGAGTCGCGAGACATATCAGGTAGATAGGCGAGCGGCGAGCGAGCACGCGACAAAGCAGATGGGCTGCGCAGTACCTTTTGCAGAGCTTCCGTAAGTAATATTCGAGTTTTAACTCATAAGCGCGGTGATGTAGCTATGCATTGGGTTGGACATACGCAAGAAGGTCTCTATGACCCCGCATTCGAACATGACGCTTGCGGTGTCGGCTTCGTGGTCGACATGAAGGGAAGACAATCCCATACCATCGTGACCCAAGCATTGACGATCTTAAAAAATCTCATGCATCGCGGCGCGTGCGGGTGTGAAGTCAACACCGGCGACGGCTGCGGCATTCTGCTGCAAATGCCACACGGATTTCTTGCCCGCGAATGCGCCAAGCTCGGGATAAACCTGCCGGCCCTCGGCCAGTACGGCGCCGGCTTGGTCTTTCTGCCGCGGGACCCGGATCAAGCGCGGGTGTGCCGCGATCGCTTCGAGACCATCATAAGCGAGGAAGGGCAGCGGGTGCTCGGCTGGCGGGCGATCCCCGCCGACGACACGCTCATCGGCGCCTCGGCGCAAGCCGTAGAACCGAGTTTCAGGCAGGTGTTCATCGGCCGATCGACGGAGCTCAGCGATGAGGCCGCCTTCGAACGCCGCTTATACGTGATCCGCAAACGCATCGAGCACGCGATCCGGGGCTCCGATTTGTCCGAGCGTGGCATGTTCTACATCTCAAGCCTGTCGTGCCGCACGCTCATTTACAAGGGGATGCTGACCGGGAATCAAATCGAAGCGATGTTTCCCGATATCGTCGATCCGGCCGTCGAATCCGCGCTGGCCTTAGTGCACCAGCGCTTCTCGACGAATACCTTTCCCTCCTGGCCGCTCGCGCAACCGTTCCGCTACATCGCCCACAACGGTGAGATCAACACCCTGCGCGGCAATATCAATTGGATGCGTGCCCGGGAGGCGCTTTGCGCTTCGCCCCTCTTCGGCGAGGACCTCAAAAAGCTGTTCCCGATCATCGACGAGGATGGCAGCGACTCGGCGTGCTTCGATAACGTGCTGGAGTTCTTGCATATGAGCGGCCGTCCGCTCGCGCACGCGGTACTGATGATGATCCCGGAGGCCTGGAGCGGACATGAGTCGATGAACGATGAACGCAAGGCGTTCTACGATTACCACGGCTGTCTGATGGAGCCCTGGGACGGGCCCGCTTCCATCGCGTTCACGGACGGAGTCGTGATCGGCGCGGTGCTCGATCGAAATGGCTTGCGCCCATCGCGTTACTACGTCACCAAGGACGGTTTGGTGGTCATGGCCTCCGAGGTGGGTGTACTGGACATTCCACCGGAAAATGTTTTGATTAAGGAACGCCTGCACCCCGGACGTATCTTCCTCGTCGATACCCGCGAAGGGCGCATCATCGATGACGCGGAGCTCAAGCACAACTTTGCGCGCGCCCACCCCTACCGCGCATGGCTCTCCCAGAGCATCGTGCCGCTCGAACAGTTGCCCGAACCGCCCGAGGTGCACGAACCCGATCACGCAACGGTGCTCAGGCGGCAGCAAGCGTTTGGGTATACGCACGAGGATCTGCGGCTCATCATGGCGCCCATGGCGAAGACCGGCGAAGAAGCTATCGGATCCATGGGCACCGACGCCGCGCTGGCCGTGCTATCGAACCGCCCGCGGTTGCTCTACGATTACTTCAAGCAGCTCTTCGCGCAGGTGACGAACCCGCCTCTCGATGGCATTCGCGAAGAGTTGGTCACCCAGATCGAGACCCCCATCGGCCCCGAAGGCAACCTGCTCGCCCCCGGACCCGAGAGCTGCCGGTTATTAAAACTCAAAACGCCGATCCTCGACAACGGCGAGCTTGCCAAGATCCGCCACCTCGATCTGCCTGGATTTCGCTCGGTGACCATTTCGATCTTGTTCCCGGCCGCCGAGGGCGGCAGCGGGCTCGCACGGGCCATGCAGGAGATCTGCGCGCGCGCGAGCCAAGCCATTGCCGAGGGATCGACCTACATCATTCTCTCCGATCGCGGCGTCAACGAGCATTGCGCGCCGATACCGGCGTTGCTCGCGACGGCCGGCGTGCATCACCATCTGGTCCGCGAAGGCACGCGCGTCAAGGCGGGCCTAGTCGTGGAAACCGGCGAGCCGCGCGAAGTTCATCATGCCGCCGTGCTCATCGGCTACGGCGCCGGCGCCATCAATCCCTACTTGGCGTTCGAGACACTCGACGACATGATTCATCAGGGACTGTTGGAAGGCGTCGATCACGCCGGGGCGGTGAAAAACTACATCAAGGCATTGAACAAGGGTGTGCTCAAGGTCATATCAAAGGTGGGGATCTCCACCATCCAATCCTATCGTGGCGCCCAGATCTTCGAGGCCGTGGGATTAGAGCGGGAATTAGTCGATACCTACTTTACCCGGACCGCTTCGCGCATCGGCGGGATTGGGATCGAGGTGATCGCCAAGGAGATCGCGTTGCGCCACCACCGCGCGTTCACGGAGCGGCCGGCCGGGAAACCCGATCTCGACTGGGGCGGCGAGTATCAGTGGCGGCGCGATGGCGAATACCATCTCTTCAATCCCGAGACGGTTTTCAAACTGCAGCACTCGACCCGCAGCGGGCAATACGAAATCTTTAAAGAATATACGCGCCTGGTTGACGAACAGAACGAGAATTTGGCGACGCTGCGTGGCTTGTTCGAATTCAAGTTTGCGGAAAATCCGATCCCGCTGGAAGAAGTGGAGCCGGCGGACTCGATCCTCAAGCGCTTCGCGACCGGCGCCATGTCTTATGGCTCGATCAGCCAAGAAGCGCACGAGACGCTCGCGATCGCCATGAACCGTATGGGCGCCAAATCCAACACCGGCGAGGGCGGCGAAGATCCCGCGCGCTTCCAGCCCGATGCGAACGGAGACTTGCGCCGCAGCGCCGTCAAACAAGTGGCCTCGGGCCGCTTCGGCGTCACCAGCGAGTACCTCGTCAATGCCGATGACATCCAGATCAAGATGGCCCAAGGCGCCAAACCCGGCGAGGGCGGACAGTTGCCCGGCCACAAGGTCTATCCGTGGATCGCCAAGGTGCGCTTTTCGACACCCGGGGTCGGTTTGATTTCACCGCCCCCGCATCACGATATCTACTCGATCGAGGATCTCGCCCAGCTCATCCACGATCTCAAGAACTCGAATCCGCGAGCGCGCATCCACGTCAAGCTCGTGGCGGAGGTTGGCGTGGGAACCATCGCGGCCGGCGTGGCCAAGGCGCACGCCGATGTGGTACTGATATCGGGCTACGACGGAGGCACCGGGGCCTCGCCCGTAACCTCGCTCAAACATGCCGGGGTGCCTTGGGAGCTCGGGCTCGCGGAAACCCAGCAGGTTTTGGTCATGAACAAGCTCCGCGATCGCATCGTGGTGCAGACCGACGGCCAACTCAAGACCGGGCGCGATGTGGTGATCGCCGCGCTCCTCGGCGCCGAGGAATACGGTTTCTCGACCGCGCCGCTCGTGGTCGCGGGTTGCATCATGATGCGCGTCTGCCACCTCAACACCTGTCCGGTCGGCATTGCGACCCAGGATCCGGAGCTTCGCAAGAAATATAACGCTCGGCCTGAATTCGTCGAAAACTTCTTCCGTTTCATCGTCAGGGAGATCCGCGAGATCATGTCACGGCTCGGCTTTCGTACCGTGGACGAGATGATCGGACGGGTGGACAAGCTGGATGTGAAGAAGGCCATCGAGCACTGGAAGGCGAAGGGCTTGGATTTCTCGCAGATCCTGCACCAGCCGAAGATGGGTCCGGAGGTCGCGGTGCGCAAGATCCGGGAGCAAGATCACGGGCTCGATAAATCCCTGGATAAAACAACACTCATCCCGCTTTGCCGGGCGGCGTTGGAAGAGCGAAAACCGCTCAATATCATTCTGCCGATCCGCAACATCAACCGTACCGTAGGCACTCTCCTCGGCTACGAGATCACGCGCCGCTACGGCGCCGAAGGCCTGCCCGACAACACCATACGCATCCACTTCACGGGTTCGGCGGGCCAAAGCTTCGGAGCCTTCCTGCCGCGCGGCGTGACCATGACGCTCGAAGGCGACGCCAACGACTACCTCGGCAAGGGTCTGGCGGGAGGCAAGATCGTTCTCCATCCGCCGCGGCATTCCACCTTGGTCGCCGAGGATAATATCATCGTCGGTAACGTGGTGCTCTACGGGGCGACCGGCGGCGAGGTTTATATACGCGGCATCGCAGGCGAGCGCTTCGCGGTACGCAACAGCGGCGCGCTCGCCGTGGTCGAGGGCGTCGGAGATCACGGCTGCGAATACATGACCGGGGGCCGCGTCGTGGTACTGGGACACACCGGGCGCAACTTCGCGGCCGGGATGTCGGGCGGCACCGCCTACGTGCTGAATCTCGACGGCGGCTTCGAACGCCGCTGCAACCTCGGCATGGTCGATCTCGAACCCTTAACCGATCCCGCGGAGATTGACTGCATCAAGGACATGCTCCACCGCCATGCCCGCTATACCCAGAGCCGGGTCGCGCGGAAAACCCTGGCTAACTGGACGTCCATGCAGAGAAAATTCGTGAAGATCATGCCTAAAGACTACAAACGCGTGCTGGCGGCCATCGTTAAGGCCCAGGCCACCGGCGTCCCGGAAGAGCAGGCCGTCATGGAAGCCGCCCATGGGTAAGGTGACCGGATTCGTTGAATTCAAGCGCCAGAAGCAACCGTACCGCCCCATCCAGAAGCGCGTCCATGATTGGTGCCAGGTCATGTCGCCTTGGCCCCAGGAAGTGCTCAAGCAGCAAGCCGCGCGTTGCATGGATTGCGGGATCCCGTTCTGCCACCAGGGCTGCCCCTTGGGCAACCTGATCCCGGATTGGAACGATCTCGTCTATCGAAATCTCTGGCGCGAGGCCATAGACCGCTTGCATGCGACCAATAACTTTCCCGAATTCACCGGGACCCTGTGCCCTGCCCCCTGCGAAGGCGCGTGTGTGCTCGGTATCAATAACGATCCGGTGACGATCAAGGCGGTCGAGCTCACGATTATCGATCGGGCGTTTGCCGAGGGTTGGGTCGAGCCCGCTCCTCCCGCGCCCGAAACCGGTAAAAGGGTCGCCGTCGTCGGCTCGGGTCCCGCCGGGCTGGCGGCCGCCCAACAGTTGCGCCGCACCGGACATGCGGTCACGGTATTCGAGCGCGCCGATCGGATCGGAGGCCTACTACGCTACGGTATCCCGGAATTCAAGATGGAGAAGCGCGTTCTCGACCGGCGCTTGCGGCAGCTCGATCGGGAAGGCGTACAGTTTCGGGTGAACGCACATGTGGGGCACAATGTCTCGGCCGAGGAACTGCGCAGGGAATTCGATGCGATCCTGCTCACGGGCGGCGCGTGCGCCCCTCGTGATCTGCCGGTCCCCGGCCGCGATCTTAAAGGAATTCATTTCGCGATGGAGTATCTCACGCAACAAAACCGCCGCTGCGAAGGGGATGTCCTAGCCGATGCCGAGTTTATCACCGCGCACGCTAAGCACGCCGTCATCATCGGCGGCGGCGACACCGGCGCCGATTGCCTTGGAACAGTCCACCGCCAAGGCGCGGCCTCGGTGCACCAACTCGAGATCCTGTCCAGACCCCCGGCAGAGCGCGCCGCGCACAATCCCTGGCCGCTGTGGCCGAATGTTTACCGGGTGTCGTCCGCGCACGAAGAAGGCGGCGAACGGGTCTATTCGGTATCGACCAAGCGGTTTAAGGGCGACCGGCGAAACCATGTCGTAGCCCTGGATCTGGTGCAAGTCGAAATAGCAGAGGTCAATGGCCGGCCAAGCTTCAAGGAGATCGCCGGATCGGGCTTTGATCTGCCCTGCGATCTGGTGCTGCTGGCGATGGGTTTCACCGGTCCCGAGAAACCCGGGATGCTGGAGCAGTTCGGGGTGCAGCTCACCGAGCGGGGCAATGTCTGGCGCGACAAGAACTGGATGACCAGTGCGCCCGGCGTGTTCACCGCGGGCGACATGCAGCGTGGCCAGTCGCTCATCGTCTGGGCCGTCGCGGAAGGCCGATCGGCGGCGCGCGGGATCGACAGCTTCTTGATGGGGAGTTCGGACCTGCCGGCGCCGCTGTCATAATCCCAACGCCATAGTCCTACTGTAGGAACGGGCGCGGTTCACACACGAACCCGCTTAGTAAATTCGATGCCGTCACTGAAGAACGATCGCCTGCTGCGCGCGCTTTTGCGCCAACCGGTGGATATCACACCGATCTGGATCATGCGCCAGGCGGGGCGCTACCTTCCGGAATACCGTGAAACCCGCGAACGGGCCGGGGATTTCATGACCTTGTGCACGACGCCGGAGCTGGCATGCGAAGTGACGCTGCAACCGCTTGCGCGCTTTCCGCTGGACGCCGCCATTTTGTTCTCCGACATCCTCACGATTCCGCATGCGATGGGCCTCGGCCTCACGGTGCAAGAAGGACTCGGCCCGCGCTTTGCCCGCCCCGTGCGTACCGAAGCAGACATCAAGGCCCTGGCGGTACCCGATCCCGAGCGAGATCTGCGCTACGTGATGGAGGCCATCCGGCTCATCCGCAAGGAGCTCGACGGCAAGCTACCGCTCATCGGCTTCGCCGGGAGTCCGTGGACGCTCGCGACCTACATGGTCGAAGGCGGGAGCAGCAAATCCTTCCGGCGTATTAAAGGCATGATCTACGCTAGGCCACGGAGCGCCCACCGGCTGCTCGATACGCTGGCGCGGGCGGTGGCCGACTATCTCAATGCACAAGCGGCCGCCGGTGCCCAGGCGCTCATGATCTTCGACACTTGGGGTGGCATGCTCACGGCGGCGGCTTTCCATGAGTTCTCGTTGCGTTACCTGCGGCAGGTGCTGGCCGCGCTGCGCCGGGAGCACGCCGGGCAGCGGATCCCGGTCATCGTATTTACCAAGGGATCAGGCGGCTGGTTGGAGGCGATGGCCGAGAGCGATTGTGATGCCGTCGGCCTCGATTGGAACATCGACATCGGCGAGGCGAGACGGCGCATCGGTCAGCGTGTCGCCCTGCAAGGCAATCTGGACCCCGCGGTGCTCTTCGCCCCGCCCGAGCGGATACGCACGGAGGCATCCGCGATTCTCGCGAGCTACGGCCACGGCGCGGGCCATGTCTTCAACCTGGGACACGGGATCGAGCCGGAGGTCGAGCCGGACCGCGTCCGGGTCCTGGTCGATGCGGTTCATGAGTTATCCCTACCCTACCACCGCTAGACGCAAAGGTCTTCCGCGGCCACCGATCCTGGCTTGCGTCAGGTCCGGCACGCGGTTGCATGCCGTAAGCGTGTTATGAGCGCGCCGCGCACCGTGTCACTGGTTCTCGGCAGCGGCGGAGCGCGCGGGCTCGCGCATATCGGCGTGATCCAAGCGCTCGTGAATAACGGCTTCGAGATCCGCTCGATTGCCGGCGCCTCCATGGGGGCGCTGGTCGGCGGGATTTACGCTGCCGGGCGGCTGGATGTTTTTACCCGCTGGGTCACGGCGCTCGAACGCGGCGACGTGATCCGGCTGCTCGATTTCGCGTTTGACCGCAAGGGATTATTCAAGGGTGAGAAGATCATCAACTTGTTGCGCGATCTCATCGGCGACCGCAATATCGAAGATCTACCGGTAAGCTTCACGGCCGTGGCGACCGATTTGCGCACCCACAAGGAGGTGTGGCTGCGCCGCGGACCCTTGTTTGATGCCGTGCGAGCGTCGATTTCCATACCGACCATCTTTACGCCCTTTGACTATCAAGACATGCAGCTCGTCGATGGCGGGTTGGTGGACCCCATCCCGATTGCTCCGACCTTGCACGAGCATAACACCCTCACCGTCGCGGTCGGTCTCAACGGCGCATTGGACCCCGAGCTTAACCGCGCCGATGCGGCGCCCGAGCGGCCCTTTAGCTTCTACCACCAGCGCATCGCACGCTACATCGAGGCGCTCTACCAGCGCCGTGAACAGCGCGATCCCGGCGATCTGAGTCTCATTGAGATCGCCGGCCGATCGATGGACATGATGCAAAATGTCATCGCTCGTTTTCGGCTCGCCGCCTACTCGCCCGATCTCTACATCGAGATCCCCGCCAATGCCTGCGCCTTTCACGAATTCCACCGCGCGCGGGAGCTGATCGAGTTCGGGCGCCGTAAGGCTGAAGAGCTCCTACCGCGCCTCTGAGAGCTTGTGAATAAATCTACTGCGCAGCCCGCCCGCATCGTTGCACGGTGCTCGGAATCCTCATGTATTTCCACATACACTGCGGTTCCTGCGCGCCGCGCGCCTCGCGGGCGTGCGTGCTCGCTACGATTTCTTCACAAGCTCTGAGCTCCGCGCCGGGTTGCTTCGGGAATGCGGCGAATTGTCGCACCCGATCAAAGAATATGGAGGTGTTCTTTACTGTCGCTCTACGCGGGCTCAAGGCCACAACGCCGCTAGGCTGAAACGGAGCGCCTCGAAGGGTGGCGCCGAGACCTCTTCCGCCGCCTTGAAGGCGCACTCGAGCCGCCAGCGGCGTTCGTGCAGAGCATAGACCTCGAGGGTTTGCGTGTCGGGGTCCACAAGCCAGGCATGCCCCACCGCCTGCGCGGCATAGAGGGGCAGCTTGTCCACCCGGTCCATCTGCGCCGTGGCCGGCGAAAGCACCTCGCACACCCAGTCCGGCGCCAGATCGAAGTAAGCCTTCTCCGGCAAGGCGGGCATTCTCTCCCGCTGCCAGCCGGCGAGATCGGGGACTAGGATGTCCGATCCCAGGTGCAACTCCGGCTCGTCCAGGATCCACCAACCCCCGGGGCCGTTGCTGCCCTCGTCGTAGCCCGGAACCAACTTGCCGCCCATGATTGATGAGGCGCGTGCATGCTTGGGCCCCGGTCGCGGCAGGGTGATGAGCTGCCCGTGGATGATCTGCGCGACAAGATGCGCCGGCACACGGCATAGGTCGTCGTAGGTGGCGAGGTGTTCGGCGGGGGTGGACATGGTACAACGCCAATCGCTGGGCGAGTCCATTTTACATCGGGTCCGATGGGCCTCCAAGCGCAATCAGTTCGAGTTTCCATGAATGCTATTCGATTGGGCGTTGCTAGGGTTTTCAGAGCTGTAAGGCAATGCGAAAATGGCGTTGAAATTCTTTTACCTCGACGTGTGTTATGAAGATTCAGGAATTCATCGATGACCTATTCGGTCCAGACCTTCCGATCGGCGTCCGGGCCTATGACGGTACCGTGATGGGACCGGTCAACGCGCCGGCAACTCTCGTCATCCGTTCTAAGGACGCCCTGCGCCGGATCGCGACCTCTCCCGGGGAAATCGGATTCGCGCGCGCCTATGTCGCGGGGGATGTTGAGGTAGAAGGCGACATGCACGCGTTTGTCGAGTTGCACAAGCGGCTGCCAAACATAAAGCTCTCGCCGCGGCAATGGTGGATGGCGTTGAAATTGATCGGGCTGCATAACCTCCGGCCGGTCGCACCACCCGCGGAGGAGGCGAAGCCACGACGGGACCGCCATTCGCGTGCAAGCGACGCGGCCGCGATCGCCCATCATTACGACGTGTCGAACGACTTCTACCGTATCATCCTCGGACCTTCGATGACTTATTCCTGTGCGGTGTTCGAGTCCGATTCGGATCCTCTCGACCAGGCACAGGCCAAAAAGCATGGTCTCATCTGCCGCAAGTTGGGCCTGGGTCGGGACGACCGGCTCTTGGACATCGGGTGCGGATGGGGCGCCCTCGCCCTACACGCCGCGAAACATTATCGGGCCAGGGTGGTCGCCATCACGGTCTCGGATCGACAAGTGCACTATGCCCGGAACTGGGTGCGGAGAGAGGGCCTGGCCGATCGCGTGGAGATCCGGTTCCAGGATTACCGAGATGTTGACGATGGACCCTTCGATGCCGTCAGCTCGGTCGGAATGTTCGAGCATGTTGGGGTTGACCGCATGAGCGAGTACTTTGAAAAGGTTCACTCGTTGCTCCGCCGGGGAGGACGCTTCCTCAACCACGCGATCAACCGCAGGCCGTTTCAGAACGAGGCCTTGGCGCGGTCCGGCTTTGCAAATCGGTACGTCTTCCCCGACGGCGAGCTGATCGAGGTCGGAAGGATCCTTTCCTCGATGCAACAGGCGGGATTCGAGGCCCGGCATCTCGAAAATTTACGCGAGCATTATGTGCTCACACTGAAACACTGGTGCCGTAATCTCGAAGCTCGGTGGGACGCCGCCGTCGCCGCTTCGTCGATCGGCCGCGCGCGAGTTTGGAGGCTCTACCTGGCGGGGTCAGCCTCGCGTTTCGTGGACGACTGGATCCGCGTAAACCAGATCCTGGCGGTCAAGACCGAGGTCGGTCACGGAACCAGCGGGATGCCTCTGCGTCCGGACTGGGACCGGCCGTTGGAGGATTGATAACACCTTGCGCCGATACGATCCGCCGGCTCGCGGTTGTCCCTCTCCGTCCCGCCGGTTCAAGTAGCCCTCGCTCGGGCCGCTGTCAAGACCACTTTCGGTAGCAGGGAGGCTTTCCCATGATCAGGTTACAGAGTCAAAATGCAAATGCGATTCGCGGGCACGCGCGGACAGGCGGCGCGGCGAGCGGAAAACCCGGTGTCATCCAAGCCGCGTTTGGCGTTTATCTGATAGCGTGCGCCGTCAATCTCGGCTCTGCGGCGCCTCTCGTCACGCCCTCCGGAGGTAGCGGTAATTCGGGTGATCTAGCTGTTGTCGATTGTATCCTATCAAATCACGGGCAAGGCACTCGCGCCGAGACCAGCGCTACGCTGCCTATTCGTATCGTGAGCGCAACGCTCAAAGACTGCCGCGCTAGGGGCGGTGAATACAGCTTGAATCCCGACCGCGACAGCACCCTGCGATTGTGGCTGCCGGTGGCCGAAAGCGGGGACAGGATGGCGCAGAACCGCGCCGGTGAAATATACGAGAATGGCATGGGTGTCGCTCCCGATTACCCACGCGCGGCGAAGTGGTACAGGAAAGCAGCCGAACAAGGAGAGACGCGGGCTCAAGTCAACTTGGCCGCGCTCTATGAGAAAGGCTTGGGCGTACCGAAAAATCCGCTGCTGGCCGCGGCGTGGTACCGCCGGGCCACGGGTTTATATGCAGGTCAGGTCTCCGTTTCCCGAGACACTCTACGCGAGGCGACGGGCGACCTGCGCAACCAAGAAGCGCAATTGGCAAAAATCAAGGCAGACCTCGAGGACCTGCGCCGGGGATCGGAACTGGATACAGGTAAATAAACGTGTACTTTCGAATCCCGCGCTTAAGGAAGCTCTGCAAAAGTGTCGCGAGCAAGCCTAGATGCGCGAAGCCGCGGAGCGAGTCGCGAGACATATCACGTAGATAGGCGAGCGACGAGCGAGCACGCGACAAAGCAGATGGGCTGCGCAGTAGCTTTTGCAGAGCTTCCTTAAAACTCGTAACGCAGTCCACCGAGCACGATGTGATTGCTAGAGTCTTCCACGATCACGGTCTCGTAGCCGACAAATGCGGCGATCGAATACGGCAAATTCATTTGCACGTTAACACCGAGATTGGCCCAGTTGCGTTCCGGACCTGCGGTGCTAAGCCGCATTGGGGCGGAGATGCCTGCTGCGATGGCACCTTGGAATTCGGCAAAGATCTCGCGGCTGCTGTTACGATACTCATGCACCCATTCGGCACGCACGCGCGGGGTCACTACGCCGAGCGGCGTGCTGAAGGTATACCCGGCCTCGGCGCCGAGGACGCTCGTTACCGAGGAGACGTTCTGCGCGCTCACGTTCAGATTCAGCGAACCAGCAACCGTACTCGGGCCGCCGTTTCCTGTCTCGGCGTAATTCTCGACATCAAGGTGGACATATTCGAACCGCGCGTACGGCCTCACGGTCCATGCTGCCCGTCGAAACAGGTATCCGGCACCTAAGCTTGTGAAAAATTGGTCGGCGCTAAACTCCGCTTCCGCGGCACGGGCATTAATTTGCCCCGCCGGGGCAAAAGGGTTCGTTACCAAGTTCGAGAGTCGAATGGAATCGAAATCAACGCGCGCATAACCGATCAGTGCGTCCAGATAAGCGTTTTCGATCGGGACGACGCTAATAAACGGTGCGATGCGGTAGGTGTCCGCGTTGAGCTCTCCACTGTTCAAAGCCAAGTCGAAATCGGAATTTGTGTAGCCGAGCGTCAATCCGCCTGTGAGGTAATCCGTGAACCGATAATCGACTCCGCCGGTGACGTTGGCAACCTCACTGTCGAAACCGGTTTCCCCTTCGTTGGTATCGGTATCCCCGAAACCGCCACTCGCGTTCGCAAACACACCGAGGCGGCCGGCGAACATCGAGCTGTCCCCCGCCGCACCACCCGCCCGGAGTAATGCGAGCCGATCCACCACCCGCGCGACGAACACATTCGGCGAAGACATGTCCGTGGTGTTGACCTGAATATCGGCCTGAGCAGACAGCTGTTGGGCTACGATGTCGCTCCGTACGTCAAGGAAGGAGTCGCGGTCCACGTCCCCGCCGTCCATCACAAAGGTCGCGGAGCACATTGCGGATGACACCGAAATGCCTGCTGTACACGCGGCATTGAGATCCTCAAAAGCCCCCGCAACAGCTCTTTGCCCGGAGCTGCCACTATTGCGATCGACCGGGCCACCCAAGATTATCTCGCTCTTTTCACCGGCTCGGACCATGGCAGAACTTGCGCCGACCAAGGCTATCGCCAAAAGCATCGCGGAATGGTAGTGAACCGGTGTACGTGATGTACGCATGTTGCCCCCCTCGCGGTTGAAGCCGCTGACAACTATTATTGATCAGAATGGTTCTTAATAATTACACGTAACACCGTGCAACGCAAGGGTAAAACATCTGTCGAACCGCGCGGCGGTTCGCGACATTTCGGGAATGCGCTACGCGCTCCTAGCCGGCGCCGGGCTTGCGCACCGAGGTCAGAAAAACCTCCCGCAGGATTGGATCGTAACCGATGATCTCGATGCGCGCGATGTCTTTTCGCAAGAGCGTTACCAAGGACCGTTGTCCGCCGCGTGCAAGCGGATCTCGGACGAAGTAGGTAAAGCCCTGCTCTCCTTCCCATGCCAGCCAGACTTCTTGACCTGGTTGGAGCGCTTCCCCACCTAGGTCCCTGACCTTGGGTAAGGTCTTGTCCACGATCAACACTCCATAGTTGACCGGGAGGAACAAGACTTGAACGCAGAACAGGAATGCCAAGATCCCGAGGAAATGAGATCCCCGCGATGGGTCGCTTTGGGCCACTCTCGCGCCCCACAGCAACGCGCCCGTGATCGCCACACCGCCGACCAATCCCGCGAAGTAGAGCGCGCGCAGCGTCCCGGTTTTATCCAGTATCAAGGACTGTAACCAAAGCGGTCCGGACAAGCGTTCGGCGACCAGCAAGTTGCCCAAAAAGAAACACTGGCGCATGACGAGCTGTATCAAAAGCACCGATAGAACAATGCCGAGGCATGCCAACCACCTTGCGCGCGACTCGGCGCAGGCAAGGCGCGCCCAGCGCTCGGCCGCGGCACTCGCAATTCGCGTGCGGACACTGCGGGGCAACAGAATGCGATAGGGGAGATAACCTATCGCCGCGAGGATGATTAGCAAGAGAATGACCGTCGGTACGGTGGAGACGAGATAAACGAAAAACCTGGCGCCGGTGAACAGATAGCGTTCGTCGAGCACGGCCAAATCCGTGCCGATGCCTAGCGCGGTCAAGTGAAAGCGCAGCGACAAATAACCGAGCGCATATAAGCTAAAGCTGCCGAGCGCCGTATAGCTCGCCCAGTTCACGGATAACGCGCCCAAATGGTCCTTAACGGTCTGCCAGGGGTTCGCCATGTTAACTTCCTTACCGCATCAAAGATTTGGCCTCGAATCGTTCGGCTGAACCATCAGGCCTTCGTGCTCTCGCGCCTTCCCATGGTACACCGTTAGCTTGTGATCGAGTTTTTCGAGGATGCCAGGCCACAGTTGATGCCAACAACAGACGTGATCAAAATCTGGCACTGGGATGATCTCCGCCAACGGATGCGCGGCTTTGTAGCGTTCGGCGAGCTTCATCGGCACCTCACGGTCGCGAAGCCCAATATAATGCTGCTCTACGATACCCGGCCGTAGACCGGAGCGTTTTGCGGGGTTGAGCGATTCCGCTAGGGGCCGATAGCCATGATGGTCCACCCAAGCCTCGGTATCGAGATTCCCGGCCAGCGTCAGCACGGCCCGGGTCGTATCAAACCGCTCGACTAACAACAATGCCAGTGTACCCCCACCACTGTGTCCGATAAAAACAAGGCCCGATGTTTTATGTTGCGGCAGGAGACGGCGGAGCGCTGACTCGAGGCTATCCACGACACGCTTGGAATAACGCCCATGCGTCCACAGAGAAGGATCGCAATAGGATCCTTGCGCCAGCCCAAGATAACACGGCCGCCCGAGGTAGAGGCTGGGTGCGTCATCAAAGGCCATGAGGCGGAGCATGATCGGATGGCGGGGCGTCGGGTCGGCGGCCGGATAGTCGCCGGCGATCCAGGGCGAGCCATCGCCTTCCAGATAGACATGTACAGGCATGCCGACACCGACCACCTCATTCAAGAATACGACGTGAGGAAATTCCGTGCCCTGGACCACGACGCGCGTGAACCCATACCGCGCAGCTTCCGCTTCTACCCGCCGGGCCGGTGTCGCACATCCGCTTAGCTGTAATCCTGAAGAAAAAACCAACCACCCTGAAATAACGGCGGTAAGCCGATGACCGACATCGACACTGCGAAACGATGCGACTAAACTAAGTAACATAAACTGATTCGTAACTCGGTGATTCTAGCAGTTGTTCACCGGCGATGCGCCGCATGCTGTACGATATCCGCTATGGGTAATCGAGTGAACCTCGGAGCGAAAAGGGCGACGCTCGTGCTCTTAGTAGCGTGCTCGTTCGCCGGGTGCGCGCCGGTCTCATCTACTCTCTCGGGTCCCTCGCAGCTACCGGCCGGAAAGAGACCCACCAGCGTCGAGGACTTGATAGTGGTCGATTGCTTGATCCCCGGCGAGATCAGGCAGCTTGGCGCCAGCGTCGTCTATCAGACTCCCCGGCACACGGCCAAGGCGACGGTCCACGACTGTAAATTGTACGGGGGAGAATTCGTGCTCAGGAGCACGCGCGAGCAGGCGCTGGAAAAATGGTTGCCCGAGGCGGAAAAGGGCAAAGCCGAGGCTCAGAACAACGTCGGTGAGATCTACGAGAAAGGCTTGGGCCGTCCGCCCGACTATACACAGGCCGCAGCCTGGTACCGCAAGGCCGCGGATCAGGGATTTCCACGCGCTCAAACCAACCTCGGATTCTTGTACGAGAAAGGGTTGGGCGTCTCGCAAGACGCACGGGAAGCGTTCCGATGGAATCGCCAGGCGGCCGGCTTAGCACCGGACGCATCGATGCCGAACGCAGATCTCGATCACCTCCGGCGGCAGCTCACGGAACAGCAAAGCGAAGCTGAGCGCTTGCGTGAGACTCTCACCCAGACGCAGGCACAGTTGAACGAAGCACGGCTGGAGCTCGCACGCCTGAAAGGAGAAGCCCGCACCCGGCGCGAGGAAGACATCGAGCGCATGGCAGCACAAGTCGAGCGGAGCACGGCGGAGATCAAGCGGCTGCATGAGCACATCGCGCAGTTGACCCGGGCCGAGGCAAAAGAACTTCGACCGGAGCAGCGGCTTCCGGATATCGAAACCGGACCCTACCACGCGCTCATCATCGCCAACAGCGACTATGCCAATTACGACCGGCTCGAAACCACGCTCAACGATGCCGAGCGGTTGGGTCAGGTCCTCAAGAGCAAGTTCGGGTTTCGGACGGTCAAACTGCTCCGCAATGCGAGCCACGATGACATTCTATTTGCTTTAGACGATTTTCGCCGCGAGCTTACGGATCAAGACAACTTCCTGCTCTACTACTCCGGCCACGGCGAGATCGATACGAGAAACCGGATCGGCTATTGGTTGCCTGTCGACGCCGCCGCTCAGCCGAGCCGAGCCCATTGGCTGCGAAACGAGGACTTGTTCAACCAGCTCGACATCATTCCTGCCAAGAGCATGCTGGTGATCGCGGATTCGTGTTTTTCGGGATCGATGATCGGCGTGGAAAATCCGCAACCACTGTCCGCGACGCTCGGTCCTCGAGACCGGCAGCGTTTCATCGAGATCATTTCATCGGAAAAGCGTTCGCGCACAGCCTTGACTTCGGGCGATACGGGCCCCGTGCTCTCGAAAGCGGGAGCCAGGCACTCGATTTTTGCGGAAGCCTTTTTGAAAGCCCTGGAAGACACGCGGGAGATCACCGAAGTGCAGCGGATCTTCGTCAACATTAGAGAACGGGTTTTGTTGGCCGCTGACGCCTTGGGGGCTACCCAACCGCAGATCCCGAAATACAGTACTTTCAAGGGACACGAAGGCATCGATTTCTTTTTCAAACCCGCCGCCGGTGTTGCGGTACGGCCAGGGTTCGAACTACGCCCCGTAGTGTCATCGGAGCGCGAGAAGGCGCCGATCGATGGTTAAATCCTCAAGAGCCCTGTTTACGGGCATCATCTTATTTGGTTTGAATGGCTCGCTGAGCTACGCCGAAGAGCCTTCCTTTTGGGAGGCGGTCATGCAGATATTCGGGGTGTCGGCGACACCGAATGAACTACGCGGCGCGGGCGACGCCATAAAGGCAGGTGAGATTATTATCGTAGATGTGGCCACGAAGAAACAAACGCGTCTCGTGACCCGGCCGGCTTACCGTTCCCCGATCTTCTTCCCCGACGACCAGTCGATTCTCGCAATCCAAGGCGATGCCATCGTCAGCATACCGATCGGCGGTGAGGCCGCCGGCATTCGGCAGCGTCGCATCGTGCGCGGAATCGTAAAGCTCATCGGGTTTTCCGGGCCGTCGCCCGATCGCGTTCTGAGCTTGCGACAGGAGAGTGGAAAAATAGTCGTTGAGCTACTCGACCTCGGCGCCGGCGAGGGCACCACGCTACCCTACAACCCAAAATCCAGTCGCGACCGCAATATGCTCACGCACCTCCAGGGCTGGGACCGGGTCTACGAAGACACCACCTTGTTCGTTAAGATAGAGAAAAACGCTTGGGCGTGGTGGCATAATGTGTACCTCCAAAAAAAGGGGCGGACCCCGGAAAATCTCAGCCGCTGCGAAGAGGTCTCCTGCGGCCAGCCGGCGTTATCGCACGACAAGACGCGAGTCGCCTTCGTGAAGGCGATCTCGTAATGAGTCAATTTAGATTTCGCCCCCACGGGGTATGCAACCCCCGTGGAGCGACCAAAGGGGCGAGCTGCGCCTCTCCCCTTTGGAAACCCCATCGCTAAGGTCCCCGCGGCAAGACCGCGGGGAATGGATTTTGATACCTCACGTACCCAGCCAGCTACGGGGGTGTCTTGGGATCGATTGATCCCGTTTCCGCACACGGTAACTCAGCGTGCCGGCGTTGAAGTCGTCCCGCCAGGAAGTATTATTTCAAAGTGACCTCGTTCGTTTAAACGGGATATGCAAACCCGTACGGTCTGGTATGGCCGGCCATACCCCTTAGGCGCCACCTGGGATGGGCGGGGAGTCAATTTCGCGCTCTTCTCCGAGCATGCCGAGAAGGTCGAGCTTTGTCTCTTCGATCCGAAAGGGGCGTACGAGGTGGCACGGATCAACGTTCGAGAACAGACCGGCCAGGTCTGGCATGCCTATCTGCCGGAGGCGCGCCCGGGGCTCCTCTACGGTTACCGTGTCCACGGTCCCTATGATCCGAACGGCGGGCACCGCTTCAACCCGCACAAGCTGCTGCTCGACCCCTACGCCAAGGCCATCGTGGGCCCGTGGCGATGGACGGACGCGCATTTCGGCTTCAACGCCGCTAGCCCGGACGCGGACCTGTCGCTCGATAGCCGCGATAATGCCTGGGCGATACCCAAATGCGCGGTGATCGATCCGGCCTTCACCTGGGGCGACGATCAACCCCCGCGCGTCCCGTGGCACGAAACCATCCTCTATGAGCTGCACGTCAAGGGTTTTACCTGCCAGCATCCCGAGGTGCCGCTCCCACTGCGAGGGACCTATGCCGGTCTCGCTTCGGCGCCGGTTGTCGGGTATTTAACGCGGCTCGGCATCACCGCGGTGGAACTCTTGCCCGTGCACAGCTTCGTCGATGATCACCGTCTCCTGGCACACGGTTTATGTAACTACTGGGGATATAACTCCATCGGCTACTTCGCCCCCGAGTCACGCTATCTGGCCACCGGACAGGTGAACGAATTCAAAACCCTCGTCAAGACCTTCCATGCGGCCGGCATCGAGGTCATCTTGGATGTCGTCTATAACCATACCGGCGAAGGCGACCACCTGGGACCCAGCTTTAGTTTCCGGGGAATCGACAACGCCGCTTATTACCGTTTAGAGCAGGATAATCCGCGCTATTACGTTGACTATACGGGTTGCGGAAACACGCTCGACACGAGGCACCCCAGGGTCCTTCAACTCATCATGGACAGCCTGCGCTACTGGGTGCTGGACATGCATATCGATGGTTTCCGCTTCGATCTCGCCGCGGCGCTCGCCCGGGAATCGGACGCGGTGAACCCGCGTGCGGCCTTTTTCGACCGCATCTCGCAGGACCCCGTACTGTCCCAGGTCAAGCTCATCGCCGAGCCCTGGGATCTCGGCGCCGGCGGCCACCAAACCGGCAATTTTCCGGCCGGTTGGAGCGAATGGAACGACCGTTACCGCGATGCGGTACGCGAGTATTGGAAAGGAAGCAGCGGGGTGATGGGTGAACTGGCCTCCCGGATCACGGGCTCGAGCGACCTCTACCGGCACCGGGGGCCTCACGCGAGCATCAACTACATTACCTCTCATGACGGATTCACCTTGCAGGATCTGGTGAGCCATGACGGCAAGCACAATGAAGCCAATCGCGAGGATAATCGTGACGGCGAGACGCATAACCGTAGCTGGAACTGCGGCGCCGAGGGATCCACCGAGGATCCCGCGATCTTGAGCCTGCGCGCCCGGCAAAAACGGAATTTCCTGGCCACCCTGCTCCTCTCGCAAGGGGTGCCGATGTTGCTCGCGGGCGATGAGATGGGCCGCAGTCAAAGCGGCAACAACAACGCCTATTGCCAGGACAATGCCGCAAGCTGGATGAATTGGAACCTCACGGCCGCGGACCTTGCGCTGCGCGCCTGGGTCGAGCGTCTGATCCGCTTACGCCGGGAGCATCCTTTATTCCGGAAACGCAACTTTTTCCAGGGACGCCAGCTCGGTGACAGCGGAGTCAAGGATCTCCTCTGGTTGCATCCAAGAGGCGGCGAGATCAGTGAAGAGGAGTGGAGCCAACCGTTCGCACGCTGCCTTGGTATGTACCTCGCCGGACACGGGCTTACCGAGATTGACGAACGCGGTCAACCCCTTGCCGATGATGATTTCCTGGTGTTGCTGAACGCCCATCACGAGACCATCACATTCGTGCTGCCTTCGTTTCAAGACGGCGTTTGGGAGCTCGTGCTGGACACCGCTTTCGAAGCGGAAACGGCGGTCGAGGGAAGATACGCTTCCGGGATGAGCTATCCGCTCCAAGGCCGTTCGCTTGCCTTGCTGCGGCAAACCGGTGAGTGCGGATAACCCGGAACACGAGCGCACAGAGGCTCGTGCGCTTTTAGCTTCAATGAGGCCGCGGCGATTCGCCGCGGAAAATTTGGTGTCCGCTCCCACCGTAAACGTATCCGGGCCGCTTCAATGAGGCCGCGGCGATTCGCCGCGGAAAATTTCCTCCAGGAATTGGAGGACGACTGCGCCGATGCGGCTTCAATGAGGCCGCGGCGATTCGCCGCGGAAAATTTGCCCAATTACACGGCCCTCAGATGTGTTCGCGTCTCGCTTCAATGAGGCCGCGGCGATTCGCCGCGGAAAATCCCGACCTTATCGGGCAACTGAAACTACCAACGTGAGGGCTTCAATGAGGCCGCGGCGATTCGCCGCGGAAAATGTGCCGAAATCGGCCAAACAAATACTATTCTCTGCGCTTCAATGAGGCCGCGGCGATTCGCCGCGGAAAATATCCCGAGCGCCGGGGTCAGCAAGTCGAACGCGGGCCGCTTCAATGAGGCCGCGGCGATTCGCCGCGGAAAATCACCTAGACTCAGCTTCTACACCGCTCCAAAGATAGTTTCGTATTATCATAGCGTTACGGCAGTGCGCAACGAGCGTGGCACTACGGATGCGGGGGATCGGGGATCAGCGAGCCTGTGTCGGAGCGACCTCCC
>JBOIDF010000039.1:0-36266 GCA_050740455.1 Gammaproteobacteria bacterium | reverse complement strand
AATACTTTAATCTCCACTGCGTCCTCCTCTGTCAGCATGGCTCCCCCAAAAAAGAGCCAAGCCTAGGAACAGGTGGGTCAATTTTCAATCATCGCAGTGGGTCATTTTTACTTCATCGCTAACACCGGCACTCTACCTCCGTTTCGGATCGGCGCTGAGAGTGAAAGAACAACGTTCTGCTGTTAGAACAGTAACGGCTTAGATAGGCTATAAATCAGCCCTAAACCGCCGCATGCGCCGATAACGGGGATGATTCCGACCTGGTAGCGAAACAAGGCGAGGGCAGCGACGATACCGATGAGTGCCGAAGGCCATTCGAAAGTGCCGTTGAAACCCTGGGGCCAGAGGACGTGATAGGCAAAGAACACCGCTAGATTGAGTATGACGCCGACGACGGCCGCCGTGATCCCCGTGAGCGGCGCGGTGAACTTCAAGTCGCCGTGGGTGGATTCCACCAATGGCCCGCCAATCAGAATGAAAAGAAACGAGGGCAAGAAGGTGAAGAACGTAGCCACCGTGGCGCCGGCGGCGCCGGCCAGGAATAGAGCATCCGTTCCAAATAGAGCCTTGATCCAGGCGCCGACGAAACCGACGAAGGTCACCACCATGATGAGCGGCCCCGGTGTGGTTTCACCCAAGGCGAGGCCGTCGATCATCTGAGTCCCCGTCAGCCACTGGTAATGTTCTACCGCACCCTGATAGACATAGGGCAAAACCGCGTAAGCGCCGCCGAAGGTCAAGAGCGCCGCTTTGGTGAAGAACCAGCCCATCTGCGCGAGTGCTCCGTTCCACCCGTCGTAGGCGACCAGCACACCCAAGGTCCCCGCCCACATCACGACGCCGACCATCGCGATCCCAATCAACTTACTCCAGCGAAACTTGGCGTGCTCAGGCGTGGGCGAGGCATCGTCGATGAGCGCCGGACCGAAGCTCTTATCCGCGGCGTGATGACCGCCCCCCGCCTTGAATTTTCCGGGCAGCCAGCGACCTCCCGCCGCGCCGATGAGGCCCGCCCCGAGGACGATGTAGGGGAAGGGAACGTCGAAGACGAAGATGGCGACGAAGGCGAGCGCCGCCAGCGACCACAAGACCGCGTTTTTCAGCGCCCGTGAGCCGATGCGGTAGGCGGCGAAGACGACGATGGCCGTGACTGCCGGCTTGATGCCATACAAGACCCCCGCCACCGCGGGGACCTGGCCGAAGGTCATGTAGATCCAGCCGAGCCCGATTAGAATGAAGAGCGAGGGCAGCACGAAGAGCCCGCCGGCGAGGATCCCACCCCAGGTCCCGTGCAGGAGCCAGCCGATGTAGGTGGCGAGTTGCTGCGCCTCGGGGCCGGGCAGTAGCATGCAATAGTTCAGCGCATGCAGGAAACGGTGCTCCGAGATCCAGCGACGCCGCTCCACCAACTCTTGGTGCATGATTGAAATCTGCCCCGCCGGACCACCGAAGCTGATAAAGCCCAGCCTTAACCAATACCAAGAGGCCTCCCGGAGGCTAACCGCGGCAGGCGCCGCAACGTCCAAAGACCGTTCGGCAGCATCATTCATCGTTTGGTCCTTTTACGCGGCCGGATTTCAAGGCCTGCTGTTGGGTTGGGGGCTGGACTCTCTTCCGAAAAAGCGGCATAGAGATGATCAAAGCTCTTGTGAGCTTCTCGCAGCAAGGCATCATCGGTTTTGCAGCTCTGCCGTGTGCCCGTGAGTATCGCCTCCAGACCGGCGGCCTCCGGCACCGGGATCCCACCGACATCGAGGTAGTGCACGATGGCAGCTAGGCGCGCGAGCGCCCGGTCTTCTTCCAAGCCGAAACTCGCCATCAGCACCTCAAAGGTGACCCGTGTGCCCCGGTGGGTGAACGGCGCTCCGTCGAAGTCAAAGCCGATGGCGTCACGGGGGCAATCCTGCGGTTTGTCGAGCCAGAGGAACTGGGCCTTGCCGTCGATGAACCGCCGGATGAGCCAGGCGGAGGCAAGACGGTCGATCCAGGGGCGCTTGCGGGTGGCCCAGGTCCGGCCTTGATACTTGTTCTTATCCAGGCGCTCGATTTTCCCCGCCACGGAATGGGGTTCATCGGGTGAGAGGATCGCTAAGGCGGCGCTCTCCACCTCGTCGAGCGCCCGTGCCGTCTGCGCCTGGGCGGCACCCGGAACGAAATCGATGGAGGAAGTCGCCTCGAAACTCCGCCGTAGGGTCTTGAGCACCCGTCGCAAGGCCGATGTATCCAGTTTGGAGACCTTTGCCTTTAGGTCCCTGATTTCTTTCATCAGCCGTACATAGTCGTCGGTGCGGTCAAAGAGGGTCGTGAACACTTGGGCCTCGTCGGCGTTCTTGCTCGGGACCTCCAGCACCTGGGCGCTACCCTCCGCCTCACGGGTTTCTATGGCGAGTGCTTCCAACGCCTCGCGGTGCTCGGGGCTTAGCGGCAATACGTACACGCCATCCCGCAGTACCCCGCAGCCGAGGGCTTTTGTCGCCCGCCAGATCCGCATGCGGGCCGCCGCGTTTTGGGTCGGGAGGGTCAGGATGAGCAGGAGCCAAGACGGGGTGGCAGTTGGGTTAGTATCCACGTCGATTAATCTACTATACTGTAGATACTGTAACAACAGTATGATGACATGGTGTTGAACGCCCAACGGATTACGCTATGGGCCGCGGTCGCGCTCCTGCTCGTCATTGGCGCGGCGCCACTCCTTGCGATGCTTACAGCGAGCGTGACGATCGATGGCAAGCCGAGCCTCCTACATTACCAGGCACTGGCGTCCTCCCGCCGAGCCTGGGTACTCCTCGCGCAGAGCCTGACGCTGTCTTCGCTGACAGCGCTCTGTGGAACGGGACTCGGTGTACCGCTCGGGGTTTTACTCGGGAAAACCGACCTACCGCTCAAGCATCTGTTCGTCGTCCTCTTCACCCTGCCATTGCTGCTTCCGCCCTACTTCCTCGCCGTGGCTTGGTCTCATGTCTTGGGGCGGGAGGGGTGGCTGTCGGAGATTGCAGGTGGGAGCCTCGCTGCGGTGAGTTCCGCCTGGCTCTTCGGCCTGCCGGGCTGTGTGCTGGTGTTGACCACCGTCTTCATGCCGGTCGCGATGTTACTGACGATGGCCTATCTCAAGACCGTCGATCCCCGTCTTGAAGAGGCGGGACGGCTGGTCGCCCGCTGGCCGCGGGTGCTCTATGGGATCACGCTTCCCATGATCCGTCCGGGGCTTGCCTGGGGTGCGCTGCTCGTATTTCTCCTCGCTGTCGGCGAGTTCAGCGTCCCGATGTACCTGCGCTACGACGTCTTCCCGGTGGAGATCCTCACGCAGTTCTCCGCCTTCTACGACTTTGGCGCTGCCACCGCCGCGGCCGTGCCGCTCGCACTCCTCACGGTGACCGTGCTTATCGGAGAAGAGCTGTTCTCGGGCGCACCCCGCCAAGCTATGCGAGGCTTCATGGGGGCGGCCGAAGGGTCGTTGATCCGCCTGGGTGCTGCCGGTACCGGGTGGCTAACCGGGGTGGGATTGGTTTGCGTGGTTCTCGTCATCTTGCCCCTAGGCGAGCTGGTGCTACAAACCTCTCCCAGCGACTACGTTGATGCGCTAAACCGCGGGGGAGATAGCCTGCTCCATAGCCTGGTCTATGCGGCTTCCGGGGCGACGCTTTTGACCCTGCTCGGGTTTTTCTGCGGGTACCTGATACACACGCATGCGCTCCGCGCCTGGCGCTGGGTGGACTTCCTCACCCTTCTGTTACTGGTGCTGCCGAGTCCCGTGATCGGCATCGGTCTCATCGGCTTATGGAACCGGCCGGCGACGGACTGGATCTACGGCACGCCGATGATGATCCTCCTGGGGTATATGGCGCAGTATCTGGCGCTCACGAGCCGAACCACGGCCGCCGCACTTGCCCAGATCCCGGCCTCCACGGACGAGGCAGCGCTCGTGACCGGCGCTGGCTGGTTCCGCAGGCTGTTAACCATCACGGCGCCGCTGGCGGGACCTGGGCTGCTCGCTGCGTGGCTTGTCGCGTACATCTTCTGTCTGCGTGATACCGGCATTGCCATGCTGGTCTATCCCCCTGGTCACGATACGCTTCCGGTTCGCATTTTTACCCTCATGGCCAATAGCCCCGAAGGGCTTGTTGCGGCCCTCTGTGTCCTCATGATGGCGGCGACGTTCCTGCCACTCGCACCACTGGGTCTCATCATGAAAAGTTGGGGTCGAAGTTCGTGATGGCGGTGGGGTTTCAAGACGTCTCCAAGCACTACCGTGAGCGGCCAGCGGTCACGGAGTTCACGTTGCAAGTGCAGCCCGAGGAGCGGCTGGTGCTGCTCGGGCCCTCGGGGTGCGGTAAAACCACGGTGCTGCGCCTTCTCGCCGGGCTGATCGCGCCCGATCAGGGGCAAATCGCCATCAACGACGAGGTCGTCGCGATGGATGGCAGGAACCTCAAAGGACCTGAAGCACGCGCGCTTGGGATGGTCTTCCAAGACCTGGCGCTTTGGCCACACCTGACCGTGAGGGGCAATCTCGAGTTTGGCCTGAAGGCACAGGGCGTTCCCGCCGCCGAGCGACAGGCACGGATCTGCAAAACGCTGGGCCTGATGCAACTGCAGGGCTACGCCGAGGCTTGGCCAGGAGATCTCTCGGGCGGACAGCAGCAGCGCACCGCACTCGCCCGCGCCCTGGTGCTGAGTCCCAAACTCTTACTCATGGACGAGCCCTTATCGAGTCTCGATTTCGAGTTGAACTTCCAGTTGCGCCAGGAACTCCTGCGGTTGCAAGGCGAGCTGCGATTCACCCTAATCTATGTGACGCATAACCTGGAGGAGGCCTTCGACATCGCCACCCGAATTGTGGTCATGAAGGACGGGCGCATCGAACGGATCGGGGATGTTTCCGAGATACGTGCGCACTATCAACAACTGCTGTATCCAAGTGCAGCCACTGCTAACGGAGATGACACGAGTAGGCTGCCATGTCCTCCATGATCCTGCTCGCCCGGTTGAAAGATACGCTCGGGCTCCGACGGAATATCGTGGTCATGCTTGGCGCGACACTGCTCCTCGGTATGGGTGAGGAGCTGTGGGTGCGGTTCGTCCCGAAGTATTTGGAGGTCCTGGGGGCTGGTGCGTGGGGTATCGGCGCCTATGGGGTGCTCAAGGATTTCCTCGACGCCGTCTATCAATACCCGGGCGGCTGGCTCGCCGACCGTCTTGGCCGGCGCCTTGCACTCGTTCTATTTACCGTGCTCGCCATCATCGGCTACGGCGTGTACTTCGTCGCAGCCCGCTGGGAATGGGTCCTCTTGGGCACGCTCTTCGTCATGGCATGGAGCAGTCTCGCCCTTCCAGCGGTCTTCGCCATCATCGGCGATAACCTCCCCGAGACCCAGCGCGCTATCGGGTTTGGGGTGCAGTCGATCCTGAAACGGGTCCCCATCATGCTCGCCCCACCGCTGGGGGGCGCTTTGATTGCGGCCGCGGGATTTGTTGGCGGGATGCAGATCGGCCTCGCCATCACTATCGTCTTGGCGCTGGTCGCGATGGGCATCGTGCTCCGTTATTACATCGAAAAGGCACCGGCGGGTCTCGACGGCATGGACTTTCGTGAGATTTGGTGTCGCCTGGATCCGCGCCTCAAGCGTTTGCTGGTTGCCGACTGCCTCGCGCGTTGGGCCGAGGGGATCCCCAAGGTCTTCATCGTGCTCTACGTGATGAACGTGCTGCAGCTCGGGGCCTTCGACTTTGGTTGGCTGACCAGCGCGCAGATGCTGACCGCCATCCTCATCTATATTCCCATCGCCAAACTTGCTGATCGGCTGAACCGAAAGCCATTCGTATTACTCACATTTGTCTTCTTTGCCTTATTTCCCCTGGTACTCGCGACTGCAACGAGCCTCGCATGGGTCACCGCGGCGTTTGTGATCGCGGGA
This sequence comes from Gammaproteobacteria bacterium, assembly GCA_050740455.1. Classification (GTDB taxonomy): domain Bacteria; phylum Pseudomonadota; class Gammaproteobacteria; order JACCXJ01; family JACCXJ01; genus USCg-Taylor. The sequence continues at coordinate 30,351 of JBOIDF010000039.1, read as the reverse complement.
CTGAGGGAAGTGGGCGAGCCAGCCCGCAAGGCCTTGATCGTCGATCTGGCGCATGCTACGGCACGGGGCCGTGCGGTAGGCATGTACTACCTCGTGCGCGGGCTCGTGGTCTTCCCGGCCTCCCTCGTAGGCGGTTGGCTTTGGACGATCAATGCGCAGTTGCCGTTTTACGTGGCCTTCGGTGTCGGCGTGATAGCCGCCCTCACGTATGCGGCCTGGAGCGCGAGGGAAGAAATTCAATGCACCACAAAAGACGTTCTTCCAGGCGGTGACGAGCAATGAAGTGGATCACGCGCGAGCAGGTCAAGGTCGATCGCGTGGCCTGCCCCTGGCTTATCAAGAAATTTGTCGATCCGGCGGCCGAGTTTCTATTCGTGCCGCCCGAGCAGGTGCTGATTGTGGCGGAGCGTGTGGGGGCCATTCCGTATGATATCCCGGGTGCGGAGCTAGGCCACCACGACGGTAAATGTAGCTTCGAGGCCATCGTCTCGAAGTATCGCATCGAAGACCGCGCGATCCTTCTGTTGTCCAAGATCGTACACGGCGCTGATGTGGCCGAAGACCTCTACGGCCGGCCGGAGGCCGCGGGGCTCGAGGCCATTGCCGAGGGTTTCCGACATCTAGGCCTCAAAGACGACCATGAGGTTCTGGCAAAAGAGTTCATCGTCTACGACGCCCTGTATGCCTATTGTCAAGAAGAGGTTAGGCTGGGCGTAACTAATCGAGGATCACCACTATGAATGCACGTTTTTTGTCCAACAAGGTCGCTGTCCTCACCTTACTTCTCGTGAGTAATTCATGGACTGTCTCTGCGGTATGGGCAGAAGCCCAGACCTTCGACACGGCCAAGATTGAGCAACTGACCGGCGTCAAAGGCAAGCTCAACGACAAGGAAGGCGTCTTCAAGGTCGCCGTGCCGCGTTCCGATCTCCATGTCACCGTGGCAGGTGTGCACCTTACGCCACCGATGGGGCTGACCTCCTGGGCCGCCTTCACCAAGGACGGCGAGCAGACGCTGGTCATGGGCGATATGGTCTTGCTCGAAGACCAGGTAAATCCTGTCATGAGCGTGGCCTTAGACCAGGGCCTAGAGGTAACGGCGTTGCACAATCACTTCTTCTGGGATTCCCCCAGGGTGATGTTCATGCACATCGGTGGCCGTGGGAATGAGGGCACGCTCGCGGCAGCGGTCGGTAAGGTCTTCGCCAAGATCAACGAAACGAGTGAGGGGAAGGCGCAGGCGCCGCGCACGGCGCTGGATCCAGCTAAGACCTCATTGGATCCGAAGAAAATCGAGGGCATCCTCGGCGTGCAAGGTGAGATGACCGATGGCGTCTACAAGCTCACCTGGGGCCGGACCACCAAGATGGGTGATCACACCATCGGCAACGCCATGGGGGTCAACACCTGGGCGGCGTTTGTCGGCAGTGATGAGCAGGCCGTCGTCGATGGCGACTTCGCGATGTACGAGGACGAGATCCAAGCCGTACTCAAGGCATTGCGCCGCGCCGGCATAAACATCGTGGCCATCCATAGCCACATGAGTATGGAATCGCCCAAAGTGGCTTTCCTGCATTATTGGGGGATAGGCTCGACGACTGAACTCGCGAAGGCACTCAAGTCTGCGCTCGACACCCAGAGGAAAACTCCATGACCTATACCACGACCCCTATGAGGAGAAAAGTATGTCAACTAATCACTGGCGCAGGTTTATGGTATGGCTTGTTATCGGTACCTTCCAGCCTGTAGAGGCGTTTGCCGCAGAGGACTTGACTGTGACCTTCGACCACGTAACGCAAGGACAGCTACCGGCAGGCTGGACGATTGACGCCACGAATCCCGGAGGCAGACTCGCCGAGTGGAGCGTCGTCATAGACCCGAATGCCCCCAGCAAGCCGAATGTCCTGACCCTCAAAAAAGTTCATGATACGTCAGGATCTGTGTTCAATCTATGCTGGACGCGAGATATCGCTTTCGAGGACGGCGAGATCGAGGTCAAGGTCCGGGCTAATACCGGCAAAGAGGATCAAGGCGGTGGCCTGATCTGGCGGGTTATAGACGCAAAGAACTACTATGTTGCCCGTTACAACCCCCTCGAAAGCAACTTCAGGCTTTACTACGTGAAGGACGGCGAGCGTACGCAGATCGCCAGTGCCCGTGGCATCGAGATCAAAGCGACTGAGTGGTTCAGTATCAAAATCACACAGCATGGCACGAAGGTCGAGGGCTACTTGAACGGTAAGAAATATCTCGAAGCCAGGGACGAGACCTTCAAGGCGGCTGGGGGTATAGGCTTCTGGACCAAGGCGGATGCCGCCTCTTCTTTCGATGATCTCAAGGTGCTGCCGGCGAGTCGTCACTAAGTCGTCGGATGGTGGACCGGAAGCTGCGTTGGAACTGGCTGGGAGGATTGGTGTGTTTCGTAGGGGGCGGTTGGGTGTCTCCTTCTCCGGCCGGACCGCCCTTTACCACTAACGATCCCGATCCACCCGAGATCGGGCAGTGGGAGCTAATCCTGCCCGCGACGCTCAAGCGGAACGGCAACGGCCAAGTCTCGGGAGAACTTGTGACCATAGATGTCAACTATGGCTACGACCGATACACCCAGCTCAGCGTGGAACTGCCGATCCCGTACGCGGAGACTAGGGAAGGCGCGCGCCAGTTCGGGGTGGGTGATGTGCTCCTCGAGTACAAGCGACGCTTCGGGACCGACGAATATCAAGGCTACCTGGGTATCAATCCGGAAATCACGCTGCCGACCGGCAGCGAGCGGCACGGCTTGGGTGCAGGCCGCGTGACCGTGCAATTGCCGCTGCTGTACCAGAAGCGCTGGGGTGACAATTGGTTCTACGGCGATCTGCGCTACAAGTGGCAAGCCGGTGAGGCGGGCAAGAGCTACTGGTTCTTGGGCGTCGCTCTTGAACGCAGGCTAAACGAAAGGCTCAAAGTCGGCGCCGAGCTTTTTGGCACCACACCGCAAGCGCACGGGGACGAATTCAATCTGAGTTTCAACCTGGGAGGCCGGTACCGCTGGGACCCGGGGAAAGAACTCATCGCATCGATCGGGCGATCGCTTTTCGATGAGCCCGATCTGACCTTGCTTATCGGCCTCAAGATTTTCATATCCTCGTGAAGCGATGAGGAACGCTAGGAGCATCAGCATGAGAGGGTTCATCCGCGTGATGGGCGGGATCCTTCTGAGCATTACGGCACTGTGCGCTCATCCTGCAAGGGGTGGCACCGTAGTCGTGTATGTCAGTGAAGACCAGGTATTCTCCGAACCCATCCTCAAGGACTTTGAGCGTGAAACGGGTATCGAGGTCAAGGCGGTCTATGATACCGAAGAGACCAAAAGCACTGGCGTCATGAATCGCCTCATCGCCGAGAAGAACAATCCGCAGGCCGATGTCTACTGGGCGAATGAGCCGGTCCGGGCCGAGGTCTTAAAGCAGCGGGGGATAGCGACACCATACTTCTCCCCAAATGCGAAGGATATCCCAGCAGCGTTCAAGGATCCCGACGGGTTTTGGACCGGATTCTCTGCACGCGCCAGAGTGCTGATCGTCCATAAGCGACTAGCGGATAAACCTGATTCCATCCTTGCCTACACTGATCCCCGCTGGAAAGGACGAGCGGTCATCGCGAATCCTCTCTTTGGTACCACCACCACACATGTGGCTGCTCTTTTCTTTGCGTGGGGAGATGAACGCGCGCGCAAATTTATGAATGACCTTAGAGAGAACGGCATCAAGATCTCAACCAGTAACGGTGAGAGCGCCGATCTCGTGGCCAAGGGCGAGGTGGATTTTGGCCTGGTCGATAGCGACGATGCCGTGAACCGCATGCGGCAAGGCAAGCCCGTGGAAATGACCTGCCCGGACCAAGGAACGGGGCAACTTGGCTGCCTGATACTGCCCAACGTAGCTCTGTTACTCAAGGGTGCCCCGCATCCCCGAGAGGCAAGCAAGCTCATCGATTATCTCTTGTCTCGCGAGACCGAACGGAAATTGGCCTTTGCGGACTGTGCCCAAATCCCCCTCCATTCAGGCGTCGAGACGCCCAGTGACGTACCAAAGCTTGAGAAGCTGCAGACGATGCCCACAGACTATGCGGCGATAGCTCGGAAGCTACGAGAAATCCAGCCGTACCTCAAAGCCTGGGCGGGATATTGAGTACAGCGAGCAAGACTGCTTCTAGTCGACGAGGCCGTATTCACCCCCGTACGCTAAACTGGTCAGTCCCCACGCACCCAGGGTGACCAAAAATACACCTATCCGCCGCACTGTTTTCGTCTCCATCGTTCTCAATCCAGCCGCACCGGCGCGAGCGAGCGTCGCGCGTAATGTTTTGCATGAAGCGCTATCATCGGGCGGTTTCTCGCCGTAACTGTCTCGATCCAGGACTACTTTTCGCGCTCCACGATGTAGCCAGCGAGACGCTGCAGGAGCTTACCGGCCGATCCGAGACTTGAAATGGCGGCTAATGCTTCGTGAAAGAGGTTCGAAGCGGCTCGCCGAGCGCCGTCCAACCCGAGGAGGTTGGGGTAGGTCGGTTTGTTGCGCGCCAGGTCGGACCCTTGGGGCTTGCCGATGACCTCCGTGTGCCCTTCGACATCCAGGATATCGTCCTGGATCTGAAAGGCGAGCCCCACGCATTTCCCGTAGCGATCGAGCCGCTCCAAGATTTCCGGATCCACGTTGGCTTGGGACAGGGCGCCTAAACGCACGCTCGCGCGTATCAAGGCCCCGGTCTTATGAATATGCATGTTTTCGAGCTCGGCGATGTTGAGCGTCTTGCCCACTGCGGCGAGATCCAGCGCCTGTCCGCCCGCCATTCCGCGTGACCCGCTGGCCGTCGCTAGGGTGTCGATCATCCGCAGCCTTTGTTCGGCGCCTACCCGAATGTCCGGATCGTGTGCGAGCACATGAAAGGCGAGCGCCTGGAGGGCGTCTCCGGCGAGAATAGCCGTGGCCTCATCGTAGGCCTTGTGGCAGGTTGGACGTCCGCGGCGGAGATCATCGTCGTCCATGGCCGGAAGATCGTCGTGCACCAGGGAATAGGCATGCACCAACTCGACGGCGCAGGCCGGCCCATCCAAGGCCTCGCGTTTGACGCCCAAAGCCGTTCCCGCCGCGTAGACGAGGAGCGGGCGGATACGTTTACCGTCGCCTAAAACGGCGTAGCGCATGGCGGCATGCAAGCTGGCCGGAACCTTGTGAGCCGGCGGCAGCCACCGCTCCAAGGCTTGCTCCACGGCCAGGCGGTATTGTTCGATCGACGCGCGGGCGGTCACAGGTGATTTAGCGGCCCATCACTGGCCAGCCTAGTAACAACGCTCACAGCGCGTCATTGTCCCCGGCACTAGGAGCAAACGGCGCCAGCGCTTGAGTACCGTTTTTTTCAAGAAGAATTTTAACCCGTTGCTCGGCTTCACCGAGCGCCTTCTGGCAGGCTCTTGTTAACGCCACTCCCCGCTCGAAGTGCTTTAGCGACTCATCGAGGCTAAGCTCGCCGGCCTCCATCTTGTTGACCAGGGCCTCTAACTCTCGGAGCGCCTGCTCCAAATCAAACCCAATGTTTTTTCGTGCCACGGCCTATTCCTCCCGGCACGTTACGGTAAACCACCGAAATTCCGGGGTCAATGAACGGCCCGCTGAGTCAATTTAGATTTCGCCACCACGGGGTATGCAACCCCGTGGGGCGACCAAGGGGAGAGCTGCGCGTCTCCCCTTTGGAAACCCCATCGCTAAGCTCCCCGCGGCTCGACCGCGGGGAATAGATTTAAAATTGAAGCCAGCGGCCGCGCTCGTTTCGGTTGACATCGAAGCGGGAGAGTCTTAGACTCGTCAGTGCACTTAGACTTAGTCTAAAAACAACGCTAAGCAAATGCGTCAGCGGGGAATTATGCCGTTGGAAGGTACTAACATTGAACAAAATTTGAAACATGACTTCGCCTGGTGAGCAGGCAAAGCGAACGAAGATGTACAATCGTTCGAAAACGACCTAACTATAAGGGGGCGATACCATGGCAAAAGTAGCGAGAGAGATGGTGCAAAAGGCCGGCGTCGATGTCGATAAGGGATATGCTCGTTCGGAACGCCGCCGCCGAAGTGACCGCTGGGCGGCCAACTCCCACCTTGGAGCCCGAGCAACCAAGGTAAGAGCAATGAGCCATCGGAATGAAACAGTAAGACAAGAGGAGGACCGACGTGTCTGACCGCGGCAGCGAAAGCGAGAGCCCAGTAATCCCCTCCCCGACTCCCAAGCCGACTCGGCCCAGGACGAACAAGGACTGGTGGCCGAATCAGCCGGACCTCTCGATTCTCCACGCGCACTCTCCCCTGTCAGATCCGATGGGCAGGGACTTCAACTACGCGGAGGAGTTCAAGACCCTTGACGTCAACGCGCTGAAGCGGGACATCTTCGAGGTGATGACGACGTCGCAGGACTGGTGGCCGGCCGACTACGGCCACTACGGGCCGCTCTTCATCCGGATGAGTTGGCATGCCGCAGGCACGTATCGCATCGCCGATGGCCGGGGCGGTGGCGGCAGCGGCGCTCAGCGTTTTGCCCCCCTCAACAGTTGGCCCGACAACGTGAGCCTCGACAAGGCGCGCCGGTTGCTCTGGCCGGTCAAGCAGAAGTACGGCCGCAAGATCTCCTGGGCCGATCTCCTAATCTTCGCCGGCAACTGCGCCTATGAGTCAATGGGGTTCAAGACGTTCGGCTTCGGCTTCGGGCGAGAGGACATCTGGGAGCCCGACGAGATCCTCTGGGGCCCAGAAAGCAGCTGGTTCAGCGGCGGCGGGACGGGCGACGAGCGCCACGCCGGCGAGGGGGAGATCCAGGGGCCTTTCGGCGCCGATCACATGGGCCTGATCTACGTGAATCCGGAGGGGCCGGGCGGCAACCCGGACCCGGCCCTAGCAGCGAAGTACATTCGTCAAACGTTCGCCCGCATGGCGATGAATGACGAGGAGACCCTTGCGCTCATCGTCGGCGGCCACACCGTCGGCAAGGCCCATGGTGCCGCCCCTGCCCCCCAGTACGTCGGTCCCGAACCAGAGGGCGCCAGCCTGGAGGAGCAAGGCTTCGGCTGGAGGAACACCTTCGGCAGCGGGAAGGGACCAGACGCGATCACCAGCGGGCTGGAGGGCGCCTGGACCAACGAGCCGACGAAGTGGGACCACGGGTACCTCGACACCCTCCATAAGTACGACTGGGAGCTGACGACGAGCCCCGCCGGTGCGAAGCAGTACCGTCCGACGAATCCCGAGGCCCAGGGCACCGTGCCCGATGCACACGATCCGTCGAAGCGGCACGCTCCCATGATGCTGACGACGGACCTCGCGCTGAAGGTGGATCCGATCTACGCGCCGATCGCGAAGCGCTTCCACGAGAACCCGGACCAGCTCGCAGAAGCGTTCGCCAAGGCGTGGTACAAGCTGTTGCACCGCGACATGGGGCCCGTCTCGCGCTACCTCGGCCCCTGGGTTCCGGAGCCGCAGCTTTGGCAGGACCCTGTCCCGGCGGTCGATCATGAGCTGATCGGGGCGCGGGACATCGCTGCCCTCAAGAGCAAGCTCCTCGCCTCGGGACTGTCAATCTCCCAGCTGGTCTCCACCGCCTGGGCGTCGGCCGCCACCTTCCGCGGCACCGACAAGCGTGGCGGGGCCAACGGGGCACGGATCCGCCTCGCACCGCAAAAGGACTTGGAGGTCAACAACCCGGCCGAGCTCGCCAAGGTGCTGCAGACCCTGGAGCAGATCCAGCGGGACTTCAACAGCTCGCAGTCTGGCGGGAAGAGGGTCTCGCTCGCCGACCTGATCGTTCTGGGCGGGTGCGCAGCCGTCGAGCAGGCGGCGAAGAACGCCGGGCACAACATCACGGTCCCGTTCGCGCCGGGGCGCACGGACGCCTCGCAGGAGCAAACCGACGTGGAGTCGTTCGCCGTGCTCGAACCGCGCTACGACGGGTTCCGCAACTACCTCCGCCCCGGAGAGGAGCTGCCGCCGGAGGAGCTGCTGGTGGAGCGGGCATTCATGCTGAATTTGACCGCTCCCGAGATGACCGTTCTCGTCGGCGGCATGCGCGCCCTGAACGCCAACTTCGGGCAATCCAAGCACGGCGTCTTGACCGACCGGACCGAGACGCTGACCAACGATTTCTTCGTGAACCTGCTTGACATGCGCACGGAGTGGAAGGCATCCGCCTCGGATGCGAACGTGTACGAGGGTCGCGATCGCGCCACCGGCCAGCGCAAGTGGACCGGCACCGCCGTCGACCTCGCCTTCGGCTCGAACTCCCAGCTCCGAGCGTTCGCGGAAGTCTACGCGTCTGACGACTCGAAGGAGAAATTCGTGCGTGACTTCGTGGCTACGTGGGACAAGGTGATGAATCTCGATCGCTTCGACGTTGCCTGATCTCAGCGAGGTGCTCGTAACGGTCGTCTAGGAACCAGGGCGCAACCGTTACGCACTAACGTCTTTCGCAAGATCGACCATGAGGCCCGCGAGTTATCGCGGGCCTCTTTCGTTCTGGAGCTTGTCGCGTCCTTCATTCGCCGTCGGTTTCCGGCTTACCTGTACTTCCGCGCTTGAAGCGCTAATCCGGGATCCCCGATTGCGATCTCACCGGGAGGCCGCCTCGTCGACCACACGCTTAGGCACAAGGGGCTAAGCACGGGAAGTCTGACTGCACCAATGGCCACGTGCAGGCCATTGCCAGAGGCGGCAACCGCATGCTACTGTCAAGCGAAGATACAATGTAAAATCGTTCGAAAGCACGAGTGCCAGCTGCGACGAACCAACGATAGGAGGGCAATGCCATGGTGGAAAAGGCGGGCGTCGATGTCGATAAGTCGATAAGTTACTGGATATGCTGGTCCGGAACGCCGCGGCCGAACTGACCACCTATTACTATTATACGATTCTGCAGGTAAATCTGATCGGCCTGGAGGGAGAAGGGATCAAGGAAATCGCGGAGTACGCGCGCATATCTCGCTCCTCTTTTACCTGTCGTTCGAGCATCCCTTCAAGCAGCGCGCTGTAAACTAGTGGCATCGACAATGTGATGTTCCCTAACTCTTCTTCGAATCCGCGGGTGAGGCATGAGCGAGCGGCCTGAGGTCTACCGTGAGGGCAGCCTCGAAGCGCCGACTCGCCATCCGCTCGGCTGGCGGGAGCCGGAATTTTATAACGAGCCTGCGCTTAATGCCGAGCTTGCGCGCGTCTTCGACGTCTGCCATGGATGCCGCAGATGTGTGAGCCTCTGTAACGCGTTTCCTACGCTCTTTGACCTGGTCGACGGCTCGGCGACCATGGAAGTCGATGGGGTGGAAAAGAAGGACTACCGGAAGGTAGTGGAGAATTGCTACCTGTGCGATCTCTGTTTCATGACCAAATGCCCCTATGTGCCCCCGCATCCCTGGAACATCGACTTCCCGCACTTGATGTTGCGGGCCAAAGCCGCGAGCTACCAATCCGAAGGCGCGAGCGTGCGAGACAGGCTCCTGTCATCCCCCGATGTCGTGGGCCGCATCGCCAGCGTGCCGGTGGTGGCTCCGATGGTAAATCGCGCTGCCGCCAACAGTACCGTGCGGCGGGTCGCCGAAAAAACCTTGGGCGTGCATGCCCAAGCGCCTTTGCCCAAATATCAGGAGCGCACGCTAAGACGGCGGATCCGTAGGCGCAACGCAACGCCGATAGAGCCGCTCGCGACGCCGCACACCAAGGGCCGCGTGGTATTGTTTACCACCTGTTATGGGGATTACAACGAACCCGAGATCGGCGAGGATCTCATCGCCATCTTCGAGCACAATGGTATTCCGGTGCGGGTACTCGAGAGAGAGGCGTGTTGCGGGATGCCGAAGCTGGAGCTTGGGGATCTCGGTTCGGTGGAACGCCTCGCCCAACGCAATCTCCCGGCCTTGGCGCGCGCGGCCAAGGAAGGTTGGGACCTCGTCGCTATGGTGCCCTCGTGTGTCTTGATGTTCAAGAAAGAGATCCCGCTGCTGCTGCCCGAAAATCCGGATGTTCGGCACGTTGCCGAGGCCTTTTATGACCCCTTCGAGTATTTAAGCCTGCGCCACAAGGCGCGGCTTTTGGTTACGGATTTTAAGAATCCGCTGGGGAAAGTGATGTACCATGTTCCTTGTCATCAGCGCGTGCAGAACATCGGCCCCAGGACCCGTGAACTTTTCAGCCTGGTGCCGGAGACGAAAGTCGAGGCCATCGAGCGCTGTTCGGGGCATAACGGCACCTACGGGGTCAAGCGCGAGTTTCACGAGGCTGCGGTTAAGATCGGCCGCCCCGTCGCCCATCGCGTCGCACAGGCGGACGCCGATTATTTCACCAGCGACTGCGCGCTCGCCGGGCACCACATCGAGGCCGCATTGAATAACAGCGTGAGGACCCTGCACCCCTTATCGCTCTTGAGATTGGCCTACGGGATCTAGGGAAGCTCTGCAAGCGTGTCGCGAGCAAGCCCAGATGCGCGAAGCCGCGGAGCGAACGCCCTAGTGAATCGACGCTACGATGCGGCCGACATCGAGGTCCTCATCGGACTCGATCCGGTGCGCCGCCGGCCGGGGATGTACACCGACACCTCGCGCCCCAATCATCTGATTCAAGAGGTGGTGGACAACAGCGTCGATGAGGCGATCGCGGGTTACGCCAAGCGCATCGACGTGGAGTTGCATCACGACGGATCCGCGACCGTGACCGATGACGGCCGCGGCATGCCGGTGGATATTCACCCCGAGGAAAAAGTGAGCGGCGCCGAGGTGATCATGACGCGGCTGCATGCCGGAGGAAAGTTTTCGGGCAAAAACTATCGCTTCTCGGGTGGCTTACACGGGGTGGGGGTCTCGGTCGTCAACGCGCTGTCGCGGCGCTTGGAGCTGCGCGTGCGCCGTGACGGCCGCGAATATCAAATGATCTTCGAAGGCGGCGAAAAAAAGACCAAGCTCGAGGTCATCGGCATGGTGGGACGGCAAAATACCGGAACGGCGATCCGCCTGTGGCCCGATGCGCGTTACTTCGACACCATGAAAATCGCCATCCCGCGCTTGCAGCACGTGCTGCGCGCGAAGGCGGTGCTCTGTCCGGGATTACTGATCCGGTTCACGGACGAGGACAGTGGCGAGCACCAGGAATGGCAGTACCAAGACGGAATCACGGCCTATCTCTCGGAGGTCTTGGCCGGACGTGATCTTCTGCCGCCGCAGCCGTTTACGGGGAGTCTGGATGGTACGCACGAGGCCGTCGATTGGGCGTTGCATTGGGTCGCGGACGAGGGCGACATCATCACCGAGAGCTATGTGAATCTTGTGCCGACGGTGCAGGGCGGCACCCACGTGAATGGTCTGCGGCAAGGGCTCGCCGATGCCGTGCGGGAATTTTGTGAGTTTCGCAATCTCCTGCCGCGCGGGGTCAAGCTGGCGCCCGAAGACGTTTGGGAACGCTGTGCGTATCTACTCTCGGTCAAGCTCGAGGAACCCCAGTTCTCCGGACAAACCAAGGAACGCTTGACCTCGCGCGCCTGCGCCGCCTTCGTCTCTGGCGTGGCGCGCGACTCTTTCAGCCTGTGGTTGCATCAGCACGTCGAAACCGGCGAGCGCATTGCGGCGCTCGCGATTGCAAACGCCCAGCGGCGGCTCAAGGCGGAGCAAAAAGTCGTGCGCAAAAAGATCACCGGAGGTCCGGCGTTGCCCGGCAAGCTCGCTGACTGCACTTCCCAAGAACCGGCCCGCAGCGAGTTGTTCCTAGTCGAGGGAGATTCCGCCGGCGGCTCGGCCAAGCAGGCGCGGGACAAGGAGTTCCAGGCGGTGATGCCGCTCCGGGGTAAGATCTTGAATACCTGGGAGGTGGATCCTGGCCAGGTCCTTGGTTCCCAAGAAGTACATGATATCGCTGTCGCGATCGGCGTGGACCCGGGATCGCCCCGGATCGGGGGCTTGCGCTACGGGAAGATCTGCATCTTGGCGGATGCGGATTCCGACGGCCAGCACATCGCTACCTTGCTCTGTGCGCTCTTTCTACGCCATTTCCGCCCTGTGGTCGCAGCGGGACACGTGCATGTCGCGATGCCGCCGCTCTATCGCATCGATATCGGCAAAGAGGTCTTTTACGCCCTTGACGACGAGGAGAAGCAAGGCGTACTCGATCGGATCGCCGCCGAGAAACTCAAGGGCAAGGTCAACGTGCAGCGTTTCAAGGGGCTCGGGGAGATGAATCCCTTACAGCTTCGCGAAACCACGATGGCGCCCGAGACCCGGCGTTTGGTGCAGCTCACCCTGGCGCAAGATCACCGGAGCGACGAGCTCATGGACATGCTACTCGGGAAAAAGCGCGCCGCTGATCGCCGCGTGTGGCTGGAGCAGAAGGGGGATCTGGCGGCGCTTTGAGTGCCCTTCGGCTTCTTGGAGTCATCTTGTTCAACACTCGATAGGTGAGTATCTCAAGCGGCATCCGGCCCGACGGCCGTGCCTCGATCCCACGGGGCGGGCGGTGCAAAGCGCTCGGATAGGAAATCCACGAACGCGCGCACTTTGGGTGAGAGATACCGGTTGTGGGGATAGACCGCATAGAGGTTAGACGGCTCGGTTGGATAGTCGTCCAGCACCGTGATGAGCGCCCCGCTCCGGAGCGCCTCGCCCACCATGAACCTTGGGGTACGCGTGAGCCCGATCCCGGCCAGCAACATATCCAGGATCGCCATGCTATTGTTGGACTGATAGTTTCCCGACACCGTGACACTGCGTTTGCCACCCGGCCCATCGAAGTGCCAGTCGTTGCCGCTCGTGAGGGTATAGATCAAACAGTTGTGGCGGATCAGTTCCTCAGGCGTTTCGGGGATCCCGACGCGATCCAAGTAAAGCGGTGCGGCACAGACCACAAAGCGGATGGGCGTGAGGCTACGTGCCACCAAGGTCGAATCGGGAAGCGCGGTGATGATCCGCAGCGTCACGTCATAGCCTTCCTCGATCACATCCACAAAGCGGTCGTTGTAGCTCACATCGAGCGTGATCTCGGGGTAGCGTGTGAGGAACTCGGGCAGCGCGGGGCCGAGGTGCAGGATCCCGAAGGACATGGGCGCGTTGAGCTTGAGGGTCCCGCGCGGTGCCGCTTGGACATGGCTCACGCAGCGCTCGGCGGTGGCGATCTCCTCCAGCGCCAGGCGGCTGCGCTCACAGAGCGCGGCTCCCGCCTCGGTCAGGCTCAAGCGCCGGGTGGTGCGGTTGAGGAGCCGCGCGCCGAGCCGCGCCTCGAGCCGGGTCACATACTTGCTCACCACCGACTTGGCGATCCCCAGCCGCTCCGCGGCGGCGGTAAAGCTCTTCGCCTCGACGACCCGTACGAAGACCACGATGTCGGTCAGATCATCCAAAAGCGTCCTCCAATTAATCGGTTTACGCGAACAATCTTGTTCCAGGAGACTAGATTATCAAAGAGCGACGCGCAAGTAAGATCTACGTTACCTGGTGTTTCGTGTTGCAATCCTGACGAGTTAGAAAGGAGATCCCTACGGCAACGCCTGACCGATGAGCGGCGCTCGAAGCAAAGAGCCCAGTTATTTGACTTTGTGTCTTCGATAAGGAGGTAACCGATGAAAAACGCACAAGCACTCCGACTCACGGAAACGGATCTCTTCACACCCCTGCGGCTCGGGCCTTACGTGGTGCCGAACCGCATCGTAATGGCGCCCTTGACCCGCAACCGCGCAGGCCCGGGCAATGTCCCCCAGGCGATGAACGCGCGCTACTACGCGCAGCGCGCCTCGGCGGGGCTTATCATCACCGAGGCCACGCAAATCTCACCCCAGGGCGTGGGCTATCCGGACACCCCGGGGATCCACAATGCGGCGCAGGCCGCAGGCTGGAGAAACGTGACCCAGGCCGTACACGAGCGGGGCGGTCGCATCTTTCTGCAGCTCTGGCACGTGGGCCGGATCTCCCATCCCTCCTTGCAGCCCGATGGGGCATTGCCGGTGGCCCCCTCCGCGATCAAGCCAGCGGGTGAGGCTTACACGTACGAGGGGCTGAAACCCTTCGTAACACCGCGCGCCCTCGACATCGCGGAGATCCCTGGTATTGTGGATCAGTACCGCACCGCCGCTCATTATGCCCTTACCGCCGGCTTCGATGGGGTCGAGATCCACGCGGCCAACGGGTATCTCATCGATCAGTTTTTGCGCGATGGAACCAATCACCGCACCGACCGCTACGGCGGCTCAGTGGAGAATCGGGCACGCTTTCTGTTCGAGGCCGTCGAGGCCGTCATCGGGGTGTGGGGACCCGGGCGCGTTGGCGTACGCCTCTCGCCGCTCAGTGCTTTCAACGACATGGTCGACTCGAACCCCGAGGCGCTCTTCGGATATGTTGCCGAACGGCTCGGTGATTACCCGCTCGCCGACCTCCACGTGGTCGAAACGGAAGAGGAACACGACGTGCAGCCAGCGGCGGGCCTCGACTTCGGGCGACTACGCCGGCGCTACCACGGCCTGTACCTGGCTAACGGCGGATACGCGTACGAGCGCGCCACGGCCGCAGTCCGCGCGGACAGCGCAGACCTCGTCTCCTTCGGGCGCCTCTTCTTGGCCAACCCCGATCTGCCGGAACGCTTCTGCCGGAACGCGCCGCTCAACACGCCGGACCCTGCCACATTCTATGAGGGCGACTCGCGGGGCTATACGGACTGTCCGACCCTCAGCGAGATCGGGTGGCGAGCTCGCGAGCGCGAAGCGTCAGAGCTTGTGAAAAAATCGTCGCGAGCGAAGGAAGGTTGCGTTCCGCCGGAGCGCAGGAACCGGAATGTATATTGAAATACATAAGGATTCCGAGCACCGCCGTAACGCGAGATTTCGAGCGCAGCAGATTTTTTCACAAGCTCTCAGACGATCTGCAGAAGACTGACGATAGGGTCCTGTTGCCGACGGAAGCGTAAGCGCCCGCTTAGGAGAATCCCACGATGCAGACGACCATCACCGAGATCGCGCCCGACGTCTTTCGCTTCTCGACGTTCGTATCCGCCTTCGACATGCAGGTCAACCAATTTCTGGTCCGGGACGAGGAGCCGCTCCTGTGGCACACGGGCCTAAGAGCGCATTTTCCTTTGGTGCGCGATGCGCTTGCGACACTCATCCCGATCGAACGGCTCCGCTGGATTGGCTTCAGCCATTTCGAAGCCGATGAATGCGGCTCACTGGCCGACTGGCAGAGGCTCGCGCCACATTCGACCGCCCTCGCAAGCGTCATTGCCAAGGTTGTCAGCGTGGACGACAGCGCCGCGCTGCGGCCCGCCCGTGGCCTCGGCGATGATGAGATCTTTACAACCGGAACTTACCGCTTTCGCTTCCTGCAGACGCCGCATGTCCCGCACACGTGGGAGGCGGGTATGTTGTTCGAGGAGACCCACGCAACGCTATTTTGTTCTGATCTTTTTCACCACAATGGTAACGTCGCCCCAACGACGAGCTCCGACGTTGTGGATCTCTTCCGTCAGAAACTAACCCAAGATCAACAAGGCCCGCTCGCTTTTTACCTGCCTTGGACCACCCAGACGGAGCGCATACTCAGGCGCTTGGCGGCGTTGCGTCCGAAAACGCTAGCGGTCATGCACGGTTCGAGCTACGTCGGCGATGGCGCGCAGGCGATCGAGGCGCTCATCCCGATGCTCAAGGACGTCGTTGGTGGAGTATAGTCATGGGCGTTGCGCCTAGCCGCTTTGAAGGCGCTCTCGCGATCCGGTGAACACGGCGGCATCGGTGCGAGGAGACCCATCATGGATTTATCAGTGAACATGAACCGAAAAGAGAGGAGACGTGTATGAAACTCTATTTTGCGGCGGGCGCCTGCTCGATGGCCCCGCATATCGTGTTGCGTGAAGCCGCTTACACTTTCGATCTGGAAGGTGTGGATCTAGCCAAGAAGCGGACCGCGAGCGGCGAGGACTACACGAGCATCAACCCCAAGGGTTATGTGCCCGCCCTCAAGCTCGACAATGGGGAGGTCCTAACGGAGGTGGCGGTCATACTCCAGTACCTCGCAGATCAGAAGCCCGGCTCTGGATTAGCGCCCAAAACGGGGACGATGGAGCGCTACCGCTTGATGGAGTGGTTGAACTTCGTGTCCTCGGAGATCCACAAGCAGTTCGGCCCACTTTTCAATCCCAAGATCACGGCGGAATGGAAAGCGAATCAGTTCGATCTGCTCGGTCGGCGGTTCGACTACCTGACTGAGCGGCTCAACGGAAAGTCTTATCTGATGGGCGACCAGTTCACGGTGGTCGACGCCTACCTCTTTACCGTGCTCAACTGGAGCCCCATGCTTAAGGTCGATCTTGGGAAGTGGCCAAGGCTCAAGGACTATATCACCCGCGTCGCGGCTCGCCCAGCGGTGAAGGAGGCAATGAACGCAGAGGGGCTACCGAGTAGCGGAAAGCAATGAAAAACGAAGTGGCTGTCGTGATGGGTGTCGGCCCGGGGCTTGGCGCGGCGCTGGTCAAGCGTTTTGCCAAAGAAGGATTCACTACGATCGCGGTCGCCAGACGGGCCTCAAGCTTGACCAGCCTGCGAGGCGGCGATGACCCGGTGATCTTGTACGATTGCGATGCGACCGTGCCCGAGCAAGTGGAACGACTGTTCCAGACGATTCAATCGGACTATGGCCCGTTGCGCATCACGGTGTTCAATGCGGGTGCTTTTGAACGCCGTGAGGTCGTGGAGACCGATCCGGCGGATTTCGAACGCTGCTGACGGATCGGCTGTTTTGCTGGGTTCCTGGTAGGGAAAGCCGCCGCGAGCTAGCCGAGGGTCGAGATGGGCATTTTCCTAACGATTGGGCTTCTAGCGGTACTGATTGTCATTGCCTACGAGGTTCGTCGCTCGGCGCGAGTACGCTATCTCGAACAGGCAGAACGCCTTCGCATTCGTTTTAGTCGGCTTCGGCACCGCCTTGTTATGCTCGCGGGGAGTGGACAGATGTCGGGCGACGATCGCAAGGCCTTCGAGTTCCTTTACCACGCGACAACACGGCTACTCCGATACCCTACCTTATACAAACAACTTAGCACGTCGACTTGCGTCGCCTCGATGGACGGAATTCCGTCCACTCCACCGACAATACGTAAGGACGATTTCTCGCATAGAACCCATCCGCTTCTTGAGGAATATGTTGAGGCCTCGGGTCAGCTTGTCCAGGAGTTCCCGCCCCCTGCTCTAGTCTTAGCCGCGATCCTGAGTTGGAAGCGTGTGCTGGAGTGGTCACGCGATGCTGGACGGTGGCTAAAAGAGCTTGAGGCCGAGAGGGAGCGCGTGAAGGCATGGCGGCGGGTAAGCTTAACCCTGCTGTAAGCCGCTGCCCACGTTGCATGGGAGGGCGACTCTGCGACGGTCAAGGGCGTCGCGGTTCAAACTGAGACACTACCCGAGGCCCACAGCTATGACACGTATTCTGGAGACACTACACTAGCCGGGTCTTCTCGTCAGGACCCGGGGGAGCTGCTGGGTCAGGCAATGGAAGGCGCCGAGCCCCCACACCAGATCGGTGCAGTCGATAGCGACCACCCGGCGTCCCGGGGAAACATCTCGCGAGGATGCGCCGCGCCGTCGCGTCCCGCGGGTCGTTGAACACCGGTAACAGCACGACCTCGTTGCCGATGTAGAAATTGGCGTAGCTGGCGGGCAGGCGCCGGCCGTCGTGATACACCGGCGCGGGCATGGGCAAGTCCACCACCGAGAGCGGCCGCCCGTCGGCGAGCCGCATCGAGCGGAGGCGCGCGAGGTTGTCCGCGAGCGGCGCGCGGTTCTCATCGCGCGGGTCATCTTCCACCACCGCGACCACCGTGTCCTCGGCGACGAAGCGCACGATGTCGTCCACATGCCCGTCGGTATCATCGCCGGCGATCCCCTGCCCCAGCCACAGGACCCGGCCGACCCCGAGAAATTCGCGCAGCCGTTCCTCGATCGCCGGGCGGTCGAGATCGGGGTTGCGGTTCGGGTTGCTCCGTGGTGAGCACGGTGCCGGCGCCGTTCACATCGATGGCCCCGCCTTCGAGCACCATGTGCGCGGGGAAACACGGGATGTCGAGGGCCTCGGCCATGCGCCCGGGGATGGCGTCGTCGAGGTCGTAGGGTGGATACTTGCCGCCCCAGGCGTTGAGCGCGAAGTCCACGGCGGCGAGCGGTTCGTGACCCGCGCGGGTAACGAACACCGCTCCGTGGTCGCGGCACCAGGCGTCGTTGGTCGGGAAGCGGTGGTAGCGGATGGTTCCCGAGACGCCCGACAAGAGCCCGCGCACATGACGCTCGTGGAGCGCGTCGAGGACATTGATCTGCACGGTCTCCCCCGCGGCCAGCGCCGCCACCGCCTGCACCACGACGGGCTCGACGGTCTCGAACTTGCCCGGCCAGCTTTCGCGTTTGTGGGGCCAGGACAGCCAGGTGCCGGCATGGGGCGACCATTCCGCGGGCATGCGATTACCGAGGCCGGCAGGTGTGGCAGAGGGCTCGAATGGACTCAAGTGACCCAGTGGAGACTGATCTGATTGCTACCGATCCACTTGGCCACAGCCGGAAGTGATCTCGATGGAATGCGCCATCGCCGCGGCGTTTCCGCAACCCTGCGACAGTCGCCGCTTTGGACAGGCGTCGAGATTGTAGGGCTTGGATCTCGTTTGCACAATGCAGCGCCAACCCTGCCCCCTGAACGACCCCTACCCGAGTATGAGTTCGATCGACGGGTGAACGCGCAGCGTCGGAAGCCAGGGACTGGCCCTGCTTGGCGCGCCGAGGGAGGAGGCAACCACAGGATGTTTGCCGGCCAATCCAGGAAGGGATGCTTCACACTCGTAGGCGCCGTTCCGCTCCAACCATCCTGCCAGCCAAGGACTTGACCGGCACCGGTGGGCTCGCGTCCCGGCGCCCGGGCGTCTACCGCCCGAACCTCCGGCTTGACGCCTTCCGGGGTCAGGCATATGCTTGGCCTATGTCAACTGCCGGAGACGAGTTTATGCCAGACCGACCCACCCAACGCCATGCCCGCCTGTTTCGCAACGGGCGCAACCAGGCGTTGCGCATCCCGCGCGAATTCGAGCTGCCGGGCGATGAAGTCATCATCCGCAAGGAAGACGACCGGCTCATCGTGGAGCCGGTGAAGAAGCCCAACACGCTGGCCGAGTTGCTGGCCTCGTGGGAGCCGCTGGAAGAGGAGTTTCCCGATGTGGACGATGGTTTGTTGCCCCTCGATGACGTCAAGCTGTGATGACGGACCTACGCTACCTGCTGGACACGAACGTCGTATCCGATATTGCACGGCATCCGAATGGCCTTGCGGCACAACGCCTCATCGACGTTGGCGTCGAGTACGCCGGAATCAGCATCGTGGTGGCGTGCGAGATCCGCTTCGGCCTCGCGAAGAGCGGCGCGCATCGGGTTGTGAATCGCCTGACACAAGTGCTTGCTCAGTGTGAGACGCTCTCGCTGGAGCCGCCCGTAGACGAACACTACGCCGACATTCGCAACCGGTTGGAGCGCGCGGGCAGCTCCATCGGCCCGAACGATTTGCTGATCGCCGCCCACGCGCGCGCCTTGGGCTTGACGCTGGTGACCGACAACATGCGCGAGTTTTCCCGCGTACCGAGCCTTGCGGTTGAGAACTGGCTGGTATAGAGGGCTCGAAGGGACTCAATCGACCTACCTAGAAGAAACGCGCTACCCGAAGCTGGAGATAACCGTCGTCCTCGAGTCCGCTCAGCCCGATATCGGAGCGCGGGACATTGGCGAACAGGCGCCCTTCGATCTCGACGCGCCACGCATCGCCCAGGCGGCGGCTGCCCTCGATGATGAACACACTCGCCTGGGTATCGAGGTCCACGGTGGCTCCGAGCAGGAGCTCCGTGCTCTGGGTATCGTTCAGCGTGAAACGCGCACCCAGGAACAGGTCGTTGTCGAAGATAGTGACCGGTGCGACCGGTGGTTCCACCCGATTGGCGGGGTCCCGGCCGTCGTACAGGTACTCGCTCAACAGGCCCACGTCGGCCGGTGTCTCGTAGAGGCCGTAGAGCGTGTGTTCGAATCCCGCCACCAGGGCCCCGAAGCGATCCCCATGCCCGCCCCGGGTGATCGCCTCCAGCTTCCAGAGCCAGCTCCCCTTCGTGACCTGCAAGTCCAGGCTGGTCTGATCGATGATGTCGTAACGGGGGATCTGGAACGATGGCCCTTGCGGGTCGTCAACGAGAAGACGCGGCTCTCGCGAGGTTCCCCAGAATTGCGCCACCCCGATGTCCCAGTCCCCGAACGTATGGCTCCAGCGCGCCGCGTAATCCACATGCCACTCCTCCGCGGCGGATTCGAACTCCTCGCGATCGGTGTCCACGAAGAACTGCCCGCGCAGGCGCGCGTCGCGGTCCGCGTCCTCGTTCCAGCCTTGCCGGAACTCCGGTTGCAGCAGGAGCGAGGGCGAAACCGAATAGCCGTCCTGGCCCGGGAACTGCGCGGGTTCCGGATAATAGCGCAGGTCGGAACCGACGAAACCGGAAAGCTCTCCGGCAATCGCCCCCGGGGGCGGTTGCCGAGAGAGCCATCAACAACCCGATCCGCAATGGAGCACTAGTAGGCACTCTTCAATTTGTTCTGTCCGAAATCCTGTTCTGTCAAGCCGGCCTGGAAACGGTAGTTTTTCCAGATCAGGCGGGTGGTCTTACCGGTCTGGTGATTCTCCATGAGCATCTCGTTGGCACGCCAGTGCTTCCCGAGGTACTGCTCATAGTCCTTGAAGGTCAGGGTCTTGAGCAACGTACCCTTGCGGTCGTAATAGTCGATTCGACGTGGCTGGTAGATCTGACGATGAACGAGATGCGCGTCTTTGAAGTGGTCTTTCCGGCCCTCGATGGGCAGAAGGTCAATCAGGATGCGCCGGGGCTTGTGGATAAGCTCGCCATCGAAGCGATTGCCGCCAACACCACCGCCAACCTGAGCCGCATTCCCGGCGAGGAGGTTCGCGCGCTCGGCAACCCGACCGAAGGCGCGTTGCTGCTGTGGCTCGAAAATCAGGGCGTGGATTACGTCCTCAACCGCGACAGCTTCCCCATCACCTACCAGTGGACATTTTCGACCGAGCGCAAATACATGGGAACGCTGGGGACTTCCAACGCCGCCGGCGGCCCCCTCCTGCACATCAAGGGCGCGCCGGAGATTGTCATGGCCCGCTGCTCGCAGTGGTTGACCGCCGAGGGCGCCAAGCCGCTCGACGACAACGCCCGCCGCGACATCGCCGCCGCGCTCAAAGACTATCAGGCGCGCGGGATGCGCACGCTCGGCTTCGCCTATCACGAAGCGCCGCGCAATCACGACGGCGTTGACATCGGCGAAGTGGCTACCGAGATGACCTGGCTCGGATTTGCGGCGATTGCCGACCCCGTGCGCCCCGAAGTGCCTCCGGCCATTCAGGCGTGCCGCAAGGCGGGCATTCAGGTCAAAGTCGTCACCGGCGACAACCAGGAGACGGCGCAGGAAATCGCCCGCCAGATCGGCCTCTGGGAACCGAACGACCCGGCAGAGGCCCACATCGGCGGCCAGGAGTTCGGCAAGCTCACCGGCGGCGCGGTCAACCGGGCATCAGTCAGTCTCAAAATCCTCTCCCGCGCCCGGCCCGAACATAAACAGAAGCTAGTCGGCGAAATCTGGCGGCTGTTGCAGCGGGCGAAAGCGAAGGCGTGAGCCTGGTTGAAGGTTAGCTACGAAAGAAGAACTTTCAACCTTCAACTCACGGAACGCATCACGCTTCACGTATCTCAAGGGCAGGGGGCTGAAGAGTTAATCGTAAGTCCGCCAGAAGCGCGGCATAGCACCTGTCGCACAGGCCATGGCTGACATTCATGACAGTTGCGCACGCTTCGAGATTAGCCCTGTCCTGACACCAGGCGCACCTGTAAAGCATCTCGTGGGATGCAGCGTTTTTCATGCCGAGCCTCTTTTCGGAGGGGCTTGCGCTCCTCGCTTGGGCTGAAGGAATGGGGCAGGGGGCGGCAACTCAACCGGCGTCAGGCCGCTACGGTTCTCTGCTCGCCTTACGCCACGCGCATATCCGATAAATCAGGGGCTTCTTTCTCATCTTTATACGCTATGAATCTACGCCGATGCACTTGAACTAACCTTGAATTCAGCGCCCCCTCCGTAAAATGTAATGATCCCGGCTGCAGCCCGCGCAGCTTTTTCTGCGCTTCCCTTCCACATTCAGGGGAGCTTTCGCGCCTTTTCTGACTAGGCGCGACCCGAACGCCGAAGGCCGCGTTGAAATCGAACGGTCGAGCAGCCGCAGATGATAGCGATTGACGATTGGGTGTAGGGCATTGGTAGGGGCGCACCCGTGTGTGCGCCCGCGTTTGGGCAGACACACCGGTCTGCCCCTACCCGGACACCCAAAGGGAAATCGCTCTAAAAATCGAAGCCAGAGAGTTGCAACCCAATTCGCAGTATGCCATCTTTGTGGATGATAGACTGCTCGGCAGCGCAAGCACGGATGATGATGGCCGGTTCGGCCTTGAATGAGGTACGGGCGGCAGTTCGCAGCCGCTGCCGTCGCAATTCCGCCCGGTGACGAACATATGCCGCATCGAGGCGCGACGCTGGTGACGTAGTGCTCGTAGGAACGCTATAGAATTGAGCAAAATATGACCCGACCTGAAGGCTTCCGGCGGCGTTGTCAATTACGAGGCGCGGCCGCCGCAAACGCAGTGCGTTACGGGACCCTATCCCCCCTGTTATTGCGAGAAGTGCGTGGCGCGACGAAGCAATCCGGGATTGCCACGCACCAAGAGACGTGTCATTGGGAAGATGAGCCTTCAGCGGCGTATGAGCCGGAGCGGGCTTTAACGTCATCGGCGATGGCAACGCGGTGGCCGCCTTTCACTCCCGTTCTGGAGTAAAGTTTTGGCGGTGGCTTTCCGTGGACTGGTTCGCATGGTTCATCGTTATCGGTGTTCCGGCGGAGTCAAGCCCATTGTTAGTCACGCATGAGTTCCACCGGAGTGGAAAGGAGGTACGCCAGCAACAGGGGTCATGGCAAGATAGTGTGTGAATTTCCTCTACGCCCAAAGCCGCCAATAGTGCAAGGAGGACATACGATGCACCGATTTCGAACGCTCACATTGACCGCGATATCGCTGCTGATTCTGGGCGTTGCGTTCGGCCAGACCGCCAAAGACCTGGTAGGAACCTGGACGTGGGTTTCAGCCGACGTCGTGCGCCCAGATGGCACCAAGGTCCAGCCGTTTGGTCCCAATCCAAAAGGCTTGATTATCTTCGATGCCAATGGCCACTTTGCGTATCTGCTCACGCGTCCTGGTCGTCCCAAATTCGCGGCCAACAACCGTGACGAGGGTACGCCGGAGGAAAACCAAGCGACGGTGCAGGGAAGCCTCGGCTATTCCGGCACCTACTCGGTCAGCGACAAGACCCTGATCTTTAAAATTGAGGCCGCTACGTACCCGAACGCCGAGGGGACTGAACAGAAACGATTGTTCACTCTGATGGGGGACGAACTGAAGTGGACCAATCCTGCTCCGACGGTGGGTGGGACAGCCGAGACGGTATTGAGGCGCGTCAAGTAGGCGGGGACGCCGCAGGGTGCGTGCCGTAAAACCTGAGATTGCAGCGCACCCTGCGGGTGCTCTCAAAGACAAGAACACCGGTCCTGCGAGGCAGGATGCCGAAGCAGTATCGTGTTTGACAAATGCGCCCGCCGGGCGATACTTTCCTCGTTAAAGAGGAAACGCCGGCAAGGCCGTGGCGAGACTGCAAGAGTGTGCTGATGCAGTCTGGGAGGCGAGCTTGCGAGGCGAAGAAGGCTACCGGCGTTGCGGAGGGATCTGCGTTGGAGCGGCGATCGGAGTCGGTAAGATCCCTGTGCAGAACTTTGCTCACTCAGTCGATAGCGTGCCCGCCTGCCCTTGCTCAGGAAAATCCCCCCGGATGACAAAGAGAACAGAGGAGGCTTGAGCTATGGAAATTACAGAGCGCAAGACGGCTGACATCGTTACTCTAAGCCTGGCCGGAAGACTGGACACGACGACCGCGAAGATATTCGAGGAAAGAATTCTCGCCCGGATAGATTCGGGCGAGCGGCGCTTCATAATCGATCTTGCGCAGCTGGACTATATCAGTAGCGCAGGGTTGCGTGTGCTGGTCCTTACTGCCAAGCGTCTGGATCGCGAAAACGGCAAGATGGTGTTGTGTGCGCTTCAGGATCAGGTAAAAGAAGTGTTCGACATAGCCGGGTTTTCATCAATTTTTCCCGTTTGCGGCTCACACGATGAGGCGATCGAAAAGCTTTAGCCGTAAAACTCATGAGCGCTTCACAATCTGAATCCGAGACAAGGCGGTTCGCAACATCGTCGTTGTTCGCTCGTTCGCTCAAGGAAGCGGCCGGCAGATGGCGAGCATATTTAAGGAAACTCTGAGTTATTCGTCATTGCGAGGAGGAGCCTTCAGCCGCGAGCGCAGCGTGGCGGTCTGGCGACGAAGCAATCTCGTAAATCTTTGATTATGCAGAGTTCGAGATTGCTTCGCTTCGCTCGCAATGACAGCTCTTGGGGAATTAATCAGAGTTTCCCTAAGGGGGCGACGCCCGGAAACGTCCTCAGCAAACGGTTTCCCAGCCTTGAGGCATGCCGACCCGGTTGGATTCTGACCGTCAGTTTTCTGATCATCACCACCGTTCTCTGGACTGCTGCCCGATTCCCCAATTTGGCTGCGCCTGAGCTTTGGCCCTGGCGTGGGTTGGCTCAGCTCACCATCCTGTGGTCGATTACTTTGATGGCGACCGCCATGCTCGCGGTGGTCCGCGCACATGCCCTGGAGCCGGTTTTTGGCGGTCTCGATCGCGCGGTGCGTTTCCACAGAATCCTGCCGTCAGCGATCCTGCTTCTGATCGCACACGTAATCTTCTTGGCTCTTGCAGAGTTTCAGCAGGGCACTTCCATCGGCGACGTGTTCATCCCGTTCTGGTCGCAGGAGACGCGTTCGATCGACATTCTCGTCTTCTACGCGCTCTTGGCGCTTGGCCTGCTTGCCTATGATCGGCGCATGAGCCATGAGCGCTGGCTGTCGGTCCACTGGCTGACCGGCCTCGTTTTCCTCGCAGGCGCTGTGCACGGTGCCATGGAACCCGGAACAATCGCCGACTTCGAGCCGTTGAGGACGTGGGTGGTGATTCTCCTGCTGGCGGGTGGAGCCGCGTGGCTCTATCGAGTCATATTCTTCAACCGGCTCGCGCCACGCTATCGCTACCGTCTCGAAACGGTTGTTGCACGGGGAAGCAATATCATCGATCTGGTGATGCGCCCACTCGACCGGCGCATGATGTATGAGCCCGGTACTTTCGCCTTTCTGCGCGTCCCCAGTATGGAAGGGCAGCAGAAAGAGCTTCATCCTTTTTCCATCTCCTCGTCACCGGTGGACCGGGATCTGCGCCTGTCGATCCGGACAATCGGAGACTTCACGCGCCGGTTACCGTCACTCAAGTCTGGGACGCAGCTACAGGTCTACGGCCCATTCGGTGGGTTCACTTGCCACCGCTTTGCGCCTTTCCGCCGGCTTGTTTGTATCGGCGCCGGCATCGGTATTACGCCGTTTCTCGGGATGCTCGCTTTTGAGCTCAGTAATCACGATTTCCGGCGAATCTGGCTTTACTACGTTGTCCGCGGCGATCAGGACGCGGTCTATGACTCGGAAATTCGCGAGCGTTATTTGGAGGCGGAGTCGTATATTGATTATGCGCTGTGGCAGCCCGCTTTGATCTAGTGCTGGCAAACCATGTCTTTTACTATGTGCTCAATCTCGACAAAGTCTTGTCAGACATTTTCCGCGCTTTGACCACCGGCGGCCTTTTCCTCACGGCTATTGCTGGACAGAAAAACACACTGATTCAATTCTGGAACTATTGTTTTGCGCTGATCGGTAAGACTGTCCCTTACCATACGGCCGAAGACCTTGAGATTACTTTGGCGAAACAGGGAAAAGTTTACCGTAAACAGGATATATGGTACGAGCTGATCTTTCCGGATTCAGAGGAGAATCGCTTGAGAATCCTGCGGTTTTTATTGGGAAGTTATTTCGATGAAGTCCCGCGTCAGGCCATGGTGGATCTCTTCAATCCTTATGCCCATGCCGGCCGGATTGTGATACAGACTGTGCATGAGCAGTTTGTCATCGGCCAACGGACACGCTAGCCGCTTATCTCTGATCAAGTCGTAGTGCTGTCATTGCGGTAAGGCTCTAGCCGCGAGCACAGCGTGGCGGTCGCCGCATGACGCGCGGCAATCCCGAGATTGCTTCGTCGTTAGCATTCCTCGCAATGACGGGTCCGGTGTCATTGCGAGCCGCCACAGGCGGCGCGGCGATCCCAACGCCTTTGAGAAGCAATCTCCCCGCCGACCATCGTGATGTTCATAAGGTCTCGTACAAATCCCGCCAGGCGTCGTTTACGGAATTAATCAAATCGATCTTCTTCTGGCGAGAACCAGCCTTGATCTGCTTCTCCCTCGAGATCGCGCTGTAGATGTCTTCGAAGGCCTCGAAATACACTAACTTGTTGGTCCGATACTTCTTGGTAAAGCCGCCATCCAGCTGTTCCTGATGTTCGTAAACCCGCCTCGGTAAGTCATTCGTGACGCCGGTGTATAGGACCGTGTTGTTCTTTGTTGGTCATGATGTAGACGTAGTACTGCCTGGCCATACGTTTTCTTATCGCATCCTGCCCGCCGACTCGTCATTGCGAACGAAGTGAAGCAATCTCGATCATCGTCGAGCTTTCTTCGGCATCCTGCCTAGCAATGACTCACTAATCGAATTTCCTAGTGCAAGGTCTTTTTCATGCGCAAGAGATTGTTTTCCTCCTGCCTCTGGTACTCCACGCCATCCATCAGCTTTCGCACCAGATGGATTCCCAGACCGCCCACGGCCCTGTGTTCCACAGGCGCTTCAGTATCAGGTTTGGGCGCCGCCAGCGGGTTGAAGGGTTGACCGTCGTCTTCCACTTCGGCCCTGAGCTCTTTCGCTTGCGCGCTCAGACGCACCTTAATCTCATGTTCCCCGCTGTCCGTGTAACCATAGGAGATGATGTTGGTCAGGATCTCTTCAAGGGCGAGGTTGAGATCGTGCACAATCCTGGGGGCTAAACCTTGCCGCTGGCCGAATTCCGTCAGGATCTGATGCAACCTCTCGAGTTCGGGAAGCTCGTTAGTGATTTTGATCTCCAGTTCTCGCGTCACCTTTTCTTTCGTTCCAACATACGACAGCGCCAGCACGGTGATGTCGTCCGACTGCGGCGCTCCGCCTGCATATTGCCTCACATCACTGACCAGATCGTCGATCATCTGGTGCGGAGAAGAGCCGCGATTGTGCGCCAGGAACCGCTCGAGCCGATGATTGGAATAAAGCGTGTCGCTCGAGTCCATGGCCTCGGTTAGCCCGTCGGTGTAAAGCAGCAGGGCTTCGCCTGGGCCGAGAACCATCCGTCCCGATGCATAGAGACTTTGTTCCACAACCCCCAGCGCTATTCCGCCGGCATTTTCTACCGGGCTCACTCCGTCGCGATAAAGGTAATAGGGCAGATTGTGCCCGCCGTTACTATAATCGACCTGACCGGTGCGGATGTTCAAGATCCCGCAAAAAAGAGTCACGAACATACAGGACTCGTTATTGCGGCAGATTTCGTCGTTCAAGCGCGCGAGGATTTCACCGGGCGCACCGCCGTTCCCTGCAGTGGCTTTCAACAAGGTCTTGGTTACGGCCATGAAAAGCGACGCGGGAACTCCCTTGCCCGACACATCGCCGATAGCAAAGCATAGATGATCGTCATCGATGAAGAAAAAATCGTATAGATCGCCGCCCACTTCCTTGGCCGGCACCAGAGTGGCGAAAATATCAAACTCGCTACGGTCTGGAAACGGCGGGAAGATCTTCGGCACCATGCTCATCTGAATTTCGTGGGCGATCTGCAACTCACTTTCGATCCGTTCCTTGGCCGCGGTGGTATCCTTCAGACGCTCGATGGATTCGTTCAAGCGCCGGGTCATCTCGTTGAACGAGGCCGCGAGCACGCCGATCTCGTTCTTTGCAGAGACGTCGATCCGTTGGGTGAAGTCACCACCCGCGATCCGCTCGGTCATCTGCGTCAAATGAGCAATCGGTCTGGAGATGGTCCGGGCGCCGAAAATGGCGATGCCCGAGCCGAGCAAAAACACCAGGCCGCTGACCGCCATTGCCAGCCGAGTTTCGTTGCGAATGGCGGCCTGAACATGGCCCGTGGGCAGAGTCACCAGGATCACCCCGCCCTTCAGTTCTCCGCCCTCCGCGCCAATTGGCGCCGCAACCTCTAGAAGCGATCCTTCCAGGAAGCTTTGTGTCCGCTGTTTCTTCGCCAGGCTGAGGAAGCTTGCCAAGTCACTCTCGGTGGGCTCGGGTAGCTTGTCGCCGCGAACCCGCTCGGCATAGCCCACCGTGTTCATGCGCTTGTCAAGGACACGGATCCCGATAACGCTGCCTTCGGACACCATCTGGTTGATCAGACGTGTCAGCCCCATGCGCCGGCGCAGCTCCTCGAGGAAGGCCGCGTGATACCCCACCTGGACAATGCGCGGCTTGTCCACCCCGGTCACTCCGACGTACTTGAAGACCTGCGTGTCGACTTCGCGCTGACGCGCTTTCTGGACGACGCTTTCGCTCGTTCCCGTGAGCAGCGGCCAGAAAGCGTGCGCCTGGGGCTGCTTCTCCCGATCCGGACTGAACGTAAAGTCGATCTCAGTCATGTTCCTCAGGTAGGCATGACCCTTCTCGTCGGTGATCCAGATTTCGTCCAGGGCCGTGTCGTCGGCAATCTGTTTGAGCCGGCGGTTGATCTCCCTGGCGTCCACCCCCGCCGCCTCGCCCTGGGCCGCGAGATGCGCGGCCATCGTGGCCTCCACGATCATCTGCTCGCCGATCGCGGTCTCAACATCGTTCATGACGTGCGCGCTGAATGCAGCACTGCGCGCCAATAGCCGGGCGATGGCCAGTCCTTGAACTTCGGTTTCAGCCAGCAATGCCTGACGTGAGCTCCAGCCCAGAACGCCCGCCGTGGCGAGAACCGCCGCGACTAACAACAACGTCACCATCAGGAGAGTTTGTGTTCGTATCGTCACAGGTTTCTCCTTCGCCGTTCATTTCTTCCGCTGCCATGGGCAGTGTTGATAACGCGAGCATTTCCCAAAAGAGCGTCACGAGTCATCGAGGTTAAAAGCAAGATGGTCCCGGTCTTTCAGTGATCGAAATGCATTTGAATCCGGCATTGGCCATTTGCAGTCTCAGCTTTGACTCTGTCGGCATACTGGCGAATCAGAAAGCCGGAGAGACTGGCGACGGCCTTTTCATCGCCGAGCAGGGCATCTTCGGTTGGTCGCCGATTCGGCAATTCCATCAGCTCTCCAGCGTATCGAATGTCTACATCGAGGTTGAATTCGTCAAAACTGACTTCAGCCCGTGCTTTTTCCTTCACGAGATTCAAGGCGGTAGCGGACTCGACAAACTCATTCAGAGCCGCTGTCGCTCGCATGATCACGTCCCGGCGCGCTCCCCAAATTCCCCCCTGAGTCTCCATGAACTCAAAAATTTTCTGAGAACCGTCGACGCCGGGCGTCAACTCCAGAAACTGGCGTTTGGTAACGCCGATACGAAAAGCAGATTCAGAATTACGACCAGGACGGTGGAGATAACCAGAGACGACGAAAAGAGAGGCTGAATCAGAACGGGAGTATCGCGGTATAGTCCTGGAACCATGTCGGCGCTCAGCCCGAAAATCAGCGCGATGCCGACAACAAAGATCCGCCGCGCGTCGAGCATGCGCGACGTGATCAGTTGAATGCCGGCAAGAATCATATAGCAGGCCACGTAAATCAGGATCGCGCCCATCACCGGGTCGGGCATCACGGCAAAAAGGACCGCAAATTTGGGTAAAAAAGCCAGAAGGATCATCAGAATGCCGCAGGGAATGGCGATAGACCGGCTGGTGGCCCCGGTGGCGAGGGAAAGACCGACGTTGCTGGAAAACGTGGATTGGCCGATGCCGCCCAACAAACCCGACAGGCCGGTACCGATGGCGCCGGCGAAAATCCCGCCGCTGACCGACTGCATGTCGGTGCGCTTCCAATCGGCATCGTTGATCTTCTGGCACAGGGTCAAGAGCTTCCGGTCGGGTAGACCTGGGTAGTCGCCCACCCAGGTCCCCCTCAGATCCGGACGTGCGCGATTTGCGCATCCGGCTCCTCAGACAATGGTTTCGCTACGCGCTTCAGATAGGAATGAACGATGCGGGCA
>JBOIDF010000038.1:0-36591 GCA_050740455.1 Gammaproteobacteria bacterium | reverse complement strand
GTCTGTATCTGTTCGTCGTTCATGGGGGTCTTCATCCTCCCATCATGAACAGCACCCTTCCCTAGTTCAGGCTCATCTTGCGTTAGAAATACGCTCCCCGTTCAGGCTCATCTAGCATTGGAAGAGGGCAGCGGTAGTTTGAGGGCCTGAGTCTCGTGTATGATGCAAACGAGGGCGGCGAGCCTGTTTGACCGGTGTGCCGAAGGCAAGGGGTGTCAGAAGCCATACCAGACATGTAAGTGCCATGACCCAAGACCGCTGGTTGAGCTCCGCGACCTATGACCACGCGAATGATATCCCGCCGCGCGTCTCTGTCGGCATGCCCGTCTATAACGGCGAGCGTTACGTGAAGGCCGCCTTGGAGGCCGTGCTGGCGCAGACATTCCGTGATTTTGAGCTAATCATCTCGGATAACGCCTCGACCGATGCCACCGAGGACATCTGCCGCGAATACGCGGCTCGCGACCCGCGCATACGCTATTCCCGCAACGACGAGAACATAGGCAGTGCGCGCAATGGGAACCGCACTATCCAGTTGGCGACCGGTAAGTACTTCAAGTGGGCGCATCACGACGATCTGTGTGCCCCGGAGTTTCTCGCTCGCTGCGTCGAGGTCCTGGAGCAGCATCCCGCCGCCGTGCTCTGTTACCCTCAAAGTAGCGTGATAGACGGGCATGGAGACTTGGTGAGCGATTCGGAGGACGGACTCGACCTGCGTGCACCCGATCCGGTCGAGCGCTATCGGGCTTTCCACCGGCGGTATCGGGGCGGGAACTGGTGGATCAATCCGATGTTTGGCGTCATGAGGACCGAGGCCATCAGAAAAACCCGGTTGGAAGGCAGCTATAACGCCTCAGATATCGTGCTATTGTCTGAGCTGGCTTTACTGGGGCAGTTCTATGAGCTTCCCGAGCGCCTCCTGTACAGACGGCGTCATCCGGAGGGATCGGGTTACCTAGATCCCTGGGAGAAAGCTGCATTTGTGGACCCTATCAATAAGGGCCGCATACTGCTCCCTCGATGGAAGCTTCTATTCGAGCTGGCAAAGGCCGTGCAGATCTCGGATTTGAGCTTCAATGACAAGCTGCGTTGCTACCCTCAGATCGGCGTATGGTTTCTGCGCTTTTTCAAAAGCTTTGTCAAGGACCTGCTGGTCGCAGCCAAGCAGATAGTACGGCTATTCCTGCGGACGTTCCGAAACCGAGCGCGGAGGCCCTGAGGTTGCCATGATCAGCGATCTCCTCCACTAGGGGCCCATCTGTCCTGTAGTAAGACCCAGCCTTAACCAATACCAAGTTGGAGTAAGATCTGAAAGCCTTCACGGATAAGATTGCCGTAGTGACGGGCGCCAGCAGTGGGATCGGCAAAGCCATCGCCCTCGGCCTCGCCTCGCAGGGTGCTATGCTCTGTCTGGTGGGACGAAATCTACAAAGACTAGAGGCGGTTGCTCAGAGCGCTCGAGCGATCACACCAGTGGTGCAAACGTGCCAGCTCGATCTGACGCATGATGATGACATTCTCAAACTCACCGAGCGTCTCCAGAAAAATTTTGGCCATGTTGATCTGCTCGTGCACAGCGCCGGTATTTTTTCTCAAGGGCCGCTTGAAACTGTCCCTGTCACAGACTTGGACCGGCAGTACAGAACCAATGTTCGCGCTCCTTATGTCCTGACGCAAGCCTTGTTGCCCATGCTCAAATTGCGTCGAGGTCAGATAGTGTTTATCAACTCAACGGTAGGCCTGAGCGCCAGAGCCAACGTATGTCAATATTCGGCAACCCAACACGCGGTTAGGGCCATCGCCGATAGCCTGCGAGAGGAAATGAATGCCGACGGGGTGCGTGTTCTAAGTGTGTTTCCTGGACGTACCGCTACGCCGCGGCAGGCGGCCATTCACGAGATCGAGGGCAGGGATTATCGCCCCGAGCTCCTCATGCAGCCTGAAGACGTGGTCGCTGTGGTGATCAACGCGCTCGGGTTGCCGCGTACTGTCGAGGTAACCAATATCACTATGCGGCCTATGATCAAGTCCTATTAGTTAAGACCTCTGACAGGCGTCTCGAATACGCACGGACTCCTGAAAACCATGGCTAACTCGAACCGGGACCGAGCACTTTGTCGGGAAGTTATTGGGTTGCTCCCGGCAGGCGGGAAAGCAACGCGGCTGGCTCCATTACCTTGCAGCAAAGAGTTATATCCAGTGGGCTTCCGGGCCTCGGACGACGGTGAGAGCGTGCGTCCGAAAGTGGTCTGTCATTATCTGCTCGAGAAAATGCGATCGGCAGGTATCATCAAGGTCTACATTGTATTGGGCAAAGCGAAATGGGATATTCCGGCCTATCTGGGAGATGGCGCAATATTGGATATGCATTTAGCCTACTTGATGATGGGTTTACCTTTTGGCGCGCCCTACACCTTGGACCAGGCTTATCCCTTTGTGCAAGGCGCGTTGGTAGCATTCGGTTATCCCGATATTATTTTCAAGACTGACGATGCATTCATTCGCTTGCTGGCCAGGCAAGCAACCACGAATGCCGATGTAGTGTTGGGGCTCTTCCCTATCGAACAGCCGCGGAAATGGGACATGGTGGATCTGGACGACGACGGTCGAATAAATCTCATTGCAATAAAACCTAGCGAGACTCACCTACGCTACGGATGGAGTATAGCTCTCTGGACACCGGTCTTCACGCGTTTCATGCATGAATATCTTGGCGCTATCCAAAAAGCAAACACACAGGACAATGTGCGGGAGCAGCGAGAATTGATTGTTGGGGACGTTCTCAAGGCTGCAATCGAAAGTGATCTGCGGGTAGAAGGGGTAGTTTTTCCCGATGACACCTGTCTCGACATCGGGACACCCGAAAATTTAGTGAAAGCCGTGCGAAACTTTTCCTAATCCTGTGGATCCGCCTCGCGCCGCTTTCCATCGAGTAGACAACTGACGTTGATGTCGCCCATGACATTGATGGCGGTGCGACAGCGGTCCAGAAACCAATCGACGGTCAGGAGGATGGCGATATACTCGGTAGGCAACCCGACGGCGTTAAACACCAAGGTCATCGTCACCAAACCCGCCTCGGGGATCCCGGCCGCTCCTACCGAGGCGATGACGCTGGTCAACACCACCATAAGCTGTTGCGCAAGGGTTAGATCGAGACCCAGCATCTGCGCCACGAAGAGAGCGGCCATGGCCTCGTAGAGCGCGGTGCCGTCGTTGTTGAAATTGGCCCCGACCAGCGCCCCGAGGGTGGCCGAGCGCTCCCGCACCCCCACCCGATCCTTGAGACAAGCATAAGTGACCGGCATGGTCGCGGTCGAGCTCGCGGTCGAGAACGCCATGACCAGGGCGTCGCGCGCCCCCTGGATCGCCTGCCAGGGATGCACCCACGAGCCGAAGCGTATGCGTAGCAGATAGTACCCCGCCTGAATAAGCAAGGCCACGATCACGCTCAAGACAAAAAGCCCCAGGCTGCGGAAGTCGCGGAAGCCGCCGGTGCCGACCACGCTGGCCACGATCCCGAATACGGCCAGGGGCACGATCGCGATCACCCAGTGCAGGATGCGCACGAGACACGCCAAGAATAGCTCGACGAGAGCTTGCGGCGTGCCGAGCGGCCGGGTCCGCTCGCGCCGCAGCGCGATGCCGAAGGCCAAGGCGATCACGATCACGCCCAGCACCTTGCCGTTATCGCCCAAGGGGCCGAGCAGGCTTCTCGGTATGTTATCGATAAACGTCAACCACGGGTCGGAGTGGCCTGGCACAGCGTGCTCCGCGGTCGCGGTTGGCGGTTTCAAGCCGGCGCCGGCCCCCGGTTCGAGCAGGTTGGCGACTGTCAAACCGACGCAAATGGCGACCAAGGTATTCAGGATCAATAGGCGCACAAGCCGGAAGGTCAGAGCGCCTTCGAGCTGCGCAGTCATGAGCGCATGCACGATGGCCGCGAGGATGAGCGGCGGCGCAAGGGCCCCGAGAAGCCGCAGCACCAGTTGTCCCGGCAACCCCAAGCCGCCGGCCGCGGGCCCCAAGGCCAGGCCCACGAGCACGCCGAGGACCAGCGCCAAAACGATGCGTATGTAGAGCGGCGCGCGTTGCCAAAATCGCCAGGAGAGGGATAGAAACGACCTCGGTGCCGCATCGTCTTGTGTTTCCACCTAATGCTCCCGCGTATTGACCGACGCTAAAGTAATCGAGCACCGCCCAGCGCACAATGCACAATGGCACGCACGCAACGGCTTTTCCTGAGCCAGTATGCCGAGTTAGTATCATCCTATTTCCACGGCTAGGAAAACCATGTCAGCAAAAAACGCCTTCTACGCACAATCCGGGGGGGTCACCGCCGTCATCAACGCCAGCGCCTGCGGCCTCATTCAAACGGCCCGCCGGCATCCCGAGCGCATCGCCAAGGTCTACGCCGGGCGCAATGGGATCATCGGCGCCCTGACCGAGGACCTCATCGACACCTCCAAGGAGTCGGATGAGGCCATCGCCGCGCTCCGCCACACGCCCGCCGGCGCGTTCGGTTCCTGCCGCTATAAGCTCAAGGGCCTGGACAAGAGCCGCGCGGAATACGAGCGGCTCATCGAGATCTGCAAGGCCCACGACATCGGTTACTTCTTCTATAACGGCGGCGGGGATTCGCAAGACACCGCGCATAAGATCGCACAGATGGCGGCTGCGGCCGGCTATCCGCTCGCCTGCATCGGGATCCCCAAGACCGTCGATAACGATCTGCCGGTCACCGATGCCTGCCCGGGCTTCGGATCGGTGGCGAAATACGTGGCGGTCTCGGTGCGCGAGGCGGCCTTTGACGTCGCCTCGATGGCCAAGACCTCGACCAAGGTGTTCATCCTGGAGGTCATGGGCCGGCACGCGGGCTGGATCGCGGCCGCGGGCGGGTTGGCACAGGAGCGGCCGACCGATCCGCCGCATATCATCTTGTTCCCGGAGATCCCTTTCGATGAGGCGGGATTCTTGGCGCGCGTCAAACACGTCGTCGACACCGAGGGCTATTGCGTCATTGTGGTCTCCGAAGGACTGAAAAACGCGGCCGGGGAATTTCTGTCCGAAGCCGGGACCCGCGATGCCTTCGGCCATGCGCAGCTCGGCGGGGTCGCACCGGTCATCGCGGGGTTAGTAAAGACGGGCCTGGGTTACAAATACCACTGGGCGGTTGCGGATTATCTTCAACGCGCGGCGCGCCATATCGCCTCGAAAACCGATGTCGAACAAGCGTATGCCCTAGGCCGGGCTGCGGTCGAATTCGCGCTCGCGGGCAAGAACGCCGTCCTGCCGATCATCGTGCGCAAGTCCGATGATCCCTACGTGTGGGAGGTGGGGGAAGCCCGGCTCGAAGAGGTTGCCAACGTCGAGAAGAAGATGCCGCGCGAGTATATCAACGCCGATGGGTGGGGGATCAGCGCGGCCTGCCGCCGCTATCTCAGCCCGCTCATCCAGGGCGAAGACTATCCCCCGTATGAAAACGGGCTGCCGCGCTATGTGCGGTTAAGGAACGAGCCCGTGCCGAAGCTGTTAGCTAGTGGCGCGCTAGCCCGCATGCCGGAAGCCTAGGTACAATGGCCCAGATCTTGTCTGATTTCCCGGCGAGGAAGGCGCGACAAACGCAGCCATGATCTCATTAGCGACGATTACAGAAACTCCACCCACAAGCGCCGAACGCCTGGGCAGCCACTTGATTGCCGCGGGCAAGCTCTCGCGAGAGGGGCTCGAGAGCGCCTCGCGTCTGGCGCAAACCAATGCCGAACATCTAGGGACGGTGCTGGTCAAACTGGGCCTGGTGTCGGAGCGCGGCCTCGCGGATGCCCTCGCGGCACTGCTCGAACTTCCGCTTCTCGCCGCGGACGACTATCCGGTCACGCCGCTCTATTATGAAGAACAAGTCTCGGCGAGGTTTCTGAAAACCGCCCGGGCGATCCCCGTCTTCGAGCAGGATGGCGCCCTGGTCGTGGCGATGGCCATGCCCGAGGATACCTATGTCATCGAGGCGCTCGCGCTCGCCTGTGGGCGGCCCGTCCGGCCGGCCGTCGGGGTGAGCTCGGAGATCCTCGCCGCGATCGAACGCCTGTACGGAACCGGGAAAACCGTCCTCGATCAGATTGTCGATGACATTGAGACGCGTACCGAGGCGAGCGAGCAGGAAGACATCGAGCGGCTCAAAGACCTAGCCAGCGAAGCCCCGATCGTGCGCTTGGTGAACCACCTCATCAATCGCGCCATCGACTCGCGCGCCTCCGACATCCACATCGAGCCGTTCGAGAACCGTCTCAAGGTACGCTACCGCATCGACGGCGTGCTGCACGAGGTCGAGGCCCCGCCCGCCCGTTCCACGGCCGCGGTGATCTCGCGCGTGAAGATCATGGCCAAGCTCAATATCGCCGAACGCCGCCTGCCCCAGGATGGCCGCATTCAACTGCGCGTGCAAGGCAAGGAGATTGATCTTCGCATCTCGACGGTCCCGACACTGCACGGGGAAAGCGTGGTTATGCGGGTATTGGACAAACAGGCCATCAGCTTCGAATTCCAGCCGCTCGGTTTTAGCGACGATGTGCTCAAAGCGTTTCTCGAGGTTCTGGATCTTCCCCATGGGGTTCTGTTGGTGACCGGGCCCACGGGAAGCGGCAAGACGAGCACGCTGTACGCGGCGCTCAAGCGGCTCAATACCCCCGAGCGTAAGCTCCTCACCGTCGAGGATCCGGTGGAATACCAGCTCGAGGGCATCAATCAGATCCAGGTGAAACCGCAGATTGGTCTTAATTTCGCCAACGCCCTGCGATCCATCGTGCGCCAGGACCCCGACGTCATCATGATCGGGGAAATCCGCGATCTGGAAACCGCGGAGATCGCGGTCCAGTCGGCGCTCACGGGTCACTTGGTCCTCTCCACCCTGCATACCAACGATGCGGGCAGCAGCGTCACGCGTTTGCTCGACATGGGCGTGGAAGACTATTTGCTGACTTCGACCGTCAACGGCGTCCTGGCGCAGCGTTTGGTGCGGACGCTGTGCATGCAATGCCGGCGTCCCTACGAGGCGCTGCCCGAGATCGTGGAGGAACTGAAACTGCGCGACTATGTGCAGGATAAGAACGTCGTGCTCTATGAACCCGTCGGCTGTCCCCGATGCGCGGCGACGGGGTTCCGAGGGCGCACCGCGATCCTCGAGTTTCTCTGCATGACCGACCCGATCCGGCGGTTGGTGCTCAAGCGCGCCGATGCGGGGGAAATCCAAGCCATGGCGATCGAGGCCGGCATGCGCACGATGTTCCAAGACGGTGTTGATAAAGCGCTCCGTGGGATCACGGCCATCGAAGAAGTATCGCGCGTGACCAACGTCTCCTGAGCATGGCACTCTATCGCTACAAAGCCGCCAACCCAGAGGGCGAGGTCCTCGAAGGCGAATTGGAAGCACGCGATCAGGCCGCGGCCATCGAGCGCCTGCAATCCCTCGGTTACATCCCGATCCGGGCCGAGGAAACTCTAGCCGGGGGCGCCAGGCGCTCGGGCTGGATCACGCTGCGTCGCTCGAAGCGCTTATCGCAAGCCCAGTTAGTGGTTCTGACCCAAGAGCTCGCCACGCTTCTGCGCGCGCGGCTGCCGCTCGACCGCGCCCTGGAGGTGCTGATTGATCTCTCCGGCCAAGGAACCGCAGGCCAATTGCTGACACGCATCCGCGAGGGCGTTCACGGCGGCGCCACGCTCTCGGCCGCCATGGAAGCCCAAGGCGGCGTCTTCTCGCGGCTATATCTCAACATGTTGCGCGCGGGCGAAGCCGGCGGCGCCCTCGAGCTGGTGCTGACGCGTCTTTCCGAGTACCTCGAACGCGCACAAGAGCTTCAGGAAAGTATCACCTCCGCGCTTATCTATCCCGCCATACTGCTCGGCGTGGCCGGGCTCTCGGTGCTGGTGCTCCTGGTGTATGTAGTGCCGCAATTCGAGCAGTTATTTTCGGACGCCGGCGCGGCCTTGCCATTCGCCACCCAAGTGGTCATCTCGATGGGGAATTTGCTGCGTGATTACTGGTGGCTGCTCATCCTGGCCGCCGTGGCGGTTGGACTCTATTTCCGCAAGCAACTCTCGCAACCCGCGACGCGCTACCGCTGGGACCAGCGTTTTCTCAAGCTGCCCTTGGCCGGGGATCTCATCACCAAGATCGAGGTGGCGCGCTTCAGCCGCATGCTCGGCACCCTGCTCACGAACGGCGTGCCCTTGTTGAGCGGGCTATCGATCGTGAAAGAGACCCTGGGGAACCAGGTCTTAGCGGAGGGCGTGGGCACCGTCGTCGAGCGCCTGAAACACGGCCATGGGCTTGCCGAACCCTTGACGGAGATCGCTTATTTTCCTCGCCTTGCCGTCCACATGGTGCGCGTGGGAGAAGAGACCGGACAGCTCGAAGAGATGCTCCTGCAAGTGGCCGAGGTCTATGATCGCGAGGTGCGGGCCACGGTCAAGCGCATGCTGGCGCTCTTGGAACCGGTGCTGATCCTGGGCCTCGGTCTCGTGATCGCCGCCATCATCATGTCGATCCTGGTCGCGATCTTGAGCGTAAACGAGCTTGCGTTTTAAACTTCCGTCAACCAGAGGACTTAGCGAAATGAAACGAACGAAGGAACCCCGTTCACCGCGGGGTTTCACACTTATCGAGTTGCTGGTGGTGCTGGTGATCCTAGGGCTGCTCGCGAGTCTCGTGGGGCCCCAGGTTATGAAATATCTGAGCGGGGCGAAAAGCGACACGGCCCGCTTGCAAATCGAAGATCTCGGCGCCACCTTGGACATGTACCGGCTGGAGATCGGCCGCTATCCCACGAGCGACGAGGGACTCGATGCGCTGGTCGAGGCACCGGCCGGGACCGAACGCTGGAACGGCCCTTATCTTAAGAAAAAACAGGTACCCAAGGATCCTTGGGGCTTCGACTATCAGTACCGGTTTCCGGGTGAGCACGGCGATTTCGACCTGTACACGCTTGGTGCGGACAACGCCGAGGGCGGTGAGGACGAGAACCGGGACATCGCCAATTGGCAGTAGCACATGCCCTCCCTGTCAGGATTCACCCTCGTCGAGCTATTGGTGGTCTTGGTTATCGGCGGCCTTGTGCTGTCGCTGGTCCCGCCCCTGTTCTCGCAAGGTGCGACGAGCGTGGAGCTGCGATCCGCCGCGCGCGAGCTGGCCGCGGCGCTACGCTACGCCCGTAGCCGGGCGATTAACCGCCACGTCGAATCCACCGTGACGGTAAACGTCGCCGATAAGCGCTATGCGATCAGCGGACGCAAAGGTACCCGCACGCTACCGCAGGAGGCGGACATCAAGCTCGATACTGCCCGCTCGCAGACACGTTCCGTAACCACCGGGGCGTTTCGATTCTACCCGGACGGCAGCTCGACCGGCGGCCAGATCACCCTCGCTAGCGGGCCCTTACGCTATGTCGTCGATATCAGTTGGTTGACCGGCCGCGTTGCGATTCACTGATCACAGCCGGCGCGCGCGCGGCTTTTCCTTACTCGAGGTGTTGGTCGCGTTCTCGATCTTGGCCATCGCCTTAGGCGTGCTGCTGCAAATCTTCGCCACCGCCCTGCGTAGCAGCAAGCTCGGCGCCGACTATACGGAGGCGGTCTTGTGGGCCGAATCGTTGCTGGCGAGCGTGGATCTGGAGACCGCCGCTTTGTCCGGCGAGGAGTCGGGAGAGACCAGTGGCCGTTATCAGTGGACGCGCCGCATCGAACCCTATTTTCCCGCCCATCTCGACCCGGAAAAGCTGCCGCTCGACGCCTACCGAGTCACGGTCAGCGTGCTCTGGCAAGAAGCCGCGAAAAGGCGCGCGGTTACCTTAACTAGCTTGAGGCTGCGGCCGCGGCCGCGACGATGACGACGCAGCGCGCGGGCGGCGGATTCACGCTCGTTGAGCTCTTGCTGGCGCTTACACTCACCGGCCTCATCATGGTGGCGCTCTACAGCGGATTGCGGATCGGGACCCGCGCCTCGGACGCCGCCGAGACGCGGGCGGCGATGACCGAGGATCAGCGGGCGGTCGCCGGTTTCATCTCCCGCCAAATAACCCGCGCCTATCCCCTCGTTTGGCTCGACCAAGCCGAACAGCAGCTTGTATTTCGCGGCCGATCTCGATCCCTGACTTTTACCGCCAACTCACCTGTCCGGGGTGAACCGGGCGGCCTTTATATCGGCGCGATCGAGCTCCTCAGCGGCGGCCGGCTGGTATTCACCTATTGGCGCGCCGAACCCGATCTCGGCGACCCGTTGGTTGCCCCCGATCACGCCCGTCGAACCGTGATGCTCAACCACGTTAAAGACGCCCTATTCTCCTACTACGGGAAATCCCGCCGCATCACCGGATGGCACGACACCTGGAACGACGACAAACGGCTGCCGGCGCGGGTGCGGCTCAGCATCAAGACCGCAAGGCACGGCGCCTGGCCCGCGCTCGTGATCCCGGTCCATGCGGAACCGGACACCGGCGAGCCACAACTGGTCATGCAGCCGCCCGAATCCGCGGAAGATTCGGACGCGGGCCTGGATTTTAATGAGGTCGGCGACGAGGATCCTGGTGATTTCTAAGAATAATCGTCGATGCTGCTACCCGAATCCGTATTCGTGCAAATGAACCCCACTAACAAGATCCTGGACGTTTACGCATTATGAAAGCTATACACACGCCGGCGACGGAGCAGGGCCTCGCGCTCGTGATCGTCCTCTGGGTCGTGGCCTTGCTCAGCATCGTGGCCGCCAGTTTGGCCTTCAGCATGCGGACCGAGACCACGCTGGCTCACGATCTCGTGACACAGGCGCAGGCCCGCGCGCTTGCCGAGGCGGGCGTGTATCGCGGCATCCTTGAACTGTACAATCCCGATCGCTTGCGCCGCTGGCGCGGCGATGGCAGCCCCCACGAAGTACGCCTCGCCGGTGTGCCGATCACGGTGTCACTGCAGGACGAAGCAGGCAAGATCGACCTCAATAGCGCTCAACGCGGTCTCCTCGACGCCTTGTTCCGGGTATCGGGTATCGAAGACGAGCGGCGTGACGCGCTGCTCGACGCGATAGAAGACTGGCGCGACCCGGATAGCTTGCGGCGCTTGAACGGCGCCGAAGATCAAGAATACCAGGCGGCCGGCAGGATCCACGGGGCCAAGGACGCTACGTTCAATACGGTCGAGGAGCTGCAACAGGTGCTCGGTATGACACCGCGCTTGTTCAAGCGGCTGCGGCCCGCGCTCACCGTACACTCCCATTCGGCCGGGATAGACGATCGCGTGGCCCCGCCCGAGGTACTGCGGGCATTGTTGCTATCCGATCAAGACGCCGAGCGTGATCTTGAGGAAGTCCTTGCCCGGCGCGACGACGCCGCGGAACCGGGCCAGAACGCGCGCGATGCGCTCAAGCCGATCATCGACGCCCGCTTTGTTGTCCGAAGTAATGGTGTAATCTATACCGTGCGGGCCGAGGCCAGGTTACCGGCCCAGACGCGGGCGTCCATAGCCGCAACCATAAAACTAGCTCAGCGCTCCGGAAAACCGTATACCGTGCTCGCGTGGCAGGAAGGCGATTGAGAGTTAGGGAAAAAAGCAGTGTCTAGCGACTCGAGGCTAAACATCGATTGGGTGCGGGCGCAGGCACGCGCGTTCTTCGATTGGTGGTCGAGTGAGCTTTGGATGCTGTTGCCGGACTCGATACGGCGGCTGGCGAACATAGAGCCGGAACGCTGGGTCATTCGGTGGCTCGACACCGAGATCGAGGTTGGTCGGGAGGACGGCGGGCAGGATCCCGCCGCGCCTCGCTTTCGCTTTTCCACCACAGCCCCCTCGGAAGCTGCGCTGGCGGCATTGCGGCATCTCGGGAGCGATCGGACGCCCGCAACCGAAGTGATACTTGAGCTACCGCCCGAGCGCGCGTTGCGCCGGGAGGTACACCTGCCGCTGGCTGCCGAGGAAAACCTCAGGGAGGTCCTTGGTTACGCTATGGACCAGGAGACGCCGTTTAAAGCCGGCCAGGTCTACTACGATTTTCGTGTCCTCGAACGAGTTTCGGCAGCAAAGCGTTTGCGGGTCGAGCTGGCTGCCATCCCCCGTGTCTCATTGGATGAGATCCTCGCCAAGCTCGCGCCGTTCGGCCTGCATCCCGACCGGGTACGGACGCCGGAAGCGAGAGGCAACGGCAATGAGATCAATTTACTGCCGCTCGACCGGCGGCGGGTGAAAACGCCTGTCTGGCAGGGCCTGAATCTCGTCCTCGCGGCCGCGGCCGCCGGTCTACTGGCCGGCGCCGTGACCGTACCCTTGATACAGAAGCAGCGGTCTATTACCGTGATCGAAGGCCGAATCGCCGACGTTAAGACACAGGCCCAGGCCGTGGACGATCTGCATCGGCAGATCGAAGTCTTGGCCAGCGACTCCCGCTTTCTCATCGAGAAAAAGAAGGCGACGCCGGTAACGATCGGGGTTCTGGACGAGCTTACCCGCGTGCTGCCCGACGACACCTGGCTGTACCAGTTTGAGATCAGCGGGACGGAAATGACGATGCAAGGTGAATCTTCCACCTCTTCAGCGGTCATTGGCCTCATAGAGGCATCGCCGTTATTCAAGAATGCCTCGTTTCGGTCGCCCGTCACCCAAAACCGCCTAACCGGCGCCGAGCGTTTCAATCTCGCCGCCGAAGTGGTTGCGGAGGGCGGCTCATCGTGATGGAGCGCCTCACCGCGGGTCAACGTCAAGGGGCGGCCGTCGGCCTGCTCTTACTATTGCTCGCCGCGTTGTACATGGTCTTGATTCAACCACTGGTTTCGATCTACGGAGATTACGCAGAGCGAATCGCGGATCTCCAGAATCGATTGGCCGGTTACGAGCGCGTCGCGAGCCGTAGCGCCGACTTACAGCAACAGTTTGTGCGGCTCAAGGAGCAACTATCCAAGCAACAACGCGGGTATTTGCAGGGCAAAACGCGCGCACTCGCGGCCGCGGAGATGCAACAGCATGTAAAGAAGGTCGTTGAAGCAAACGCCGGACGGCTCAATAGCATTCAGATCATGCCCGACACGACGGAGGACGGGGGCAAAGCCGACGCCAAGCAACCCGTATCGATCAAGGTCCAAATGTTGGGTTCCACCGAGACGGTACAACGCGTCTTTCACACCTTGGAGGCGGGACAGCCGCGCATGTTTGTCGATCAAGTGTATCTACGCGGCCGGAGCGCCTACCAATTCCGGCCGGGGAAACCAGCGAATGACGAGATGGATATTCGCTTTAGTCTCTCCGGCTTTATGGCGCTTGAGAAGTCATGAAGTGGCTAGGAGCCATGAGTGCCGTCACCCTAACGCTGGGCGCGCTGTGTACGCTACTGGGTCTCGTGCTCGCCTATGAGTTTGCCGTCCCCTCGGAACCAGTGCAGGGCGACGCGGCATCTGCGGAACTGCCTTGGAAGGCGCCCGCCGTCGAAAGCGACTTTACCTTACCGCCGTTGAGTCAATTCCAGGAAATCATCACCCGCCCCCTCTTCTTGAAGACACGCCGTCCGGCACCGAGCGCGAGTACCGGCGCCGCGACGCAGTCCACGTCGGATACCCCCTTGAGCAAGTATGCCGTCTCGGGCGTCGTGATCACACCCGAGCAACGCTTCGCCTTGATTCGCGGAATTAACGACAACACGCTCCAGCGCGTCGCGGATGGCCAGGCGTTTCATGGCTGGACCGTGAAAGCGATTGAGCAGGAAGGTGTGGTATTCACACGGGAGCGCGAACAAGAACGTCTACCGCTGCTCCGCAAAATCCCGGAGAAGTTCAAGGTGGCAGCTCAGCGCGCCGCGCGCCTGGCCCGCAGACAACCCGCCGTCCCCACGCCACGGAATCCCCCCGCGCCACCCGAAGCTAGGGATCCCGAATCCGGCGATCCACCCAAAAAAAAAGGCCCTGACGATTAACGAACCTTTTATAGAAGTGATGTGATATTTATAAAATAACACCATGACTATGAAGATTTTTATTTTAGTTTCATTTATAGTAGCGTAAGATTTGTCCGCCGGCGGACACCGGCTCCTCACCACACTTCGCGCACTTGCTAAGCTATAGTGGACTTTAGCTCTCCGTGGGCTCGATGGATCTTAGTAGTCACCGGCCTTAGCGTTGGTGGCGCCTGTACCGTGT
The DNA here is from genome assembly GCA_050740455.1 of Gammaproteobacteria bacterium. Lineage (GTDB taxonomy): Bacteria > Pseudomonadota > Gammaproteobacteria > JACCXJ01 > JACCXJ01 > USCg-Taylor. The sequence goes on along the minus strand of JBOIDF010000038.1, from coordinate 22,432 downwards.
CGCGTCCGCACAAGGCGGAACCGAGCGTTTCCATCGCCGGCGCGCCGTCGCCCCCGGTGATCCGCCCCGCGCCTCCGCCCATCACCGAAACGATCCCGCTCGAAGAACCCGACGACAAGAAACCCCTTAAGACCGAAGTCGAGATGTATCCCGGGAGCGGTACTTTCGTGAACCCGCAAGGCGGATACAAAAGTCCGCCGCCGAGCGACGATACGGGAGAATACACGCTCAACTTCGAAAACACCGATTTGCAGGAGGTGGTCAAGGCGGTCCTGGGCGATCTCCTCAAGGAGAACTATTTCATCGACCCGAAGGTGGCGGGGACGGCCACGATTCAGACGACCCGGCCGCTCAAGCGGCACGAGTTGTTACCGACCCTGGAAAACCTGCTGCGCTTGAACGGCGCCTCGTTGCTGCGAGCCGACGGCATGTACAAGATCCTCCCCTCGCCGCAAGCTGCCCGCGGTTCCCCGCCATCATCCGTGAGCCGGCTCGCGGGGGCGCGTGGTTATACGATTCGCGTCGTGCCGCTGCGTTACATCTCCGCTCGCGAGCTCCACAAGTTAATCGAGCCCTTCTTGCCTCAAGACGCGCCGCAAATCGTAGATGAACAACGCAACCTTTTGATCCTGACCGGGAGCGAGCAGGAAATCCAAGCCGCCGTGGAGCTTGTGGAGCTGTTCGACGTGGATTGGCTCAGCGGGATGTCGATGGCGCTGTTCAAGCTTCAGCACGCCGATGTCAAGTCGCTGCACGGCGAGCTGGAAAAGATCTTCGGGGATAAAGACAGTCCCTTGACCGGTGTTGTCCGGATGGTGCCGGTGGAGCGCCTCAACGCGTTGCTCGTCGTCTCCTCGCGTCCGGGTTATCTCGACCAGGCGCGGAACTGGGTCGAACGCTTGGATCAAATAGGCGAATCGGTCAGCCCGCGTCTCTATGTTTATCGCGTACGGAACGGCAAGGCGACCGATCTTGCCGCCGTGCTCGGCGGGATCTTCGGCGCCGAGGCCCAACCCTCCGCACCGGGCGCGCCACCGCCGGAATTCGCTCCCGGTGAAACCCAAACCACGCTCGAAAGCGAGGCCGAGGAAGGTACCTCGGGCGGCCTGAGTAAGACCCGGCGTTCGAAGGCCAAAGGGCAGGAACGCGGCGGCGTGTCGGTGGTCGCGACGGAAACTTTGCGCATCATCGCCGATGAGACCAACAACGCACTTGTGATCATGGCCAAGCCGCAGGACTACAAAATGATCGAGGCCGCACTAAAACGCCTGGATGTCATCCCGTTGCAGGTGCTGATCGAGGCGAGCGTCGTCGAGGTCACGTTGACCGACAACCTCCGCTATGGCATCGAATGGTTCTTCAACAACAAAGTGAACGATGAACGACGAGGTCAAGCGACCTTGAATCTGTTCGGCGGGACGGGTTTAGGAGCGTTGGGTGCCCCTAATTTTTCGTACGCGCTGCTCGATTCGAATAATGGTGTCAGGGCCGTGCTCAACGCCCTCGCAGCAGAGAGCAAGCTAAAAGTGTTGTCTTCGCCCTCGCTGATGGTGCTCGACAACCAGACCGCGAACATCCGGGTGGTGGATGAGGTGCCGGTCACCACCCAGCAGCAGCAACCGGTGGGGATTACCGCCGCGGATATTAACGTGCTTGCCTCCGTCGAGTTCAAGGACGTGGGCGTGATCCTCGAGGTGACGCCGCGTGTCAACCTCGGCGGACGCATCACCCTCGATCTCAGTCAGGAAGTATCCGAAGTCAATACCGCTGTCGACGCCGACGCAAACCCTGGAGGAAACCCGGCGTTCATCCGGCGCAGCATCGAGAGCACCGTCACCGTCCAGAGCGGCGAAACTCTCGCGTTAGGCGGCCTGATCAGCGAGAACAAGACCAGATCCAACAGCGGTATCCCGTTCCTCAAGGACATACCTGTGCTCGGGGCGCTGTTCAGCCAGACGACGGATAACGCCGACCGCACGGAGCTTATCGTCCTGTTGACCCCTCGGGCGGTCCGTGACCAGGCCGAGGCGCGGGCCGTGACCGAGGAGTTCCGGCACCGGCTGCGGGAGCTTGAGTCCATCACGCCGGGGGCTGATCGCTAGCACGTTTTTTTCTTACCAGGGCCATGCATAAACTATAATTTACCGGCGGACGGTTGTTCGTGGTATCTTTTCGTGGTGCTCGGAATTTCCGGCCGATCCAGTTTACGATTTATCGGACCCTGCAAAAAAACTCGAAATACGACTCAGGAGGGTTGCTATGACGCCGAAAGAAATCATCGATCTCATCAAGGCCAAGAACATCGAAATCCTAGACCTCAAGTTCCAGGATTTCCCCGGCACTTGGCAGCATTTTTCGATACCGGTGAGCCAAGCCGCGCCGGAAATTTTCGACGAAGGACTGGGCTTTGACGGATCCAGCATCCGGGGGTGGCAGGCGATCCATGCCAGCGACATGATGGTGGTGCCGGACCCGGTAACGGCCGTCATCGACCCCTTTACCGAATGCCCGACACTCTCTTTGATCTGCAATATCGTCGATCCGGTCACCCGCGAGCAATACTCGCGCGACCCGCGTTACATTGCGACCAAAGCTGAAAACTACCTGAAGAGCTCCGGCATTGGCGATGTCGCGTACTTCGGGCCGGAAGCGGAGTTCTTCATCTTCGATGGCATTCGCTTCGACCAAAATGCCCACGAGGCTTATTACCACGTCGAGTCTGCGGAAGGGGTGTGGGACTCGGGGAGCGACAACGGCACGAACCTGGGCTATAAACCGCGCCACAAGGAAGGCTACTTCCCCGTACCCCCGACCGACTCGCAGCAAGATATTCGCACCGAGATGATCCTGGAGATGGAGAAGGCCGGGATGGTGGTCGAAAAGCACCATCACGAAGTGGCCACTGCGGGGCAAGCGGAGATCGATCTGCTTTACGACTCGCTCACCCGCATGGCCGACAAGATGATGATGTACAAGTACATCGTCAAAAACGTCGCCTCGCGACACGGCAAGACCGTCACCTTCATGCCGAAACCGCTGTTCGGGGATAACGGATCGGGCATGCACACCCACCAGAGTATCTGGAAAGGGGGGCAACCGCTCTTTGCCGGCGACAAATACGCCGGGGTGAGCGATCTCTGCCTGTGGTACATCGGAGGCATCCTGAAACATGCCCCTGCGCTTTGCGCTTTCGTGGCCCCCACCACCAATTCCTACAAGCGCCTGGTGCCGGGCTTCGAGGCGCCCGTCAATCTGGCCTATTCCTCGCGCAACCGCTCGGCGTCGATCCGCATCCCGGTATATTCCCCGAGTCCCAAGGCCAAGCGCATCGAAGTCCGATTCCCCGATCCCTCCTGCAATCCGTATCTGGCCTTCGCGGCGATGCTAATGGCGGGTCTCGATGGGATCATAAACAAGCTCAGCCCGGGCGATCCGCTCGACAAAAACCTCTACGACTTGCCACCCGAAGAGCTCGCCGAGGTACCGAGCTGCCCCGCTTCGCTCGAAGCCGCGCTCGATGCCCTCGAGAAAGACCATGACTTTCTAAAGAAAGGAAATGTCTTTACCTCCGATGTCATCGAGACCTGGCTCGACTACAAACGCACCAAGGAATGCGACCCGATCCGGCTGCGTCCGCACCCCTATGAGTTCGCCCTTTACTACGACGCGTAAGAACGCGGTGTAGAGGGGCTACTCCGCGAAAGCTGGCATCCAGGAGCTATGAAAGCAACACGTGGATTCCCGCCTTCGCGGGAATAACGGTAGCGGGTGATCGGCTGCCTAGAGATGCGAAGCGAGTTGTGCCGCCGTGTATAGAAGCGCCACGCTTAAAACTCGAGGTGCTTGGGCGTGCGCGGGAACGGGATCACGTCGCGAATGTTGGTCACCCCCGTCACCAGCATCAGGAACCGCTCGAACCCCAGCCCGAAACCGCTGTGAGGCACGCTGCCGAAGCGGCGCGAGTCCAGATACCACCAATAATTGCCCTCATCGAAGCCCATCTCATTGATGCGCGACCGGAGTACATCGTAGCGCTCTTCGCGCTGGCTGCCGCCGATGATTTCTCCGATCCTCGGCACCAGGACATCCATCGCGGCGGCCGTACGTCCATCGTCGTTGAGCCGCATGTAGAACGCCTTAATGTCCTTGGGATAGTTATAGACGATAACCGGTTTCTTGAAATGGCGCTCGGTGAGGTAGCGCTCGTGCTCGGTTTGCAAATCGGCGCCCCATGCCGGCTCGAACTCGAAGGATTCGCCCGAGCGCCGCAGAAGCTCGATGGCATCGTCGTAAGGCAAGCGTTCAAAGGCGTTCGCGGCGATATTCTCCAGTGTCGCAAGCAGGGACGGATCCACGAAACGCGCGAACAGAGCCAGATCCTCGCGGCAGCGATCCAGCGCGTCGGTGACGAGATAGCGGATGAACTCCTCCGCGAGGTCCATGTCCGCGTCGAGATCATAGAACGCCATTTCCGGTTCGATCATCCAAAATTCGGCCATGTGACGGGCGGTGTTGGAATTCTCGGCCCGGAAGGTCGGACCAAAGGTATAGATCTCACCGAGCCCGAGCGCGAACATCTCGCCCGAGAGCTGGCCGGAGACCGTCAGCTTCGCTTCTTTTCCGAAGAAATCCTCGCTGAAATCCACCCGCCCGTCTCGCTTCGGAACGTTTCTCAAGTCGAGCGTGGTGACGCCGAACATTGCTCCGGCCCCTTCGCAGTCCGAAGCGGTCAGGATCGGGGTATGGATATAGCAGAAACCGCGGTCTTGGAAGAATTGGTGAATAGCGTGAGCGAGCCGCGAGCGCATGCGGAACAGCGCGCCGTATTTATTGGTCCGCGGCCGCAGGTGGGCGATGGTGCGCAAGAATTCGTCGGAATGCCGTTTCTTCTGCAGCGGGTAATCCTCGGGACAGGTCCCGATGACCGTGATCCTATCGGCTTGGATCTCCCACTGCTGCCCGCTCCCCGGAGAGGCGACCAGCTTGCCTTCCACCGCAATCGCCGCGCCGGTGCCGAGATCCTTTGCTTCGGAATAGTTGCCGATGCCGGCGTCCACGATGACCTGGATATTTCTGAGACACGACCCATCGTTGACCTCGAAAAAGGAAAAATCCTTGGAATCCCGGCGGGTCCTGACCCAGCCCTTGACGAGCACCCGCTCGCGCGGGGCGTCGGCGCTAAGGAGCGTGATCACTTTGTCGCGTCTCGGCGAGGCTACCTCTTGCACGGATCGCTGCCCTCCCTCAGAGGTTGTGAAAAAACCTACTGTGCTCGGGATGTCGCGTTCCGGCGGTGCTCGGAATCCTCATGTATATCAACATACACTCCGGTTCCTGCGCTCCGGCGGAACGCGACCTCCCTTCGCTCGCGACGGTTTTTTTCACAACCTCTCACGTCTTCGGCAGCGTCACGCCGCGCTGCCCCTGGTATTTTCCCCCGCGGTCCCGGTACGAGATCTCGCAGGGATCATCCGATTCGATAAAGATCACCTGCGCGACGCCCTCATTCGCATAGATCTTCGCGGGCAAGGGCGTGGTGTTCGAAAACTCCAAGGTGACATGCCCTTCCCATTCGGGCTCCAAGGGCGTGACGTTGACGATGATTCCGCAGCGGGCATAGGTCGACTTCCCGAGACAGATGGTGAGCACATTGCGCGGGACGCGGAAGTACTCGACGGTGCGCGCGAGCGCGAAAGAGTTTGGCGGGATGATACATACGCTCGCCGCCACATCAACGAAGCTCTGCGGATCGAAATTCTTGGGATCGACGATGGTGGTGTTGATGTTGGTGAAGATCTTAAACTCGTTGGCGCAGCGGATGTCATAGCCGTAGCTCGAGGTGCCGTAGGAAATGAGCCTGCCGTCACCGTTGGCGCGGACCTGGCCAGGCTCGAACGGTTCGATCATGCCATGCTCTGCGGCCATGCGCCGGATCCAGCGGTCGGATTTTACGGACATCGGACCTTAGGGAAGCTCTGCAAAAGTTACTCCGCAGCCCATCTGCTTTGTCGCATGCTCGCTCGTCGCTCGCCTATCTACGTGATATGTCTCGCGACTCGCTCCGCGGCTTCGCGCATCTAGGCTTGCTCGCGACACTTTTGCAGAGCTTCCTAGGTATTCTGGATCACGATCTTCGGAAAGCGCGCCGAGTAGTCCTTGGCCCGCAGCGAGAGCTTCGCCGCTATCTTGCGCGCGAGGTCGTGGAAGATCCGCGCCGACCGCGAGCCGGGGTCCATGGCCACTGTCGGCCGGCCATTGTCCACCCCCTCGCGGATGCCGATCTCGAGCGGCAAGGATCCGAGGAGATCTACTTGGTATTGCTGGGCCATGGCAGCGCCGCCGCCTTGCCCGAAGATGGGCTCCTCGTGCCCGCACTTGCTGCAGACGTGCGTACTCATGTTTTCGACGATGCCGAGCACCGGAACCTCGACCTTCTCGAACATCTTGAGCGCCTTGCGCGCATCAAGCAGCGCGATGTCTTGAGGCGTGGTGACGATCACCGCGCCGCTGACCGGGATTTTCTGGCACAAGGTCAATTGAATGTCGCCCGTGCCGGGCGGGAGATCCACGACCAAGTAATCAACGTTGCGCCACTTCGTACCGGTGAGCAACTGCTCCAGGGCCGAGGTCACCATCGGGCCGCGCCAGATCATCGGCGTCTCTTCGTCGATGAGATTGCCGATCGAGATGGCTTGCACGTGGTAGCTGACCAGAGGCTCAAAGGATTTACCGTCGATGGTCTCGGGTTTGCCCCGGCAGCCCAACATCCGGGGCTGGCTCGGACCGTAGATATCGGCATCAAGGATCGCGGCCTGCGCGCCTTGGGACTGAAAGGCGAGCGCCAAGTTGACCGCGACGGTTGATTTACCCACCCCACCCTTGCCCGAAGCGACGGCGATGATATTCTTGACCTCGGGTAAGGGAGAGACGCCCTTTTGCACCGAATGCGAAATGATTTTCTGAGTGACCTCGACACTTGCCTCGCGGACGCCCTCGACATTGCCGAGCACTTCCTTGAGCGCGCCCTTCAAGGATTCGCTCCAGTCTTTGATCGGATAACCGAGCTCGACCGCGACGCGCACGCGATCGCCGTCGATGCGTATATCCTTGACCGCCTTGGCGCTGAGGGGATCGCAGCCGAGATAAGGGTCTTGATAGCGCTTTAGCGCTGCTTCGATGTGCTCTTTCGTGACGGTTGTCATCGTAGAATTCGGCCAGGAATGCGTACGGCCATTCTACACCAAATCCTGGAGCCACGAGGTGCGATGACACGGCCTTGGTTTGATGTTAACTTAAGAAATCCCTATTGAAGGACTATTACCGCCGTGAACGGACCGAGAGACATCCTGGTCACCAGCGCCCTCCCCTACGCCAACGGCCCCATTCACCTCGGGCACCTGGTCGAATACATCCAAACCGATATTTGGGCGCGGTTCCAGCGGATGCGCGGCCACCGCTGCTACTACGTGTGCGCCGACGACACCCACGGCACGCCCATCATGCTGCGCGCCGAGGCCGAGCAGGTCGCCCCCGAGCAACTCATCGCGCGGATGCAGGGGGAACACCTGCGCGATTTCACGGAGTTTCACATCGCTTTCGACAATTACTATTCGACCAACTCACACGAGAACCGCGCGTTGGCCGAGGGCATCTACCTGAAGCTAAAAGCCCGGGGGCTGATCGAAGCGCGCACCATCGAGCAGCTCTACGATCCGGTCAAGAACATGTTCCTGCCGGATCGGTTTATCCAGGGTGAATGCCCGCGCTGTCATGCCCAGGACCAGTACGGAGACGCCTGTGAGATCTGCGGCGCCGCCTATCAACCGACCGAGCTTATCAATCCCTATTCCGCCCTTTCCGGCGCGGCTCCGATCCGCAAGCAATCGGATCATTATTTCTTTCGCTTGAGCGAGTGTGAGGCCTTTCTCAGGGAATGGACGCGCGCCGGTCACTTGCAGCCTGAAGCCGCCAACAAACTCAATGAGTGGTTCACCGCCGGCCTTAAAAATTGGGATATTTCGCGCGATGCCCCCTACTTCGGTTTCGAGATCCCCGAGGCGCCGGGGAAATATTTCTATGTCTGGCTCGATGCGCCGATTGGTTACATGGCGAGTTTCAAGAATCTCTGCGAGCGCGCGGGACTCGACTTCGACGCGTACTGGGGAGCGGCGTCGAAGGCCGAGCTCTATCACTTTATCGGGAAAGACATCCTGTATTTCCATGCCTTGTTCTGGCCCGCACTGCTGCATTATTCAGGCTACCGTACGCCTGCGGGCATCTTCGCACATGGCTTCCTCACCGTGAACGGAGAAAAGATGTCGAAGTCGCGCGGCACGTTTATCACCGCGCGCAGCTATCTGGAGCACATCGGCAACCCCGAGTACCTGCGCTATTACTATGCCGCGAAGCTCAACGGCACGATGGAGGACATCGATCTCAACCTGGAGGATTTCACGGCACGAGTGAATAGCGACCTTGTCGGAAAGCTTGTCAATATCGCAAGTAGATGCGCCGGATTTGTCACGAAGACTTTTCAGGGAAGACTTCAAGCAAACCCAAGACTCGAAGCGCTACGAGAATTTCTCCCGAAGTTTTTAGCAGAAAATCAGAGGAAACCTGTTGATGTGCTCGGCGGTGAGTTCATAGACAGCGACCCGACGCTGTTACCGCCAGAGCTGAAAGCCTGGCAAAGCATAGAAGCTTTCCCTCCCGGACTTGGCATTGCCTCCTCGGCGCCACTTCCTACATTTTTGTCGTTTTTCGCCAGTAGTTGGGTAATTCAATCGTTCTATGAAGCCAGAGAATACAGCAAAGCGAACCGGCATATCATGGCTCTCGCGGCCTTGGCTAACCGGTACATCGATCTGAGTAAACCGTGGGAACTTGCCAAGAAGTCCGCGCGTCGTGACGATCTACACGAAGTCTGTACCGTAGGCATTAACCTGTTCCGCTTACTCACCTTGTTCCTGAAACCCGTTTTGCCCAAGCTCGCCGTTGATGTCGAGCGATTCTTGGGAATAGCGCCGCTCCGCTGGCTCGATGCAGAGACATTGCTACCGGGCGGGCACAGGATCAACGATTATAAACACCTCATGACGCGTATCGACGCAAGAGCTATCGATTCGCTCCTCGGCGCGAACCGTGAGAGACTAAAACATGCTCCGGTACTGCGTTATCCTACGCGCAATGGCGAGCATCAGCAGCAGGCTGCGGAACAAGAAAGCGGTCCAAGTCCCATCAGCATCGAGGAGTTCGGCAAGATCGACCTGTGCATCGCCCGCATCGTCAACGCCGAGCCCGTCGAGGGCGCCGACAAGCTCGTCAAACTCACTGTCGATCTCGGCGGCGCGCAACGCACGGTATTCGCCGGTATCAAATCGGCCTACGCCCCCGAGCAATTGGTCGGCCGGCTCACGGTCGTCGTCGCCAATCTCGCGCCGCGACAGATGCGTTTCGGGGTTTCCGAGGGCATGGTGCTCGCGGCCGGCGCGGGCGGAAAAGACATCTTTCTGCTCGCCCCCGATGAGGGTGCGCAACCGGGAATGCGGGTGAAATAGCCCGCCGGTCAAGACCGGTGAGACACCTCAGCGGCTCACGGTGATGCGCCACGTTCGACCGTCTTGACATCAGGCGCTATCATTGCAATCAGTATCGGTCTCGACTCTGCCAGGAGATCTGCCATGGCCAATCCTTATCGTCCGCAACGTCGATGAAGACATCGTCCGATGACATTGAGTGCTGGTTTTTTTGAGGATCAACGCGATGACATCCGCCAGGCTGATCCCGGCCTCACCCCGGTTCACCTGGCTCGAAAATAGGTATGAACCCTTCACCCTTTGATTGGGACGTCTTTATCAGCTACGCCCACATCGATAACCAGCATTACTCCGGTGTCCCGCAAGGCTGGGTCGACTTCCTGCACGAGCGGCTAGGGGTAAGCCTGGCTAGGCGCCTGGGCAGGCTGCCTACGATCTGGCGGGATCGCAAGCTCAGAGGCAACGACGCGTTCAACGATGCGATCAAGGAGACGCTCTCTAAGACAGCGATCTTTCTTGCGGTCGTCTCGCCGCGCTACCTGGCATCGACCTCGTGCCGCGCAGAGGTCGACGACTTTATGCGGTCAGCCGAACGGCAAGGCGGCGCTCGGATCGGCAATCGATGTCGTGTCTTCAAGGTAGTCATCACCGAGGTCCCGTTATCCGCGCACCCAGCCGCGTGGCAGGGGCTGCTAGGCTATGAGTTCTACGAGAAAGATCCCGCATCGGCTCGCGTGCGCGAGTTTGATCACCTGTTGATCGGTAACGAGCGGGACAAGCGCTATTGGGACCGATTTGAAGACCTGTCCTGGGACCTCAAAGAGACGCTCGATGTTCTGAACGGCGATCCCGGCCTGCCAATCCCGCATGAATCGCAGAGCGAACCGCCACCTGCCGCGCTCGGCACTGGCATCACGGTCTACTTGGCGGAGACGACCTCAGACCTCGGCGCCGAGCGCGACAGCATCAGACGCGACCTCCAGCAACACGGCCATCCGGTATTGCCCGACCAACCCCTGCCGATGAACGCCCCGGCCCTGGAGCAGGCCGTGCGCGGGTATTTGCAACAGGCTAGCCTCGCGATCCACCTGCTCGGCGCGCGCTACGGCATCGTCCCCGAGATGGAACGCAACCGCTCCGCCGTATCGATGCAGCTTGCCCTCGCGGCCGAGCGCTGCGGCGGCGCAGGCTTCTCGCGCCTGATCTGGATCCCGGTGGGATTGGAATCGGAGGACGAGCGGCAGCGGGCCTTGATCGACGAGCTACAAGGCAGCGCTCAGGCGGGATCGGACCTGCTGCAAACCAAGCTGGAAGAGCTAAAGACCGTCATTCACGAGAAGCTCGCGCCGCAACCCAAACCAGCGGCCCATGCCGGTGCGCAACCAGGCGTATCTTACGTCTATCTGCTTTGCGACAAAGCGGATTACGACGCAACCAGGCCCATTGAAGATTACCTGAGCGAGCGCGGCATCGCGGTGTTGCCCCCGCCCCTCGAGGGCGACGGGCTACAGGTCTCGCAATACCACAAGGAAAGCTTGCAGCTCTGCGATGCGCTGATGATCTTCTATGGGAGCGCGAGCGATACCTGGGCGCAGCTGAAACGACTCGAGTTGTTGAAGCTCGCTGGATTGGGACGCGAGCGGCCGTTGCTCGCCAAGGCCTTTTATCTCAGTACGCCGGCCACCAGTCAAAAAGAGCGCTTTCGCTGTCCCGATGCCCTGGTGATCAAGGAATACGGCGGCTTCAACCAGGAATCGCTCGCGCCATTCTTAGCCCCACTCCGGCAGGGCGGCCAGGCGTGATCGTCGAGAGCCTGCAACGACTCGCCGAGGTCGAGCGGCCCGCCAATCCTTTTCCGGGCCTGCGCCCCTTCGAGTTTCACGAGAACCACCTCTTCTTCGGGCGCGAGGGCCAGAGTGAGCAGTTGATCGCCACACTCGGCCACACCCGCTTTGTGTGTGTGGTCGGCACCTCGGGCAGCGGTAAGTCCTCGCTGGTGCGGGCCGGCTTCCTGCCCGCGCTTTATGGCGGTTTGATGGCCGCTGCCGGTTCCGGTTGGCGCTGCGCGATCATGCGCCCCGGTCATGACCCGATCGGCAACCTCGCACGCGCCCTCTGCGCCCCAGACGTGTTTGGTTCGGGCGACCCGGCGCAGGCCGCGGTCCAGATCGCCATCACCGAAGCGACCCTGCGGCGCGGTAGCCTGGGACTCATCGAGGCCGTCCGCCAGGCCCATCTGCCGGCAGACAAAAACCTGCTGGTCTTGGCGGACCAATTCGAAGAGCTGTTTCGCATCGAGCCTGGCGACCACGATAAGCAGGATGAGAAGGCCGCCTTTGTCAAATTGCTGCTCGAAGCGAAGGATCGACAAGAGCCGCCCATCTACATCGTACTGACCATGCGCTCGGATTATCTGGGCGACTGCGCGCAGTTCTGGGACCTGCCTGAAGCGATCAACCAGGGGCAGTATCTCATCCCGCGCATGACCCGCGAGCAGCGGCGCATCGCGATCACCGGCCCTGTGGCCGTAGGCGGCGCGGCCATCACACCGCGCCTGCTGAACCGCCTGCTCAACGACGCAGGCGACAATCCGGACCAATTGCCGATCCTGCAACACGCGCTGATGCGCACCTGGGTCCAATGGGAAGCGAAAGATCGAGGCAACGGACCGCTCGATCTGCCCCACTTTGAGGCGGTCGGCGGCCTTTCGGACGCGCTCTCGCGACACGCAGACGAGGCCTACGATGAGTTGCTGGAATCGCGCCAGACGCTCGCCGAAAAGATCTTCAGGTCGCTGACCGAGAAAGGCTCTGACAATCGGGAGGTGCGCCGCCCGCTTACCGTGGGGGACATCTGTGGGGTCACAGCAGCCGAGGGATCCGAGGTCATCGCGGTGATCGAGGCCTTTCGCCACCCCGACCGGTCGTTCTTGACGCCTGGTGCCGAACATGCGTTGACCCCTGACTCCTTGATCGATATCTCCCATGAGAGCCTGATCCGCAACTGGCAGCGGCTGAAGGCATGGGTCGACGACGAAGCCCAGTCCGCAGCCATCTACCGGCGGCTAGCCGAGACCGCCGCGCTGCATGGCGAGGGCGAGGCCGGACTGTGGCGCGACCCGGACTTGCAGGTCGCCCTGGCGTGGCGCGAGCGAGCCGCGCCGAATGAAGCCTGGGCGCGGCGCTATCATCCCGGGTTTGCGGCCGCCATGGGCTTTTTGGAGCAGAGCCTGGCGGCGCGCGAGGCAGAGGCGCGGGACAAAGATCAACGGCGCCGGCTGGAGCTGAAGCGTGCCCGGACCTTCGCGGTAGTTCTTGGGTTGGCGTTTCTCATGTCGGCAGGATTTGCCCTGTATGGCTTCCAGAAACGCAGCGAAGCGCTGGTACAGAAGAACACAGCCGTGCACCAGCGCGGGATAGCAGAGCAACGCGAAAAGGCCAATCGGCTATTAGCCTATGTTGCGAACATAAGCCTGGCGAGCGAGGCCTTTTCAGAGGGGTACCCGGCGCGGGCAAACGAACTGCTGAATGCCTTTCTGCCTGCTCGCGTCCCACGAGAGGACATGCGCACGTTCGGCTGGTATTACCTCTGGCGGCTTTACCACAACGAGAAGGCGACGCTCACCGGGCATGGGAGCTGGGTCTCGTGCGTGGCGTTCGCGCCAGACGGTAAGACGCTGGCCTCTGGGGGCTGGGACGCCACGGTGAAGCTCTGGGACCCTGCTACGGCTCAACTGATCGCCACGCTGGCGGGCGATGCGGGGAAAGTGTCCTCCGTCGCCTTTGCGCCAGATGGCCAAACGTTGGCCGCGGGGCATACCGACGGCACCGTCAAGCTATGGTCAGTCAACGGCCGGCAACAGCTGGCTACGCTCAAGGGACATTCGAAATGGATCACCTCCGTGGTGTTTGCGCCCGATGGCCGGATGCTGGCCTCTGGCGCCAGAGACGGCAAGGTGAAGCTGTGGAACCTCGACACATACCGCGAACAGGCAGCGATTACCGGGCGAGGGGAGTGGATCTATTCGGTGGCCTTCGCGCCAGATGGCAAGACCTTAGCCTCGGGAAGCGACGATGGCACGGTGCAGTTGTGGGACACCGCCACTCGCCAGCTACTGGCCACCCTCAAGGGGCAGCCGGACGGCGTTTATTCCGTTGCGTTTGCGCCGGACGGAAGGATGCTCAGCGCAGGCGGCGCGGATGGCAGCGTCGGGCTTTGGGACCTCAACACGCGCCAAGACCTGGCCACGTTTCAGGCCCACACGGGGGGGACCTTGTCGGTCGTCTTCGGGCCGGATAGCAAGACCCTCGCCTCGGTGAGCGAGGATGGAACGGTAAAGCTGTGGAACGCGCTCACGGGAAAAGCCTTGACTACCCTTTCAGGCCACGCGGATTGGGTATCCTCGGTGGCATTTGCGCCGGACGGCAGGACCTTAGCCTCGGCGAGTGGCGATGGCACGGTGAAGCTTTGGGCGGTGGGTGAACCCCAGCGGCCGATCAGCCTGCTTGAAGGCCACACAGCCGATATCCATGCCGTGGCCTTCGCACCCGATGGCGAGACGCTGGCCTCGGGCAGCGCTGACGGTACGGTGAGACTTTGGGAGGTGGAGACGCGCCGCGTGCAAGCCACGCTCACGGGCCATGCGGGCGATATCTATGCGGTGGCCTTCGCACCCGATGGCGCGACGCTGGCCTCGGGCAGCGGTGACGGCACGGTAAAACTCTGGGACACAAAAACGCGTCAGACGCTGGCCGACCTCGATGGGCAGGCGGGTGAAGTGTCTTCCGTGGCGTTTTCACCTGGCGGCGAGACCCTGGCTGCGGGAAGCTGGGAGGGCTCGGTCAAGCTCTGGAACGTGCGAACCCAGCAGGTACTAACCACGCTCGAGGGGCACGAGTACGGGGTTTCCGCAGTCCAGTTTGCGCCGGATGGCAAGACCTTGGCGGCCGGGAGTTACGGCGGCGCAATAAGCCTTTGGGACCTGGGTAACGGCAAGTTGCTGGCCTCGCTCGAGGGACATGCCGGCGATGTCTATGCGGTCGCCTTTGCTCCGGGCGGCAAGACGCTGGCCTCGGGCAGCCGCGACAACACCATAAGGCTCTGGGACGTACAAACAGGGGACGAGATGGGCGCACTCAAGGGGCACGCTAACTCGGTCAGCTCAGTGGCATTCGGCCCCGATGGCGAGACGCTGGCCTCGGGCAGTGATGACGGCACGGTCAAGCTCTGGCACATCGGCTCGCGCCAAGCGCTCGTTGCACTCAAGGACCACGCGGGGAGAGTTCATTCGGTCGCCTTCTCCTCGGATGGCAAGACGCTCGCCTCGGGCAGCGCGGACAAATCGGTGAGACTCTATTCCGCGGCGACAAAGCAAGAAGTGGAACGGCAGCTCGCCAGGTGAGGATCGGTCCGAGGAACACTGCGCAATGCAAGCGAGGCACACCACGTAGAGATGAGATAGCCCTCCAACAAGGTCTGAGCCCAGCCTCGCGCAACGGTAGGCTTGGCGAGAACTCGGCGCTGCCGGGCGCGAGCCCAGCAAACTCGGCCCGCCAGGGAAAATCGGGCTGAGAGACCAACTTGCCTGCGATGCCACCGCCTCGACTCGTCATCTGCCGCAGCCGCTCTGGGGGTTACGCGAAAGGGAGGGGCGGGATATAGAAAAACGCTCGCATCTGAGGGGGCGGTTTCTCGACCGGTGATGGTGTTATTCGATCACCTCTTTGAAGATCCCCTTCAGATCGGTTCGTGCCGCGCTGTCGTTGAGGAGCTCTAGCACCAGATCGGCCTGCGAATACATGGACGCCATTTCGCGCGGCGAGGGCTGCATCGCTACTGCGTCGCGGTAGGCTTGCAGCCCAGCGGCGGTGTCGCCTAGATAGAATTGCGCCTCGCCCGCCGTGGCGCGACACCAATGCGTCTTCTTAGACTTGGCGCAGTGCTCTAGAACCTCGGCCGCTATCTTTTTAGTCGTGTCCTATCCTCTCGATCGGCCTCGACAAACGCAAAGTGCATGAAGGCCACGTTGATTCCCTGATAGTATCCCTGGGCGTGATTCCCGGCCGCCACGGAGCGGCCATAGGCCTCTTGATAAAGAGAAAGCGCTTCGCGACCATCCGCCTCGACCTTCAAATAGCCAGCGGTGCTTCAGCCGACCGGCTAAGGTCCCTAAGACATCCGTATTTTGAGTCGCCTTTTCTCGAAGGACTCGGATGGCCTCCGCCTGCCTTCCGGTGCTTTCCAGCGCAAGCGCGAGATCTACCAGATGCTGGTCATCGAGTTGATCCGCAACAGGCAGGAGTCTATCGATGGCGCGCTGGAAATCGCCCGTCTCCACTGCCACGCGAGCGGCGTTCCAGGGTCCGGCCGGCGCGGCATCGCCGACAATGGCGTTGACTAAGACGCGGACGCTCGAGGATTCCGCGCTCTCCGGCTTGACGATCTCGATGTGGTTTCCGGGGACCACGAGGCAGTCTTTCCTGGCGAACGCCCCTAGCGAAGAGCTTGGCGGGACAAACTGATCGCGATCCCCAGCTACCGTCCAAAACTTGAACGGCCTCCGCTCGCCAAAACTCTCATCCCACCGCCGACGCAGATCGGTGATAAACGCGCTGCCCTGCGCCATGTTCTGCGACTGAAACTTCAGGATCGCGCCCAGCCCCCTGGCCTTCTTCAGCCCTAGACTCGGTGTGCCTAGCAGCATCACGTGGCTTGTGCGCGGCGTGAAATCCTCTTGGTAGTCTACCAGTGCCCGCTGCACGACCAGACCGCCCATGCTGTGGGCAACCAGGGCGATACGTTTGTACCGCCCTAACGCGGGCTCGCTCGCCTGGGTTCGTAGATAGCTCGCGAGGATCTCGATGAGCGGATCGGAGGACCAGATCCCCCGGATGTCCGGCGTCAGATTGGTGCTGTATCCAAGGCTGTACAGGTCCCAGTTACTCAGGGCGCGCTCTTGCGCTATGAATTCTGGAAACCGGCCCCGACGTGTTCTTCGCATCACCGCCGAAGCCGTGGACGAATACGATAGCGGTTTCAGCGCCTTTTCTTTCGGCGAGACATAACAATACGGGCTTTCCCATCCTTCCAGACCTCCCGCTCCAGATCTTGCAGTCCTTGTATTATAGCCGAACCCAAGCGAGTGTGATGAAGAGGCCGTTCGCCGCCCGCGTCCCTCCAGCGGAAAACGCGAGCACCACGAGCAGGGATTCCGATCGCCTTGTGGCTCTGGGATCATCGACGTAATACCCGCGCTTCGGCTCGGCCTGATGAATCCTGTCATTGACAGGATAATGGGCGGTACATCCACCGAGCAGCGTCAGATGAGCGCGCAGCCAATAACGGAAAGGCCAAAGAACCGACACAGCCGCAGATCAGTGTCCGCCGTAATGGCGCGCTTACCGGCAACGATCTCGCCGATGCGCTGCGCGGGAACGCCGATCTCCTTGGCCAAACGATACTGGCTAAGCCCTATCGGCTTGAGGAAGTCTTCCAGGATCTCGCCGGGCACCTCCTTGTCTTGATGCCGCACGTTGCATTGTGGCCAAATCTACCACACCACCTCTCAGAATACTTGCTCGTTGTCACCGACCCCTTTTTTCCTAACTCTTTTAGCTCCATTGGATGGCTTGCCCGCACTGCATGCAGAAACGATCAATACGTTCTGCCGACGCGCCGCAGTGCATGCAGAATTTTACTGCCACACCGTCCTCTGGTGCTTCTCCCGATTTGAGGTGAGGCTTCTCCAGATTGACCTTTTCGAGTGCCGAGAGCAGCGCTGCGACATCCGGTAGCCGCTTCGCCGATACATCGGTGCAAGCCGCTACCACATTCAGCAGCGCAGCAACTGTCCCACACTGTGTGGCTCTCGATCCGGGACCACTCGCGCCGTGGCCAACCCAACTGAGTAGTGGCATAATGCTGGCGTATCGCCACCGGAGATCGCTATGCCCGGAATTACCATCAAAAACATCCCAGACGACTTATATAAGCGCCTAGTAGAGACCGCGCGGGCGCAACATCGCAGTCTCGCCAAGGAGATTGTAGTCGCCTTGGAGCGCCACGTGGGTAAACCGACACAGGACAAACAAGCGTTGCTAGAAAGGATTCGGACTGTGCGGGAACGTTACCAGCCCACGATCAGTGATGCGGATATCGAGGGCTGGAAGAACCTGGGCCGGCCATGATCGTGGTGGATACGAACCTCCTGGCTTACCTGCTCCTGCCCACGGCCCATACCGTCCAAGCTGATGCGGTTCTTCTCAAGGACCCGGACTGGGTCGCGCCGGCACTTATCCATTCCGAGTTCCGCAATGTTCTCCTGGGGGCGGTGCGCCGCAAGGAGATAGAAGCCAACGATGCCCGCGTCCTGCTGGACCGCGCGACGGAGGTCATCACGGTGCCGGACGGAGGGGTAGACGGCCAGGCGATACTGTCCCTGGCGCTGGAGAGCGGATGCAGCGCCTACGACTGCGAATTCGCGTGGCTTGCCCGCGCTCTGCGTGTGCCCTTCGTCACAGCAGATCGGCAGGTGTTAGGCGCCTTCCCGAATACCGCCGTGCCTGGCGATGCATTCCTTGCCGGCGAGAATGAAGTGCGGTAGCGGACCGACGCGTGCTACCTTGCCGCTCGATGTTACTGTCGCCGGATCCCTTAAGTATAACGTTGTAGATTAGGCGTGCTGTCTACGCCGAACCCACCGGACTCGCTGGCCGATAGGTCGACTCCCTATGCATGCGACGATTGTTTGTAGGTCAGATGAGGATTAAGTTGTGAACCAAGCTAGAGACAGCCTAGCCGCTTTTAGATGAGCGCGTCCTTGCCAAGATTCAGCAGGAGAATTGGGATTGTGAAAAGTATTCCGAACCTGGTACCTTTACCTCAGGCACTGCCGTTCTGCCGTTAATCGACCCCTGGCCCCTTTTCCCACAGTCACTCCACAAATTCCAAGAGTAGGCCCCTTTACCCCGGTCGCGCCTTCCATCCTTTACTGATGACCTACCCGAAGAGCCTTTCAAGAAAGCTCACGATCTCCTTGATGCGCGAATAGTACTCTTGGATGCGGGTATACGTAAGTCCAACTGACTCGCCATGCGCGATCTGGTTTCGGACGCTCAGAACACTATCTAGTGCGTCTTTTCGAGGACCTGCCAGGAAATCAGTCAACTCGTCTCGCCACGAACGCTCAAAGGCGCCGATGACTTGTCCCAGTCGCTCGCTGTTGAGGTTTTGCAGCCGCCCGAGTTGACTTCCGGCGTAATTTCCGACAGGTGCTTGCGACCGCTCACGGCAGTACGCGGTCGCCAAAACCGTCACCGCGTTCTCAATGAAGCCTGACACGAGTATGCATAGGTAGCGAGCGAAGTCCGAGCGGATTTCTAGGTCGTCGTGCGGGAGTTTGGAAACTCGCAGAAAGGCCGCATCCAGTCTCGCCCGCATCGCCGCTACGTCGCGATTCGCGGGCATGACGGCTTACCGCACGGAGCTGAGTGCATCGACTGCCAGGGCGATCCGGTTCCGGACGTACTCCTCATCGGCGGTGGCTCTTCCTGTCGCCGTCAGGAAGTGTTCGTTGGTCAGAAGAGTCTCGTAGGCAGCCCTTAGCGACTCGAGGTCGCTTACTGGCCCTGAAGTTTCTATGCGGGTGGAGACTCCTACCATGACCGCATCGAGGATCGCAGCGTTTAGAGCCCTCTTCAGTCGAAAGGCCCTCTGGCCAAGCGCCTCTCGTATCACGCGAATCGCCTGTTCGAAGGCCCGCCTCAGCGTCCCTTCGTCTTGGAGTTGCAGGCTGCGGTTCCCAGCGGTGTATCGGTTGAGGAAGTCCTTCATGGGCCGCCCGTAGTTGTCACGCCAGAATCGCAAGGCAAAGAAGCGAAGGATCAACTCTTGGTCTTTAAGACGGTTCGATTTGTTTCCGTAGAGGGCCCGCCAGTCGACGTTGTCATTCAGCGTCCTGAGAAGCCGGATAAGATGTCCGCGATACAAGGCTACGCGGATCTCCTGGGGATGGAGCGTTGTACCTCCGGTGTTAAGTCGCTCGAACACCAAGTAAACGCTACTCTGGTCGTCCGATGGTTCCTCCTGTCGGACGATCGTGGCGTGGATAATGCTGTCGTCCAGGCGACGCCGATCCTCGACCGCGAGCGCGGCATAGGTGAGCTTCTTGTACCGATCCTGAACGTTCTCAAGACCGAACTCACGCCCGCGAAGGACACCACGGTAGAAAGTGGCAAGTGTGCGGAGTCGTTGCTGACCGTCAAGCACAAGCAGTCGCCCGTCGTTCTGCCTGACTAGAAAGATGCCTGGTACGGGCAGGCCAAGAAGTAGCGACTCGATGAAGCGGTCGCATTGTGGTTTTGTCCAGACAAACTGCCGTTGGAAGCCCTCCACATCCACTTCCGCTTCAATCTCGGGATCAAAGGTGGGGATAGCGATGTCTCCGGCCTCGAGCCGCTTTACGAGCCCATCGACCGGATAGTCGGCTCCGTAGGAAGTGACAGTGAATCGATAGGGTGTTGTCGCTTCCTCTTCGTGGATATCCTCGACAGGCTCCTCGACGTCAGTGCCCTTGACCAGGTCGTTGGACGGATCTGTCATCTCTGCTGGCCTCATACTTGACAACTGCCCGTGGACTACAGAATGCGATCACGCACTTCTTGCGTGTCCGCGAACGGCTAACAATTAGAATTCGACATCAACCGGTGTCTAACCGAATAAACGGATTGGTGTATAACCACAGCCGTCATCATATGACTGCTTGATTGGGAACTCAACGATGCCAAGGAATGCACCCGAGGAAGTTTTTAGAAATCGTAGCCTGGGTTAGCCGCGCAGCGGCGTAACCCGGGAAAATGAACCGGTCGATTCCCGGGTTTCGCTTCGCTCAACCCAGGCTACATTTACTCATCCGCGCCAAGTATTCCGCGTATCCGCGCAATCGAAGCATCACCTCGGGCAGAAAACCGAACAGGTAGTGCGGCGCTGACTCTTCGGCGTTGCGCGTCGAAGTCGTTTAGGAGTCTAAAGGGGATGTCGCCGCAGCGCCACCCTTCGTTCATGTAGTCCTCTGCCTCGCGCATCGCAGGTTCCTGTGAAGGATCAAGGACACAACATTGTTGGAAGAAACAGAACGAGTGCAAACGATCAGTTCTTCGATAAGGTCCAGTGAACTCGCCGATAGTCGACACCAGCGCATCCGGATGAGACGAGTGACTACGAATTACGATATCAATCGGCGATACAACATGTAAGAAACAAATCGGAATACCCATCGGTTGTGAAAGTAGATCGCTAAGCTGTCGTGAGACGTCAGCGCCAAGCGCCGGCACGAAACTGCTCAAGACTGAAGTCTCCGACGCCATTACCAAGCGAGCGTCCATCGTCACTTCGACTGCGCTTTGTCTAACGCGACGTTTCAAGTACTCAGCATAAACTTGTGGACTCACGATAACTGGGATGCCTCGCTCACACCTCCACTCGTCGGCGGTGAGTAGACAGAGAACTGCGCAGAAATCCTTGTCTTTGACTGGCGATAGTCTTACGACGCCCTGTTCAAGTTTGCGCTGATCGTAGTGGTAGAGTAGGCTACCCGGATCCTTCATTGTTTGAAAGGACGCTAACAATATCTGTCGCTCCTCAGGAGGGAGATCTGGGCGGAACTGAAAAACCGACGTGCATTGGCTGCCGGGAACTGCGTCGAGCATAACGCGGTTGCAGGGTGGCATCCCATTGATACGAGCATACCAATACCTTCCCGGAACTTTGGGAAACCATTCGGAAAGAAACCAGCCCTTCACGCGAATCATGTCGCCGTGATGATATTCTCCGGCAAGAATCTTCCATATCGTCCGCTTCCGTGGCGAGACCGGCGACCTCATCGCTCGTCGCGACCCAGACCCGGACTTCGTCGTCCCATACCGCATTTATGATAAGTCGGCCCGGAAGGGTACAAACCGGTATGATCCTTTACAGAACAAACCGGGCACATGGTTTACATCGATTATGGTATTGGCGAGGAGGAAACGCCAATGCCGTGGAGAGAGACCTGTGCGATGGATCAACGAGTTCAATTTATCGGTGAGTGGTTGAGTGGTGAGTACACCAAGATCGATGTGTGTGAGTTTTATGGGATCAGTCGCCCCATGGGTGACAAATGGATTGGGCGTTACCAGCGATTGGGGCTCGATGGGCTCAAAGAGTTGTCGCGCGCGGCCAAGCATCATCCCAATGCGATTGGTCCTTCGCTTTGCCAGAGAATCGTGCAGTACAAATTGCGCCATCAATGTTTTGGTCCGAAGAAAGTGATGGATGGATTGCGCCGCGAGGATCCCGGGGTGAATTGGCCCGCCGACAGTACGGCAGGAGAGATCCTCAAACGGCTGGGTTTGGTGGGAGCACCTCGTCGCCGTCGGCGGGTCCCGCCACACAGCGAGCCCTTGGCCCACTGTGAGGGCGCCAATGCGGTTTGGAGCGCGGACTTCAAAGGCGATTTCGTGCTCGGCGATGGCCGGCGCTGTTACCCGCTGACGATGACTGACAACTTCAGCCGTTACCTCTTGCAGTGCCGAGCGCTGGCACGACCGGCGTGGGCCGAGGTCCAGCCTTGGTTCGAATGGGTCTTTCGGGAGTACGGATTGCCACACGCCATACGGACCGACAACGGCGCCCCCTTCGCCTCGCTGGCGGTGGGTGGGTTGAGTCGGCTCTCGGCCTGGTGGATCCGGCTGGGCATCCGTCCCGAGCGCATTGAACCCGGGCGGCCGGATCAGAATGGCCGACATGAGCGCATGCATCGGACGTTGAAAGAAGCCGTGCCTCCGGCAGCGACGCTGCAAGCCCAGCAGCAACGCTTTAACGGCTTTGTCAGCGAGTACAACGCAGAGCGCAGCCATGAG
>JBOIDF010000037.1:22849-36746 GCA_050740455.1 Gammaproteobacteria bacterium | reverse complement strand
CGGCGAGCCGGCGCGCCATCTCGCGGTAACTGAGGGAGCGGTTGTCCTCCTCCGGTACGCGCCGCCAGGAGCCGAGATGTACCTCATAGATCGAGAGGGGCGCATCGAGCGCGTTTTTCGCCGCCCGAGCGTGCATCCATTCCATGTCCCCCCACGGGTAGGCGAGATCCCCTATGATCGAGGCCGTGCCGGGAGGCGTCTCGCAGCAAAAAGCAAACGGGTCGGCCTTGCTAACACGGTAGTTGTTGAAGCGCGAGCGGACATGGTACTTGTAGCGCTGACCCGGCGCGGCCATCGGCACGACCCCTTCCCAGATCCCGGATTCATCCTCGCGCGGTGTAAGGGGGTCTATGCCCGGGCGCCAGCCGTTGAACTCGCCTACCGCCGAGACCTCCTCGGCGTTAGGCGCCCAGACCGCGAAGCGCACGCCCCCGCCGCTCGCCGCTTCGAGCGCATGGGCGCCGAGCTTCTCATAGAGCCGCCCGTGCGTTCCCTCGCGCAAGAGGTAGATATCGTGATTGGTCAACAAGCTGGACGCTTTCCCGCCTTTCTTGGGAACGGTTGTCGTCTTGGTTACGTGCTCACTCATAGTACCAGCCTCCAATGGCCGTCGATGCTACGAACCACGGCGCGCGCCGTCGCAGACTTGCTGGAACCGGCCTCGCGGAACGAGAAATCACTGCTACGGTCGGACGGGCCATTCGCGTAGCTGCTTGTTTTGCATGGCGGAGAGGGAGGGATTCTACCCACTAATAACTTCCTTTGTGGAGTTGAAAGCTGTGACTTATCTGTCATAAAGTCTCGTCTCCGAGAAACTCTACCTTTTTTAGAAAGGCACGCGCACCACCTCGCGTATCTTCGGTGTTCATCTGGAATCCAAACGAACTGACGGGAGGTATCTCCGGTTGTCCAAATTGGAGTTTGAAGGCCTCCGCTAGATCGAATTCGGTAACCACCGTCCCACCCGCTCGTACTCCACACGGTTCACAGAAGTATCGACCGCCTTTTTTGTAGTATTTTCCCGTATAAGCGCGGCCGCTTTTTTCCTTTTCTCCAAGAAACAAGCTGATGAAGTACGGGGCATCTGGTATGTAAAAGGAACCGCTGTCAATCTTTGTCTCTCCAAAAGAAATGACGACTGCGATGGGGACCCGGTAGATTCCTTGCTCCCAATCGGCGCCTTGGGGATAGCGGTCGACTCCCCAGAAGATCCGAATGACTTTGACGTGCGGCAGGTTCACGCGTTTCAGAAAATAACCCGCTGTCTCCGTGTTTGTCTCTAACACTAGCCGTTTGTGGCTAAAGTGTGGGCTCAGGTCATTGGCGTCCAGCTTGAATTGAAACCCCTTCGCTCTAAGCCATGGCTTGGCATCACCGTCCGCTTGATCTGCAAAGTCCAGTGTGAAGACCACTTTTCCGGATGAATTTTCGGCCCAAACGGACCCAGAAAAGGCGATGGCAAAAAGGACCGCTATCGGAAGATTCTGCACAAACACACCGATGCAGACACGAAAGTATATTTCATAAAGAGGCACAAACAACGACTACCCGCTTATACTAACCCCGACGTCCGGCTCGGGACAGGCGTGTCCGTCGGAGTAGGGGTGTGAATCACAGGGCACAAACCCATGGCGTTGTGCCAGCCTCCAATGGCCGTCGATGCTACGGACGGACCAAGGCGGGCCGTCGCAGACTCGCTGGAACCGGCCTCGCGGAACGGGAAATCACTGCCACGGTCGGACGGGGCAAAACGCGTAACTACTTGTTATTCGTGGCGGAGAGGGAGGGATTCGAACCCCCGATGGGTTGCCCCATAACGGTTTTCAAGACCGCCGCTTTCGACCGCTCAGCCACCTCTCCACGCGTAATCACAGCATAACCGAAAGCCCCCGGCGCACGAATACCTGGCGGAGTTGCTTTTTTACCGCCTGTCAGTATCATTGGAGCGAACCTCACGCGCTTCTGTAAGTCTTAATTGGTGAGAAACCCTTTATCGATGGAGGACATCGTCTGATGAAAACGATTCAATACCCAGTAACAACCCAACCCGCAACGTCGGTACTGGCGACCAATAAAGTAATTCGCAACACCTACGCCTTGTTGTCGCTGACCCTGCTGTTCAGCGCGATGACGGCAGGTTTGGCCATGGCCCTCGATTTTCCCTACCCCGGGGTCATAATTACCTTAGTAGGCTACTTCGGGTTGCTGTTCTTGACAGTGAAGCTCAGAAACAGCGTGTGGGGGCTTGCATCGGTCTTTGCGTTGACCGGCTTCATGGGCCTGACCCTCGGCCCGATCTTGAACGCCTATGTCAATCACTTTGCGAATGGCTCACAGTTGGTGATGATGGCGATGGGCGGCACCGGCCTCACCTTCGTGGGCCTCTCCGGCTACGCGCTCACTACGCGCAAGGACTTTAGTTTCATGGGCGGTTTCCTCATGGCAGGCGTGCTGATCGCTTTTTTGGCCGGTTTGGGCGCGATTTTTTTCTCGCTCCCGGGGCTGGCGCTCGCGGTCTCTTCGATGTTCGTAGCCTTGATGGCCGGGATGATCCTCTATCAGACGAGCGAGCTCATCCACGGAGGGGAGACCAATTACATCATGGCGACGGTGGGATTGTACGTATCGATTTACAATCTTTTCACCAGCTTGCTGCATTTGCTGGGCGTATTTTCCGGCGACGAATAACCACCGGAGCTTAAGGGTCCATGAAACCCCATGGATCGCAAGGTCCCTGGGGTTTTTATGCGATTTCCGTCATACCCCCCATATAGGGTTGCAATGTCTCGGGTACGCGAATGCGCCCCGTGGCGTCCTGATAGTTTTCCATGATCGCGACGAGGGTTCTGCCGACCGCGAGACCCGAGCCGTTTAAGGTGTGTAGAAACTCCGGTTTACCGGTTTCCGGGTTACGCCACCGCGCCTTGATTCTGCGGGCTTGAAAAGCCTCGAAGTTGCTGCAAGACGAAATCTCGCGGAATCTCTGTTGCCCGGGGAGCCAGACTTCGAGGTCATAGGTCTTCGCCGCCGAAAAACTGAGATCCGCCGTGCATAGCGCCACCACCCGGTAGTGCAGTTCGAGCCGCTGTAGGATCACTTCCGCGTGCCGAGTCAACGCTTCCAAGGCATCATACGACGACGCCGGCGATACCAGTTGGACCAGCTCCACTTTCTCGAACTGGTGTTGCCGGATCATCCCGCGGGTGTCTTTTCCGTACGAGCCCGCCTCGCTGCGAAAGCAGGGACTGTGACAGGCATAGCGCCGCGGTAGCTCCGCGGCCTCAAGGATCCGATCCTGGGCCAGATTGGTGACGGGAACTTCGGCGGTCGGGATCAAATAAAACCCCGGTTCCGGAACCGCAAACAGATCTTGAGCGAACTTAGGAAGTTGCCCGGTGCCTTGCATGCTGCGGGCGTTGACCAGGTAGGGAACATAGACCTCGATATAGCCGTGCTCGCGAGTGTGGATATCCAGCATCAACTGGATGAGCGCTCGGTGCATGCGCGCCAGCGATCCGGACAGCACCACGAAACGCGCGCTCGCAATGCGCGCGGCCGCTTCAAAATCCATGGCCCCGAGCCCGGTCCCGAGATCAACATGGTCTTTGGGATCGAAGTCGCATGGGGGCGGATGACCCCAGCGGCGTACCTCCCGATTGTCGTGCTCGCCGGTCCCGATAGGGACACTGGCATGGGGGCAATTAGGGATCAATAGACTGAACGCCTCGATTCGACTTTGCACGCCGGCAAGTTTGACCTCCGCTTGTTTCAGCCGATCGCCGAGATCCGCCACTTCATCGAGGATCATCTGTGCGTCCTCGCCGCGCGCCTTTGCGAGACCAATCGCCTTCGATTTGGTGTTGCGTTCTTGTTGCAGTTGCTGCGTGACGATCTGCAAGGACTTGCGCTCGGTTTCCAGTCCGCCATACTCCTCCGTGGCCAGCTCAAAACCGCGCGGCCGCAGCGCCGCGGCGATCTCGCTTAATCGGGTGCGCAGTTGGTTGGGATCGAGCATCGAGCCACGCGCACTAGCGCGAGCGGACGCGCGTGCTGGAATCGTTTTTCACCTCCTCGGCGTTCGCGTCCAAGGCACGGAGGCGCTCGAGTTTCTGCCGGATCTGGATCTCGAGCCCCCGATCCACCGGCGAATAATAGCGCCGGTCTTTAAGCGGCTCCGGCATATAGCTTGCGCCTGCCGCATAAGCCTCCGGCTCATCGTGAGCATAGCGGTAGCCTTCTCCATAACTCAGTGCCTTCATCAAGCGTGTGGGGGCATTCCGCAGGTGTAATGGCACTTCGAGCGATCCCGAGCGCTTCACATCCTCCGTCGCTAGATTGAATGCCTTGTAGACGGCATTGCTTTTCGGGGCGCAAGCGAGATAAACGATGGCCTGGGCGATCGCAAGCTCGCCCTCCGGGCTTCCCAGGCGCTCTTGCGTTTCCCAGGCATCGAGCGCGAGCCGCAGCGCCCGCGGATCGGCGTTACCGATGTCTTCGGACGCCATGCGCACGACCCGGCGCGCGATATAAAGCGGATCGCAGCCGCCATCGAGCATACGAACGAGCCAGTACAGGGATGCGTTCGGGGCCGATCCGCGTACCGACTTGTGGAGCGCGGAGATCTGGTCATAGAACGCATCACCCGCTTTGTCGAAGCGTCTAAGCGCGCCGCTTCCGATCACTTGTTTCAAAAGGGCCGCGTCGATGGCGCCGGTCTCAGCGAGATCCGCTGCGATTTCGAGAAGATTCAGTGCCCGTCTCGCATCGCCATCGGCCACCGCCGCCAGTTGGTCCCGAATCTCCGCCGCCATCGTCAGTCTCCGCTCGCCAACGCCATGTATGTTATCCGTGAGCGCTCGATCGATGAGGGCGCGAATGGCATCAAGCGCAAGCGGTTTGAGCACGTAAACCCGCAGGCGCGAGAGGAGCGCGTTATTCAGCTCGAAGGAAGGGTTCTCGGTCGTCGCGCCGATGAAGGTCACCGTGCCGTCTTCGACAAAAGGCAGGAAGGCGTCCTGCTGCGACTTATTGAAGCGATGCGCTTCATCGACGAAAAGCACGGTTCCCCTGCCTTCGGCCTCACGCAAGGCGCGGGCTTCGTCGATGGCCGCACGGATCTCCTTGACGCCCGCCAACACCGCGGAGATGCAGAGAAACAAGGCATCCGCATGACATGCAACGAGCTTCGCCAAGGTGGTCTTGCCGGTCCCCGGGGGTCCCCAGAAGACCATCGAATGCAAACGCCCCGACTCGATCGCGAGCCGTAACGGTTTCCCGGATGCGAGAATATGCTCTTGACCGGCAACGGCGTCGATGTGCCGGGGCCGCATGCGGTCCGCCAGTGGCCGGGGCGCTAACATCATCGCCAGCGATCGCCGTACCAGGGTACCGGCGTTAGGATAGAAGTTTCACAGGTTTTCGGCCGCATCGATGACATCGACCCCCGGAGGGGGCGTAAAGGCGAACAACGACGGTTCGATCGCGGCGTTCCGATTTTGCGTCACGAATCTGATGCGTGTGGTTTGCCCAAAATTGTCGCGCAATTCCATCAGCCGCAGCATCGAGCCCTCGAAACCCAGTTGGATGCCGGTGTATTGGCCTTCGTCGCGTTTCGGCTGCAGATGGAGGACGCTAATCCCGCCCTGCCGGCCGCGCTCAGTGACGACGAATTCCTCCTTCGGGTCCACCTTGCCCCCGAGCAGCAATGCAGGCGTGCTGCCGATGGCCGTACCGAGCGGTTTGACCGTCACCTGCTGCAAGTCCTTATCGTAGATCCATACGCGCTGCCCGTCACCCACGATCGACTGTTGATAAGGACGATCGTATTCCCAGCGAAACTTACCGGGCCGATGAAGGTAGAGGGTGCCGTGTGAGCGCTCGCGGGTGACGCCGCTTTCGTCGATCAGTTCTTGCTCGAACGCCGCTTTGAGCGTGATAAGGCCTTCCAGATAGCGGCTAAGTAATGTCGCTTCATTGCCAGCCTCTACCGCGGCAATCCATAGCCCGGTGAGGAGCGCGAGCACAAGGCTGTAACGCATTCTTAATCGGCGGATGCCGGCCGCAATGCTTAATCTTTGGGCGGCGGCGGAGCCAAGACTTCGCGAAAGCCATTCGATTGGAGCGCCCCAACGACACCGCTGCGTTCCATCTCCTCGATCATCCGCGCCGCCCGGTTATACCCAATCTTAAGACGCCGTTGTACGCCGGAGACCGAAGCGCGGCGGGTCTCGGTCACGAAACGCACCGCCTCGTCATAGAGATCATCGACGTCGCCATTCCCATCGATAACACCCGCGAAGTCGTCGTCCGCCGCTTCGTCATCGCCGCGGAGGATGTCGCTCACATAATCGGGCGTACCGCTGTGCTTCAGATGCGCGACCACCTTATGCACTTCCTGATCGGACACGAAGGCGCCATGCACCCTGACCGGAACCCCAGTGCCCGGAGGTAGATAAAGCATGTCGCCGTGTCCGAGCAGACTCTCCGCGCCCATCTGATCGAGAATCGTGCGCGAATCGATGCGCGATGACACTTGAAACGCGATCCGGCTCGGAATATTGGCCTTGATGAGCCCGGTGATCACATCTACCGATGGGCGCTGCGTGGCCAAAATCAGGTGTATCCCGGAGGCACGGGCTTTTTGCGCCAGTCGCGCGATCAGCTCTTCGACTTTCTTGCCGACCGTCATCATCATATCGGCCAGCTCATCGACGATGACCACGATATTGGGCAAGGCCGCGAGCGTCTCTTCGTCCGATGTATCGCCGAAGAAGGGGTTTGGCAACGGTTCGCCCAGACCGATCGCCTCTTGCACCTTGCGGTTATGGCCGCTGAGATTGCGCACGCCGAGCGTGGCCATCAGCCGGTAGCGGCGCTCCATCTCCGCAACGCACCAACGCAAGGCATTGGCCGCCTCCTTCATGTCGGTCACGACCGGGGCGAGCAACGAGGGGATCCCTTCGTAGACGGAAAGCTCCAGCATCTTGGGATCGATCATGAGGAGCCGCACGTTCTTGACCGGCGCCTTATAAAGTAGGCTCAAGATCATGGCGTTCAAGGCCACCGATTTTCCCGCTCCGGTCGTTCCCGCGACCAGCAGGTGGGGCATGCGCCCAAGATCTACGATCACCGGCTTGCCGCCGATGTCCTTGCCGAGCGCGAGTGTCAATGCCGATTGATTGGCTTCGTATTCCTGTGAGCTTAGGATCTCGCGCAGACTGACCAGTTCCCGCTGGTGATTGGGGATTTCAAGTCCGATCACGGACTTACCGGGGATCACTTCAACCACCCGAACGCTCACGGTGGAGAGCGAGCGCGCCAGATCCCGGGACAGACTCGTGATGCGCGCGGCTTTCATGCCCGGGGCCGGTTGCAGTTCAAAGCGGGTGATCACCGGTCCGGGGTGGACAGCCACCACGCTGACCTCGATCCCGAAGTCCAGCAGTTTGAGCTCCACCTGGCGCGACATCGCCGCCAGCGTTTCGATAGAAAATCCTCCTTTCGGTGGCGGCGGGGGATCGAGCATCGCGATCGGAGGCAGATGCGTATTCGGCGCATCGAAAAACGACGTTTGCCGCTCTTTGAGCAGGGGCGGAGTCGCGAGCGGGGGCAGCGGGGAGGGTTCAATACGCGGCTTCGGACGCTCCGCGATTTTGATGATCTGCTCTTCGTAGACCGCCTCACGCGCCACACGCGCCCGTACCCCGGAGGCGCGGTCGCTCACGGCCGCCGCGGCGCGCCGTCCCATCGCCACTATGCAAAGTATGCCGATTCCGACTGTGTCCATGAGCCAGAACCACGATAAGCCGGTCAACAAAGTCACCCCGGTCAGAAACATGGCCAGCATCAGCACCGTGGCACCGAGGGAGCCGAAGATCTCCGCGGCTTCTTTACCGACCACGTTGCCGACGAATCCGGCGCCGTGAGATGGGAAACTCCCGGCCGCATCAAAATGGATCCAGATCAAGCCGCAGCCCACGGTCACCATGAGCAACAAGCCGACAAAGCGCGTGAGTCCATGCACGTAATCGGCGGCGTCGTGATTGGTCAGGCCACGAAAGATCAGCCAGGCCGTAAACGCCACACTAGCCGGTAGGAGGTAGCCCAGGTAGCCGAAGAGGTGAAAGGCAATGTCCGCGAACCACGCTCCAACCATACCTCCCCGGTTCAAAATGACCTCTTCTCGCCCGGTATGGGTCCAGCCAGGATCCGCGGGATGGTAGGAAATCAAGGCCGTGGACAAGAAAACCGCGAGGGCGACCAGCGCCAGTACCCCACCCTCTTTGAGGTGCCGCAGGACCGGGCCGGCGATATAGAACGCCGGCGCCGCTTTTTTCCGAATTGCTTGAGTCACGTAGTAAAAGAAGTCTATTCAAACATCATTATAACATATTGTATTTAAGCCCCTCTTGTCCATCGTTAATCTTCCAATAGCGGGACGCCATACTCTGCTAGAATCGCTCGGATCCGCTCACGGTGTTTGTCGATGAGCGCTTGGATCTGTTGCTTCCAGTCCTTCTCGCCGTAACGCACCGCCATGGCAATACTGAAGTCGAACCTAATTCCGGGTTCCGAGCGCATAGGGATGACGACAACCTCGGGGGATCGCCCTCGCTTGGCGAAGTAACCGGCGATCGGTCCCCAAACGAAGGTGAGATTGATTTTGTCGTTGACGAGGTCCTTCTCGATGATCTCGCCGGGATAGGCACGCGCATCGCCCGACATGATTTGATACGGAATGATGTTTTCCATCATGTCGTTCTTGATGAGCCACATGGCCGCCGGACTCCGGTCGAAGAGGCCGATCCGTAGCGCCTTTTTGCGTTCCACCGGGAGCTTGACGAGATCCTCTTGAGACTTGACGTCATCCCATCCCCGGCCCTTGACATAGACCATGGTCCAGCTCGAACGGTAATAGGGCTTGGTCGTGGCCGCAAGCTCAAAGTTCGCGGGTACGCCCATCACGATGTCGCACTTGTACCGTCCGTCGGCCGCATCATTGCTTCTCAGGGTGTTGCGAATAAAGCCGATCCGCTGCGGAAACCAGGTGTATTCCAGGGGGAGTTTAAGATCGCCGGCGAAGAGTTGCGCGATCTTGTTCTCGAAGCCTTGCTGCTCCTTGTTCGAGCTCGGCAAGCTGTAGGGATCCGCGCAGACCTTGAGTGCCTTACGCTGGTCCTGATCCTCGGGTCCTGCCGCTGCCGCAAACGAGCAGAGAGCCCCGGCGAGTATCCCCCCGACCCAAGACCAGCGCGGCCGAGAAAGGCCGCTGTAGACAGATTTCCTGCGGCTCACCCAAGGGCTCCCACGAAGCAAGCGATTATGTCTGTGCGAAGTCTCACGCAGACACAAGCGCTCCTTCTCGCGACGGTAGCCGACCGCGGGAGAAGCCGGTCACTGCTCTACGCCTTACTTGGCGAACTTCGCCTCGACTTGGTTCGCGAGTTCTTTGACGATTCTCGCGACCGGTCCCTTATTTTCGGGGCTCTTCTGGATCTGCTCCATATTGGCGGGCATCTTGTCACCCACGACGATGGCCCCAACCATACCCAAGCCGAGATGAGGTGAGCACTTGTAGACATAGGCGCCTTCTTTGTTGAGGGTGACGGTCGCGCCCTCTTCCTTCTTGTTGAAGGCCTCGGCGCCCTCCGGGATCATGCTCGGTATGGCCACGGCATCATGGCTCGCCGTCGGCAGGCCCGTCCACATCACCGTATCACCAGCCTTGACGAATGCGACCACGGGATCGAACTTCATCCCCGAGGCCTTCACTTCAACCGTCTCGGCCGCTACGTTGCCCGAAAGCACCAGCCCAGAAACGGCTAAGCCGGCAATAAGCGTTTTATTGATCTGCATGCTTTATTTCTCCAATTTTCTATTACAAGGTTCTCACTAACCCTGGCGGGTTAAACAGCCTGGTGCATCTTGGCATTGCCACCACCTTCGACGCACCGCCGGACACAAAGTTCAAGCGTCACGGACACGAAAGCGCCGCTATATCGTCGATTCGTTTGACCCTGTCAATGAATCGACGGCTGAGAGCTTATGAACAAATCTACTGCGCAGCCCGCCCGCTTCGTTGCGCGGTGCTCGGAATCCTCCTGTATTTCCACATACACTGCGGTTCCTGTGCGCCGTGCGCCTCGGGGGCCGCCTTGCTCGCTACGATTTCTTCACAAGCTCTGCGCCGGCGCTGCTTATCTCCTCCGAGAACAGCCACGGCGCATCCTGACGGCGCCGCTGCTCGTAGGCGCGAATAAGGTCAGCCGCTTGCAGCGTGATGCCGATATCATCCAGACCTTCCATTAACCGCCGCTTAATGACCGGGTCGATGCTGAAATCGATAACTCGTTGCTCCATCGTAACGAGCTTCTGCGCCTCGAGATCCACAGTGAGCTTATAGCCGGGCGTGCGCGCGACATCCTGGAATAACCGGTCTATCGTTGGTTTCGCGAGCATGATTGCCAATAGACCGTTCTTGTGGGCGTTGCTGAAGAAGATATCCGCGAAGCTCGGCGCGATCACGCAGCGCATCCCGTAGTCCAACAGCGCCCATACCGCGTGCTCGCGCGAGGACCCGCAACCGAAATTGTCCCGCGCCAGGAGGATTTGAGCTCCGCGATAGCGCTCATGATTCAACACGAAATCCGGATTCAATGGCCGCTGGGCGCAGTCCTGGCCCGGCTCAACCCGATCGAGATAGCGCCATTCGTCGAAGAGGTTCGGTCCGAATCCGGTGCGGTGGATCGATTTCAAGAACTGCTTCGGTATGATCGCGTCGGTGTCGACGTTGGGGCGATCGAGCGGCGCCACCAGCCCCGTCAGTTTGTTAAACGGCTCCATGTCCCCTACCTGGCAAAATATCCAACGCCGTTCGTCGTTCCAAGCCGCTCATCCCCATTGACTTTCAGAATTCCCGTACATCGACAAAATGTCCGGCGATCGCCGCCGCGGCAGCCATCGGCGGACTCACCAGATGGGTCCGTCCGCCGGGGCCCTGCCGGCCTTCGAAATTCCTGTTCGAAGTCGAAGCGCAACGCTCGCCCGGTGACAATCGGTCCGGATTCATCCCCAAGCACATCGAGCAGCCCGCTTCGCGCCACTCAAACCCGGCCTCGATGAACACTCGATCCAGACCCTCTTGCTCGGCTTGCTTGCGCACCAGCCCCGAGCCAGGCACCACCAGAGCCTGCATGATATTCGCTGCGATGCGCTTGCCGCGCACGACCTCGGCGGCGGCGCGCAAGTCCTCGATGCGCGAATTGGTGCAAGACCCGATGAACACCTTGTCCAAGGGAATATCGGTGATTGGGACATTCGCTTGCAAGCCCATGTAGGCCAGCGCCTTGCGCATACCGTCGCGCTTGACCGGATCGCTCTCAGTCCCGGGGTCCGGGACCCGCCCATCGACGGATACAACCATCTCCGGGGAGGTGCCCCAGGACACTTGAGGCTGGATGCCATCGGCATCGATTTCGACCACTTGCTCGAACCCCGCGCCGGGATCGGAACGCAAATCGCGCCAGGCGGCGATAGCCTGATCCCAGAGCCCGCCCGCGGGCGCCATCGGACGGTCCGCGAGGTAGGCGATCGTCTTCTCGTCCACCGCGATAAGCCCCGCTCGCGCGCCGGCTTCGATGCTCATATTACACACCGTCATGCGTGCTTCCATCGAGAGCGCGCGGATCGCGGCACCGGAAAACTCGATGGTGTGTCCCGTGCCGCCTGCCGTGCCGATGTGTCCGATGACCGCGAGGATCATATCCTTGGCGGTCACGCCGCGGCCGAGCATGCCGTCGATCCGAACCAGCATATTGCGTGACTTCTTGAGGATCAAACATTGGGTCGCCAGGACATGCTCGACCTCGGAGGTGCCGATGCCGAAAGCCAATGCCGCCAGAGCGCCGTGCGTGGAGGTATGCGAGTCGCCGCAAACGATGCTCATGCCGGGCAAGGAAAACCCCTGCTCGGGTCCGATCACGTGCACGATCCCTTGACGGACGTCGCTCATCTTGAATTGGCGGATACCGAAGCTTGCGCAGTTGTGGTCCAAGGTTTCGAGCTGCAGGCGCGAGACCGGATCGTCAATGCTTGTCCGGTCGGTGGTCGGAACATTGTGATCGGAAACCGCGAGATTCGCGTCGATGCGCCACGGTTTTCGGTGCGCGATCCGTAGTCCCTCGAAGGCTTGGGGCGAGGTCACCTCATGGATGAGATGCCGATCGATGTAGATGAGCGCCGTCCCGTCGCCATAGTCCTGCACAACGTGGCTGTCCCAAAGCTTGTCGTATAAGGTTTTAGCAACCATGGAGCGTGCTCAGTTCCGGGCCGTTATTCGTCCGCGATCTTAACCACGGTCCGCCCTCGCGCTTGCCCCTGGAGCATCGCGCCGAATACCGTGGGTAGATCTTCCAATGCCACCGTGCGCGCAGCAATCTTGTCGAGATGAAGCGGCCGCAGATCCGCGGCCAACCGTTGCCATAGCGCATGCCGCAGCGCCGCCGGGCAGCCTGCGGAGCTGATGCCTAGTATGCTTACGCCGCGCAGAATAAATGGCATGACGGTAGTATGCAGCTCGCTGCCGCCCGCTAAACCCACCGCGCAGATATTTCCCCAGGGGCGCAGGGTCCGGGTGAGCCAGGCGAGCAACTCCCCGCCAACGTTATCGATGGCGCCCGCCCATTGGCCTTTTTCGAGCGGCCGCGATCCCAGATCGAGCGTACCGCGGTCCAAGACCATGTGCGCGCCAAGGCTGCGCAGATAGGGAGCTTCCGCCATCTTGCCGGTCACCGCAACCACTTCGTACCCGCGCCCGGAGAGGATATCAATCGCGAGGCTCCCCACACCCCCCGTCGCACCCGTGACCACCACCGGGCCGCCGGCCGGCGTTTGCCCGTTGTCTTCCAAGCGCTGCACGCAGATGGCGACCGTAAACCCCGCGGAACCGATGGCCATCGCTTCATATAAGGAGAAACCCGCGGGCAGGGGCACCACCCACTCGGCCGGGACACTCGCAAACTCCGCGTAGCCCCCATCGCGGCTCACGCCGAAGTCATAACCGGTCACCAGCACCTGGTCGCCGCGCCGGTAGCGAGCATCATCCGACTCGGCGACGATTCCGGAAATATCGACCCCCGCCACCAAGGGAAAGCGCGTCAGAATCTTTCCCGCTCCCGTGGCGGCGAGCGCGTCCTTGTAATTCACGCTGGAATAAACGCCGCGGATGAGCACCTCGCCCGGAAGCGGATCTTCCCGCTGCAGGGTTTCGATCCGGGCGCGGATCTTCCCGTCCTCTTGGTGGACCCGAAAGGCCTTGTAGCCGCTCATCGGTGTTCTCGTGGAGATATTCGGCGGTTGTCGCGTCCGTTAAACGCCCGGCTGTACATTCGGCGTGCTAGCTTCTATAAAGGCGACAATTTTAACTCAATCGTGTACCGCAACGGAAAGGCCAGCGTAGATTATGAAACACCGATGCCTCATGGCCTTGTTCCTATTGGCGCTCACCTTCGCCGCGCAAGCCGACTTAACCGAAGCCGTGGTCGCGCACGCTCAAGGGAATTTCGAGCGCGCCCTGGAGGTCCTGCTCCCGCTAGCTCAGTCCTCCAAGGATCCTTATGCTCAATATTATCTCGGGATCATGTACGCGAACGGCCAAGGGGTCGCAAAGGATCTGAGCGCGGCCGGCCGCTGGTTCAAAAGCGCGGCTGAACTAGGTATTCCGCAGGCGCAATTCCGTCTCGGGGAACTCTACGCCCAGGGTCAAGGGGTGACCCAGGATTTTGGATCGGCTTACGCATGGTTCAGCGTTGCGTCGCAGTCGGGCCACTCGCAAGCGGCGGCGGCCCTGACGGACACCAGCGGCAAGTTATCGCCCGAAAAGCTCGAAGCGGGGGGGGGG
>JBOIDF010000037.1:0-22839 GCA_050740455.1 Gammaproteobacteria bacterium | reverse complement strand
CCCCCCCCCGCCGAACTGTCGAAGCGTTACGGCAAGAAGCAAGAACATTAGCACCCATGCGCAGAGGCCCATCAATCCCCCCGCCGGCTGTTCCCCGCCCGCCGGGGACATTACCTCACCGGGTCCGCATCCGGGATGTAATGTGCTGAGCCTGAACGTCAGGTCATAGAACCTGTAGGAAATTCGCGGCCAATACAGGTAACTCATTGGCAACCGCGAAAATCGCGAAGCCCCTTGTTGGGGTGAAGAGGATCCCAATTAGGCAAACGCCTCCTGCTGTACCCGAGTCCGCCGTCACGCTAATCGGTCCGAGAGTCACGGTGCAGGCCGCCCCCCCTTCCGTGGCGGCCAACACCTCGTCATCGAGAGGAGTGGGAGTCGTTCCTCGTAATCCGGCGAGGGCATGGAAGTCAGCTGCCATAGCGGGGGCGCCCGACAGCGCGAGCGCCAACGCACAACGTATCAACGTGTTTTTTATCATTTGTATTCCTCCTAATCAATGCCGAGTTGAATCCGTGACTAATCTCACTCGGTGGTTCCCGACCACCTCGTTCGA
Source organism: Gammaproteobacteria bacterium (assembly GCA_050740455.1). Classification (GTDB taxonomy): domain Bacteria; phylum Pseudomonadota; class Gammaproteobacteria; order JACCXJ01; family JACCXJ01; genus USCg-Taylor. The sequence continues at coordinate 22,283 of JBOIDF010000037.1, read as the reverse complement.
TAGCCCGGTTCGCGCTTCTGGATATCGCTCTCCACGGGGCATCACCTCCGCTCTTCCTAGGGATAGGGAATCTATTCTAAGTGGATCGGAGCTTATCACATGCGGGAGCGAGCCGTCAGGCCTTCAAACTGCGGGTGGAGCCGGGCTTTCACAAGTCATGAAAAAAAGGTAGGGGAAAACGTCCTTCAAGCCCGAACGGCACATTGATCCCCACCAAGAAATCGGGAGCCTCGTCCGTCAGACCAAAACCGACAAAGGGTTCCAGATACACTCGTTTCGCCAGCTGCACGGTGGTCATAAACTGGAAGCTATTGATGTCTAGTCCGGAACCTCTGATCTCTCTTCCGTTGACTTCTGCCCGCCTAATCGCCGCACCAGCCATGGCCATGGAAAAGCTCACCCGGTCGTTGAGTGAGAACCCCATGCCGATAGAGTAGGGAATCTGATCCCCAAGATCGACATCCGCCGAAATCGACCTCCCCAAATCGACATCCTCTTCTTCCAGGGCCCAGGTGTATCCCAATGAGCCGAAGAACACCACGGGATCGATGGTCTTGACCAGCGACACCCCGGTACCCACGTTCCAGTCGCCGGTGCCCAATGCCCGGTGCTCATCGCCCGTGTCAGATTTGGCATTCACGTTCAGGGTCACCTCCGGGAGTGCCCCCTTTTCATGTATGGCTGCATATCTGAGTGCCCAGCTGATGTCCCCTAATCCCACACCGGCGTGGCGGGTGGGTGGGAAGGGGGTAGTTGTTCCCACACGTATCAGGCCAAGTAGTCCACGGTCATCGTCTCTTTCCGCGTAGACCAATGGGACGGCGAAATTGAATTCCAGGTCCTCTGCAAGACCATACCGCATCAGGAAATTTGCACTCGCGACGCGAAATCTAACCCTGTTGGAGAATCCTGCCCCCACCGCGGTATCGTGGGCGTATGAGGCCCCGAACTCTAATTGGACCTCTCCAGGTTTGAATAGAAGCTTTTGGGCGCGTAAAAACTGGTCCAATTCCCTTTTGGCCTCCTCCGCCTCCTTGCGGCGGTCCCCTTTCTCGGCTTCCGATTCTTCCGGGTCGGACCGGCCAACTTTCTCTTTAGATGGGGGGGGTGCACTCGTGACCGGTTTTTTCTCCTCTTTGTTTTCTGCAACGGCAGGCTTTGATTTCGGCGTAGCGGGTTCTGCGGCGGCAGGTTTTGATTCCGGCGTGGCGGGCGCTGCTTCTAACAGCCGCTGCATTTGGCTTTTGAGGGTTTCCACCTCCCGTTTAAGTTTCTCATATTCAGCTTTGGGGACGTAGCCATCCCCGCGATCGTCTGCCGCGTAGGAAACTCCGCTAACACCTAGTCCGATGACCTGCAACACTCCTAGGATCAAGGTCCTGTTGTTTTTCATTCGTTCCTCCCTTTGGCTGAGTAGTGTTCTTCAGTTTTCGCATGATATTGCTACCCTAACCCCCTGTAATTCTAAATCTGAAAATGGAAGATTGCACTTACAAGTTCGCAAGGGCACCACGTCCTCTCGGCGAGAATGGAAGAGAAAAGCAACAAAGCGGGGGAGAAGAGCAGGGTAGATGTTTATTCCTGCGCTGTGCCAAGTCTCGTTAGTTACAACCCCAACCCGGTAGGACGCGCTCGTAAAACAAGGTTAACGGCGGACGACGCTGCCCGGTCGCCCTGGTGGGCTGCCTGGCGCAACCTGGGTGAAGGATAATCGGTGCCCCGAGATAACGCTAAGGGATAATGGGTGATTTTCTCTTCTCCCGCCTTGCCCAGGACAAACACAACTCCGTCCCACTCATCCAAAAAACGCTCTGTGCTCATGCGCAGATTGCCGCGTCCCGGATCGGCCAAATAAACGCGATCTCCAGCCACTCCCCGGAGCACGGCAAAATGATAGTAGCCGAATGGCTGGACATGAACGATCACGGGGGCCAGCAGCTGTGGAAGTTGGTCAACGGTCAGCTTAAAGCCCGCAGCCCGATAACCCTTCTGCTGTGCCACAATTTTGAGATCCAGGAGGGAAAACCCAATCCTTTTCTTGCGGGCTTGCTCCTCTTTAGTCATCGTTTCAAGCCGGGCGTTAAGCAGCTCTAGGATCTCCTTCTCGGAGGTATGCTCGCCATAATAATGAACCATGAGAGTAGCTAGCGCCGCGGCACCGCACGAGTAGTCCAGTTGCTGTTTAACGATATATTGATCGCGAAGCTCTTTCAGGGTATGACGTTTCCCGATGGTCTCCTTGGCGCTCGTGGGAACCTTCCAGGCGTCCTCGGCCATACTCACGCCATTTAAAACAGACTGCAGGATCAATACACGCCCGAGAAAGCGCCCTACCCTTATCATACGCTAGCCTCCATCTCTTCCCCGATACTTAGAGCCTCTCGAAAAATTCCAAGAGGATCATGGCTGCGAGATTTCTACCAGGAAGTCGAGACCTTATTCGTCGTGGCGCATGGGATCAAATGGGCGTGCTGCAGCCGGACAACCTACCGGCCATGCTGCCCACAGCATGGGGTGAGCGATCAACCGTCGTACCGAAATCCAGGCCCTCCCTCGGCGGGCCAGTGGCCGGTGCGAGCACCGGCCACTGGCCCGCCAAAAGGCCCGCCCAAGGAGGGCATTACCTCATCTGGGCTAGGGTGATGAGCCTGAACGTCAACTCAGAACCCTACAACCTGCAGGAACTGCGCGGCTGTTACAGGCGCCGCATTGAAAACCGCAAAATTAGCGAAGTTAGTACCTCCTGCTGTGGGGAGAGCGGCGCACAGGGCAACCCCTATGTTATCTACCAAGCCACCTGCGGCAGCGCCGGTGCCAGCGATACATGCCGCCCCCCCTTCCGTGGCGGCCAACACCCCGTCCATGAGCGGCGCGGGAGTAGCTCCTTGTAATCCGTTGAGGGCATGGAAATCCGCCGCCATGGCGGGAGCCGACAGCGCGACGGCCAAAGCACTACCTAACAATATGGATTTGTTCATTGTATTCTCTCCTCGTAATCAATGCCGAATCGGGGCCGGGCATGACACCCCTTGAGGGGCAACACGCCGCTCCCCTATCGGCGTATTTTAGAATCAAAAAGATATGGTGAGGCGATTCTCCCCTCCGTGCCTCTTCGTTTCGCGTCCCTCACAAGTAATATACCCTAGCCAGTACAGCGGTGCAAGCACCTCGACGCGGCGCCGGTGGAGAAGCAAATCGCCACCAAGGTATCGCTGATTGATCGATGGGTACGCTGAAGGGTACCTCGAGATCTCGTTGAGGGCGGAGGCCGTACCCACGCCGAACGGTAGGAATTGCCTTGCCTAGATCGATGTCTCCAGGTAGTCTTTGTGTGGGATCAGCGGACTATAGGGGCCAGCCTCGGTTTGTTTATGATATATTGGGATCATGCCCCGCCACCCGCGTGTTCACCTCGATGGAATACCCCTGCACATCGCCCAACGCGGCCACCACCGCGAGCCGTGCTTCTTTGGGGAAGAAGACTACGTTAGGTACCTGCACTGGCTGGGTGAGGCATTGACGGAGACAAGCTGTTCACTGCATGCCTATGCGCTCATGCCCAACCACGTGCACCTGCTCCTCACCCCCAAAAGAGCAGCGGCGGTACCGAAGCTCATCATCTCCTTGGGCCGGCGCTACGTGCAGTATATCAACCGCCAGTACCGGCGTACGGGCACGCTCTGGGAGAGCCGCTACAAGTCCTCAGTCCTCCAGGCGGAGACCTATCTCCTCACCGCCATGCGTTACATCGAACTGAACCCCGTTCGCGCGGCGATGGTGGACGATCCGGCCCACTACCGTTGGACCAGTTACCGAGCCAACGCCCTCGGACAAGTGTCACCGCTGCTAATCCCTCATCGGGCCTACCTGGCACTCGGGCCGGCCGACCACGCACGGCGAGTGGCCTACCGCCGTTTGTTCCGGCCCCCTCTCGATGAGGAGACCCTCCGCGCCATACGCCTCGCGCTGAACCAAAGTCAGCCCTTGGGCAATGAGCGCTTCCATGCCAAGATCGAGCGCATGACGGGGCAGCGGCGCGAAGCGAGGCCGCGGGGTCGGCCGCGGCTAGAGCGTGATCTTGCTGCGAAAGCCATCAATAGGCAGGGAGAGTTGGGATTGTGAATAAAGTATTGGGAGCCTGGCCCTTTCGTCCCGTGCGAACGGAGTAGACTAAGGACGATATTCTGTTTAGATACCTCCATGTGATACCGTTGGAGTAATTTTCGGGAGGCGTCACCAATGCGTATGTTGCATACCATGTTACGGGTCGGGGATCTCGGCCGCTCATTGCAATTCTATACCGAGGTCCTCGGCATGAAGCTGTTGCGGCGGGCCGATTATTCCGAGGGCCGCTTTACCTTAGTCTATCTCGGTTACGGCGAGGAGCGCGACACGGCCGTCTTAGAGCTTACCCACAATTGGGACACCAGCCGATACGAGCCGGGAAACGCCTACGGGCATATCGCCATCGGCGTCGATGACGTGTACGCGGCTTGCGAGGCGATCCGCGGGCGCGGGGGCAAGATCGTGCGCGACGCCGGGCCGATGAAAGGAGGTACGGCCGTGCTCGCCTTCGTGGAAGACCCCGACGGCTACAAGATCGAGCTGCTTGAGGATCCGGCGCGCCGCCCGATTACGGGATGACGCCGCAGGCGATGCGGGCGCCGCCCCCACCTACCTTCTCGGGCAGGTCGGCACAATTATCGCCACCCGCATGGATCATCAGGGTGCGCCCTTTTAGATCTTCCGTCTTTTCCCGCTAACAGCCCTCGGTCCATCCACCGGCGATTTCGGCGCTCGGGTTGACCTTGAGCCAGGACTTCCCGAGAATCACGCCCTCACGTCTCCATAAGGCCAATGCAAAACAATAATCAAGAGCTGGAGCCTCTCGTCCGCATCCGGGATCTCTGCTTCCGCCGTGGCGAGCGGGTCATCTTCGACCACATCGATTTATCCATGCCGCGCGGAAAGATCACGGCCATCATGGGACCGAGCGGCTGCGGTAAAACCACCCTGCTGCGCATGATCGGCGGTCAGCTCAAGCCTCTATCGGGGAGTGTGCAGGTCGACGGGCAGGAGGTCACGGCGTTATCGCGAGGAGCGTTGATGAGCTTACGCCAGCGCATGGGTATGCTGTTCCAGAGCGGCGCGCTCTTAACCGATCTCCCGGTGTTCGATAATGTGGCCTTCCCCTTACGCGAGCACACCCGGCTGCCCGAGCCGATGGTCCGCGATTTGGTGCTGATGAAGCTCGAGGCGGTGGGGCTACGGGGCGCACGCGATCTGATGCCGAGCGAGCTTTCGGGCGGCATGGCGCGCCGGGTCGCCCTGGCCAGGGCCATCGCGCTCGATCCGATGATCATCCTGTACGACGAGCCTTTTACCGGTCAGGATCCGATCTCCATGGGGGTCCTGTTGCGCCTCATCGAGCAGATGAATGAAGCCCTCGGCACCACCAGCGTCATCGTCTCGCACGATGTGCGCGAGACGGCGTCGATCTCCGATTACATCTACGTGCTTTCCGGCGGAAAGATCATCGGTGAGGGCACGCCGGATCAACTCGATGTCAGCGACTCCGAATGGGTACGGCAATTCATGGACGCACGCCCCGACGGCCCGGTGCGCTTCCACTACCCGGCGCGCGATATTGCGGAGGATTTATTGGCGGGAGGTGACGAGTGATGAGCCCACTGCGCGCCTTGGGCCGTGCCGGATTGAGCTTTTTCGAGCGCCTCGGGCGCGGACACATCTTTCTGCTTTACACCCTCGGCGGGTTGCCGGCCACGCTTTATCGCTGGCGCTTACTCACCTCGCAGGTTTTCGCGCTCGGGGTACTGTCGCTCGTCATCATCGTGGTCTCAGGGCTTTTCGTCGGCATGGTGCTAGGGCTGCAAGGCTATAACACCCTGGTGGATTTCGGCGCCGAGGAGTCGCTCGGGATCTTGCTGGCGTTATCGCTGGTGCGCGAGCTCGGACCGGTGGTCTCGGCGCTGCTGTTCGCGGGCCGCGCCGGTTCGGCCTTGACGGCCGAGATCGGGCTCATGAAGACTACGGAACAATTAGCGGCCATGGAGATGATGGCCGTGGACCCCTTGCACCGCGTGGTCGCGCCAAGGCTGCTCGCGGGGATCCTGGCCATGCCCTTGCTCGCGGCGATCTTCAGCGCGGTCGGGGTCTATGGGGGCTACTTCGTCGGCGTGGGATTGCTTGGCGTCGATGAGGGCGCCTTCTGGTCCCAGATGCAGTCGGCGGTTGATTTTCACGACGATATCCTGAACGGCGTCATCAAGAGTTTTGTCTTCGGCATCGCGGTCACCTGGATTGCCGTATTCGAGGGCTATGATACGGCCCCCACCTCGCAAGGCATCAGCCGCGCGACGACTCGGACCGTGGTAAACTCCAGCCTCGCGGTGCTGGGGCTCGATTTCGTGCTCACCGCCTTGATGTTCGACTAAAGGGCCATTCATGATGCATTCAAAATGGATCGAAACCATTGTCGGAGCCTTTGTCGCGCTCGGCTTGGGATCGCTGCTGGTGCTCACCATGCGAATAAGTAACTTGAGTCTCGCCAGTTTCGGCGCCGACAGCAGCTACGAGATCCGTGCCATGTTCGACAATATCGGCGGGCTGAAGGTGCGTTCGCCGGTCAAGATGGCGGGTGTCACCGTAGGGCGCGTCCACGCCATTGAATTCGACTCAAAATCATACACCGCGGTTGCCATATTGCAGATCGACAAGCAGTTTAATCAGATCCCAACGGATACCGGCGCTAACGTCTACACGGCCGGGTTACTCGGTGAGCAATACATCAGCCTTGCGCCCGGGGGCAGCGAAGAATTCCTCAAGGGCGGGGACGTGATCACGGACACGCAATCCGCCGTGGTCTTCGAACAAGTCATCGGTCAGTTTCTATACGGGAAAGCCGCCGAAAGCGGCGGCGGCCAGGACTCGAAAGAATGACCAGCCGGACGCGTTGTTAATACCGCATGCGCTTTTTGCGACGAGTCTGGCAGATCCTCCGGGCCCTCAGCGGCGATGACGCCTATGAGCGTTACTTAGCCCACTGGCGCGCCCGGCACGCGGCCGAGGATGCGACGCCGATGACACGCGCCGAGTTTTTTAAAGCCGAAATCGAGCGCAAATGGAGCGGAGTGCGGCGTTGCTGTTAGCTAAAGTAAGACAGCGCTTCTTCGCCAAGGAACCACACCAGCGCAAAAGCGACGAGGAAATAAAGCACCGTAGCGATCAACCAGCCGAAGGCCACGAAGACCAGCAACCCGTCCTGCTCCAGCTCGGCGACGCACACAAAAAAAATGGCGAGCGCGGGGATCAAGTTGTTGAAGGGCAGACCGAAGGCGGGTATCGCCATCAACATGCCGCCGGCCATGATCGTGAGGCCGCTGATCTGCCGGCCTTTGTCGCCTGTGACCCAATAGCTATAACGCGGTTTGGTAAACCGCCGGCACAACCCCAGGATCTTCAAGCATATGCCGATTAAGATATTCCAGGTTTTGTGGCCGATGACGGTATTCCTAGCTCTTTCAGGCAGCATCGGTGTCGGATGACCCCGGAAAAGCTGCCAGCCTAAGGCGGCGAAGCTGAGCCCGCCGATCACGGACAAGGGGCCGAGCGTGAGCGGTTGCAGAAACGGCAACGCCATGATGATGCAGATGAACGCAAAGGAAGCTTCTTCGATGGAGTCGAGCACCTGTCCCAAGGTAAGGGTCTCTTCGCGCGCGCGTTCGGCACAGCGGTTAAGCGTTGCAACCAGCGTTGTGTAGTCAGACATTCATCAACTCCCTGGAACTAACCAAAAATAAGCAAGCACTACCCCTCCGAAAACGATCCGGTAGTAAGCAAAGACGCAAAAGCTATGATTTTTTACGAAATGAAGCAACGCCTTGACGGCTACGAGACCGGAGAGGAAGGCTGCGGTAAACCCGATCCCGAATAGCGATAGATCGCCGTCCTGTAACAGATGCCAGTTGATTATGCTCTCATAGAAGGTCGCGGCGAACATGGTCGGGATCGCGAGAAAAAACGAGAATTCCGTCGCCGCCTGCCGCGATAGGCCGAACACCAATCCGCCGATGATCGTCGCCCCGGAACGCGAGGTGCCGGGGATCAAGGCCAGCGCCTGGACACAACCGATCTTGAGCGCCTCCGGCCAGCCCATGTCCTCGACCGCATGCACCCTGGCCTCGCCCTTCGAGCGCTCGACCAGAAGGATCACAAATCCCCCCAGGATCAAAGCCGCGGCCACCGTGATCGGATGAAACAGGTGATCTTTGATGAAACGGTGCAGCAGCACACCCAAGAAGGCCGCGGGGAGAAAGGCCAGCGCGAGGTTGCCGAGAAAACGCCGGGTGATGGCATTGTGCGTGATCCCGCGCGCCACCTCGACGAGCTTCACGCGATAGTACCAGCACACGGCCAGGATGGCGCCCAATTGGATGACGATCTCGAAGGTTTTTGCCCTCTCGCCGGTGAAGTCAAGCAGCTCGCCGGCGATAATCAAATGGCCGGTGCTCGAGATGGGCAGAAATTCCGTGAGACCCTCGAGAGCGCCCAGGATCAAAGCGGGTAAAAATAGGATCAGATTCATCGTCGCGTTCGAAGCTCCTATGGGGTTCGGCGAAGGATTGCGATCAAGCCTTATGCCAAGCGCCTATACTGGGCCGGTCATGTTACAGGGAATGCGCGGGATGGGTGCAGAATTTTCGACTCTTCCGTAAAATTCGTGGGTAACCATGGATTAGCTCCCTCCTTCGGTCCGAAAGGCGGCACCCCCTCGGACCTCGTTCGAGTACCTAGCCAAAAAATGTAGGGTGTGTTAGGCGTGCTTTTTACGCCGTAACGCACCGATCCGACGCGCGGAGCGCGTCACCTTAGATTTCGGCTTGGCAAGCAGGTTGAGGTGTCGGCCTGCGGCCGACGGGTTGGTGGGTTACGCCGCAAACAGCGCGGCTCACCACCCTACATCTGATCTTTCAATCCCGTTCTGATCCCGGTCGGTTAAACAGCTCGATACCTGCGTCGTCAGCTTGGGCACGGCGGGCAGCCCGTCCCTTAGCGCAATCAAGGGCATCGAACGATACATCCCGTTACATCGATCCACGCCTTTGCCGCCCGTTCCTGCTCATTCGTTTCCGGGAGACTTGGCATAATGATCAGCTCCACCCAATTCATCACTTAAGGAATTCGCCCACCGTCAAGCCCGCCTGCCGAATGATCGCCCTTAGCACACCGCGCCGGATGTCTCGCCCAGCGTGATAAGGCACGACGGTCCGCCGTCCGTCGGGATGCCGCATGATGTAATGGCTTCCGGTGATGTGGTCGGTCTCAAACCCGGCGCTCTGGAACTTACGGACGACTTCATCGGCTTTGAGCGCTGGTAAGCGGGTCATGCAGCCGTTTCAATTTCAACAACCTCGAACTCGCCCGCCTCATGGCCGGTAGGCAACGATTCACCATGCTTACTTAAGCTGAGGATGTAGCCACGAATGGCATCTTGAACCATTGCCAGTGCTTCCTCCCTCGTCTCTCCTTGCGTAACGCAGCCAGGCAGTGCTGGCGCCGAGACTATATAACCACCTTCTTCCGCAGGCTCCAGGTAAACAAGAAAGCGTGCCATTGAAATTCACCTCCGTCACGAACCTACTCAGTCTAACGATACCTCGCCCCACGGTCTCATCGCCATACGCGGTCGCGTCCTGCCTATCTCTCGGTCACGATCACGGCCTTGCGTTGTGGTTGCTCCGGCGGGTTCGAGACGACCTTCTGACCTTCCGGCGGTTAGGCTTCCTTGATATTTTCTAGGGCCTCCTGTTCGTCCCGAATGCGCCATCGGACTTTGTTTGTTGGTCATCCTTTACGCCTAGCCGCACGTTATCCTATACCTCCCCAACCCGAAACTCGTCTTCCCGCCCACGTGCAGCCACTCTCCCAGAGCAAGCCAAGGCATGAAGGGAGTAAGCTCTCCTTCGTAGGTCACGGAACCCAGTAGCCCGCCGAACTGCATCCACTCCTTCTGCCGGCCCGAGTACCGTGCCCAGTCATCCCAAACCAAGTCATGCGAGCGCACGCTCACATGCTTTGCTCGTTCCAGCAGCGCCTGTTTAGCACCGTGCTCAAGCATGGGACCGCCGTGATAGGCCCCGCTCAGGAGGTTGATTCGCGCGATCACGCGTTCGAGAAACGTCGCGAACTCCGGGCACGTGCGGAGCAGACAATTCTCTTTCTTGAGCCGCAGGCGAGTATCGAAGGTCAAGGTAATATTGTCTACGTCCCTGTCCTCCCACCCGCGGATCACCTCTGCTAAGGTAGTCGGTGGGTCAGGGTGAATTACCGTTGGTGTACCGTGCTCCAGCAGTAGATGCGGCGCCCCGCCAGGAACCAGCCGCTCCACGCGCTCAAGCTCGAACCGGCCCCGGCCGGCACCCAGCCGAACGCCCCATGGAAGGTCGAGCCCTTGTAGGCGCTTAATTGCAGAGGCGTGATGGCGAGTAGATGAAATCGCAACCAGATCCCGCTGAGACCGGCTAGGGGAATCGGCTCTGTGTATTCCGAGGGGAACTCCATGGCTGTAGCCGTCATACGCATCGCATTCTAGACGAATTCGGCACTAAAAAGATGATAGGAATGTCATTCCCGCAACTCCATGGCTGGAAGCCAACGTCATGGTGGACTTCCGTGTGTCCTGGATGTTGGCCATTCCCCCGTATTTAGTGCAGGCAGGCTCTGGCCAGCATCACGGGGTCGTGCACGGTTGCGACGATTTGTCTCGCATATCGGAACACTTATATAGCCTTCCGCGCTTGCACTCGTGCGCTTGAATCCGCACACTGTACCGGCCCCGATGGCCCATTCAAGTCGGTCATGACATGAAAAAAACCCAGCGCTCGATCGGTCTGACCCCGCTGGATAGTCTCCTGGCATTCGTCCCGATCGCCATCGCTCTGCGGTGGCTTCAAGCCGATCCCTTGTGGGTCTTTATTACCTCCTGTCTGGCCATCGTCCCGCTCGCGGGCTGGATGGGCAAGGCCACGGAACACTTGGCGGCGCGCCTGGGCGAAGGGATCGGCGGTCTTCTCAATGCGAGCTTCGGCAACGCCGCCGAGCTCATCATTGCCTTCTTCGCTCTTCGGGCCGGTCTGCATGACGTGGTCAAGGCCTCCATCACCGGCTCGATCATCGGCAACATCCTCCTGGTGTTGGGGCTAAGCATGATCGCGGGCGGTGTGCGCTTTCCGATCCAAGCGTTCAACCGTACCGCGGCGTCGATGGGCGCGAGTCTCTTGCTTTTGAGCGCCATCGGCCTCGTCATTCCGGCGATCTTTCATCTCTTCGCGGCCGAGGCCGGCGCCGAGGTGGAACGCGGGCTGAGCTTGGAGATCGCGATCGTATTGTTCGTCACCTATGGGCTGAGCCTGGTGTTCTCCCTCCACACCCACCGGCATCTTTATGTCGGGGCCGCGGGCGAAGAGATCAACGCGGGCGAGGCCGGCGCGCATTGGGGGCGAAGCCGCGCGATCGCGGTGCTGCTCGTCTCCTCCGCGCTGGTCGCCGTGATGGCCGAGATCCTGGTCCATAGCGTCGAACACGCCGCCCGGATCTTGGGCATGACCGAGGTGTTCGTGGGCGTGATCCTGGTGGCCATCATCGGCAACGCCGCCGAGCACAGCACGGCGGTCGTCGTGGCGATGAAGGGGAAGATGGACCTCGCCATCAACATCGCGGTGGGATCGAGCCTGCAGATTGCGCTTTTCGTGGCCCCGGTGCTGCTCTTCGTCAGTTATGCCTTCGGCGCACCGATGGATCTGGTGTTCACGCCCTTCGAGGTCATCGCGATCGTGCTCGCCGTCTTGGTGGTCAGCCGCATCGCCGACGACGGCGAGTGCAATTGGATGGAGGGCGTACAGCTCTTGGCGGTCTATTTGATCCTCGGCATCGCTTTTTATTTCTTACCCCACTAGAAGTCCGCGCGCCATAATTTGAAACGTTTCATTTTGCGGCGCTCGCCGAAAGCCGGGCTGCCCCCTGGCACCTTGGTGCACATCGGGGAGCACACCAGGGAAATCACGCGCATCTCCATCCTCGACTTCGATGACGGCGCGCTCCGCGAACAGGAAGCGCGGGCGTCCTCCGAGTGCCGCGCCTACAAGGACTCGCCGAGCAACACTTGGATCAACGTCGATAGCGTCCACGACGTCGAGCTGTTACGGGAATTCGGCCAGGATTTCGGCCTCCATCCGCTGGTGCTCGAAGACATCGTCAACACCGACCAGCGCCCTAAGCTCGAAGATTACGGCGAGTACCTCTATATTGTGGTCAAGATGCTGTCATATAAAGGCGAGGCGCTTACCGTCGAACAGGTGAGTTTAGCATTAGGCGCCTCCTGGGTGCTCTCCTTTCAAGAACAAGGGAAGCCCGGCGATGTGTTCGATCCGATCCGTACGCGCATCAGAACGGGTGCCGGCAAGATCCGGAAGCGCGGCGCCGATTTCCTGGCCTATAGCCTCATCGACGCCATCGTCGACAACTATTTCGTGATCCTGGAGCGCATCGGCGACCGGATCGAGGCGCTTGAAGACGAGCTCTTGACCAATCCGAGCCGGGTAACCCTCGCGGCGATTCACCATCTGCGGCGGGAGATCATCTTCCTGCGCCGATCGGTGTGGCCGCTGCGCGAAATGTTGAGCGCCTTGCAACGCGGGGAATCCAAGCTGGTACAGCCGGGCACCCAGGTGTATTTAAGGGACCTCTACGACCACACCATTCAGGTGATCGATACCATCGAGAACCTGCGAGACGTGCTGCAAGGGATGCTCGACATCTATCTTTCGAGCGTGAGCCAACGCATGAACGAGGTTATGAAGGTGTTGACCGTCATCGCCACGGTCTTTATTCCCTTGACCTTTATCGTCGGCATCTACGGAATGAATTTCGAGTATTTCCCCGAGCTAAAATGGCGCTGGGGTTATCCCGCATTGTGGGGCATTATGATCGGCATCGTCGCCCTGATGCTGGTCTTCTTCAAACGCAAGAAATGGCTATAGAACCACAACCCGATGAATAACGACCCCCAAATCCCTCCGCTTCCGCTCCGGCTCGGCGCCGGGGGGCTGGTGCCGTTCATCGTCCTCGCGGGCAGTTTGTGGGCGGCGCCTCTCGACTACCGGCCGCTGCTTCTCGGCTGGCTCAGCACCTATGCCGCCGTGATTTTGAGTTTTATCGGCGCGCTGCACTGGGGCATCGCGATGGTCCACCGCACTATGACTGAAAGCGATCGGGCGCTCTTCATGACCTGGAGCGTGGTGCCGGCGATCGCCGCTTGGGTGGCGCTATTGCTCCCGGAATCGACCCGCTTCATGGTGCTCGCGGCAGCCTTCGCGGTTAACTACGCGGTGGATCGCGAGCTCGTTCGCCGCTATTCGATCACGCCCTGGTTTCTTAGGCTCCGCGGCGGCCTCACCGCGGTCGTCGTGCCGTGCTTGTTGCTGGCGGCATTGCGTATGTTTTTGCCATGAGAGCTCAAGGCATCATCGGCAGCCGCTCGCAAGCCGCTTCGATCCACTCCTCGACCAATCGATTGATCTCGGCCGCGCTTTTCCCGTTGGACTCGATGATCGGACCGATAACCACATCGATGACGCCCGGTTTTTTCTCCAGCCGGCCGCGCGGCCAAAACACCCCGGCGTTATGCGCGACCGGCACCACCGGAACCCCGGTCTTGGCGGCGAGATAGGCGCCACCGACTTCATAGCTCACCCGTTGCCCCGGCGCCACGCGCGTGCCCTCTGGGAAGATACTGATCCATAAACCCTTCTGCAAACGATCGCGGCCTTGCTCGAGCACTTGCCGCAGCGCGCGGCGGACCGCTTTTCGATCGATGGCAATCGGCTTGAGTGTGGCGAGCCCCCAGCCGAAGAGCGGCAACCACAGGAGCTCCCGTTTCAGCACCCAGACATGCGGTGGAAAGAATTTTTGCAAGGCAAAGGTCTCCCAGGCGGATTGGTGCTTGCACATGATGATCGCCGGGCCGCCGGGAATGTTTTCCACGCCTGTCACCCGCCAGCGCAGGCCGCAGCATGTGGCGAGCCACCAGACGTTGAGATGGGCCCACCGCGTCACGATCCGGTAGCGCCGATGGTAAGGCAGGGGCCACACCACGAGCGAGATAGGTGCAAACACGATGAGCGAGACGAATAGCCCGAGATAGAAAACAATCGATCGGGAGAAATTCATCGGAGGACGACAATGCGAATGGGTGATTAATCGGTTAAGCTAGGGCGGCATCGCCGGAAGCGGACGCATAATGTACTGAATATTTCCGTATTATAAAAATAGCTATTGGGCGGCAACGCCGATGGGCGATCCGGCCATCCGTTAATCGGGAAGCACGCTGCGCTTTTCAGTCTTCAAGCAGCTCAATCGGAACCTTATAAGGAACGCCCGGCTGTTCCCGCACGAAGCGCGGGACCATATAGCCGGGGAGTCGGGAGCGCAGCCCCGCCATGAGCGCAACGGCGTGGGCGCGCGGCGTGTCGTAGTGCGCGGCCCCTTGCACGCGGTCGAGCAGATGCAGGTAATAGGGCAGGATGCCGGCCGCCACCAGCCGCTCGCTGAGATCGACGAGGGCCGGGAGCGTGTCGTTGACGCCGCGTAGCAGCACGGACTGGTTGAGGAGGATGGCGCCAATCGCGCGCAGCCGCTGTATGGCTTCGCTGACCTCCTCATCGATCTCCGCACCGTGGTTGGCGTGGACCACGATCACGGTGCGAAGACGCGTTGCGCCCAGCCATGCTAGACACCGATCGTCGATGCGCTCGGGTAGCACGATGGGCATGCGCGTATGGATACGCAAGCGTTCGAGATGCCGGATACGATCAAGCTCGGCGACCAGCGCGGCCAAGCGCTGGTCCGTTACCGCCAAGGGATCGCCGCCGCTCAATATGATTTCGGTAATCGATGAATCGCGCCGGAGATAGTCGAGGGCGCCTTGCCAACGATCCAAGCCGGCGTTGGCGCTGCCATACGGGAAGTGTTGCCGGAAGCAGTAGCGGCAATGGATCGCGCAGCCACCCGTGACGATGAAAAGCGCGCGGCCTTGGTACTTGTGCAGGACACCCCGACGGACCTGGGCGCCGAGGTCCCCGACGGGATCGAGCGAAAAATCCTTGGCAGTGGTTGCCTCGGACGCGAGCGGAAATACCTGCCGTAACAGCGGGTCCAGGGGATCGCCCTTGCGCATGCGGGCGACGAAGCCGCGCGTTACCCGCAGCGGGAAACCTGTTGGTGAAATTCCCGGCTGACCAAAGACATCGGGCGGTAGCTCTAAGCATCGAAGCAATTCGTCGGGCCGCGAGATCGCGCGCGCCAGCTCGATCTGCCACCCCGCGAGCTGCTGCGAATGAAGCGTTTCGGTTATCATAAGCAACGATACCTGCACCTGGATTTAGACATTGAGATGACAACCTATAGTACCAACCAATTCAAAGCGGGGCTCAAAGTGATGCTCGACGCCAGTCCCTGCGCGATCGTCGAAAACGAATTCGTGAAACCCGGCAAGGGGCAAGCGTTCAACCGCGTGAAGATCCGTAACCTGAAGACCGGGCGGGTGATCGAACGGACGTTTAAATCGGGCGACACCCTCGAAGGCGCGGACGTGGTCGATCGAGAAATGCAGTATCTCTACTCCGACGGCGAATACTGGCATTTCATGGACGCCGCCAGTTTCGAGCAATTATCCGCCGGCGAAACCATGATGGCCGACGCGCGCCAATGGCTTAAGGGTCAGGAGACCTGTGTGGTGACCCTGTGGAACGGCGAGCCCATGTCCGTGGCGCCGCCGAACTTCGTCATCCTCGAGATCACCGAGACCGATCCCGGGATCCGCGGGGACACGGCCACGGGCGGAACGAAACCCGCGACCCTGGAGACCGGCGCGGTGGTAAAAGTGCCGCTCTTCGTCGAGGTACACGAGCTCATTAAGATCGATACGCGCACGGGAGCCTACGTGGCGCGAGCGAAGGAGTGATCTCGAGCGCCCGCCCCTCTCCCGAGACAGCCTGGAAACCGGGCGCCTCCTGGGAGGTCTTGAAGCTGCGGGCGGAGCTGCTGGCGAAAATCCGCGCATTCTTCACTGCCCGTTCCGTCCTGGAGGTCGAAACGCCAGTGCTAAGCCGCGCCGGGATCACCGATCCGCGGCTCCTGAGCTTGAGCAC
Source organism: Gammaproteobacteria bacterium (assembly GCA_050740455.1). Classification (GTDB taxonomy): domain Bacteria; phylum Pseudomonadota; class Gammaproteobacteria; order JACCXJ01; family JACCXJ01; genus USCg-Taylor. The sequence continues at coordinate 6,057 of JBOIDF010000037.1, read as the reverse complement.
CCGCTTGCAACTGCCGGGCGCCGCGGAGTCCCAGGTGCTGTACCTGCAAACCTCGCCCGAATTCTCCATGAAACGCCTGCTGGCCTCGGGGAGCGGGCCCATCTATCAGATCGCCCGGGTATTCCGCGACAGCGAGTCCGGCCGCTTGCACAACCCGGAGTTTACGCTCATCGAATGGTATCAACCCGATCACGATCACCATGCGCTCATGGATGAGGCCGAATCGCTGGTTGCGGACCTGATCGATCTCGGAGCGTGTCAACGGATGAGCTATGCCGAAGCGTTCCTAACCCATGCGGGCTTCGATCCCCACCGCGAGAAACCCTCCAAAATAGCGTTGCATGCGCAGCGCTTGGGTTTACACCTAGGCGGCGACGGAATGCACGATCCGAATGTTTATCTCGACTTGATTCTCAGTCATGTGGTCGCGCCGAGACTCGGGAAGCGACATCCGTGTTTCATCTACGATTACCCCGTCAGGCAAGCGGCATTGGCGCGTATTCGAGACGCTGATCCGCCGGTCGCGGAACGCTTCGAGCTCTTCGCTCACGGTATGGAGCTGGCCAGTGGCTATCACGAGCTCGCCGATCCCATTGAGCAGCGCAGGCGCTTCGAGTCGGACCTCGAAGGGCGCCGGCGTTCAGGGGCGCCCGCGATGCCGATCGACGAGCGGCTTTTGGAGGCGCTGGCGCATGGGCTCCCACCGTGCGCGGGGTGTGCGTTGGGATTCGACCGGCTGGTGATGCTTGCCGCCGGTGCCTGGGACATTCAGGAGGTATTGGCGTTCCCGGTCGCCGTGGCCTAAGCTTCCCAAGCCAACGAATGCAACCCTATCGTCATAAATCCGTAGCGCCCAAACTGCCAGAGATCTAATTATGGCCGGAACACCTGAGACCAAGAGCATGGCATTGTTCTGCGACTTTGAAAACATTGCCCTGGGTGTGCGTGATGCCAAGTATGCACAATTTGATGTCACCAAAGTCCTTGAGCGCCTACTTCTGAAAGGCGGCATCGTCGTGAAAAAGGCCTATTGCGACTGGGAGCGTTATAAGGATTTCAAAGCCGCCATGCACCACGCCTCCTTCGAGCTTATAGAAATTCCCCACATGCGCCAGTCCGGTAAGAACAGCGCCGATATCCGCATGGTCGTCGATGCGCTTGATCTTTGTTATACCAAATCACATGTGGATACCTTTGTGATCATCAGCGGTGACTCGGACTTCTCACCGCTGGTGAGCAAGCTGCGTGAGAACAATAAGGTCGTAATCGGTGTGGGAGTCAAGAATTCCACCTCTGATCTGCTGATCGCGAATTGTGACGAATTCATTTATTACGATGACCTCGTCCGGGAACAAGAAAGCAAGAGGCGCCACCACAAAAGAGCGACTGGCCGGCCCGCATCTGGCATGGCGGCTAAGGCCGCACCAAAAGAGGAAGATAATAAAAAACAACAGGCCGTGGACCTCATCATGGAAACCATCGAAGCGTTGTCTACAGAACGCGGTGAGGAGGAGAAGATCTGGGGATCCATGGTCAAGCAAGCGCTAAAACGGCGCAAGCCGGGCTTCAACGAAGCTTACTATGGGTTTCGCTCCTTCAGTGAGTTGCTGGAAGAAGCACAAGGACGCCACTTGCTTGAACTGGAGCGCGATGAAAAGTCGGGAGGGTACATTATCAAAAGTGTAGCCCGAGAGGATTAATGAACTGCCGCCACGCGAGCACTCAAGCAATACCACGCTCCGCCGTTATGGCTTTCTTGTTCCATCGGACCTTGTGGCGGCTCATGAGACCGCCCACTCGTCCAACCGCCGGATACGGAAAACCGTACGTCCGGTGGTAAGTCATCACGTGCTTCCGTTGGGCGCCGATCTGCACCCAGTCGGAGCCGGGGCTGATGCTGTCGAGCAGCGTGCGCTCAGGGTCGAGCTGCTCGCGCATCTGATCGAAATACGCCACCTGTAGATTGATGCCGAGTCTCACTTCGCCGACGTCCGGTGTCATTTGGCCGAGGATGAGCTTGAGCAGTGTGGATTTACCGGCGCCGTTCGGGCCGATGAGTCCCAGGCGATCGCCCCGCTGGATATGCAGTGACAGGTCTTGAACGATCGTTCTCTCGCCGAAGCGTTTGCTGACGCCGGTCAGTTCCGCCACCAGCTTGCCCGAGCGCTCGCCCGCAGCGAGCGTGAGTTTGACGTTGCCGAGACGCTTGCGCCGGATCGAGGCCAAAGCGATGCAGATACTCCACGAGCCGGGCTTCCAAGCGCCAACGCTCGCGCTCGTCGTGGATGTGGTTGAGCTCGCCGCGGATGGCGAGGCTTTCGCGCAGGGACGAGGCGAGCGGCAGCTCAGGCTCCTGCTCGACGAGCACCACGCGCAGGCTGTCCCGGCGCTTGAGCTCGCCGTCATCGAGCGCCGCGAGTCCGGCGATTAACTTCAGGAGCGACGACTTACCGGTTCCGTTACGGCCGATGAGGCCGATGCGCTCGCCTTCCAGCACCGTGAGGCCGGCGCGATCGAGCAGAGGATGCAGTCCGTAAGCGAGCTCCGCGTCGAGGAGGGTGAGGAGCGCCATGAGACCTACCGGCGCTGCCAGAGGATCCCCGACTGCAACTTGTTTTCGTCCAGCCAGACGGCCAGCCCCTTGTGCGACCGCTTCAATTCACGCACTGCCGGCTTGTCTTTGCTGTGTGAGAGAGGAAAACGTCGTGTTCGAAATCCCCAGCCATGCAAATCCGTTGTTTGGAGAGAGACGCATAAGAGTAAGAAATCCAATACCATTTCTCAAGGGATCCCTGACCCCGATCTAGATAGGGTGACGCGAGGCAGCGACATATGGCATAATAAAAAACGTCACTTGTCGTAGGAGCGCCGGAACATGTCTGTAAGCCGTCACCAAACAGCACCTAACGACCCGATCACGGCTCCCATCGAGACCCCTTTCAAGCAGATCGCCAGTCTGCTGGGCGGGCGTCAGGTATTAAAAAAGTCAATCACGTCGAAGCTCGACGTGCACGAAGTCATTGTTAAAGGGATCCCTGGCAGCGCATTGAAATACATGCTCGCTCACGCGAAGATCATGAATGCCGCGGACGTGCTGCGTGCCGTTGGGGTCAGCGTTCGCACCGTCCAGCGCCGCATGGCAACTCCGCAGAAACCGCTGAGCCAAGAACAAAGCGGTCGAGCTTGGAAGTTCGCCGAAGTTCTCGCCAAAGCGACAGAGGTGTTTGGAAGCCAAGCAGAGGCCGAGGCGTGGTTAGCTGCCCCGGCCATGGCGCTGGATCAGCGACGCCCCATTGATCTGCTGTCTTCGCCTGCCGGGGTGGAGATGGTCGAACAACTCCTCGGCCGGCTTGAATACGGTGTGTACACATGACACCAGTGCCCGCCCCGCTGGGTGGCGGCGCGCTAGTCGCATGGCGGTTAGATCAGAAGAGGTTCGGAGAAACCTGGGATAACGGGGAAGGTGCACGCCAGCAGGGCGGACGATGGAATTCGCGAGGTAGGAGAGTCGTGTACTGCTCGGTGGACCCCGCCACGGCAATCCTGGAAGTTGCGGTGCATAAGGGGTTCAAGACCCTTGACACGGTAGCGCACGTATTGACGTCAGCCCTCATCACCGATCCGCGTGCCGTTCACATAGTGCAGCCAAGTAGGGTGCCCAACGCCAATTGGCTGAGACCGGGCTTTCCGAGCGCTGGGCAACAGGCCTTCGGCGATGCTTTGCTCACGGCCCATTCCTTCGTGCTTATCCCGAGCGCGGTGTCGACACACAGTTGGAATCTGCTCTTCGATCGCGATGTTGCGAAGGGCCTTTACTTGCAGCAAACGCAGGAAGACTTCGCTCTGGACACGCGGCTTCACCCGCCATCGCCTTGAGCGTTCAGGTGGACAAAAAAACGCTACTAAGAGCGTGGGTGACAAGCCTTGTGGCGTGTTATAACATCGTAAAATCGCGGTTGACTCGATACGAGATGGTGAGATGAGGCTACCGATTCGAAGGATTGGCAATTCGCAAGGGCTCATTCTGCTCATGAGCTCGTCGTCCCACGAGCACGGCGCATGAGTATCGCGACGAAACGCGGTGACGGCGGGCAAACGAGCCTGGTGGGCGGTAATCGTGTCTCGAAGGGCGACTTGCGCGTGGAAGCCTACGGGAGCATCGACGAGTTGAATTCGGTGATGGGATTCGCGCGCTCGATTTGCGATGACGCCGAGGTTCACGAGCTTGTCAAGGCGATCCAGCGCGAGCTCTTCGCGCTCGGCGCGGCGGTGGCCACTCCGGCCGAGAACAGAAAGAAACCCCCGCCCGTCAGCATCGAGATGGTCGAGACCCTCACCGAGCAGGTCCACCGCATCGAGGCCATCGAAGGGGTGCTTTCCGATTGGTCGCTTCCCGGCGAGCATCCGGCGGCTTCGGCCTTCGATGTGGCGCGCACGGTGTGCCGCCGGGCGGAACGCGATCTGATCCGGCTGATGGGCTCCGGCGAGCACATCGACCCGGAGGTCTTGGCCTATTTGAACCGCCTCTCCGACCTCTTGTGGTTGTTCGGCCGATTGATAGAAGCGCGCGCCGGCCTCGACGCCTCGTTGCGCGACGAGAAACACAAGGGCAATCGCTGGTCGCGCGCCTGGTGACGGCGGCGGCCGAGTCCTTCTCTCCGGTCAAGTGCGGGGCCGATAGGGGGACCCTCCTCTCCTTCAAGCCGCGAGTTGCTGCTCCATCGCGGGTGTGTATGTCCCCAGCGTCGCGAGGCCATTGCACTTGGCGCGGTGGTGGAGCGCCTTCTGTGCCGCGGCGAGGTTCTCCGCCTTGCCGGCCCAGATCTTCAAGGCCGGATCTTGCAGGCCGCGGCCGTACGAGAAGCTGAGCGGCCAGGGGTGTTTTCTGGACATCGCGTTCATCGCATTGAGGTGTGCGGTCGCGGGCTCGGCCTTCTGGCCTCCGGAGAGGAATACGATGCCGGCGACCGCCGCCGGAACGGACTGATACAGGCAGCGCACGGTCATCTCGGCGACCTCCTCGACGCTGTTTTGCCGCGGGCACTGCTTTCCCGGCTCATGGGTGTCACGGGCGAGGCGCAACGCGAAGGCGAGGTCGTCCATCTCATCGCCCATGAGCTCGAAGACCAAACGGCCCTGCTCGGCGGGATCAAGACCGTCTCGCGGAATTTTTGTTATCCTATCCTCCTGCGAAGTGAGACATTAGTGATTATGACAACGCTGGAATTGAAACTGTCCCTGCCCGAGCGCCTTGCGAAAGAGGCCCAAGCGGCGGGGTTGCTGACGCCCCAAGCCATCACCCAATTGGTGAAGGAGGCGGTGCGTCGCCGCGCGGGGCAGGCACTGCTCGACGCCGCCGAGCGGGTGGCCCAGGCGGATATCCCACCGCTCTCGGTGGAAGAGATTCAGGCAGAAGTCAACGCGGTGCGGCAAGCGCGCAAAACCGACCGGCCTGTGTGAGATTGGTGCTCGACACCAATGTGCTGGTGTCGGCCTTTCTGTGGCGGGGTGCCGCGAACCAGCTGATCGAACGGGCCAGCGAAGGCGAGGTGCAACTTTTCACCAGCCGCGCATTGCTCGATGAGTTGAGTGAGGTACTGAAGCGTAGGAAGTTCGCCCGCGCGGTCAGTGTGACGGGGTTGACGGCTACCGAGTTGCTTGGCTTCTACCGAAAGCTGGCTAATCGCGTCACGGCCCGCCAGCTTGCTCGGCAAATCTCGCGCGATAGGGACGACGATGCCGTGCTCGCCTGTGCCCTCGCGGCCAAAGCTGACTTGATTGTCTCTGGAGACGCCGACCTCCTCACCCTCGGCGAGTACCGGGGTATTCGCATCGCCAGCCCTGCCGCGGCGCTGGCAATAATTCGATAACAGCGCATCGAGAGCGGCGAGTCCCCGAAGCAAAACACGGCGGCGGAAGCCAACGGGCTTCGTTGTCAACGATGATTGAAAACTGACCCACTTTTTTAGAAAACGACGATCTAATTTTGATCCACTAGATTGTAGGGTTATTGGGTTTTTGGTGTATGTAAAACACCGGCTTTGCGTTTATCGTTTA
>JBOIDF010000036.1:0-36861 GCA_050740455.1 Gammaproteobacteria bacterium | reverse complement strand
CTAGTGATGACCAAACGAGCGGCCCACAAGGTATACCTCATTCGATCGGTCGCGGGAAGCGCCGGGTTTTCGGATATACAAGTTCTTGAACGACTTGCCCATGCACTGAATGAACGCCTCAAAACCGTCGCCGTGGAACAGCTTAATCAAGAGATCGCCTCCGTGTTTCAGCGCCTGTTCCGCGAAACGGTAAACCCCGTCCCCAAGCGCCATGATCCGCGGCTGATCGATCGACCTTATTCCGCTTAAGTTGGGGGCGAGATCCGACAAAATCAAGTCAACCTTGGAACACTCAATGATCTCCATTACGCGCTGTAGGGTATGCGCCGCGGAAAAATCACCCACGACCACGGTCACGCCGGGAATAGGATCCATGGGTAACAGGTCGACCGCGATAACCTGCCCTCTCGGGGTAACCGTTTCCGCGGCGACTTGGCTCCATCCCCCGGGCGCGGCGCCGAGATCAATCACCTTCATGCCTTTGCGTAATAACCGATCCCGCGTGTTGATCTCTAGGAGCTTGAACGCTGATCGCGACCGAAATCCGCTCCTTTTAGCGAGTTTGACGTAGGGATCGGTCTCGTGTTCCCTGAGCCATCGGTGGCTGCTACTGCTTTTCGTCATGGCGGATGCGGCATGCCGCATTCGGGAAATGCCTATTCGCAGGCAGACGCTTCATAGCGCACATCCAGAATTTCGTACTCCACGGGGCCGGAAGGGGCTTGCACCAACGCGGTATCACCGGTTTCCCGGCCTATTAATGCACGCGCAATCGGCGATCCCACCGAGATCAAACCGATCTTGATATCGGCTTCGTCTTCACCAACGATTTGATAAGTAACAACCTCCTCCGTGCCTAAGTTGATGATCTCGACCGTGGCGCCAAAGACCACCTTACCACGCGCGTTGAGCGTCCCAACATCGATGATCAGCGCCTGCGAGAGCTTGGTTTCGATCTCCGCGATCCGGCGCTCGATAAAACCTTGCTGTTCCCGCGCGGCGTGGTATTCGGCGTTTTCACTGAGATCGCCGTGGGCGCGCGCTTCCGCAATCGCTTGGGTAATACGCGGGCGCGCGTCATTCTTAAGCTTTTGCAATTCTTCCCTAAGTTTACGCTCCCCGGAACGAGTGATCGGTATTCTGCTCACGCATGAAACTCCTGGTGTAGTTCTTGTAGCTTGCTCACGCCATCCACGCTCCCATGCCGGATCGCCTCCAGGATCGCCATGGCGCCCGCCATCGTCGTCGTGTATGCGACCTTGCGCTGCAGGGCCGAGGTACGAATGGTCGCGGAATCGGCAATCGCCCGTTTCCCCTCGGTGGTATTCACAACCAGATCAATCGCATCGTTCTTGATCATATCCACGATATGGGGCTGTCCTTCCAGCACCTTCTTGACCAGCATGCAGGCCACCCCCGCGGCACGAATCGCCTTTGCCGTCCCGCGTGTGGCGACGACCTCGAAGCCTAACTGCGCCATATACCGCGCAAGCTCCACCGCCTGTGGCTTATCGCCATCGCGCACGCTGATGAATACCCGGCCGCGCTTCGGTAAATCCATGCCGGCCGCTTGTTGCGCTTTTGCGAACGCCTCGCCGAAATCCCGCCCGATCCCCATCACCTCGCCCGTGGATTTCATCTCCGGCCCGAGCAAGGTATCGACGCCCGGAAGCTTGACGAAGGGAAACACCGCCTCCTTTACCGAATAATAACTCGGCACCCGCTCGCGGCTCATCCCTTGCGCGGCCAGACTGCGGCCCGCCATGCATTGCGCCGCCATGCGCGCCAACGGTAAGCCGGTGGCTTTGGAGACGAACGGCACCGTGCGGGAGGCCCGGGGATTGACTTCGAGAATGTAGATCTCGTTGCCTTGGATGGCAAATTGAACGTTGATGAGCCCAATGACCCCGAGCGCGCGTGCGAGCCGCCGGGTTTGCTCCTGCAACCGCGTTATTACATGCGCTGAAAGACTGTGGGGCGGAAGCGAACAAGCGGAATCCCCGGAATGCACGCCTGCTTGCTCGATGTGTTCCATGACCCCGCCGATGAGAACCGCGGCGCCGTCGCAGACCGCGTCCACATCCACCTCGATAGCGCGTTCGAGGAAGCGATCGAGCAGCACCGGAGATTCATTGGAGAGTTCCACGGCACGCTGCATGTAGGCCTCCAGGTCGCCCTCGTTGAACACGATCTCCATGGCGCGGCCGCCGAGTACGTAGGATGGACGCACCACCAGCGGATAACCTATCTCCTTCGCGCTCGCCCGAGCGTCTTGCGTCCGGATCACCGTCCGGTTCGGCGGTTGCCGCAAATCGAGGCAAAGCAATAGTTGCCGGAAACGCTCGCGGTCCTCCGCCACATCGATCGAGTCCGGCGAGGTGCCGATGATCGGCGCGCCCGCCTGGGCCAGCGCCTTGGCAAGCCGCAACGGCGTTTGCCCGCCGTACTGCACGATCACTCCCTTGGGCTTCTCAATCGCGAGGATCTCCAGCACGTCTTCCAACGTGACCGGCTCGAAATACAGGCGATCGGAGGTATCGTAATCGGTCGATACCGTCTCGGGATTACAGTTCACCATGATCGTCTCGCATCCGATCTCGCGCAGGGCTAAGGCCGCTTGCACGCAGCAATAGTCGAATTCAATCCCCTGCCCGATGCGATTGGGGCCGCCGCCCAAAATGACGATCTTGTCGCGATCGGTGGGTCGCGCCTCGCACTCCTCGTCATAGGTCGAATACATATAGGCAGTGGTGGCGCGAAACTCGCCCGCGCAAGAATCGACCCGCTTATAGACGGGGCGGATCCCGTGGCACTCGCGAAGGGCACGGATCTGCTCCTCGCGAGCGCCAAGGATCTCGGACAGGCGGGCATCCGAGAACCCCTTGCGCTTGAGCATTCGCAACCGAGCCGCATCGAGCGCGGCGAGGCCTTGCTCGCGTATGATCCCCTCTTCCCGCACGACATCTTCGATCTCGGCCAGAAACCACGGATCGATGCGAGTGAGATCATGGACGTCGCCGATCTCTAGTCCCACGCGGAAGGCATCCCCGACATACCAGAGCCGCTCGGAACCCGCCACCGAGAGCTCATAGCGCAGCACCTCCTCCGCGTCCGGTCTCGTTGGGTCGAGGCACTCGTTGAAGCCGGTGCGGCCGGTTTCCAACCCGCGGATGGCTTTTTGCAATGATTCCTGAAAGCTTCGTCCGATGGCCATTACCTCCCCGACCGACTTCATCTGCGTCGTGAGGCGGCAATTGGCCTGCGGAAATTTCTCGAACGCAAAACGCGGGATCTTGGTCACGACATAATCGATGGCCGGCTCGAACGAAGCGGGTATGGCCCCGCCGGTGATGTCATTGGCCAACTCATCGAGCGTATACCCGACGGCGAGCCTCGCCGCCACCTTTGCAATGGGAAATCCGGTGGCCTTGGAGGCCAAGGCCGAGGACCGCGACACCCGCGGGTTCATCTCGATCACGACCATCGCACCGTCCTTCGGGTTCACGGCAAACTGCACGTTGGAGCCGCCGGTATCGACACCGATCTCGCGCAACACCGCGATCGCGGTGTTGCGCATCCGCTGGTATTCCTTGTCGGTGAGTGTCTGCGCGGGTGCGACGGTGATGGAATCGCCGGTATGAATTCCCATCGGATCGAGATTCTCGATGGAGCAGACGATGATGCAGTTATCCTTCCGGTCCCGGACCACCTCCATTTCAAACTCTTTCCATCCGAGGACCGACTCCTCGAGCAGGATCTCGTGGGTCGGAGAGGAATCCAAGCCGCGTTCGCAAATCTCGGTGAATTCTTCGCGATTGAACGCGATGCCACCTCCGGTGCCGCCGAGCGTGAACGAGGGCCGGATGATGGCGGGAAAGCCGATGCTCGCTTGAACCTGGAAAGCTTCTTCCAAACTATGCGCGATCGCGGATCGGGGTGTTCTCAATCCTATGCGATGCATTGCCTCGCGGAAGCGCTCGCGATCCTCGGCCTTATCGATCGCATCGCGGGACGCTCCAATTAGTTCCACGCCGAATGCTTCGAGCACCCCTTCGCGCACGAGATCGAGCGCACAGTTGAGGGCGGTTTGACCGCCCATGGTGGGCAACAAGGCGTCCGGCCGCTCGGTTTCGATGATGCGCGCCACCGTCTGCCAGCGTACGGGTTCGATATAGGTTGCGTCCGCCGTCTCCGGATCGGTCATGATGGTGGCGGGGTTGGAATTGACCAGCAGGACGCGATAGCCCTCGGCCCGAAGCGCCTTGCAGGCCTGGGTCCCCGAGTAATCGAATTCACAGGCCTGGCCGATCACGATGGGGCCAGCGCCGATGATCAAAATACTCTCAAGATCAGTGCGTTTCGGCATCAAGGCTTAGGTTGCGCTTACACGCAGAAGGCAGGGTGTGGCGATGGTCTCAAGCTCATCTCCGATGTGCTTTAAGCTAACGCTGAGCCATGAGAGCAATAAAATGGTCAAAGAGCGTCCGCACATCATGGGGACCGGGGCTCGCCTCCGGATGGCCCTGAAAGCCAAAGGCAGGTTGAGAGGCATGCCGGATCCCTTGAATCGTTCCGTCGAACAAGGATCGGTGGGTGATCCGCAACGCCGGCGGTAAGCGCTCCGAATCCACGGTAAACCCGTGGTTTTGGCTGGTGATCATGACCTTACCGGTCGTCAGATCTTGCACCGGATGATTGGCGCCGTGATGCCCGAATTTCATTTTCACGGTGCGGCCTCCACAGGCTAATGCCAGCAATTGATGGCCGAGACAGATCCCGAATACCGGAACGCCCGCATCCACGATGTCGCGAATGGCGCGAATGGCGTAATCACACGCCTCGGGATCGCCCGGGCCGTTGGAAAGAAAAACGCCGTCGGGCTTCGTGCTGAATACCCGGCTCGCGGGGGTCTGAGCCGGCACCACCGTTATTCGGCATCCGCGATCGGTAAGTAGCCGCAGGATGTTTTGCTTGACGCCGTAATCGTAGGCGACGATCTGATACCGCCCCCGGTCCGCCGCCGGCGCATCCCGCGGTTCCTCATCGTCATGGAAGCGGTAACTCGGGCCTTGCCAATGGTACGGGTTCGCGGTCGTCACTTCCTTGGCAAGATCGGCGCCCTCAAGTCCGGGGAACGATCTCGCGGCCGCGATCGCCGCTTGCGCGTCCATGCCGTGCCCCGCCGAGATACATCCATTCTGCGCGCCTTTGTCACGCAAGATACGCACGAGCCTGCGGGTGTCGATAGCGCCTATGGCTGCTACGCCGTTCTGTCCAAGATAATCCTGAAGCGACACCTGCGCGCGCCAGTTGCTGCGCGTTCGCGGCAAGTCGCGGATCACCAACCCGGCAGCGTAAACCCGAGCCGACTCGGCATCGTTCTCATTGGCCCCCACATTGCCGATGTGGGGATAGGTCAGCGCGACGATCTGTTGATAATACGACGGATCCGTGAGGATTTCTTGGTAGCCGGTAATAGCCGTGTTGAACACGACCTCGCCCACCGTCCGGCCGCTCACGCCAATGGACTCACCATGAAAAAGTGATCCGTCCTCGAGGGCTAGCAGAGCAGGTAGGTTTTCCATCCTTTTATAACAGCGCATGTGAAAAACGGGTGTCACCGGCCGGCAACCCCGCTAATGAGATTTCTATTGTATTGAATTAGCCTAGCGATTCCAACGCGTGATGCCCCAATGGCCCCCGATCTCAGCGCGTGTTCGGAGCCGGGCGGGGAGATGAATGTTTAGGGCGGATTGACGGCCCGCAAACCTAAGACATCTTGCATGTCGAATAGGCCAGGCTCACGGCCTGAGATCCACCGCACCGCCCGCAAGGCGCCGTGCGCGAAGACGCCGCGGTCGGTGGCCTTGTGCACGATCTCGACGCGCTCCCCGGCGCCGGCGAAGAGCACCGTGTGCTCACCGACGATATCGCTCGCGCGAATGCTCGCGAATCCGATGGCCTCTGCGGGACGCGGCCCGGCCGTGCTACGGCGGTCGTAGACCGCGCATCGGGCAAGATCGCGATTCAAGCCTTGCGCCACGATCTCGCCCATCTTGAGCGCGGTGCCCGAGGGAGCATCGGCTTTCTGCCGATGGTGCGCCTCGATGATCTCGACATCATAATCCGGTCCCAGCGCGCTCGCGGCCGTCTCTAAAAGCTTAAAACACAGATTCACGCCCACGCTCATGTTGGAGGCAAACACGATGGCGCAGTCGTGAGCGGCCTCTTGAATCGCCGCCAAGCCGGCATCGGAGATGCCCGTGGTCCCGATCACCATGCGCCGCCGGGCGGCGCGGCAGAGCGATAGATGATGGAGGGTCGCACCGGGCACGGTGAATTCGACCAGCACATCAAATGCGTTCAAGACATCCTCCAATCGTGACGTGATCGGGATCCCGAGCCCGGGGCCCCGCACCACGATCCCGGCATCCTGTCCTAGATAGGGCGATTCCGCGCATTCGAGCGCGGCGTGAAGCTCGATATCCGGCGCCTCGCGGCAAGCCTCGATCAGGGTCCGGCCCATGCGGCCCGCGGCACCCGCCACCGCCACCCGGATCGGAGCAACCGCGCTCAAAATTTCATCTCGTCAAAAAACCGCTTCACCCCGTCGAGCCACGAGCTTTCCTGCGGGCTATGGCGCCCGGTTTTCATCGTGCCCGCGAAACCGCGCAAAAGATCTTTTTGCTCCGAATTAAGATTTACCGGGGTTTCAATCATGACCCGACAGAGAAGATCACCCACCTCGCGCTCACGCACCGCTTTGACCCCTTTCCCTTTGAGGCGAAATACTTTACCCGTTTGTGTTTCCGCCGGGATCTTCAGCGTCACGCGGCCGTTGAGCGTAGGCACGTCGAGATCCCCCCCCAAGGCCGCGGTAACAAAACCGATCGGAACTTCGCAATAGAGATCCGATCCCTCGCGCGTAAAGATAGGATGCTTCTTGACGTGGATGTTGACATAGAGATCACCCCCCGGACCGCCGTGTTCCCCGGCTTCACCTTCGCCCGACAAACGGATCCGATCCCCGGTATCGACGCCCGCGGGCACTTTGACCGCTAAGGTCTTATGCTGCTTGATACGCCCGTGTCCGCGACAGGAGCCACACGGGTCTCGGATCACTTTCCCGGTGCCCCGGCAACGCGGACAGGTCTGCTGAACCGAGAAAAATCCTTGTTGCATTCGCACCGCGCCATGGCCTCCGCAGGTAGAGCAGTTGACCCTTCCGCTGCCGGAACGCGCGCCGGATCCATTACACATGCGGCAGATGGCGAGTGTCGGGACCTCGATCTCGGTCGTGGCGCCGGCTACGGCATCCTCCAAACTCATCTCTAGGTCATAAACGAGATCCGCGCCGCGGTTGACACGCGCCCCGCCCCGGCCTCCCCCGCCGAAAATGTCTCCGAAAACGGTGTCGAAGATATCGCTGAAGCTACCCGCGCCCCCGAATCCACCCGGCCCGGCCGCGGCAGGATCGACTCCGGCATGCCCGAGCTGGTCGTACGCCGCTCGCTTTCTCGCGTCGGTTAGTATTTCGTAGGCTTCCTTTGCCTCCTTGAACTGCTCCTCCGCCGCTCGATCACCGGGATTACGATCAGGGTGGTGCTTCATCGCCAGACGGCGATATGCCTTTTTCAAATCCGACTCCGTCGCGTTGCGCGGGACGGACAGGACCTCGTAGTAGTCGCGTTTTGCCATGCTCGTTTATTCAACTAAGGTAAGCCCTGCTTCGCGCTAGCGCGGAGAGGGCTCGGGAACTGCATGGATGCCGCGGCTTGCGGAATCTCCTAAATTACCCCGCTTCGGCCGTTACTTGCGGTCTTCCTTGACCTCTTCAAAATCCGCATCCACCACGTTGTCCGCACGGGCCGCGCCGTTACCGCCCGGAGTTTCCGATGCCGGGGGCTGCTGCGGCTCGGCGCCGGCCTCCTTGTACGCCCGCTCGGCGATCTTTCCAGCCAGACCGGAGAGCCGCTGTACCTTGGCCTCGATGGCGTCTTTGTCATCGCCTTTCAATGCTTGTTTCACCTCGTCGAGCGCCGCTTCGAGCTCTTGCTTCTCCTCCGCTGATACCTTATCGCCGAGATCCTGCAACGACTTGGTGGTCGCATGCACAAGGGTATCGGCATGGTTCCGAGCGTTGACCAGTTCGTGGAAACGGCGATCCTCTTCACGATGGGCCTCGGCATCCTTCACCATTTTTTGGATCTCCCCTTCGGCTAGACCGCTCGAAGCCTTGATGACGATCGACTGCTTTTTTCCGGTGGCCTTGTCTTTGGCCGACACGTTCAAAATGCCGTTGGCGTCGATATCGAACGTCACTTCGATCTGCGGGACCCCGCGCGGCGCCGGCGGGATATCGGTTAGATCGAACCGGCCCAGGGATTTGTTGGCGGACGCCATGTCCCGTTCGCCTTGCAACACGTGGACCGTCACCGCCGTCTGATGGTCTTCGGCGGTCGAAAACACCTGCGCCGCCTTCGTCGGTATCGTGGTATTTTTATCGATCAATTTCGTCCTGACGCCGCCCAGGGTCTCGATCCCGAGCGACAGCGGCGTGACATCGAGCAACAGCACATCCTTGACCTGTCCGCCCAACACGCCCGCTTGGATCGCGGCACCCACCGCTACGGCTTCATCGGGATTGACGTCTTTACGCGGCTCGCGGCCAAACAAGGCCTTGACCACCTCCTGGACCTTGGGCATACGGGTCTGACCTCCGACCAGGATCACCTCGTTGATCTCCCCCGCACCGAGGCCGGCATCTTTCAGCGCCGTCTTGCAGGGATCGAGAGTGCTCATAATAATATCCTCGACCAAGGATTCGAGCTTGGCGCGCGTGAGCTTCATATTAAGGTGCTTCGGGCCACTGGCATCGGCCGTGATATAAGGAAGATTGATGTCGGTCTGCTGACTCGAGGACAACTCGATCTTGGCTTTCTCCGCTGCCTCTTTCAGCCGTTGCAGCGCCAAGGGGTCATTGCGAAGATCCACCCCTTGTTCTTTCTTGAACTCGTCGGCGACATAATCGATGATGCGCCGATCGAAATCCTCGCCCCCGAGGAAGGTATCGCCGTTGGTCGAGAGAACCTCGAACTGATGCTCGCCATCGACCTCGGAGATCTCGATGATCGATATGTCGAAGGTTCCACCCCCGAGATCGTAGACCGCGAGCTTGGCATCCCCGCGCTTCTTGTCCATGCCATAGGCCAAGGCGGCGGCGGTCGGCTCGTTGATAATGCGCTTGACCTCGAGCCCGGCGATCCGGCCCGCATCTTTGGTGGCTTGCCGCTGTGAATCATTGAAATACGCCGGGACCGTGATCACGGCTTCCTTGACCTCCTCGCCGAGGTAGTCTTCCGCGGTCTTCTTCATTTTGATCAGGACCCGCGCCGATATCTCGGGCGGGGCCATTTTCTTCCCGCCCGCCTCGACCCATGCATCGCCATTGTCGGCGCGCACAATCTTATACGACACCAGGCTTATATCGCGTTTAACGACATCGTCATCGAAGCGCCGTCCAATCAGACGCTTGACCGCGAAGAGCGTGTTGTGGGGATTGGTCACCGCTTGCCGCTTGGCCGATTGACCGACCAATACTTCATTGTCCGTCGTAAACGCGACGATGGACGGCGTTGTACGGCCACCTTCGCTATTCTCCACAACCTTCGGCGTTCCGCCCTCCAAGATGGCCACGCAGGAGTTAGTCGTGCCGAGGTCGATACCGATGATCTTTCCCATTACCCGAATCTCCAGAAGTTACGAATTTAGAATGCGAATAGATCCCCCTCGCTGGTTGCCAACATGGGGACTAAGATAGGATTTTCAAGACATAACCTGGCGCCACCGGCTAGTTTGTCCCGGGCGCCGGGTGATCGTCGGGCGCTTTGGCGACGATGACCATCGCCGGCCGCAGCAGCCGATCGTTGAGCGAATAGCCCTTTTGTACCACCTCGAGGACAGTCCCAGGCACCGAATCTTTCGATTCTTGCACGGTCATGGCTTGATGTAACTCCGGATTAAAACGTTCGCCTTGGGGCTCGATCGCCTTGATGCCATGCTTGCTCAGCGTCGCTTCCAACATTTTAACGGTGAGATCCAAACCTTCGCGGATCGCCGCGACATCCGCGGATTGATTGGAAGCGGCCCGGCCCAAGTCTAGGCTATCCTTGACCGGAAGCAGGTCCGCGACAAACCGCTCCAGCGCGTATTTTTGCGCATTGACGACCTCCTTGCTCGACCGTTTGATGACGTTTTCCAGCTCGGCTCTCGCTCGCAACAGCTCGTCCCGATACTCGTCGGCCTTACGCGCCGCTTCGCCGAGCGCACTCTGCAACGCATCGACGCTGGGTACGGTGTCCGTGGACAACGCCTCTTCCGGCGCGGGCGGATCGCGGTGAATACTTTTCCCGGATTCCGGGGCCGGCTGTGCAAGCGTCTCGGATTGAAGCACGGCGTTCTGATTTGCCTCTTGGTCACTCACGGCAGACCCTCGCTTATTTCATTGGACAGACACGTGGCTAATCCCGGCGCACTTTTTTCATAAAAGCGTCCCGCCCTAATAAAATCGATTCTCACAATGGGGGTTCAATTCAGGGATTTCAAGGCCAAGCCGAGAACCTTGGCGGTGACATCGACGATGGGGATGACGCGCTCGTAAGCCATGCGCGTGGGGCCGATGATGCCGAGGACGCCCAGCACCCTTCCATCCGCGGAATAGGTCGAAGTGACCAGACTGCAATCATCCAGAAACTCATATCCGGATTCGTCGCCGATAAATATTTGCACGCCTTGGGCGTTTAACGCCTGGTCTAGCAGATGCAGTATTTCACGCTTCTGACTGAAGGCTTCAAAAAGTTGCCGCAGCTTCGCTATGTCCGCCCAGGCCTCGATGCCCATCAGATTGGTTTGCCCGGCCCACACGTAGTCGTCATGCGGCGTCTCGAAGACCTTTTGCGCCATTTCCACCGCGGCTTGCATCATCCGGTTCATCTCTTGTTGCACGCTGCTCATCTCGGCAACGAGCTGATCGCGGACCTCGAACAACTCTCTCCCGACAAGGACGTGATTGAGGTAGTTCGAGGCTTGCTGTAATTCCGATTCCGAATAGGTCCGCGCGGTGCAAATCACGCGGTTGTGCACCTCGTTATTGTTAATCACGAGGATCACCAAGACGCGCGTATCGGACATCCTTACGAACTCGACGTGCCGCAACGCGCGGTGCTCGGCGCGCGGGACCATGACCACGCCCGCAAGCCGGGTGACCTCCGACAATAGGTTGGAAGTCTTGGCGAGCAGGCGATTGATATCGTCCTCGATACCTAAATCCGCGTGCAAGCGCATTACTTCTTGTTGGGATACCGCTTTCACAGTCAAAAGCGAATCGACGAAAAACCGGTAGCCGCGGGTCGTAGGCACCCGACCCGCCGAGGTGTGGGGCGAGCGGATGAGGCCGAGATCCTCAAGATCGGCCATCACGTTTCTTATCGTGGCTGGACTCAGATCCATGCCGGCGTCGCGCGCGAGCGTACGCGATCCGACCGGCTGACCGTCGCTGATATAGCGTTCCACCAGCAGCCTGAACAGGTGCTGAGCCCGCGCCGAGAGGATACCCTCTTTGACACTCGCCACCATCGCTACCGGTTCGGATCTCGGATAATACTCATCGATTTAATGTCCGTGGAATGCGTTTCCTCGCCGAGGCAAGGAACACGGGAATTTAACACTCATCCTCAGACAGTGCAAAACGATGGCGTTACCAACCAGCGGAGGTCCTCGTCGGCTTTAGAGGAATTCATCCGGCGCGATCTCGGAATATGTCCTTGCATTTGATAATGCGCCCCATCCTCGGGCTGTTCCAGAGTCAGTTGGGCGCAAGGCGGTGGCGACAGGCCCCTCAGCGCCGGAAACACCGGGTTTCCGGACGGCTACTACCCCAAGCACCCCGCCTGGGCATAGAATCTTCAACCCGCGGTGCGGTCCAAGGTGTGGTGTCAGGGTCACACGGGGAGTATGACGCAAGCCGACGGCCGCCTGTTCAAGCCGTCGGTCATATCGCCGCTATCATTTCGTGCGGAGCGGCACCGCATACTCTATTATTTCTGAAACGGAGGGTTCACATCCATGCACATCATCAAGAATTGCACTCTCATTGCGGCAATTGGACTGAGTGGCTGCGCAACACAAACCGGCTGGGCGCCAACTGTTGATCCCTACGGGGATCCCCATCCGGAACGGATCACGGCGGATACTGTTGAATGCAAGCAGATCGCACAGCAGGCCGCGGGTAGTACGGGCGGTGAGACCGTAAAAGGCACCTTGCTGGGAGGCGCGATCGGCGCGGCCGCGGGGGCCGCCATCGGCGCTGCCGTTGGCAGCCCGGGTACAGGGGCGGCGATTGGCGCGGCGACGGGCGGCATCGGCAGTGGCGCGCACAACGCTTATGACACCGAGGGAGACTACAAACGCGCCTACTCGAATTGCATGCGCGGCCGTGGACATAATGTGATCAATTGATCCTCACGGAAATGCTGCCGACCCTTGGCGTTTCAAGCTTCTATAGCGAGGGATGAGGCGGGCGGCAGCGCCGGCGAGCCCGGCTAAAGTAATCGGTCGTTCGGGGACGATTACAGGAAAAGCCTGCCGCGGCCGGGACGGCCGATGGACCACGCTGAACTAAGCAGAGGACACACTACCGCACGACGACAAACGCCGCATTGTCCCCACGCAGGACGTGTAGCAGGAGCGCGCCTCTATGCTTATTCGCAAGCTGGTAGACCTCGTTGACATTCGACACCGCAATGCGGTTAACGGATAAGATGATATCCCCTCCGCGAATACCGCTGAGCCACGCCCGGCTCCCCCGTTTTACCTCGTACACCATGACGCCCTGCACCTCACCGTAGGCGGACGCATCATTTGGGATCTCGCCGAACTTAGCGCCGTCTAAACGCGGGTTCTCAAGCGCGGCGCCACTCGTGCCGGTCTTGCTCTGGCTTGTGACCGTCGCGGTAATTTCAACCCGCTCGTTGCGTCCGAACAGACCCTTGCGTAGCACATCGAGCCGCACCTTTTCACCCACCCGGAGCAGCCCGACTATATTGCGTACGCTACTCGCATTAATGACATTCCTAGCGTTCACGGCTGCCACGATATCTCCTGCTTTCAAACCGGCTTTCGCTGCGGGAGAATCGTCCAATACACTCACGATCACCGCCCCTTGCTGATCTTCCAGACCGAACGCCTCGGCCAGTGAAATATCCAGATCTTGGAGCTGGATACCCAATTGCCCGCGACGGACCTCGCCGTGATCCACCAGTTGCTCCATCACTTGCCGCGCCATATTGATTGGGATTGCGAACCCGATGCCGATACTTCCGCCGCTACCGGAGAATATCGCCGTATTGATCCCGTTTAAACGGCCATCGAGGTCGACCAACGCGCCACCGGAGTTACCCGGATTGATCGAGGCATCCGTCTGGATGAAATCTTCGTATCCTTCGATGCCGAGCCCGCTGCGCCCCAGGGCGCTTACGATCCCGGAGGTTACGGTCTGCCCGAGGCCAAAGGGGTTACCGATTGCGACCACGAAGTCACCGACTTTTAACTGATCCGAATCCGCCATGGGCAGCGCCGTCAAGCGCTTGGACGGGATCTGGATCACGGCTACATCCGTCTCCGTATCGCTGCCGATCCGCTTGGCCTCCATCTTACGTCCATCGCGCAGCTTGACCGTGATTTGCTCGGCATTAGCGATAACGTGGGCATTGGTAATGACTAAACCGCGCCCCGCGTCGACGATGACTCCGGACCCGAGGCTTTGAGTTTTGCGTTCCAGAGGTTGATTCGGAACGCCGAAAAAGAAGCGAAAGAACGGGTCCTCGAACAGCGGATTCTGTTGAATTTTAACGCGACCCTCGGTGGCGATATTCACGACCGCGGGCGTAACCCGCTCCAGCATCGGCGCCAGGGTTGGATGGTCACTCCCGAACCAAGGCAGCGCCGCGTGCGCAACATGAATTCCCAGCATTCCAGATAATAACGCGCCTACTAATATTACGAACGCGATCGCGGCGATAGAGGGAGATCGACAACGCATGCCAAATACCCTTTCATTCATGAGATTTTTACTATTTTACGCAGGAAGAACTTTGCGATCAGCCGCTATAGCCCAACCGCTGGGTAAATCACGCGGGGGAAGCGCATGGATCAAATCAGAAATGCCGCTGCAAGGCTCAGCTAAGAAACTGAGCCGAAGGGCCGTGGAACCACGGCCCGTTTGCATTCAAGCTTCGCTTAACGACAACAACACCGCTTCGTACCCGACAAGACACACGTAAATCGCGAAGATGATCTGGAGGATGATTTGCCCGTTTAGGCAGTAGAAAACAGTGAAATTCTTGTGCAGTACTAGTAGCACTAGACCGATCGCTGTCAGCACGAATTTCAAGACTAAAAACAGCCCGGTATCGGCGCGTAGTACGGCATCAAGCAGCGGATTGACCTCGCTCGCACCTGCCGCTAGAAGACGCAACGTTAAGCAGGCATCCACGCACCCTAGGACAAAGACGCCGATCGAGACAGCGAACAGCGGCATCTCGTAGCGATCGATGTAACCCGCCGCACCGTTGTACCGCCGCTCGCGCGCACGGCGTCCGCAACAAGCCCCGTATGTTAAGGTCCACCAAGACAGGCGCCGCCGATCGGAGCCGCGGGCGGTTGCATCGCCGCCGGCCATTTGCTTGTCGATAGACGTCCCTGCACCCGGGCCCTGACACGCTTGTTCCATTGCTCTGGTTCCTTACCGAGACACCGATGGAGTTAAATCCTACAGCAATGAGGATGGAAAATCGAACCCGACGGTGCGTGACGCGGACAACTCGCCGTAATAAGATTTGCAGGTTTTTGGATCACAGACCGACGCCTGTTGTCAAGAGACCCGCGCCTGAGACAATGTCGGAAGGAGACGACGCCCTGGTACCCCCTGGCTATGCCATTGCCGAGTTCCGCTATTATTAAGGCTCTACATCCAGTTCCGGATGTGCCGGACATGTGATCGAGTATACTGGTCAGGCTCGCATTTTCGCCGCTTACAGTCCGTCGTCGCCAACGCCCTGAATGCTCCGTCACACCCTCATCGCAACGGCCCGCGCACGACGTGACCGAGCAATCTGAAAACGCGAAGATCGACCTCCGAGCCGGACAGTTGCGCCTTACTGGTGCTTGGACGATGCGCAATCTCGCGCTCTTGGAAACAAGCTTCACGGCGCGGGCGCCGAGCCCGGTGATCCTCGACGCAAGCGGGATCACTGCGCTCGATACCAACGGGGCCTGGCTGCTGCAACGGATGCTGCGTACCTATGCCGCGCGGGACGTGCCTGCGCAGTTGACGGGTCTGCGCGAGGAGTTCCGCGCGCTTTTGGAGCTGATCGAAGCCCGCACCAAGACCGTCGACGATGAGCCTAGCCCCGAAGCTTTGGGCATCCTCGGGCAGCTAGGACAAGAGACTATAGAGCGCCTCGATCAGAGCCTGCGTTTGCTGACGTTTATCGGCGAGGTGAGCGCCGCGTTCCTACGCACCATCCGAAAACCTTCACGCATTCGTTGGCGGGCGTTCTTCAGCTCGGTCGAACGTGCTGGCGTGCGCGCGATCCCGATCGTCGCCTTGCTCTCCTTTCTGCTTGGAATCGTCATCGCTTACCAAGGCGGACTTCAGCTGCAAAGCTATGGGGCTAACATCTTCATCGTCGAGCTCGTAACGCTCACGATGTTCCGCGAGTTCGGCCCCATGATGACGGCGATCATCATCGCCGGCCGCACGGGGTCGGCATACACGGCCGAGATTGGGACGATGAAGGTCACGGAAGAGATCGATGCCTTGAAAACCATCGGTATCTCGCCCTTCGAGCTGCTCGTCTTGCCGAAGATTCTCGGGCTGATGATCGCCCTACCGCTTCTGACGCTGGTCGCCGATGCGGCGGGCGTGTTAGGCGGGATGGTCATGGCGGCTAAGCTCTTGGATGTTGGCTACTTGGATTTTCTCGAGCGCATCCCCGGGGAAGTCACGCTCAGATCATTTCTTCTCGGTATTAGCAAGGCCCCGGTATTCGCAATGATCGTCGCGGTCGTCGGGTGCTTTCAAGGTTTCCGGGTGATGGGCAGCGCCGACAGCGTCGGCCGCCAAACCACGGTCAGCGTGGTTCAGGCGATCTTCTTAGTCATCGTCACTGACGCCGCGTTTTCAATCCTGTACAGTTGGCTTGGGATATAGTCCCTCTGAAACGCAAGGCGATGTCTGGCAAGCACATTATTGAAGCACGGGATATACGGACCTATTTCGGAGAGGTCTGCATCCACGACGGGATTGACCTCGATGTCCAACGCGGCGAGACGTTTGCCCTGGTGGGAGGCAGCGGTTCCGGGAAAACCACCTTGCTCCGCGAGATCAATATGCTCACGCGCCCGGCCTCCGGCAGCTTACGGGTCCTCGGATTCGACATATTGGCGCTGCCCGAAAGTCGCTTAGACCAGCTGCGCCGGCGCATCGGCGTGATGTTTCAGCATGGAGCATTGTTCAGCGCCCTGACCGTGTTGGAGAATGTTGCCTTGGTCCTAAACGAACATACAGACCTCTCGCGTGATCTCGTACAACAGCTGGCGCTGTTAAAGGTCGTCCTCGCCGGGCTTCCAGCGAGCGCGGCATTTAAGTATCCGCGCGAGTTGAGCGGGGGCATGCTGAAGCGCGCGGCCGTTGCTCGAGCGTTAGCCCTCGACCCGGAGATCTTATTCCTCGATGAACCTACCGCCGGGCTGGATCCGCAGAGCGCCAGTGCCTTCGATGATCTCGTCCTGCAGCTCAAGGAATCCCTGGGGCTGACCGTGCTGCTGGTGACGCATGATCTCGATACCCTCTGGCGGGTGACCGATCGGGTGGCGTTCCTGGCGCAAAAAAAAGTCGTGGCTCTCGGGCCGATAGCTGAAATGAGCGCGTTTCCGCACCCCGAGGTCCGTGCTTATTTTTCCGGTCCGCGCGGTCGCGCCGCGCAAGCTTCTACATGGACCCGCGCGTAAACTTTACGCTGGTCGGCCTGTTTGTTCTCGTCTTCGGCGCAGCATTGATTTGGACCGCGGTGTGGCTGAGCGCCCAAGAGGATCATAAGACCTATGAAACCTACGTGGCGTACGTGTACGAATCCGTGGCCGGCCTCGCGCCCCGCGCGGCGGTAAAGTACCGCGGCGTCGATGTTGGATTCGTGCGCAAGATCAGCCTCGACAAAGGTAACCCGGCGCGGGTACGGCTGTTGTTCGACATTGAGGCCGGCACCCCGGTTAACGCCGACACGGTGGCGCTATTATCGGTCTACGGCATCACCGGGCTCGCCTTTGTCGATCTGACTGGCGGCAATCGCCACTCTGCGCCCCTGGTAGCTCGTCCCGGCGAACGTTACCCCGAGATCCGCACCGGGCCGTCGCTGCTCGCCTCCGCGTCCAGCGGCCTGATGCAAGCCACCGAGCTGGCGCAAGAATTCAAGAAGATCGCCGAGCAGATCCTAAAATTGTTGAACCAGGAAAATCAGGACGCGTTGAGCAACACGTTGCAAAACATAGAGCGCATCACCACTGCGCTCGCAACCCGCGACCAGGAGATCGGGACCACCCTCGTGCGCGTGAGCGCCATCCTTGACAACGCCGCCCGCACGGCGCAGGAGTTGCCGGCGCTCCTGAGCGCGCTACGCAAGGGTGCCGAAGGGATCGATTCCGTGCTCGGCACGGTCGATCGCACGGCCACGAATCTCGACCAGCTGATCGTCGACACCCGCGCCGATCTCGGGCGGTTCTCGCGTGGCGCCGTCGCGCAGGCCACCCCGATTTTAACTGACCTGCGCCGACTCGTGGATAACCTGCAGCGCTTGACCGAGGCGATCGAACGTGATCCCAGTGCACTCTTGTTCGGCCGGCGGGTGCGCCGGGGGCCGGGCGAATGACGATATCCGTAAAGCATGCATGCGTGGTGCTCGTGCTCGCTCTGAGCGGATGTGCGGCCTTCAACCGCACACTCGAGCAGCCGCCGCAAATCTATGTGCTCAGGGCCGCGCCCAGCGACACGCAAGCCAAGCCGGGGGAAAACCACTTAAGCGTGCTCGTCTCGGCGCCCAAGGCTTGGCCGGGGTACGACCGGGCGCGCATCGCTTATGTGCGTCATCCCCTGCAAGTCGATTACTACGCCGAGAGCGAGTGGGCCGATCAGCCGGCGCGGATGTTAGAGCCCCTATTGATGGCGGCCCTACAGGAATCTAATCTTTTCAACGCAGTCGTCTCCGCAACCAGCGGTACGATCGCGGAGCTGCGGATCGATACCGAGATCGTCCAGATCCATCACGAGTTCCTGATCTCACCAAGCCGAGGTCGGGTCGCGATCCGTGCCCAACTCATCGACCTGACCAGGAACCGGGTCCTCGGCACGCGTGTCTTCAGCGCGACCGAATCCGCTCCCACCGAGAATGCCAGAGGCGGGGTGACGGCCATCAATAACGCCTTGCAAGTGATCCTCGGGGCAATCGTGGATTTTTGCCGGGACACCCTCCGCAAGCCGGGTTTTCGGGATTTATCGAGTTAGCACGATGGCGGTCACTTACACTCCAGAACAGCGCCGAGACCAACTCCAATCCGCACTGACTCAGCGCATACTGATTCTCGATGGCGCCATGGGGACTATGATCCAGTCTTACGGACTCGAGGAACAAGACTTTCGCGGGAAACGGTTCGCACATCATCCCAGCGCCTTAAAGGGAAATAACGATCTACTGACGCTTACCCAGCCGCTGATCATCGGCGCGATTCACCGCGCCTATCTGGAGGCCGGCGCCGATATCTTGGAGACCAATACCTTCAATTCCACCGCTATCGCGATGGCAGACTACCGGCTCGAATCCCTCGCTTACGAGTTGAACTACGCTGGAGCCCATCTGGCGCGCGCCGCCGCCGACGAGTTCGAAGAACAAGAAGCGAGCCGCCCCCGGTTCGTCGCCGGCGTGCTCGGACCCACGAATCGCACCGCCTCGATCTCGCCGGATGTCAACAATCCGGCTTTCCGAAACACGAGCTTCGCCGAGCTGGCCGAGGCGTACACGGCCGCTATCCGGGGCTTGCTCGATGGCGGCGCCGATATGCTTTTGGTTGAGACCGTCTTCGACACCCTCAACGCCAAAGCGGCCTTGTTCGCCATCGACGAGTATTTCCAGAACCACAACCTCCGCGCGCCGATCATGATTTCGGGAACCATCACCGACGCCAGCGGGCGCACCTTGACGGGCCAGACCACCGAGGCATTCTGGAATTCGGTCGCACATGCAAATCCGCTCACGGTCGGTTTGAATTGTGCGCTCGGCGCTACGGAGTTGAGGCCCTATGTCAAGGAGCTAGCGAGAGTCGCCGGCACTTACGTCAGCGCCCATCCCAACGCGGGCCTACCGAACGAGTTCGGCCAGTATGACGAAAGTCCCGAGTTCATGGCCGGCGTACTGCGGGAATTCGCTGCGAGCGGATTCCTGAACATCGTCGGCGGCTGCTGCGGCACGACGCCGGCGCACATCCGAGCGATGGCGGAGGCAGTACGCGATCTCCCGCCGCGCCGCATCCCGGAGATCCCGCGCCACTGCCGGCTGAGCGGCCTGGAACCGCTGACGATCGGAGCGGAGGTGAATTTCGTCAATATCGGCGAGCGCACCAACGTTACCGGCTCACCGAAATTCGCCGCGCTGGTGCGCGCGGGCGAGCTCGATGCCGCGGTGCAGGTAGCGCGGCATCAGGTGGAGAACGGCGCGCAGATGATCGATGTCAACATGGACGAAGGCATGCTCGATTCCGAAGCGTTGATGATCCGGTTCTTGAATCTGATTTCTGCGGAGCCCGAGATCAGCCGCGTGCCGGTGATGATCGACTCCTCTAAATGGAGCATCATCGAAGCCGGACTCCGGTGCCTGCAGGGAAAAGGTGTGGTCAACTCGATTAGCCTGAAAGAAGGCGCGGAGCGCTTTCTCGAGCATGCGCGCTTGGTGCGCCGCTATGGCGCCGCGGTCGTCGTCATGGCCTTCGATGAGCGCGGGCAAGCCGATACCGCCGAGCGAAAATTCGCGATCTGTAAACGCAGCTACGAAATCCTCACTGAAAAGCTCGGGTTTCCGCCGGAAGACATCATCTTTGATCCCAACGTGTTAACGGTCGCGACGGGGATGGAAGAGCACAACAATTATGCCTTGGCGTTTTTCGAAGCCACGCGCGCGATCAAACATCACCTCCCCTATGCGCTCGTCAGTGGCGGGGTAAGCAACGTCTCGTTCTCGTTTCGCGGTAACAACCCGGTACGGGAGGCCATGCACACCGCCTTTCTGTATCACGGTATCAAGGCTGGGATGGACATGGGGATCGTGAATGCCGGGCAGCTCGGGATTTACGAGGACATCCCCCGCGAACTGATGGAAAGGACTGAAGATGTCCTTTTGAATCGCCGTGCCGACGCCACCGAAGCCTTAGTCAAATTTGCCGAAACCGTCAAGGGCGAAACGAGAGAAAAACACGATGATTCCGCCTGGCGTAACCGGAGTGTGCAAGAACGCCTGGTGCATGCTCTCGTCAAAGGGATCACCGATTACATCGAAAGCGATACGGAAGAAGCGCGACAAGCTCATGAGCGCCCGCTGCAGGTCATCGAAGGCCCACTCATGGACGGCATGAACGTGGTCGGTGATCTCTTCGGGGCGGGCAAGATGTTTCTACCCCAAGTCGTCAAGAGCGCGCGCGTGATGAAAAAAGCGGTCGCCCACCTCGTCCCTTATATCGAGGCGGAAAAACGCGCCGGCGGCGTCCTTCGGAATAACGGCAAAATCATCATGGCCACCGTCAAGGGCGATGTGCACGACATCGGCAAGAATATCGTGGGCGTCGTCCTCCAATGCAACAACTTCGAGGTCATCGATCTCGGCGTGATGGTCCCGGCGGAAAAGATCCTCGAGACCGCTAGGCAGGAACACGCCGATTTTATCGGCCTGAGCGGCCTCATCACGCCATCGCTCGATGAGATGGTGAACGTCGCCAAGGAAATGCAGCGCCAAGGCTTCAAGATCCCCCTCCTCATCGGCGGCGCCACGACCTCACGCACACACACGGCGGTCAAGATCGCACCGAATTACCAACAGCCCACGGTCCATGTGCGCGATGCCTCGCGCGCGGTCGGAGTCGCCGCGAAGTTGATGAGCCAGGAACTGCGTACTGAGTTCGCCGCTGGAATAAATCAGGAATACGAGGAAGTGCGCGAACGCCATAAGGGACGCCAGGCGCGCACCGAATGGGTAAGCCTCGGCGCGGCAAGGCAAAATAAACTCGCGGCGGATTGGCGCTCTTACAATCCTCCCGCACCAAAGCAACTGGGAGTTTTCGTGTTTTCGGATTACTCCTTGGAGGAGTTGAGTCACTACATCGATTGGACGCCTTTCTTTATCGCCTGGGAGCTTGCGGGAGGTTATCCACGGATCTTGGATGATGTCACCGTCGGGGATGCGGCGCGTAGGCTTTTCCGTGACGCCCAAGTGATGTTAGCGCAACTCATCGAGGAAAAATGGCTGCGCGCATCTGGTGTCGTCGGCTTATTCCCCGCGAATACCGTGGGCGAGGACGACATCGAGATCTATACCGATGAGACTCGTTCCGGGGAGCTCACGGTAATCCACTCCTTGCGGCAACAACAGAGGCGGCCGCCGGGACAGCCCAATCTCGCGTTGGCCGATTTCGTCGCGCCGAAGGAAACCGGCGTCGCGGATTATATCGGAGCCTTCGCGGTCACGGCCGGCATCGGCATAGAGGCAATCATCAAGCGCTTTGAGGATCAACACGACGATTATTCGTCCATCATGGTTAAAGCATTAGCGGACCGTCTGGTCGAGGCCTTCGCGGAGCGCTTGCATCAATGCGTGCGCAAGGAATTCTGGGGCTACGCGCCCGAGGAAAGCATTGGCATCGAGGGACTGATCGACGAAAGCTATCAAGGGATCCGTCCCGCGCCCGGCTACCCGGCCTGTCCCGATCACACCGAAAAACCCTTGCTATGGCGGCTGCTCGATGCCGAACAGCACACCGGGATCCACCTCACCGAAAGCTACGCGATGTACCCGATGGCCTCGGTAAGCGGCTGGTATTTCTCCCATCCACAGGCGCGTTATTTCGGACTGGGACCGATCAACGAAGACCAGGTCCACGACTATGCACGGCGGAAGGGGATGGACCTTAAAGCGATCGAACGTTGGCTCGGGCCGAGCTTGGGATATGAGCCCAATGAATAGGGTTTGCCATCCTTCAAGACGGCGTTGCGCCCGGTGTGTCACGGCGGCTACGTTATCAAGATCACCGCCGCGGGGCCGCTATAGCGCCAAGTCACGGCGCATAACAAGCGCCGGCGTATCCAACCGACCATCGCGAGGGAAATCACCATGGAGATCGCAGGCTACGTTTTGCTCACTGCGGCCGTTACCGTTTTCATCTACGGCGCCCTCGCTTATAACCGCTTCGTGATGCTGAAGCACACCGTCCGTAAGGCATGGGGAAACATCGATGTGCTGCTCAAACAGCGTCACGACGAGCTGCCAAAACTGGTCGCCACCTGCAAGGAATACATGAAGCACGAACAAGATACCCTGCGCAAGGTCGTTGAGGCGCGAAGTATGGTCGCCGCGGCACGTGAAGCCACGGATATTCCCGCCCTCGGCGCCGCGGAGAAGCTGTTGCGCTCCGGGCTTGGGCAGCTCTTCGCACTGGTCGAGAACTACCCTGATCTTAAAGCCAACGAAACCTTTCATCATCTGCAAAGCCGCATCACCGGCCTGGAACACGACATCGCCGATCGGCGCGAGTTTTATAACGACGCGGTGAACGGTAATAACGTCGCCATCGAGCAATTCCCTGATTTGTTCATCGCGAAGCTATTCGACTTTCGAGCGCACGAGGTACTGCTCTTCGAGGCCGCGGAAAAGACAGACGTCGATCTTCGCGTTTTATTTCAAACCCCTTAGTCAATCGTGATGTTTAGCCCGTGGTGGCGAGATTTCGGCCACGGCTTGATTTCGGCAAGCTACGTGGCCTTGCTCGCGGGTCTGTGGTATGCGCCTCGGCCCATGGTTCGATTTGCGTTGCTTGGGGCGATTGTGATCGCGAGCCTGTCGGCATGGTTAGGAGCCTATCGGCGCTACCACCTCATCACCGACACGCCAAGCTCGGCCATCCGGAGCGCGGCCCAGGGCTACACCGAACTCTACGGCCGCTGTGAACCGCATCCGGGCACCCTCCCGATTGGCTTTAGATCGGGACCGCCGTGCGTATGGTATCGCTACAACGTCCAGCGCCAAAGCGGAAGTTCTTGGACACCGCACTCACACGGTCGGAGTACGGATACTTTTGTCTTGAGCGACGGAACCGGTCAATGCGTCATCGATCCCGACGCTGCGGAGGTAGTTACGACGCATAGATCGAGCTGGCGGGAAGGCGATTTTAGCCTCGATGTGGAATACCTGGCGCCTGGAGATAATCTATACGCACTCGGAGACATCGTGAGCATCGGTCATCACGGCACGCCGACGGAGCGCAGTCATGAGGTAAGTCTATTGTTACGCGAATGGAAACAAGATCGGGAAGGGCTGAGGAAGCGTTTTGATAGTGACGGCGATGGACAGATCAACCTCCAGGAATGGAACCAAGCGCGGCTATCGGCGGAAGATCAAGTGGATCGCGAGCGCATCGACCGGCCTAACGACTCACTATTAATGCGCTCACCGGAGGGCGGACGACCGTACTTGCTATCGAATCGAGACCCCAAGGACCTCGCCGCTCGCTACGAAAGGTGGTCTTGGTTCCATGCCATCGTGTTCGCGGGGACGAGCGTGGCAACGCTCGTTTACCGGTTCTCATGACGCGAGGTGCTTGCCGCCAAGATTACACACGCATTTGGTTACGTTTTTGCCTTATTCTTGGTAACCATCGCTTCGGGTTCCCGAGCTTGGGACGAACATCCAAGGCATCTAATTCGCCAATGACGGAGCTACTTATGAACGATCAATTAGCGCCCTCGCAGACATTCGAAATCTGGTGGACCTCGGAAATTGACGGCGCCTATCGCCGGTGGATCGCACAGCAGCCGGAAGGGTCCGCGCTTTCGGACTTCGACGCGCGCCGCTCCTTTGCTCACGAAGCCGGGCTGCTACCCGCATGGGCGCGATAGGCTCATCCCTTACTAATCCGAGACCCGCTGCTACTGTATGACTATCCCGGTGTTCGGTCACGGGGATTGAGATGCGTGCGGATCTTTACGGAGGTGATCGGTGCTGGTGGGCAAAAGGATAACCCTCGCAGGGGATCAAACGGCAAGCGCCGCTGACGCCGACGCATTCCATGATGCGGAGCGTAGCACCGTTGCTACGCGCCTGTTCGAAGCTCCTGGACCATTAACACCGGATTTGGATCGGCCTTTAAACGTACCTGGGTACACGCTCATCCGTGAAATCGGCACCGGTGGAATGGCATCTATTTTTCTCGCCGAACGTCACGAAGATGGGCAACATCTGGTACTCAAAATCCTACCTTTCAAAGCGCAAGAGAACCCCGTTCCCTTTAAACGCTTCATGCGCGAATACAACCTCCTGAGAAAACTCTGCCACCCTCACGTCGCCAGAGTCTTCGAGCGCGGATTCGCGAGCGATCTGGCCTATATCGCAATGGAATACTTCCCGGCAGGCGATTTAAAAACAAGGATAAAGCGCAGTATAGACCCAGCGGCAGCGATGCGCTTCCTCCGTCAGATTTCATTAGGGCTAGACGCGATCCACCGGATTGACGTGATCCATCGGGATCTTAAACCGGCTAATATCTTGTTCCGGGATGAGCAGCATTTGGCTATCACCGATTTCGGGATAGCGAAAGATACCAATGCCAGCGGAGATCTCACCTCGGCAAACTCGCTGCTGGGCACCGCATACTACATTAGTCCCGAATTAATTACCCGCCAGGGCGTGGATAAACGCAGCGATCTCTATAGTCTCGGCGTCATCCTATATCAGATGTTAACGGGGGTCTTGCCTTATCGCGGCGCCACTCCCTACGAGGTCTTTCAAGCTCATCTCGAGACTCCGATTCCAAGCCTTCCGGCCGAAATCTCGCGTTATCAGTCCTTGGTTAACACATTGCTTGCTAAAGACCCCGACGATCGATTCCAAAGCACCGCTGAACTGCTTGATGGTTTGGACCGGGTGGCGTAAAGCCGTGCCGTTGCGCTTCGAGACGAT
Source organism: Gammaproteobacteria bacterium (assembly GCA_050740455.1). Taxonomy (GTDB): domain Bacteria; phylum Pseudomonadota; class Gammaproteobacteria; order JACCXJ01; family JACCXJ01; genus USCg-Taylor. Next base: position 11,539 of record JBOIDF010000036.1, on the reverse strand, counting down.
CTAGGCGGGTGTTGGAATAGGCAGCAGCTTTTTGACGACATCGTCAATGACCGCTTGCTGCAAAGGCTTCCAGAGGTAGGTATCGCAGGTCGCAAGCGCGAGCTTGCCTTTGATACTCTCCGCGGGCGAAGCGCTGGCCACGAGCAGAACCACCGGGGTTGTTCGCTTCTTAGGGTCGCGCTTGATCATCCGGCAGATTTCGTAACCGTCTATCCCCGGTAACATCACCTCAAGAAATATGATGTCGTAGCGTTTGTTATTGATGAACTCGATCGCCTCTTCCCCGGTTTGTGCAAGATCGACATGGGAGGCGATCGATTTAAGTGCGTTCTTCAGCTGCGTCCTGACCGGGAAACTGGCATCCACGACGAGCGCCTTCACACCAGGCAAGCCTTGCATGCCTCGCGTCCCAGTAGCGGTGCGTGTTATCGTATCGTCCGCAGAGAGCGACGCAGCGGCGCGCGGCGCACCATGCTCCTCAATGGCAACCTTCTCCAGCATGGCTAGAAGCCGCGTTGCGCTCACTGGCCGCTGTATCAAGTATTTCGGATTTTCCGCGGGCTGCTCGCGCGCCAACATAATACCGGAGATCGTTTTTCCTTGTGCTTTAGCCTTGAGAAACCCGGCCCAACTCTGGAGAGCTTGTGGCGTATCGGAATCGATAAGCACTATGTCTGGCGCAGTCTCAGGACTCCCTACGTAAGGTACAAAGCGCAGCACCTGCGATTGCGAAGTCTCCACTACCTGCTGCAACCATCGGAGTTCACCTTCACCTAGGCCAATGGTCGCAACGGTAAATGTCGCGTTATTCATTACTCTATTGATACTCCAAATTTCAGCATCGGCTTGTATCATTCCGGCAGCGTCCCCATCGAGGATGCGGAACCGCCGCTGCATTTGTATTGCGCTATTCCCCGGCTCTGGACTGTCGCACGCTGTATCGGCGTGGTTATCCAGAACTTCAGCGGCTCATTAGTATTACCGATAGGTATGTAATCATGTTGCGGGTGACGCATTTTTTTCTGCTCCATTCGGCCCTCCCGACCATCTGGCGATAACAACGCTTCCGTCGGGTGGAGCCGTCTGCAGGGTCCCTCTTTCCAGCAGCGAATTCATCCCTATTATAATAAGCGCTATTGTTGATCCCCGGCATCCACCACGACACTGCGATCGACGAGCATTTATTGATGCGTCTGTACTACGTACACGATCCGATGTGCAGCTGGTGTTGGGCATTTCGTTCGGTGTGGAACGAAGTGGTTAAGCGTCTTCCGCATGGCGTCGTGGCTCAACGCATTCTCGGGGGGCTCGCCCGGGATTCCGAGGTTCCGATGCCCGTTGCGATGCGCTCGACTATCCAAGAGACTTGGCGGCGCATACAGCAGGTGGTTCCCGGCACAGAGTTTAACTTTGATTTCTGGACCCGGTGTGTGCCACGCCGCTCGACTTACCCTGCGTGCCGAGCTGTGATTGCCGCGCAGAGGCAAGGGGCCCGCTACGAGGATCCCATGATCCTCGCCATCCAAGAAGCCTATTACCGGGAAGCGCGGAATCCCTCCGACGACGAGACACTCCTCGACCTTGCAACGCGTTTGGGGCTCGACGCAGAGCGATTTCAAAGCGACCTGAACAGCGCCGAAACACGATCGCTACTTAGGGAGCAGATTCGTATGTCGCGGAAGCTCGGGGCGGACGGTTTGCCAAGCGTGATCCTGGAATACAATGGATTATATCGCCGACTGCCTTACAATTATCGCGACGCTGGCGTGATTCTCGAACGTATCGGTTGATGTGAACGGGCCCTCGAGGTTCTGAATAAATCGTCGCGGGCAGCGCCATGGTTGGCGCGGCGGGATGGACATGTTAACGTTAATCCATGCGCGCGCCGGTCTTCGATCTCGATGTTTAAGCGAGTCGGTCTCATCGCTAAAACCGGTGACGCGCGCATCCCGGATACGCTGAATACCCTCCTGTCTTTCCTCAAACGCCGGCGCCTGGAAGTTTTCTTGGACAAGAGCTGCGCGCAGCTATTGGAGACGCCGCTTTGGACCGTGACCGAGACCTTTGTCGGTTATCCGATCGATCTCGTGATCGCCGTCGGCGGCGATGGAACACTGCTCCGAGCCGCCCACCAGATCTCCAACCACAAGGTCAGGCTGTTGGGGATCAACGTCGGGCATGTCGGCTTTCTCGCGGACATCTCTCCCGAGGAGATCCCAGAGCGGCTGGACGCGATCTTCGATGGGCAATTTGTCGAAGAAGAACGCATGCTCCTCCAAAGCCACGTCATCCGCGCCGGGAAAACCCTCTACGCACAAGATGCCGTGAATGACGTGTTGGTGCACAAATGGAACATCGGCCGCTTGATCACGCTCGACATTTACGTCAATGAACAGTTTGTCCACCGGCAACGCTCCGACGGCATCATCGTGTCCACCCCCACCGGGTCCACCGCCTATGCCTTGTCATGCGGCGGTCCCATACTGCACCCAGCGATCGACGCGCTGGCCTTGGTGCCCTTGTGCCCGCATACCTTAAGCAACCGTCCGATCGTACTGAACGGCACTAGTCGCGTTGAAATCGTGATAAGCACCCGTGAGGCCGGGCAGGCGCGCTTGACCTGTGACGGAGAAATCGGCTGCGCCCTCATCCCGGCTGACCGCGTGGTCGTGGAAAAGGCGGAACGCGCCATCCGCCTAGTCCACCCGCAGGGGCATGACCACTTCGCGACCTTACGCGCCAAGTTGCAGTGGGGCTGAGCGGCCGGTGTTAACGCACCTGCATATCGAAAATCTCGCGGTCATCGAACAATTAGACCTGGAGTTAGATCCCGGTTTTACGGTGTTCACCGGCGAGACCGGCGCGGGTAAATCGATCGTGATCGATGCCATTGGGCTGATCCTAGGCGAGCGTGCCGATCCAAGCCTGATCCGGGCCGGACGCCCGCGGGCCTCGGTCACGGCGGTATTCGATTTGTCCGCGCCGGCCCACGCTCTGCTGGCGGCGCGGGATCTCGAAGCGAGTAATAACGAGTGCGCGATCACGCGCCAATTGAGCGCCGACGGACGCACACGCGCCTTCCTTAACGGTATCGCCGTTCCCGCCCGCACCCTGCAAGAGATCGGGGAAATCCTCATCGAAATTCACGGGCAGCACGCGCACCAGTCATTGCTGCGCCGTGAGATTCAGCTCGCCATACTGGACGGCTTTTCCGGCGCCACGGCCGCGTCCTCGGAGACGGCGCGTGCGTTCCGAGAGTGGCAACAGATCAACGATGAATTACTACTCCTCCAGGAGGCGCAAGAACGCGATCGCGAGGCCGAGGGCGCGCTTTTGGATTATCAGATCCATGAGATCGAAATGCTTGGCTTTACTGCCCAGGAACTGCCGGCGCTGGAGCGCGAACACACACGACTCGCTAATCTCTCGCAGATCGTCGCCGGCTGCCGGAATGCTTTGCTAGCCTTACGCGAGGATAATGACAACGCCCATGCCTTGATCAGCCGATCCGCGCGCGCGATCCGCGCGGCCGCCGCGCTCGACGAAGGTCTCGAGGCGGTCGTCGATCTGCTCGCCACGGCGGCGATTCACGTCGAGGAGGCCGGCGCGATGCTCAATCGCTACCTCGGGGAGCTCGACCAAGATCCCGGGAGGCTGCAACACGTCGAAGCGCGTATAGCGGCGCTTGCCGAAGTGGCGCGTAAACATCGGATCCCTATCGCCCAACTCCCGGTGCAGCTCGCGGAGCTTAGGGCACGCTTAGCTATTATCCAAGGGAGCGAGGCGCGCTTGAGTGAGCTTAAAGAGGCGCGCGACACGCTGCGGAGCGCCTACCAGTGCGCCGCCGCCGGGTTGCGGGGGGTAAGAACACAGCACGCGCCGCGGCTGGCCCGGAGAATCGCGGCCACAATGCGCACACTCGGCATGCCGCGCGGCGAGTTCGTCGTCCGCCTGGACGCCTTGGAGGATGTCGCCGCCAGCGGGCAAGATCGCATCGAATTCCAGGTCACGACCAACCCCGGCCAGCCCCCGCGCCCGCTGGAGAAGGTCGCATCGGGCGGGGAGCTGTCCAGAATCAGTTTAGCCATCCAAGTCCTGGACGCCACTGCGAAGGAAGCCCCGACGCTGATTTTCGACGAAGTCGATGCCGGAATCGGCGGCGCGGTCGCTGAGATCGTCGGCCGTCATTTGCGGCAATTGGCGCAGTATCGCCAAGTCCTGTGTGTGACTCATCTGCCCCAAGTGGCGTCCGTCGGGCATCACCATTACTCGATCACAAAACATAGCGGCCAAGAAACCACCACTGTCGTGGTCGCCAAACTTCACGGTCGAGGGCGGATACAGGAGCTCGCGCGCATGTTGGGGGGCATCACCATCTCCGAACAGACGCTAAGACACGCGGAGGAAATGTTGACGCATGGAAACCTTGGGGAAGTTGGGGGCGTCCAGGTAGATACAGGGGTTTCTTTGGAACAGATACCTCGTTGAGCAGGTGCGTTCGGGAGTTTAAAACCCTGTCCGGTTAATACACATAATATTGGGTTGTATATTTTATAAAAACGCAATATATTGTGTGTACACTCGGATGAGTCCGATACACCATCAATGAGGGGGGGAGCATGAATAAAGCCTCAATCAAGCTAATTTCCGAGGCGGCCGCAGAGGTTCCTTACCAAGCCGCTTCGCTGGACATCTGGGACCGGAAATACCGCTTAAAAAAGAAAGATGGTACCGCCATCGATGCGACGATGGACGACAGCTACCAGCGGATCGCGCTGGCGCTCGCGGGGGTCGAGGCGACGCCTTCGATCCGCGAGCACTGGTACGGCGAGTTTCTGTGGGCGCTGCGCCACGGGGCCATCCCGGCGGGCCGCATCGTCTCGAACGCGGGTGCCCGCGCTTATAAACCCGCCACCTCCACTATCAACTGCACGGTGTCAGGCACTATCCGCGATTCAATGGACGACATCCTCGGCAAGGTCCACGAAGCCGGTATGGCCCTCAAGTCCGGCTGCGGTATCGGCTACGAGTTCTCCACCTTGCGTCCGAAGGGCGCCTATGTCTCGGGCGCCGGCGCGTATACCTCGGGTCCGCTCTCGTTCATGGATATCTACGACAAGATGTGCTTTACGGTCTCCTCCGCCGGGGGCCGGCGCGGCGCTCAGATGGCGACTTTCGATGTCGGGCACCCGGACGTCAAGGACTTCGTTCGCGCCAAGCGCGAGGACGGGCGGCTACGGCAATTCAACCTTTCATTGCTCATCACCGATGCCTTCATGCAGGCCGTCAAGGCCAACGGCCTCTGGCCACTCGCCTTTCCGGTTAAGCAAGCAGAGCTGGAAACCGAGGATCTGGACCTCAATGACTCCAAAAAGGTGATCTGGCGCGCATGGCCGGTGACGGAAGGCTATCTCAGCGACAGCGAGGGGCAAGTCGCCTGCAAGATCTACAAGACCCTTCGCGCCCGGCATCTCTGGGACATGATCATGGCCTCGACCTATGACTATGCCGAGCCCGGTTTCATCTTGATTGATCGGGTCAACGATCTCAACAACAACTGGTTTTGCGAGACCATCCGGGCGACCAATCCGTGCGGCGAGCAGCCGCTACCGCCCTATGGATCTTGTCTACTGGGATCGATCAATCTCACCAGGTTCGTGCGCGATCCTTTCACCGGCCAAGCGCGCTTTGATTGGGCGGAATACCGTAAAGTCGTACAGGTGTTCACGCGCATGCTCGACAACGTGGTCGAAATCAACGGCCTTCCCTTGGAACCGCAGCGCGAGGAGATCCTGCGCAAACGTCGTCACGGCATGGGGTACCTTGGGCTCGGCTCGACGCTCACGATGCTGTGCATGAAGTACGGCGAGCCGGACTCGCTCGCCTTCACCGGGCAGGTCACCCGCGAGATGGCCTTGGCCGGTTGGGAGATGGCCTTGGAACTCGCGCACGAGAAGGGCCCGGCGCCTATCATGGAAGAAGAGATTACCGTCACGGCCGCGATGCTGCGGCATCGCCCGGAGATGACTCGCGACGGTTACCGGGCCGGCGATGAAGTCAAGGGCAAAGTCTTGCACGCGCGCTACAGCCGTTATATGCAGCACGTGGCCGAAGTGGCGCCCGATCTCGTGAACGCGCTCGCCGAGACGGGGGCGCGCTTCACCCATCATAGCTCCATCGCACCGACCGGCACCATCTCGCTCTCGCTGGCCAATAACGCCAGCAATGGGATCGAGCCGAGCTTCGCGCACCATTATGCACGCAATGTCATCCGCGAGCGGCGCAAGAGCAAAGAGAAGATCGATGTGTATTCGTTTGAGCTCCTCGCCTATCGCCATTTCGTAGACTCCGATGCCAAACCCAGCGCCGAGCCGTCCGCGGCGCCGTTACCGGATTACTTCGTCACCGCCGAAACCATCACCCCGCGCCAGCATGTCGATATCCAGGCGGCGGCGCAGCGCTGGATCGATTCCTCGATCTCGAAGACCGCGAACATACCCACCGATTTCCCCTTCGAGGATTTCAAGGACATCTATCTCTATGCCTACGAGCAGGGCCTCAAGGGCTGCACTACCTTTCGCTTCAATCCGGAAGCCTTCCAGGGGGTCTTGGTCAAGGATCAGGATCTCGAAAACACCCTCTATCGCTTTATTCTGGAGGACGGCACCGTCGTGGAAGCCAAGGGCAACGAGGACATCGAGTACGACGGTGAGATCCACACGGCCGCCAACCTCTTTGACGCCCTAAAAGAGGGCTATTACGGTAAATTTTAGTGGGCGAGGACTTCAGGCCATGAGTAAGAAATTCGAGCAGCGAATCGTCAAATACAGCGTCGTCACGGCCGAGACCTCGGCCGTGGAAGAAACGCAGGATAATGTGATCCAGATGCACGAGAAGGTCGAGCGCCCCGAGATGCTGCTGGGTTCGACCTACAAGATCAAGACTCCGCTTTCCGAGCACGCGCTCTATGTGACCATCAACGACATCGTGCTCAACGAAGGCACGGCGCACGAGCTGAGGCGGCCCTTCGAGCTTTTCATCAACTCCAAGAACATGGATCATTTCCAGTGGATCGTCGCCCTCACGCGCATCGTATCCGCGGTCTTCCGCAAGGGCGGAGATGTCACCTTCCTGGTCGAAGAGTTGCGTTCGGTGTTCGATCCGAAAGGAGGTTACTTCAAGAAAGGCGGGCGCTTCATGCCTTCCTTGGTGGCAGAGATCGGCGATGTGCTCGAAAGCCACTTGCGGATGATCGGCTTGCTCAAGGACAACAAGCCCGATACGCATCAGAAAAAACTCATCGAAGAGAAGCGCGCCGAGTATCAGCGCTCACAGCAACTGAGTGGACCATCCGCTGCGGATGAATTTCCCGGCGGCGCCGAGCTGTGCGCGAAGTGCCATACCAAGGCCATGATGCAGTTGGACGGCTGCTTGACGTGCCTCAACTGCGGGGAGTCGAAGTGCGGGTAAGAACGGGTTGTCCCGGCACCCGGTTGCCCGAGCGGTACCCGAGCGGTATGCTACTGAAAGACATTCTGTTACCGAATTAGCCATGGTGTTAAGCAGTGCTAAAATCGCCGCACCGTTATCGTCTCACGGCGGATGATTACCACCGCATGGGCGAGGCGGGCATCTTCGCCGAAGGAGACCGGGTGGAGCTTATCGAGGGAGAAATCATCGAAATGGCGCCCATTGGATGCTCGCATTCTGGGGTAGTATTACAGCTCAGTGAGATGTTAGGGAAGCTCTGCAAAAGTTACTGCGCAGCCCATCTGCTTTGTCGCGTGCTCGCTCGTCGCTCGCCTATCTAACTGATATGTCTCGCGACTCGCTCCGCGGCTTCGCGCATCTGAGCTTGCTCGCGACACTTTTGCAGAGCTTCCTTAACAGATGCGGTTGGCCGCAAAGCCCTGGTTTCTGTTCAAAATCCTATTACTATAGGTCCGCACTCGGAGCCTCAGCCAGATATCGCATTACTGAAGCGAAGAGAAGACTTTTATAAATCCGCCCACCCGCATCCCGCCGACGTACTGCTGATCATCGAAGTAGCCGATACCTCCTTGGCCTACGATCGCGACGTTAAACTTCCGCTTTATGCGCGCCACGGCATACCCGAAGTCTGGATCGTGGATCTGGAAAACAGATGCTTGCACGTGTTTAACCGGAGCCGGCGAAACCGGTTATCAACAAACTCAGACGCTTGCCGAACCGGCCGTACGCACGCTAGGGGCTTTGCCTGACTGTCCGGTCGATCTCAGTGGATTGTTTTAATCACGCGTGACCGCTGGCGCTACGAAAGCCTACCGAGGAGGTGCGTCGTTAATGAGCCGCGCGAGGAGACTCCGATGACAGATCCGATGGTCGGGGCAAGCACAAAGCAACGTGAACGTCACCCCGAAATCACACTGCAGAGAGGCTAGAAATTCGATCAGGCTCCGTTGCCCGCGCATCTCACTCAGATACCGGCGGCTATAGGTTTTCCAAAATTTCGCGATTTCCCGTTCAAAGCGCACGGGGTCGCGCGACTGCCACCGTGTTTCGATCGCGCGCTTGTTGCCGTGGTACCAATGCACCAGCGGCAGCGTGGGCGCGAGCTGCGGCACCCAGGCGTGCGCCCGCGATTTCGCGACGCCGCGCGGATAACGCCGCATGATGATCAACCGGCAACCGTCTTCTGACTCAGGCGGATCGTAGACTGTCTTGGTAAAGTGGATTGCCATAACGTGTTGTGCGCGAGCGTGGATTTTTTTGTGGCTTGATATCCGCTAAACCGATCTTCTTTCCAAGTTTCTCTCTATCTATTTGATGAGGTTGACAAAGAGGCACTTTCCGCGCCTCAATATGTACGCATGTATATATGTAATAGTGTGAAGGAGCAGAAGCCTTCGATCAAATCACCCGGCCCACCGCTTTACAACGCCAGGCTTTCCAGCTCCTCGGCCTGAAACGGTGATAACGTACCCAGTAGCCGGACCCTGTTTTTTTAAATTACATCTCGGCGGTCTGAAGCGGAGCCTCGCTAGGTTTAACAACGGCGTCCGGCAGACGTCGTTCGCGCCGCCGGTGATGCAGTAGGCGTTGAACCTCTGCTTTCGGATAACTCGAACGTCTCTTCCCCCGCTTTGCCCCTTGATCGCTTCGCCGACGCGCTTGATCGCTAGATCCAATGCCGAATGGACGCTTGTCGCAATATGATGCGGCCGCAGGTGTACCATGTGCATGCGTGGAATGAATCGGAGCCACTGCTAGGGAAAATGCATGCCAGAGATGGAGGCCGTAGGTCTAACGCTCCGCACTGCGGTGAGCCGAGCTTAACTTGAGCGGCGCAGTCTACGATCTGCATAAACACGGTGTACTTTTGAGTGCCGCGATGCTATGCGCAGGCGATTGGGTTCTCGCTTGTTACTGAGCTTCCTCGTTGTGACCGGCGTGCTGGTCGTTGCCTGGGCGCTGGTGACCCAACCGCTATTGCCGCGCGCGCCGAAAGCTGCAACCGTCAATATCGATCCTGCCAGACTGGAAGTACACGTACGGATGTTGTCCGAGACGCTGGTGCCGCGCGACGAGAGCCACCCCCGCATGCTGGATCGCGCTGCGGCATACATTCGCCACGAATTTGAACAGGCGGGCGGCACGGTTTCCGAGCAGCCCTACGATTGGGATGGAAAGACCTACCGCAACGTCATCGCGCTATTCGGACCGGATACCGCCGAACGCATCGTGGTCGGCGCGCACTACGACTCTGTGGCTGCAGAGGTGCCCGCCGCCGACGACAATGCTAGCGGTGTCGCCGGGCTAATCGAGCTCGCCTATTGGCTGGGCACGGCATCGCCACCCATGCAGATAGAGCTCGTCGCCTACACCCTGGAAGAGGGGCAGCATTTTCGCACCCAGCGTATGGGAAGCTTTGTGCACGCGCGTTCGCTCAAACAGCAAGGTATTCCAGTGCGGGCGATGTTCTCGCTGGAAATGCTGGGCTTTTTTTCTGACGCGCCCCATAGCCAGCGTTATCCGCATCCGCTAATGAAACTCTTCTATCCCACGCAAGGTGATTTCATCGCCGTGGTCGGCAAGCTGAATCAGCCTATGGTCGTGCGGCGCGTGAAGGCGGCCATGCAAGCGGCCTCTCCGCTGCCGGTGTACTCCATCAATGCTCCGCGCTCGGTGCCGGGGATCGACTTCTCGGATCACCGCAACTACTGGGAAGTGGGTTACGAGGCGGTGATGATCACCGACACGGCGTTCTACCGGAACCCGAACTATCATACCCCCCAAGACACAGCGGAGACGCTCGACTACCAGCGCATGGCCGGGGTGGTGCAGGGTGTGTACGCTGCGGTGTTGGCGCTGGCGATTGCCGGCGACGGATAAACTCACGCGAGGTGCGCCGGCAAACTCCGATGCAGCTTAGGCGCCGAGGGCGACGAGCAGCGCAGGCGCGTGAGGTTCGGCGACCGCACGGTTATGGAAAGCGGCGAGCGGGCCTGCACCCAACACAGCTTCACCCGACGCGCTATAACCGATCGCTTTAAAGAACCATCCGCCGTGCAGCCATTTGAGCACGCCGACGTGGCTATCTCCCGCGTCGAAGACCGCGTGCAGATCGGCGCGCAATTGTAGCAATTGAAGACGCTCTAACCTTGCGGAGACCGCGGCCGCGAAGCGGCACCTGAAACGCATGTCGCTGCCGCTAAAAAACAAGGTGGGCGCAAAACTGCGCCTATGCTCGGGCGTAGGCCCGAGGCGCAACAGCGCGAGGTAGTGTTCGTCGGTACCGTAGCCGACATTTGTCACCCATCCGTATCCAGGATAGGTTTCGGCTAAACGATGCATTATTCGGTCGCGTGTGACCTTGGCGATCACCGAAGCCGCGGCGATCGATAAACAGCGCGCGTCGCCTTTGATAATCGTGGTCATGTGGCAAGCGAGGTCCGGCTTACGGTTGCCGTCGATGAGCGCGGTGTCGATAGTGATCCCCAGACCGGCGACCGCGCGGCGCATAGCCAGCATGTTCGCTTGGTAAATATTGAACGTATCGATTTCTTCGACCGTAGCGATGCCGACGCCGAAGCCCGCGATCGCGGTGATTGCGGCGTAGAGGCGCTCTCGCTCGGGTCCGGGAAGTTGTTTCGAATCGTTTAAACCGTGCAGCGCGCGCGGTTTGCGCACCCACTGCGGAAGGACAACCGCTGCCGCTACGGCCGGTCCGGCGAGCGGTGCGTATCCAGCCTCATCGATGCCCGCAACGATCCCGTGCGCTGCGCGTTCAAAGCTTAGATCGGGAAGTTTGGGTATCTTCACGCAGTTTTATTGTAGCTCTTCGCTGGAATTCTACTCTGCGTTGCGCCGCGTATCCACGATAGTTCGACCCTAGGTAAAATTCGCTTCAAAAAAACGCAAAACGTCCATGGAGTCACCCAACCACCTGCAGAGCAGGTGGCTTGAGGTAAGCCCCTAAAAGGGGCTATTGGTTAAACAGGTCTTCTTGGCGATCGAGATCGTCCTGATTCTTTACGTAAGCACGGATCATCTGTTCGTC
>JBOIDF010000035.1:0-37789 GCA_050740455.1 Gammaproteobacteria bacterium | reverse complement strand
CAACTCCCTGTGATCACAATCATCGCAATCCGTGATCACAATGCTCGGAATCAGCGATCGCAATCCGTCGGAAATCGTGATCTCAATCGATTGGAATCAGTGATCACTATGGCGCGGAATACACAAATCGCTGCATCGAGGCCGTGAATAGCACCCAACACGCCCGCTATTTCGCCTTCAATCCGCTTGGTGAGTTCCTGCGTGCGCTCGTCGGCCGGCGACCGGTCACGGTGATCGATCTGCTCTTCGAGCTCCTCAATCTCATTGTTTTTTTCCGCGACGCGCTCTCGCGAGGAATCCAAATCGGCCTGCAAGCCGGCGTTGCGCTTCTCCAGCGACTCCTTCTCGCGCGCGTGCTTGGCCGCCAAGTCGTCAATCAGCGAGACGATGGCGTCACGGTCTCCGACGTTTACCTCGACCTCGCCAAGGATCACGGCGCGATCGTCCTCGGGGAACCGCCTGAGCTTGCGCAGGTCGCGGTAGCCGAGACCAATTTTCTTCATGGCGTTCAAAGCCTCTTCCCCAAAGTCACCGAGGTTTTGTAGGTCTTCGTCCACCTTGCGACGGGACATCCCCATCGCCGCACAGAAATGATCCCAAGTGGCGACGTCGCCGGTTTCCCCATCCGCCGTAACATAGGTTTTCCCCGCCAGGGCGCGGTATAGCTTGTGTTCTTTCATGCGGGCGAGATCCAACAAACTGGCAACGGTCGCCACTTTCGATAGTCCATTAGCAAGTTGAATGCGACCGATGAGCTCATTAGCAAGGTCGCGCTCGTCGGTATAACCGGCGGCCTCCGCGTTCAGCTTCGCTTTGATTGCCTGGTTCTCTTCGGCCGTTCGTAGCTCGTTGTTGGCAGTGTCTCTCATATGTGTGATCTGCTGGGCTTCTTGTGGCGCGGTCTTGTCGATCATTCGCGTGTGTTCTCCGTAAACGGTTGGATTCAGGGTTTAGTCATTACGGCCCGGAGGTTCTCACCCGTGACAGCGAAGTAGTTGCGTTCATTCACCTGGATATCCGCCAGGACTTGCCGGCGGTATTGAGCTGAAACCTCCACGATCTTGTCGCTCACCTTCCAGCTTGAAGCCCAGTGTGCGTTCTCCCCACTGCTCGTCGCTCGTTCAAGGACCCAGCCGCCTGCTTTGAAGCTTTTTAGCAAACGCCGTGTCGTCGTCCTAGGGATGCCGGTGGCCTGGTGGATCTGCTCGATGGTCTTCCCGGAAAAACCATCCTTAAAAAGGCATTCGAATACGCGCATAGCCTTCAAGACACTTTGGATACCGTCTGCCTCGGTGACTACGTCAACTCGACTGAAGGGCGTCATCGCTTGCTGCCTCCGGCCTGAACTGATAGCCGTCGTAGATACCGCCCGACGACGCTCCTGGACGGCGCACGCTTCCGGCCGAATTTCCGCGCGCACTGGGCCGTGACTTGGTCTATGGTATGGTATCCACGAAGGCCGTGAATGAAATCTCGGATCTCGGGGTCATCTGCAATCTTCCATCGACGGCCTCTCGGTCTGCGTAGCAGGTCGGGATTTAAAGGCGCTACCCTGCCTGGCAAAGCGTCTGCGATCTCCGGGGCGCGGGCCGTTAGCAGGCGACCAAGAACGATGTGGATAATCTGGAGTGCGTCGCTAACCGGAAGGTCGCTAAGCTCGGCGAAAATCCGGGCGACGAGCCAGGCTGTTAAGATTTTTCGCGATGTGTCCATTTTCCGTCGGGGTGGTCGCCCGCCTTTTTTTGCTTTATTCAGCACCTGGTGACACCCGGCCCTCCGCAATGCCAGCACCCTCGATAATCCGGGCACGGATTTTTCGACCCTTAGGCCCGTTCCATACGCCGATAAGGCAGTGGGTGGCGGTTTGTCTCTCGATACCATTCTTGCGGCACCACTCCCCAAGGCTGCTGTCTTGAGCCACAAAAGCCGCGCGAACGCGGATGTAGAGATCACGGCAAGGCTTTAGCTCATTCATATTCATTCCACTGTAGAGATCACGGCAAGGCTTTAGCTCATTCATATTCATTCCACTGGAGCACCCATGTATTGGTGTTGTAGCCACCGTATAGCACAACGCCATAAAGCAAATCGACACGACATTTGTCGTGGATGTAGGAGAGAGACACAAGGGTCCCAGCCCAGCGTCCGCAGCCCGTTCGGGCCGAGACCTTTCCGCTTAGTAACCACGGCCGGCGGTGACGGGATAAGTGGACGCGCGTTCACTTTTGCCTCACCCGCGAGCCCGGTCCGCGCGGGGTTGGCGCGGTGGGCTATAGCCCACCGACTTAAGCCCCCGATGTGTGCGTTCTCCCCACTGCTCGTCGCTCGTTCAAGGACCCAGCCGCCTGCTTTGAAGCTTTTTAGCAAACGCCGTGTCGTCGTCCTAGGGATGCCGGTGGCCTGGTGGATCTGCTCGATGGTCTTCCCGGAAAAACCATCCTTAAAAAGGCATTCGAATACGCGCATAGCCTTCAAGACACTTTGGATACCGTCTGCCTCGGTGACTACGTCAACTCGACTGAAGGGCGTCATCGCTTGCTGCCTCCGGCCTGAACTGATAGCCGTCGTAGATACCGCCCGACGACGCTCCTGGACGGCGCACGCTTCCGGCCGAATTTCCGCGCGCACTGGGCCGTGACTTGGTCTATGGTATGGTATCCACGAAGGCCGTGAATGAAATCTCGGATCTCGGGGTCATCTGCAATCTTCCATCGACGGCCTCTCGGTCTGCGTAGCAGGTCGGGATTTAAAGGCGCTACCCTGCCTGGCAAAGCGTCTGCGATCTCCGGGGCGCGGGCCGTTAGCAGGCGACCAAGAACGATGTGGATAATCTGGAGTGCGTCGCTAACCGGAAGGTCGCTAAGCTCGGCGAAAATCCGGGCGACGAGCCAGGCTGTTAAGATTTTTCGCGATGTGTCCATTTTCCGTCGGGGTGGTCGCCCGCCTTTTTTTGCTTTATTCAGCACCTGGTGACACCCGGCCCTCCGCAATGCCAGCACCCTCGATAATCCGGGCACGGATTTTTCGACCCTTAGGCCCGTTCCATACGCCGATAAGGCAGTGGGTGGCGGTTTGTCTCTCGATACCATTCTTGCGGCACCACTCCCCAAGGCTGCTGTCTTGAGCCACAAAAGCCGCGCGAACGCGGATGTAGAGATCACGGCAAGGCTTTAGCTCATTCATATTCATTCCACTGGGGTCCACATTGATTTATGGGGAGTCTCTTACCACACGGTATACTTGGTGTCGCCGCGACATTTGTCGCGGGAGTATCGGGTTTCGCGCCTTTTCCTGTAGTCTTCGAGTGTAACCACCCTGATTCTAAGGGTTTTTTACACTTTGAATTGGCACAGACTAATCGGCCGATAACGACCCCTTGAGGGTCCCAGCCCAGCGTCCGCAGCCCGTTCGGGCCGAGACCTTTCCGCTTAGTAACCACGGCCGGCGGTGACGGGATAAGTGGACGCGCGTTCACTTTTGCCTCACCCGCGAGCAGAGGACGGATAGTGGGGTAGCCAGATCGCAGATCCCGAACACCGCCGCGATCTGGAAGAGGCACAGCGCCATTGCCTGGAGCGCTATCACCGCGCGCGCCCGCCATCCGAGCCCGCCGGCCTCCGGCCGCTCGGAGTAGAGCCGTCCGAGCTCGGCACGCGCCGCATCGAGGCGTGCCTGGGTATCTTGGATGGGTGGCAGCCAGCCGGCGCGCTCGCGGCTATTCGCCAAAAATCCCGTCAGCTCTCGTTCCAGGCTCACTATTCGGGCCTCGGCCGTGGGGATCAAGCGCTCGCGCGCCGTATCCACATGCTCGGCCCGGCCAAGATCCGCCAGCAAGGGCTCGGAGACGATGTGCAGCGGGCCGACGAGGAGCAGAACACTTGCACATAGCCCGAGCGCCCGCCGGCCCGTCCACCAGAGCCACAGGCCCGCAGATTCGAGTGTCAGCGACCAGGCCCAGCCCGTCGCCTGGCCGACCTGCGCCCCCCAGAATTGAATGCCGTGCCATTGCAGGATGCCGATGCATGTCGCCAGCACAAGCCCCGTGATAAGATTTTTAGCAGCCATGATTCACCTCCTGTAAAGGTGTGGTTGTGGTTAGGCCGCCGCGGTGTTGACCCACCGCGGTGGCCGTCATCAAAAACTACCCTACTCTGTGGCCTCATCTTCGAGATGCCCCAGATCCTGGGTCAGCTCGTAGTCGTTGTATATGAGCCACCGGGCCGCCTCTTCGGGGCTTACCCATTCCACGTGGTTGCGCTGGCCCTGGACTCTGCTGCGATGCTCCACATAGTAGCGTCCCTTGCGCGATCGGTAGAGGGCTTGATCGTGCCACTGGCTACCGGAACTGCGCCCGATATGATTAGAGCCGTTCCATTCGGATTTCTCTTCCCATTGATCGCTCGCGCGATCGGTATCGACGACGGTGCCGTCGTCCCCCGGCGCGTTGCCAGAACTGTGTATTCTCTCTGACACCTATTATTCTAGTCGCGGAACAACTTATATGTCAAGTCTCTTACTTGTCAGACGGCCAAAAGTCCGTTATACTAATTATGTGGATAATTTGCTTACTGTGCCCGAGGCCGCGCAGCGGCTCGGGGTGACACGCCAATGGGTGCTCGCGCTGTGCGCGCAGGGGCGCGTGCGGGGGGCGAAGAAGATCGGCCGGCAATGGCTGATCCCGGCGGGGGCCAAGGTGGACCCGCCGCCGCCCAAGCCCGCCGGCCGCCCGCTGCGCACCAAGCAGATTCCCTTATGACCGTGGGTTGTCATCGCCGAGATCTTCGAGAGGCCGGCTGCCGGGACGGAATCAGCGATAAAACTGGCGACGGTCGCCCAGTGTAGTAGGACGTGCATCAAGGAAATGCGGGGCTTCCGGGACGGAATCAGCGATAAAACTGGCGACGGATCGGTTGAGCAAGCTTCTTTGGAGCCTGGGTCCGCCGGACACAGTCAACGTCGAGGGCGGAGCTGAATAACCCCTTGTGCGCGCGCCATCACGCGGCTGGCCAGGGGGGCGTTCTACGAGAAGCAAGGGCGTTCCCCGGCAGCCCAGTATTTTCCTTGATGCAGTCCTACTAAAACCGCCGACGGTACGCGGTTTTATCGCTGATCCGTCCGGCAGCCCCGTATTTTCCTTGAATGCAGTCCCATAAAACCGCCGACCGTCTGCGGTTTTAGTAGGGGGCTGATTCCGTCCCGGCAGCCCCCGCCACCGCGCTTCTTTTTTTTGGCGGGCCAATTTTGGCCAACCAAAAATCCACCTCCTCCTTTGAACCCGTATTGGCCTGATGCGGTTTTGGATCCAGTAACTCCGGGCCGATTTGGCAGAGCAGCAGGCGGGCCGCCGCGGTGCGCACCAAGCAGATTCCCTTATGACCGTGGGTTGTCATCGCCGAGATCTTCGAGAGGCCGGCTGCCGGGACGGAATCAGCGATAAAACTGGCGACGGTCGCCCAGTGTAGTAGGACGTGCATCAAGGAAATGCGGGGCTTCCGGGACGGAATCAGCGATAAAACTGGCGACGGATCGGTTGAGCAAGCTTCTTTGGAGCCTGGGTCCGCCGGACACAGTCAACGTCGAGGGCGGAGCTGAATAACCCCTTGTGCGCGCGCCATCACGCGGGTAGATGGAGGGGTGCCCTCGATCTTAGAGGAGAGCACGGCTTCCTGAGTAGTGAGCGGGGAGAGCATGACTTCCGGGTTCGGGACCCCGTAGAGCGCCCCATCGTAATGGGCCAGCGCCCGGTTCGCCTGCCCGATAAGCGGGATGAGGGGGCTCCCACGCTATCTCTTCGAGTGGAAGCCTTTGAGCAAGGAAGGGTTTTTCCATTGTGTAAAGCGGGCTTATCGATTCGGTGTTTGTGTAAAGTATATTACCTTTTAGTTTACACAACGACGGTTGAAGCTATTTGGCTTTACGGCTGGGTTCGACCAGGTTACCCCCATCTTCCAAAAGTGAAATCAATACTTTCATTTTCCATCACGCTGCCCACCTGCCTGCGCCCAAAACGTCCATTTTCCCAAAGTGGATTCCACTTTCCATTTTCCATTTCTGTATTCTCGTCTAACTAATAAGCATTTATCCGTTGTGCGCTGTCCAGCATGACGGATAAATGTCTGTTGGACTAAACCGCGACCACACGGGCGCTGTCAAGTTGGATCAGCTCTTCTTATATAAAGGGGATTGTATTCCTTGGGAGGGAGGCTATGGAAGTCACAGACGGGGAGGACGCATGGGTGGGTTGCCTGGGTGGGGGAAGGCAGCCGTGTGCGCCTGCGCCCATCAGCTGGGCACGGCTGCTCAAACGGGTGTTCGATATCGATATTGAAAAATGCCCTCACTGCGGCGCCGCCATCGAAAACCCCCTTCGCGCTTATAGGCCAAGGACGGGTAAAAGTTTGCAGCGCATTTCCGCCAAGCGCGGCCGTCTTTATCTACTAAGGAATCACCGGCAGCTTCAAGGCCTTGAGCGAATAGCGATCCGAGGCAAACGGCCGCGGCACCAAGTGCAAAGGACTTCACAATGTCACCACCTGTGCGAACGCCACCATGGGCGATTATCGCGATTCCGGAACCGTTCAAAGCATCACCGACTTCCGCGAGCGCTGAGACTTGCGGCATGCCGATGCCGGTCACATCCGTAATGGTACACAAAGAGCCGACGCCCACTCCCACCTTTACCGCATCGACGCCTGCGTTCCTCAAATGCGCGGCAGCATCAGCGGCGGCCGCAGACTAAACCTGCTGCTGCCACAGCAGCTCGACCGGGTGGTAGGCCCGCCGGCCGGTGCCGTCGGCGATCTGATGGCGGCAACTGGTGCCGGGCGCGACAATCAAGGTCTCCGGGGCGGCGGCGCGGACCGCTGGAAACAACACCAGCTCGCCGATCCGCATCGACACTTCGTAGTGCTCGCGCTCGTAGCCGAAGGCGCCGGCCATGCCGCAACAACCGGAGGGAATGGTCTCGACCTTGGCATGCGGCAGGATCCCGAGCGCATCGAGGAGCGGCTGCATGCCCACGAGCGCCTTCTGGTGACAGTGGCCATGGACCAGAATGTGGCAGGGATTCTGGTTGAAGGCGAGCGCGCCGAGCTTGCCTGCCCGCGACTCCCCGGCCACGAATTCCTCGAAGAGCAGGGTCCGCCCTGCAACGGTCCGAGCCTGCGCGCGCAGGCGGCCCGCCACCAGATCCGGCGCTTCATCGCGGAAGGTGAGGATCTCGGAAGGCTCCAGACCCAGGATCGCCGTGCCTTCCGCCGCGTGGGGATATAGCCAAGCGATGGATCGGTTAAGGATCCCCTTAGCCTGACGCAAGAAGCCCTGACTGATCTGCACGCGGCCGGATTCGATTCCTCGCGTGAGACCGACCCGATAACCCGCGCGCTCGAGAAAGCCCACGGCGGCGCTGCCGATCCCGGGCTCATGAAATTCGGTGAACAGATCATTGAACAGCAGCACGTCACACCGCGCGCCGCCCGACGCCTGCAGCGCGTGCGTGCTAAACCAGCGGCTAAAGGTTTGACGGGCGAGGGCCGGGATCCGGCGCTTTGCGTGGATCCCTAGCAGCCGTTTGACCCGCCTGTGATTGATGAACGCCGTTGCCGCATCCGGGAAACGGGCCGCCATCCGGTTGAGCCGCTCGAACCCGCCCAAGACGCGCGCCCGCAGCGGCACGCCGTGGCGATCCTGATAGTGCTGCAGGAATTCGGCCTTCATGCGCGCCATATCGACGGCCGCCGGACACTCCGATTTGCACCCCTTGCAGGCGAGACAGAGATCCAACACCTCATGCAGCTCCGCGCGGGTGAGGCCGGCGAGCGGATCGGGCGAGCTGAGTACCTGGCGGAATACATTGGCGCGTCCGCGGGTGCTGTGCTTCTCCTCCAAGGTCGCCATGTAGGAGGGACACATCGTGCCGCGCCCGGCGCGCTTTCGGCAGGCGCCGGCCCCGTTGCATTTTTCCGCGGCCCGCAGCAATCCTTGATCCGCGCTCCAGTCGAAATGGACCGGGATCTCGGCGCGCGGGGCCTTGACGCGCAGGTCCCTGTCGATGGGAAACGCATCCGTCACCTTGTGCGGGTTGAAGATCCCCGGGGGATCGAAGACGGATTTGATCCGGCACAGGATCTCGTAGATCTCTTTCCCCAACATGCGCGCCACAAACGGCCCGCGCAGCCGCCCATCGCCGTGCTCCCCGGAGAGCGATCCGCCGAACTCCGCGACCAGATCCGCGACTTCGGCGGCGAGCGCTTTGAATTTCTCGATCCCTTCGGGTTGCTTGAGATTAAGCTCGGGGCGTAAGTGCAATAGACCCACCGAGGCATGGCCGTAGTAGACGCAACGCGTCTGGTATTTCTCCATCAATGCTTGGATCCGGCGCACATACTCCGGGAGCTTAGCTACCGCCACCGCCGTATCCTCGATCACCGTCACCGCCTTCACATCCCCGGGCACGCCCATGAGCAGACCGAGACCGGCTGCACGCAACTCCCAGACCTGGCTCATGCGCGGCGGACCCACCACCGGAAACGCATAGCCAAGCCCGATGCGTCGAAGGTCGGTAACGAGATCGCTCGCGCGCCGCGCTAACTCCTGGGTGTCAGCGCCGCATAGCTCGATGACTAACACCGCTTTCGGATCGCCCTCGATCCAGAAGCGGTTATGGCGTTGTTCGAGGTGGCCACGGGTCGGTTCCAGGATGCGCCGATCGATAAGCTCGACCGCCGCCGGCTCATGGCGTACGGCCACCAAGGTGGCGCGCAGCGCGCCGTCCAGAGAATCGAAGTGAGCGCAGACCAGCAGCCGCGACGCCGGCTTGGCCACGAGATTGAGCACGGCTTCGGTGATGATCGCCAGCGTGCCCTCGCTGCCGCACAGAAACGGGGCCAGGCTAAACTCCGGTCCGCCGGCGGCCCAGGGCTGGCCGCGCGCCAAGACATCCAAGGCATAGCCGGTATTGCGCCGGAGCACGTCCGGACCCGGGTAACGATCCAGGATCAACGTACGGTGGTCATCGATGGCCTGGAATGCCTCGCGATAGATGCGGCCTTCCAGTGTGTCCAGGCCCAACTTCGCCTGCAATGCATTTTTATCCAGCGGACCAAAACGCGCGATGCTACCGTCGCCAAGCACCGCCTCGACTTCCAGCACGTGATCGCGCGTGGTCCCGTAGAGGATGGAGTGGGAGCCACAAGCGTTGTTGCCGATCATCCCGCCGATCATGCAGCGGTTGGCGGTCGAGGTGTCCGGCCCGAACATGAGCCCCTTGGGTGCGAGAGCGTCGTTGAGGTCCTCCAGAATCACCCCCGGCTGCACTCGCACGCGGCGCCGCTCGCAGTCGATCTCCAAGATCTCGGTCATGTGGCGGGAGACATCGACCACGAGGCCGTTGCCGACGCACTGGCCCGCGAGGCTCGTCCCCGCGGCGCGCGGGATCAGCGGGATACGCTGGCGCGCCGCGAAGCGCACGATGGCCGCGCAGTCCGCGCCGTGCCTCGGCCGCACGGCGGCAAGCGGGAGCTCTTGGTAGGGTGAGGCATCGACCGCATAGAGCATGCGCGTGACGGAGTCCGCGTGCACCTCGCCGTCGATCCGGGCCGCTAGTTCCGGCAATAACGGGCTCAGATCTTCATCACCCAGGTTGCTCATGGAGGTTTCATGTCAGAGCTTGTGAATAAATCTACTGCGCAGCCCGCCCGCTTCGTTGCGCGGTGCTCGGAATCCTCATGTATTTCCACATACACTGCGGTTCCTGTGCGCCGTGCGCCTCGCGGGCGGCCTTGCTCGCGACGATTTCTTCACAAGCTCTCACCCAATCTGGCTTCAATCAACCGATCGGCATGGGCATAATCCACGTGGTCCAAGTCGTGGATCCCCGCGGTGAGGGCGTCCAATATCTCCTCTTGGATGACGCCCCGCCGTTTGGCCTCGGCGTAGGGAATGCGGTGGAACATGACCATCGAATAGCGGGGAATGAAGCGATCCGGATAGCGGTCCTCCAGCCGCCACGCGAGCTCTTTTCGCAACTGGAATCTCGGATCGCGAACGCTGCTGCGCATCTCCAGATAGTTCTCCAGGGACAGGTCCGCGATGGCGTCGGCATTGGGTTTACGCTCATCCTCGAACTCTGCTAGAGCGGTGTCCCAATCTTCACCGGCTCGCGCCAGGCAGTCGTTGAGGGCGCCGCAGTCCTCGAACGCGCAGTTCATCCCCTGACCGTGAAAGGGTACGATGGCGTGCGCGGCATCGCCCAGGATCAGCGCCTCATCCCGGAAATGCCACGGACGGGTGCGAATAGTGCTCAGCCTGCCGGTCGGGTGATGGAAGAACTCTCTAGCGAGGCGCGGCATGAGGGTGAGGGCATCGGGGAACTGCTGCTGGAAAAACGCACGCAACCGCGCTCCGTCGCGGAGCGCCGCGAAACTCGGATCGCCTTCCTGAGGCAAGAACAGGGTGGCCGTGAAGCCGCCGCCGCGGTTCGGAAGAGCGATCAGCATATGATCGCCGCGCGGCCAGATGTGCAGGGCGTTGGCTTCCATCCGGAAGCTTTGATTTTCGCCCGCGGGGATGCTTAATTCCTTGTAGCCATGGGCGAGCGGTTCCTCCTCGCAAAGGCCCGAGGCCGACTGGAGGATAGCCTGACGGATCCGAGACTGTATACCATCACAGCCGATGACCCGATCGAAGTCTATCTCGAAGTCCTTGCTGTCATCCCGCAAGCGCAGCCGGTGACGTTCAAGATCGACGCCCTGGCAGGTGTGATTGAAACGGATCGTGACCCGGCCGCTCGACTCGGCGGCCTCCATAAGAAGCGCGGTGAGCCCGCCGCGCGACACCGAGTAGATCACCTCGTGGGGTTTGTGCCCGTAGGGTTGGAGCTCGGGCGGTCCGCCTTCGGTGTGGACCATGCGCCCGCGCATGGGGATCAAGAGCGGCTTGACACGGTCCATCAGCCCAACCTCGGCGAGCGCGTGCATACCGCGATTGGCGAGCGCGAGATTGATGGATCGCCCCGCCGGGATCCGCACCCGCCGCAGATCGAGACGGCGTTCGTACACGGTGAGATCATATCCGCGCCGCGCCAGGTAAATACTGAGCAACGCGCCCGCCGGGCCGGCACCGATCACCGTGATGCGCTTCGATCGCATGTTAGAAGCTCTCCCTTAGAATTTCCACGAACCGGTAGATCTCCTCGAAGCGGTTATAAAGCGGTACCGGGGCTACGCGGATCCCATCGGGCTCGCGCCAATCGCAGGCGACACCGGCCGCGGTGATTTTTTCAAACAAGCCCCTTCCGTGCGTCGCTTTGACCCTCAGCGAGAGCTGGCAGCCACGCCGGGAAGGCTCACGCGGGGTGATGATCTCGATTTGATCCGTGAGCGTGGCTTCCAAGAGAAACTCGAGATAGCCCGTGAGCGCCTGCGACTTTTTTCGCAGCGGTCCCATGCCGCCGGCCTCGCTGAAGAGCGCGAGCGAGGCGCGCATCGCGGCCAGGGAGAGGATCGGCGGATTGCTGAGTTGCCAGCCTTCGGCGCCGGGAATAGGCCGGAACTCGGTGCCCATCTGAAAGCGCGTCGCTTT
The DNA here is from genome assembly GCA_050740455.1 of Gammaproteobacteria bacterium. Lineage (GTDB taxonomy): Bacteria > Pseudomonadota > Gammaproteobacteria > JACCXJ01 > JACCXJ01 > USCg-Taylor. The sequence continues at coordinate 26,209 of JBOIDF010000035.1, read as the reverse complement.
GTCATGGCCCCACCAGCCCGCGAAGCGCGGCAGATCGAAGCGCTCCGCGTGGCGCTCGTGGACAAAGCAGCCGGCGACCGAGCCGGGTCCCGCGTTGAGGTATTTATAGCTACACCAACAGGCGAAATCGCAGCTCCACTCGTGAAGCTTCAAGGGGATATTCCCAGCCGCGTGGGCGAGGTCGAAACCGGCCACGCAGCCTTGCCGATGACCGAGCCGGACGATCTCGGCCATATCGAGCACCTGGCCGGTGTAATACTGGACACCGGGCAGCAATATCAATGCGATCCCCTGGCCTTCGCGCTCGATCAACTCCACGATATCTTCCAGTCGCAGGCAGTCCTCACCGGGTCTCGGCGTGGCCAAGAGCAAGGAGCGGGCGGGATCGAAGCCGTGGAACCGGATCTGTGATTCGACCGCGTAATGATCGGAGGGAAAGGCGTTTTTCTCGATGAGGATCTTGTGCCGCTCTGCGCGCGGGCGGTAGAAGCTCGCCATCATCAGATGCAGGTTGACCGTGAGCGAGTTCATCGTCACGACTTCGCGCGGCTCGGCCCCGGCGAGGCCGGCCGTCTCCGCGGTCAGAAACTCATGATACGGCATCCAGGGATAGCGGGATTCGAAATGACCCCGAACCCCAAACTGCCGCCATTTTTCCAGCTCCTCGTTCACATATGCCTGGGTGCGCTGCGGCTGCAGCCCCAGCGAATTCCCGCAAAAATAGATCTCATCGGCGCCGTTCGCCTGTTTCGGGAGATGGAACTCCGCGCGAAAGCGCCCCAAAGGATCCTCGCGATCCTGTGTTTGGGCGAAGTCGAGTCCAAGCCGGTAGGTCATATCACTCGCTGCGGTTCTGCTAACCGATTACGGCGAAAACAGAGGGAGTTTGTCGCCATCCTCGAGCAGCATAGTAATTCCTTCTCGAAGGTTGCCCGCTGCTAAATTACGTCGCCGCCCCGTCGATGAGCCGCGACTGCGCCTCGCGGTATTTGGCTGCGGTTTTTTCGATGATTTCGCGAGGCAACCGCGGCGCGGGCGGTTTCTTGTCCCAGGCCAGCGTCTCGAGGTAATCGCGCACGAACTGTTTGTCAAAGCTAGGCGGGCTCTGGCCCAGCGCGTAGGAATCGGCCGGCCAAAAGCGCGAGGAATCGGGCGTCAGCGCTTCATCGATGAGAACCAGATCCCCCTCCGCGTCGAGTCCGAACTCGAATTTGGTATCGGCGATGATGATGCCGCGCCCGCGCGCGTAGTCCGCGGCGTGGGTGTAAAGCCGGATGGAAACCTCGCGCACGCGCTCGGCAAGCTCCCGGCCGATGAGATCTGCGGTCTCGTCGAAGCTGATATTCTCGTCGTGCCGGCCCAGCTCTGCCTTGGTCGAAGGGGTGAAGATCGGCTCGGGCAAGCGCTCGGCTTGGCGTAAGCCGGGCGGTAAGGCGATGCCGCAGAGGGCACCGTTCTTTTGATAATCCTTCCACCCCGAACCGATGAGGTAGCCTCTCACGATGGCCTCGACCGGCAAGGGCTTCAACCGCCGGACCACGAGCGCGCGGCCCTCGACCGCGCCGCGCTCACTCGGGTCGGTCAACACCTCGCCCAAGGATAAGGACGCAAGGTGGTTGATGACGATTTGCCGCGTGCGGTCAAACCAGAAGCGCGATAGGACCGTCAGCACCGCGCCCTTCCCGGGGATGGGATCCGGTAGCACGACATCGAAGGCCGAAATGCGATCGGTGGTCACGATCAAGAGATGGGTATCGCCGACCGCGAAAATATCCCGAACCTTGCCGCGCCCGATGAGCGGCAAGGTTTCGAGCTTGGTTTCATAAAGCGCCGCGGGTGTCTTTTCGTTCATCGAAGCTCCTTAGTATTGGGAATTTCCAAAGAGGAGTAATGCGACTCTCTCTTGGGCGCCCGCGGGGTTGATGCCCTGCGGACGAAACATAGTTGACTTCGTTATACTGTGAGCTTGTGAAAAAATCGTCGCGAGCGAAGAGAGGTCGCGTTTCGCCGGAGCACAGGAACCGGAGTGTATATTGAAATACATGAGGATTCCGGGCACCGCCGGAACGCGAGATCCCGAGCGCAGCAGATTTTTTCACAAGCTCTGAGGCATTAAACCATCGGCTAGCGTGTTCTATGATTAGTCCGCCGCCCATCAAAGGTCTCCGTCATGTGGCCCTCAATGTCATCAAGATCGAGGCCTGCGAGTCCTTTTACGCCGCGTCGCTCGGCATGTCCGTCGAATGGCGTCCCGATGAGGATAACGTATATCTCTCCTCGGGGTACGACAACCTCGCCTTGCATCGTGCCGCTGCGGGCCACCTCCCCGCCGGACCCCAGCGCCTCGACCATATCGGGTTCCTTCTCGACGCGCCGGAAGCCGTCGATGCCTGGCACCAGCATTTGCAGACCCAGGGCGTGCCCATCAAACAGCCGCCGCGCACACACCGCGACGGGGCGCGGAGTTTCTATTGCGAGGACCCGGACGGTAACCTGGTGCAGATGATCTACCATCCTCCGATTGTGGCGAGTCGCTGAACCTGTGGCGTACGTCACCAGCGCCCCGTCAGGGCGAGCCGCGGTAAATCACCCTCGATGCCCATCGCCCGGCGGATGATCCGCCGTTTCACCGGCCCCGCGGTATTGGCGAGCGTGAGCCCCGCGTTGCGCATGATCCGCAGCGGTAATGCTCCTGCGGCGAAGAGTTCATTGAAACCGTCTAGTAGCCACATCATGGCGAGATTCTCGCCCTTGCGCCAGCGCTCGTAACGCCTGAGCACGCGCAGCGCTCCGATATCCTGGCGCCTGGCCTTGGCATCGAGGATCACTTCGGCGAGCGCCGCGGCGTCCATCAAGCCGAGATTGGCCCCCTGGCCGGCGAGCGGATGAATACGGTGCGCCGCATCGCCGATTAAGGCCAAATGTGGTTCGACATAGCGTTCGGCATGGGCGCGGCTGAGCGGAAAGCCGCGCCGCGGCCCGCTGTCCACTACCGTTCCGAGCGCCTCACCGATTCCGCCTTCGAGCGCGCGACGGAACTCGGCATCACTCATGCCGATTATCCTTTGTGCTTCGGCGTGCGGTAACGACCAGACGATGGCGCAGCGATGCGGATCGGCCAAAGGGAGAAAGGCCAACGGGCCACCCGCTAGAAAGCGTTGCCGTGCGGTGTCGCCATGCGGCCGCTCGGTCACGGCTGTGCAGGCGAGCGCCGTCTGGCGGTAATCATGCACGCATTGGGCGATCCCCGCCAAGGTCCTGACGGTCGACTCCCCGCCATCGGCCCCGACCAACAGATTCGGGCGCAACTGCGATCCGTCCGCCAGCACGATTCGCAGTTTATCCTGGCCTCTCACAAACGTCCGTAAGCCGCTGCCGCGGTATGTGCTTACCAGGGGTAGATGCCGCAACACCATGTCCAGAGCGGCCTCGATCATCTGGCTGCGAACAATGCGCCCGAGCAGCGGCTCGCCCACCTCGGCGCTATCGAAATGGATGCGGCCTTCCCCGCCCGCGTCCCAGACCAGCATCTCGCGAAACACCCCGGGCGGTTCGGCAATGATATGCTGCCAGGCGCCGACGGCGCGGAGCACCTGCTCGGAGGCCCGGGTCAAAGCCAGCACGCGGGCATCGTTATTGTCATCAGCGGGTACCACTGAGGTTGTCTCGCTGCTCTCGACGAGTGCGACCCTTAATCCGGCGCCTCCCAGGATCGCCGCCAGGGTTCCGCCGACCACACCCCCGCCGATGACGGCGACCTCGAAATCCGCGTCGCGATCCCCTAGGTTGGCGCTCACAGCGGCATGCCCCGTGCCAGCCGCGGCAAGGGCCCGCCGAAACCCATGGCCCGCCGCACCAGTGCGCGTTTCAGGGCCGGAATCATGTCGATGGCGCACATCGCCAAGTCGCGCGCGACGACGAGCGGACAGAGATCATTGCCGAAGAGCCGCGCCAATCCGTGACTCAAGGTGATGGCGCGGCGCTGGTCCGCGCGTCTCATCTCGGCGTAACGGCGCAGCAGCGGGTAAGCCCCCGGATCCTCCCCGGCGCGGCAGGCATCGATGACGCATTCCGCGAGCGTGGCCGCATCGCGCAAGCCGAGATTCAGGCCCTGCGCCGCGTTCGGGTGGATCGCATGCGCGGCGTTGCCGATGACCGCGAAGCGGGGTCCGGCCTGATCGAGCGCACGGACCAACTTAAGCGGATAAGCGCGCCGTCGGCCTACCTTGAGACAGGGTCCGATACGATGCCCCATGCGCACACTCAATTGCTCCGTAAACCCGGTGTCCCCCATCGCAAGGAGCGCGCTCGCCTCCTCGCTGCCCGCCACGCACACCGCGACCGAACGCTGCCCGCCGAGCGGTAAGAGCGCGACGGGTCCGGACGCGCCAAAGCGCTCGTAGGCGGTATTGTTATGCGGCGCGGCCAAGGACACGTTTGCGACCACGGCGCTCTGGCGGTAATCAAACTCGCGGCTTCGCACCCCGAGGAGCGTGCGTGTGTTCGAGTCACCCCCGTCGGCGGCGACCAGGAGCCGTGCGCGTAAGCCGCGCTCGGCCTCACCGGCGACCACCCTCGCTAGCATATGCTGAGGCTGGGATTGCAAGGTCTCGATGCGGCCGGGCGAGAGGAGATCGACGTTGTCTTGGGCGGCCAGTTTCGATAGCAGGGCTTGTCCGAGCTCACGCCCGGCCACCACGTGGCCGAAGGCGGCATACCCGAGCACCCGAGCATCGAGCCGGGTAAACCCGAAATGCCCCTGGTCGGAGACATGGATATGCTCGATCGGCGTGGCCTGTGGCTGTATTTGCGGCCAGATCCCGATCCCGGCGAGGATCCGTTGCGAGACGGGCGACAGGGCGAGGCCGCGATCGTCATAGCTCGGTGGCTCGTCGGTCTTCCAGGGGGCCGCCTCCACCACGCCGATTTTCAACGCTTGCCCGGCCAGGGCGCATGCGAGGCTCGCGCCCACCATCCCGCCGCCGATGATAAGCAGATCGTAGTCAGGCGGCGCGGGCATGTAGCATGATGGATTCGATCTCCGTTACCGCCTTGGGCGCCGCCACGCTCAGGACTTCATGACCCTCGGGCGTCACTAGGACATCGTCTTCGATGCGGATGCCGATGTTCCACCAGCGTTTGGCCAAGCCTTTCGTCCCCGCCTTGAGATACAGACCCGGTTCGACGGTGAGCGCCATGCCGGGCTCCAGCATGCGCCACTCGTTGCCGACCTTGTAATCGCCGACATCATGCACATCCATCCCTAGCCAGTGCCCGGTCCGGTGCATGAAGAACGGCTTGTAGGCCGCATCCTTGATCAGGCGCGTCAACCGCCCCCTCAAGATCCCGAGATCGATCAGGCTCTTGGTCAAGGTCCGGATCGCCGCTTCGTGGGGATCATTCCAATGGTTGCCGGGAACGATTTTTTGAATCGCCGCCTGCTGCGCCGCCAATACCGCCTCGTAGACGGCGCGCTGCTTGGGCGTAAAGCGGCCGTTCACCGGAAACGTCCGCGTGATATCGCTCGCGTAGCCTTGATACTCGGCGCCGGCGTCGATGAGCACCAGGTCGCCATCATTCAAGGTGTCCGAATTCTCCGTGTAGTGCAGGATGCAGCCGTTCGCCCCACCGCCCACGATGCACGGGTAGGCCGGAGACCGGCTCCCACCCTCCATGAATGCGTGCAGCAAGGCCGCCTCGATCTGGTATTCCTTGACACCTGGGCGGCAGACCTCCATAGCCCGGCAATGCGCGGCCGCCGCCAAGGCGGCCGCTTTACGCAGGACGCGGATCTCCTGCGGGCTCTTGAAGAGGCGCATCTCGTGCAGCAAATGGCTGAGGGAAATGAATTCTTGCGGCGCCGTCACGCCGCTGCGATAGCGGCCCCGGACCTGGTTCACCCAGCCCATGAGTCGCTGGTCGAATTCGGGATCGAAACCCATGGTGTAAAACACCCGCTCCCGATTCTCCAAGAGTCCCGGCACGATGTCGTCCAGATCGCCGATCGGGAAGGCATCATCGGCCCCGTAGTCGGCGCAGGCGCCTTCGAGCCCGGCGTGGCGTCCGTGCCAAACTTCCAAGGCCGGATCGTGTTCGCGGCAAAAGAGCAGGAACTCCCCTTGCGGCCGATCGGGAACCAAGACCGCGACAGCTTGTGGTTCGGCGAATCCCGTCAAGTAGAAAAAGTTACTGTCCGGCCGGTAGGGGAACTCCACATCCCCATTGCGGTGCCGTATCGGCGCGGCCGGTATGATCGCCATGCCGCCTGAATTCATCATATCCATCAGGCGTTTTCGCCGCCGCGTAAACTCGCGCTTATCCATCCCCGTCTGCAGACCCATTGCCGGTTCTAGAGATGCGCTAATGATACTTGAGCAAAACCCATGAAAACACCCTCATGTTGTTGACCGCCGTGGACTGCCGCTCTATAGTGAATTCTCCGAAGGCGGTTCGACAGCAAGGCGATTCAAGTGCAAGAATCTTTACATATCGAGACGCTGGAGACGCGTGTCGACGAGCTAATCCGTGCGATCGAACAATTGAATGGCGAGAACAAAGCCCTGCGAACGCAACGCTCGGGGCTCATGGCCGAGCGGGCGGCGTTGATCGAAAAGACGGAGCTCGCGCGCTCGCGGGTGGAGTCGATGATCACGCGCCTGAAAGCGATGGAATCTTGAACATGAGTGAAGAGCACCGGCCGGTAAGCGTGGTGATTATGGAAAAAGAATATCTCGTGGCCTGTAATGATCAGGAACGCGAAGCCTTATTCCATAGTGTCGAGTTCCTCAATCGCAAGATGATCGAGTTACGCGACCACGGGAAGGTGAGTGGCAGTGAGCGCATTGCGGTCATGGTGGCTCTCAACATCGCGCACGATCTGCTGGAGCACAAGCGCCAACAGGAAGCGTATACTAATAACGTGGAAGCGTTCATGCGCAGAATAGAAAAGAAGATCACTGACGTGCTTGCCGGCGGCGAGCGCGTGCTAGCGTAGATTTATGGTTGACGCTCTCTGCGGCGTACGTCAACGGGCCGGGTATCCTTGAGCCTAATTAAAAAACGAAAGGAGCTGACCGGTAGGCGATGTTGAGCAGTCCGCTCTCGTAGCGGAAAGCCTGATTCGCCTCGCGATGTTCCGTTCTTGAACCCTCGGTTCAAGTCAAAGGCCCGTAACGGCGCTGCGGAGAGCACCCTCTTTTGAACCATGCCCCGGTATTGGCTCATGAAATCCGAACCGTCGACCTACGGCATCGACGATTTGCGCGCGCGTCCGCGCCAAACCGACTGCTGGGACGGCGTGCGGAATTATCAAGCCCGCAACATGCTTCGGGACGAGATGCGCCCCGGAGATCTCGCTTTCTTTTACCATTCGAGCTGTGCCGAGCCCGGAATCGCCGGCATCATGAAGATCACCGGCGCCGGCCGCCCGGATCCGACGGCCTTTGATCCACGTGACCACCATTACGATCCCGAGAGCTCTCCCACGGCGCCGCGCTGGTATATGGTGGAAGTCCGCTTGGAGCGCAAGCTCAAGCGCACCCTCACGCTCACGGAGCTTAAACGCTACCCGGAGCTTTCGGGACTAGCACTCCTCAAACGCGGAAACCGGCTTTCGGTGATGCCGGTCGAGGCGAAGCATTGGAAGTTCATGCTCGGTCTGGTGTGATTGAGCCGCACTGCGCGCGCCTATGAGACTACGGCACGACTGATCGCCCAAGCCACCTCGGGTACGAAGACCATGCCATGGGCGTCACCGCCCTGAGGATCCACGATGAAGCCGTCGCTCTTGAGGTTGTGAAACTTGCCGGCCTGGAACGGATACTTGCTCCCAAGGGCGAGGAGCGTGTCGGCACCGTCGAAGATCTCTCCGCTGTCCATCTGCTGCGCACCGTTGCTGCCGATTGCGCCGAAGTCGTCGTCGGCGTCGCCGAAACCGGCGGCGCTGTCGCCGCTGATCCGGGAGGCGGCAGGATAGGCGAGGCCGACCGCACGATCGTTTTTCGTGTGGGTGATGAGGATCGGCCCGGCGACGCGTTTGTTTTCGACGATGCTGCGAAAAAAGCCGCTCTTGCTGCGCGAGAAACCGTTGTGCGAGAAGGCCCCCTGGAGGAGCGATAAGCTGTGCAGCTTGGGCGTGGTCGAGCTGTCGGCCGCCGCCGTAACGACACGCGCGCCGAAGCTGTGACCTACGAGATGGATGCGTTCGATGCTTTTTACATCACTGGCGAGCTTGTCGATGAGCGGCCCGACGCCGTTCTTGCCGACGGTGCCGGCGCGCTTTTTCATCTCGAAGTAGGTGGTCACATTGAGGAGATTGGACACCGCGTTGGCGGTCGCGGAAGCGACGTCGAGGAACCCCGCGGCGTGCCCGGTCGGGTCGTCGGTAGCGCCTGCGTCTTTAGGCGCGGGGGTGGCCGGCTCGGTGGCACTGGCCGGGGCGGATTGTTTGGCGTTGTCGAAGATGTTCTGCGGGTTGCCTTCGAAGAGGACATCCGAGCTATCTTCGCTGTGCCGCTGATCGGCGTACTGGTTTTTAGGATCAAGTAGCCGCCGCAGGATTTCGACAAACTTCTTCTGCGAGTCGGGGTCGTTTTCAAGAGTTGGAACGAGCTCGCGCAAGCGCTCAAGGTTCTTCTTTTCCTCGGCTTCCTCGAAGAGCGGGGCGACGCGGTCGATCGCAGCGCGTATCGCTGCTTGCGCAGCGGCGGCATTTGCCGGGCCGATGGAAGCGGCGCCGGCGGCTGGAGCGCCGCTGCCGGTGGTCTGGGTCATGAGGGCGTCGAATTTCTTGGCCGGCCAGATGACCCCGACGATGGCAAGCTTGCGCTCGGCAATCGCGGGATCATCTTTCGTCGCCGCGACGAAATTCCCGAAGAGTTTGGTGTAAAGCTTTTCAGCCTCGTCGCGATCGTTGTTCCAGCCGTGCGAGACAACGATGAGATCCGTCGTGCCGGCGGGCACGCTGGGGCGGCTCTCGAGTTTACCGTTCTTGTCGAATTCAGCTTCGCTGTAGTGAATGCCTTTGATGTCGTTCATGGGTGTGTGCCGTTTTGCTTTGGTTTGGGCGAAAGCTCAGACGGACTGGATCGCCCGCATGAGGTCGATAAGGCCGTGGCCTTGGAAAGAGCGGTCCCGCCCCAGATCCGTGGCCGTTGAGGTAAAGATTCGCTTCACCTTCTCCGACTCGCCGATAAATTCGTTGCGGATCGAGAGGAACGCCGCGATCACTCCGCTGACGTGCGGCGCGGCCATGCTCGTCCCGCTCGTCTCGAAGTATCCGTATTCGCCGTTTCCGATTTCCTTAGGGACGAGCTTGGAGTTGGGAGCGGCGCAAGAGACGATCTTCTCGCCCGGGGCAAGGAGATCGGGCTTGCAGCGGCCATCCCCGGTCGGGCCTTTGGAGGAGAAATAGGAGACGCCATACAGGTGTGGCATGTCGCGGTGCGTGGAGCCGACGGTGATCGCATACTCGGCGTTGCCGGGGTCGTTGATGGTTAGGTCGAGGCAGGCATCGCTCTCACCCTCCTTGGTTTTGAGAGTGCCGTACCCGGTGTTGCCAGCGGCGATCACGACGACCACGCCGGATTTGACGAGGCGGTTGATCTCGACGCAGAGCGGGCTGTGGCCGCACGCGAACCACTTTGCCTCAAACGGATACCCGAGGCTGATGTTCACGCCATGGATGTGCGGCTCGCGACCATGGCCATTGATGAGGTGGATGTGGCAGATGGCGGCGATGAGGTTGCTGGCATTCCCTTGGCCGAATTTATCGAGCACCTTAAGGCTCACCAGCTTGCACTTCGGCGCCATCCCGCTGATCTGCTTGAGCGGCAGCTCCTTAAATCCGGGGCGGTTGTTCTGGTCGAGCTCGCGACACACGGCATTCATCTGCTTCGCCGGGGTGCCGTCGGTGCGGATCTGCTCGCCGGCGATGATCCCGGCGACATGCGTGCCGTGGCCGTATTCGTCTTTGAGCGGTCCGGTACCGGTCGGCGCGCCGGTGAAGTCGGCGTGATACGACGAAGTGCGGTCGATATTGCCGTAGGCTTTAAAATGCGGATGGCCGGCGTCGATCCCGGAGTCCATCACCGCCCAGGTGATGCCTTCGCCTAACGCCGTAAAGGAGCGTTGAGCGGCGTCCGCTTTCACCGTGGCGATTGAGCGCATGATGCAGCTCCGAATGCGGAAGTCGGGCCAGATATGGTGAATCGTCCGGAAACGGGCTTCATCGAGCGGCGGTTCTTCTTTGACGGCGGCTTTACCTTTGCGCTTCTTCGGGCGGGCCGCGGGCGCGGCGGGCTGGGCGGCGCTCCGCAAGGCGGCCTCCTCGATGGCGGCATCCTTGGCGTGCCGTTCATCGATGGCGACGAGCCTCTGGACCACCCGTCCCTCGAGTCGCGCAAACACATACTGGCTGCTCAGATCCGTCTTTCTGTCATCCACGCGTTGGTCCGGATCGGTGGCGCCCGCCGTGCTTTTGGCTTCCTCGATGTAGCCTTTAACGAGATCCTTGGCGACGCGGCGCGCGTCTGGATATGGCGCCGGGCCCGTCTGCGCGCCCGCCGGCGTCAGCGCAGCGTCGCGGGGCTTGAAGTTCAAATTGATGTCGATGATCACCTCGAAGCGCGTCGGCCAGATGTGGGCAATGAGCCGCTTCTCCTGCTCCGCATCGAGGGCGAGGAGCTGGCGGATGATGAGCCCATCAAGCTGCGCGAGGCTCACCCCGGCCGCGATGGCGCCGGGCTTCTCGACCACCGGCAGCTCTTGGACATTGACCTCTTTCGCCGCCTTGTCCGCGAGTTTCCGTACTGTCTTCCAAGCCGCCTCCGCACCTTTGGGAGATTCGTCGGTGTAGAAGATGGCGGCGTTGTGCTTGTGGAGCAGGTGGCGGTGCGCTTCGAGAAACTTTTCCGTGATCGCGCGCTCATGCTCGATGGCGTCGAGGAGCGGAACCGCGATGACCGAGCGCGCGAGGGTCTTCGGATCGAATGGCGCCGGAAACCGATCGATGGACGGGCGTTGGGGGGAGGACATACAGGATTTTAAACGCCCTTTTTCCTAAAAAGTGAAGGTACTGCTTAAGCTGTGAGGTGTCAATCATGCTTCTCCTGAAGACTTTCCGGGATATTTATAGGTTCGAGGCGCAGGTTTCGGAGCGTTTTTGCGTCTTGCGCGAGTGCGGGCCACGGGGGATGTCAGCGATCCCGGGCAGCCCGACGCCATGGAGATGTTCGCGGCGATCGTGGTAAAGTAGACCTGAAACCGAAACGGAGAGGGGACACAGAGCTAGTGCTCTGAGACTCAGGTGGCGATGGCGATGTGTCTGCTTCTTTTAGAAAAACGTCAATCTGGTGGGAGGGCAGATCCATGAACGAATCATCGCAAGCAACCACGGCCGAAAAGACAGACCCAATCCGCGCGGCTCAAAAGCTGGTAAAACAAGATCGCCGCCAGGGTCTGGCCGCCTTAAACGACATCTTTCGTGCGGGTAAACCGCCGGAGCCACCGCTCGATGGCCCCTATGATGGCGAACTGGTAGCGATTGACATTGCACCTGGCATTACCCAATTTGCCAATTGGCTGACCTCCGTCTTGGTGCCGTGGAAAGGCAAGTATTTAATAAAGGAGGATGCTAAGGGCGACAATATCGGTGATCAGAAACTCCGGTGGATGATGCGCGTACTGTTTCCCTTTTATCGAGGTATCATCGAAAACGATGAGGAAACCTTTCGTGCCTTTGCTTTCAAAACCTCGATAGATGCGGGTAGGGTCGACTCGGACCGGAAAGTTTTTAAAATCGATTATAACTCACCCGCGAATCCCGCTTTCTCGATCCGTCGCATCCTGGATGAGGTAGTGCAGGTGAAGGAGGGAATATATCTAGGCAAGATCCACTTCAAATGGTGGTGGGGAACTTGGCAGATGATCGGTTATTTTTCGTTACGTACGAGGAATTAAGGTTATACGGAGACGGCTATCAGCGCATTAATATTACGGAAAACGCTTAGCGGGTGAGAGAGCTTCGCGACGGGAGAGAAAGCATGCCCACATTAATCCCTACCGTATCGTTTTTGGACAGTCTTCGCTATAACCTGTTCCATATGATCCCATATCTCTGCCGCGGCATATTCACCGAAAACAGATTCTGGGTTAGGTTCTGGGACAAATATCAGCGCGATCCGGGAGCGGTAAAGTTTATCGGCGGCCTCCGCCGGAAGTATCAGAGTGAATATTTATACATCTACATGCTGACGAAAAAGTCACTGTTGGTGTTAGCTCACGATGGTATCAAACGGGTTCTCGAACAATCGCCCATGATTTATGCCGAGGCCAAGCCAAAACGCAAGGGCATGTCCCATTTCCAACCCAACGCCGTGACCATCTCCAGGGGCCAAGAGTGGCAGGATCGAAGAAAATTCAATGCGGCGGTGCTCCAGAAAGACGTACACCAATACGCAGATCATTTTTTAGCGATCATCCGGGAGGAGATCGCAAGCAACACCAGTCAGGGGCGCAAAAGTCTACAATCGTGGGACGATTTTCAAGATTTGTTCGGGAAGATCACCCTGCAAATTATCTTCGGTAAGGGGACAAACGACACCACTCTTACGGATGCGCTGAAGAAGATGATGCTCGAGAGCAATAAGCTCCTATTCTTGGGCAAAAAATCCAAATACTTTGACGATTTCTACAGGAAGATAGCGAATCATTTGGCGTCCCCTCGCGGCAAGTGTCTGGCCTCTCTGTGCAAAGAAGTCCCCTCTACCGCGGTAACCAAGGTCGAGAACCAGATACCGCACTGGATGTTCGCCATGAAGGATACCTTGGCGATCAACACGGTGCGCGCCCTGGCACTGATCATCTCCCACCCGCAGACCGAACAACGCGTCAGGGAAGAAATGGCTCGGGCGGATCTACGTTCTGCACGGGGCATCGACAGTCTGAAATATCTCGAGGGATGTGTTCAGGAAGCCATGCGGCTGTGGCCGACAACCTTAATGCTGATCAGGGAGACCCTGGCCGAAGACACCTGGGGTGATGCGGTCATTCCGGCCGACACTCAGGTCATCATCCACAATGGGTTTAACCATCGCGATGCGGAGACTCATGACTTTGCGGATAGGTTTTCCCCGGATCTGTGGCTGATCACGAATGGCGACTATCATTTCAACCATTTGAGTAACGGCCCGCAGGTCTGTGCCGGTAAAGATCTGGCGCTTTATATCGCCAAGGCGGTGTTGGCGATCCTGCTTGCGGACAACCGCTTACGGCTGCATGAGCCTAGCCTGGACGCGACGGGACCTTTACCTTACGGCTACGATCACTATAGTATAAAATTAGAGCGGATCCCCCTGGCATAGAACACATAGCGCGGGGGAAAGAACGATAAAAGCTCGCAGTTTGAAACAGCGCTCTCGCAAGAGCGGGCTCGTGCGCGGCGATTAAGGCCTTGAAGTCATCTTTAAAGTGGAGGGTGCGATGATGCGACGAAAAGGGAGGTGCATTTTCGGATCGGTAGCGGTTGTTCTGGGCGCATGGGCTGGGGCGGCGGCGGCGGATACGTTACCGCAGAGACTAGACGCGCTGAGAGACTGTGCCCAAGTCGTGCGGGAGGGGTTCCGCCCCATCGCGAAAGAGCGATCCGAGCGATTTTTGGGTAAGGTGCAAAAGGAGACAGCCAATTGCCGGGGTGGCCAGAAAGCGCTCAAGTACAGGGGAACGCCTTGGGTGGACTGGCAAAACTACTGGGCCACTGGCGATGAGACCACCAAGACCCAAGCCAGAGAGCCCCTCACAGCCCTCGGCAGGCACCTGAAAGCGAACGGAAGAGGCATCGACGGCGCCCTGATCGATTTGGAATATCAGCGTGTCGAGCTCGTGACCTTCAATCTCTTCGATAACAAGACCTATGAAGCTTACGTCAAGGGAAGGGGCGATGTGCAAGGACCCGCGCTTAAGGAATGGACCGAGATGAGGTTGCCGCAAGATCATCCCGATTATCGGGAGGTGGGCGGGGACGGTGAGCAACTATGCAAGGGTCAGTTGATTCGACATCGAAACCTGACGGGGATCTGCAATGATCTCAAGAATCCTCTGATGGGATCGACCAATACACCCTTTGCACGCAACGTCCAGTTCGAAACGACCTTCCCGGACCTAGGTAAAACGGAGCTCGTGCGCAATCGGCATGGCGATCGATTGAGCATGTTAAAGCCGGATCCGCAGGTCATCAGCAGAAAGCTGTTTACTAGAACGCAGTCGCAGCCGGAAAAGTGCAAAGAAGGTAAGGGGTTGCCTGGCTTTGCCAAGGACGCCCGATGCGATTACAAACCGGCGCCTTTTTTCAATGTTCTCGCGGCCTTCTGGATCCAGTTCATGACCCACGATTGGTTCTCCCATCTGCGGGAAGGGCACAACGATGCGGCCATGGTCGGTATGGGGTGCGCGACGCAACGGGTCAACAACGAGGAGAAGCCCTTGTCGAAGGAGGACATTGAGAAACTCAAATGCCGTCCCGAGGACAAGATCGACGCGAGCTATTACGCAGAATCCGCCGAGCCGCGCAAATTCTCCCATCAGGGTAAGGAGTATCTCGCGCGAGCTCACAAAACGACCGCGAATACCGTGACGGCGTGGTGGGATGCCTCGCAGATTTACGGCTATGACGAAACCTCACGGCGCAGGGTGAAACGCGATCCCAATGACGCCGCCAAGCTATTAATGTCCCGGTCTGGGGACAGGGAAGGGCAAGGGGAAAAGTACGGCTATTTGCCTTTGTTCAAAGCCTGTCCAGCGGCAGCGCACGACTGCGTTCCAGACCCCATCCACCCTGTCTGGGCCGGCCAGGAAGCCACGGCGTTTCCGGACAACTGGACCATTGGCATGAGTTTTTACCATAACGTGTTTGCCAGAGAGCACAATCGCTTCGTCGAGGAATTCAGAAAGCGGGCGGCAGCGACGCCGGATGGCGATTGCGGGGTGAGAAATCCCGACCAGCCGGATAAGATCATTCGATATAAGGACCTCACGCCAGATGAGCTGTTCGAGGTCGCACGGCTCGTCGTCGCCGCGGAGATAGCCAAGATCCACACCATCGAATGGACCACGCAGCTGCTTTATGGCGAGCCGCTGTATCTCGGGATGAATTCGAATTGGTTCGGTTTGTTGAGAGATCACAAGCTCGTGGCGGATGCGTTGGAACGGGTCGTCGGCAGGCTCGCGCGAACGTCGGATCCCAAAAAACGGAACGCGATGTACTCTGTATTCGCCTCGGGACCCGGAATATTCGGGCTTGGAAATCGGGTAACTAAATCGAAGGTTTCCAAGCAGGATATCTGGGATCTGGAAAACCCCGATCATGTGAACAGCGGTATCAATCACTTCGGATCGCCGTTTAATTTTCCCGAAGAGTTCACCACCGTCTATCGCTTACATACCATGGTTCCCGATTTGATCGAATATCGGGAATGGGGTAACACCCCGAATAGCATCCGCTACAAGGTCCCCGTCGTGGAGACGTTCCGCGGGAAGGCAACCCCGGAAATGCACCAGCGTGGGCTCGCGAATTGGGCGATCAGCATGGGACGGCAGCGCTTAGGCCTGTTGTGGCTGCAAAATCACGCGCAGTTTCTCCAGAACGTGCCGATGGACAAGCGGCTAGGTATGGGGACCAAGATCGATGTGCCGGCCCTGGACTTGATCCGCGATCGTGAACGCGGGGTGCCGCGTTTTAACGAGTTTCGCCGGCAGTACGGTCTGAAGACCTTAACCGGCTTCGATGACTTTATCGATCAACATGAGCCCCCGGGTTCGTCCGCGCGGGAGGAACAACAGGCGCTCGTGAAGGCCTTGCGGGAGGTGTACGGCCAGCATCGATGCGACGCCTCGAAAGTGATCACGGACGCCCAGGTAAACGCCGACGGCTCCCCGATCAACGATTGCCTAGGACATCCGGACGGATCGATGGTGGATAACGTCGAAGATGTGGACACGGTCGTCGGCTGGTTGGCCGAGAGGACACGTCCCCATGGATTCGCGATCTCAGAGACGCAATTCCAGGTTTTTATCCTTAATGCGTCACGCCGTTTATTCAGCGATCGCTTTTTTACCTCGAGTTTCCGGCCGGAGTTTTATTCTCATCTGGGGGTAGCTTGGGTAAACGATAACGGTCCCAACGGAAAGGTGTGGGAGAAAGGGGAGCCCAATGATCACAGACAAGAGGTATCCCCGCTGAAACGCGTCCTGTTGCGGACCATGCCGGAGCTGACCGAAGAGCTCGAGCCGGTTGTCAACGCCTTCGATCCGTGGGCGAGGGACAGGGGCCGGTATTACTCCTTGCAATGGAAACCGCGAGCGGGCGCGGAAGCCGACGAGGCTTTTTAAAGATGCCGGGCGCGGCCGAGCTGCCGTTACGCTATAGGGCTTCGCTACAGGTTCGAGTGGGCTAGGCCGAAAGCAGCCCTTCGCTGCAAATGATTTGTCCGCGAAGTTGCGCGCGTATTATTCGGGGAGGGTCGGCCCATTCAATCATCCCGGCCGTGTCCCTGCACGCCTTGGCAAACATTGCTGTTCCTTGCGGCGCGAGATGCTCCGCTGTCCTGAGCTAAGGGCATGATCACGACCTCGGAGCGGGAAATCGCACCCACCCCATCGGTCATTGGAATTCTCGTAATCTCTCTTGCCTAGGGGAGGAATCCATTATGGAACCGCAAGAACAACAATCCGCTCAACCGGCAAATCGTTGGGCAAAGATACGCGGCTGCTTACGCTGTCTCTGGAAAGGAATCTACACGGCCGTGCTCGTCCTGGCAGTCGCATTGGTACTTTACGCTGCTATCCGATTCATCCCGGAAAGTCCAGTGACGTACAAAAATATGGAAGATCATTTCAAATACGGCTCGACGCGCGGCGATCTCGTGGCCGGATTTCCTTCCTGGATCTGGCAAGCAATGCCGCTCGTATGCGCGGACACCTTGAAATCGGTGGCCGGTGACCGGCTGGCGCCCGATTATCTCGACCGGGTCAATAACTATACGAGCGGCGAGGGCGTCGGACCGGAGTTGGAACGGCGCGAACTTTCCCGTGAAGGCTACAAAGCCCTCGGTTTCATTTATGAAGCGGGAGCCAACGAACAAGAGCGCGACTTCCCGATCGGTACCTCGCAGCGCCGCAGCGTAGGCTTCGACCGGGTCTTCCTCAACTGCGCGGCCTGTCACACGAGCACCGTGCGTAAAGATCCGAAGGAACTCGGAAAAGTGGTTCTCGGCATGCCGGCCAATCTTTTCAACCTCTATGACTTCGAGCAGTTCGTTTTTCAATGCGCCAAGGGTGACCGCTTCAATGAGCTCAACATCATTCCCGAAATAAAAGCCTTGGGCGGTGATGTCGGTTGGTTCAATCTGATCAATGAATACCTGGTTTATCCTATCACCATCTGGGTTATGAAGGATGCCATCCAGTTTCTCGAGGGCATCACCGGTTTCTCGGCCCTTCAGCCCAAATGGGGGCCGGGGCGTAATGACACGTTTACCAATAATAAGAATTTCCTGTACGGAGAGCTCCGCGTCCGCAGCCTTCAAGGAAACCCGATGTTGGACTGGTGGAAAACCGGCAAGGTGCGCCCGGAGGACATCGGTATCGTGGACTTCCCCTCCACTTGGCTGCAAGCCAAGCGCAAGAGTCGTTCCGATGGCGGCTCGATGCAATTGCACTGGGACGGGAACAACGACATGGTGGAGGAACGGAACCTTAACGCTTCCTTGGCTACCGGCGCGTTGCCGCCGGTCATCGATCACGAATCGATCGAATGCATCGAATGGTGGATGGAAACGCTCGAACCGCCCAAGTATATGTTTCCGATCGCCCAAGCGCTCGCAAGGAAAGGCGCGCCCATCTACGATGAGTACTGCGCCGACTGTCACGGACGCAGCGGCCGGGATTTCGAGGGGAAGAAAGTCGGATTCGTGAGCCCAATCGATGAGATCGGAACCGATCGCTACCGGCTCGACAATTACACCGAAATTCTCGCTTTAAACATGGCGACGACCTATGCCGGACAAAAGAAGACGCTGCGGCCGCATAAATGTCCAGGCGGCTCTACCTACCAGCCGGCGCCCTATCGGAGTGCCGGGAGCCGGAACAGCGCGTATGGGCGCGCGGCCGCGATGGAGGAGGAGGAAGGGACTTATCGTTATAAGCACTACCGCAAGACCAACGGTTACGCCAATATGCCGCTCGATGGGGTGTGGCTGCGGGCGCCTTATCTCCATAACGGCTCGGTCCCGACGTTACGGGATCTCCTGGAACCCAGCGAAAAACGGCCCAAGGTCTTCTACCGCGGCAACGACGTCTACGATCCGAAAAACGTCGGGTTCGTAGCCACGGAGTCCAAGGACACGAACGATCGAGCGTTCTTTAAGTTCGAGACCGATATTCCGGGAAACGGCAATCAGGGTCACGAAGGACCCGCTTTCGGCACCGACTTAGCGCCGGAGGAAAAGGACGCGCTCATCGAATATTTGAAGACGTTTTAAACGGGGGGAAGATCCATGAAGAAGACCGACACAACCAAATCGAAGCGGAAGCGGTCGAAAAAGATCGTGATCTGGGCCCTCGTGATCCTCCTGGTGGGAATTAGCGCTTGGATCGGATGGGACCGCACCATGCGCGAACATCCGCAACCGGCGTGGGTGACTAAAGATGACGCCACCCGGTTCATGTACGGATCCATCGGCGCGGAATGGGACGCGGGGATCCCCTACTGGATCTTCTACGTGCTGCCGCGGCTGTTCCCGGAGAAATTTCCCGGCCCCGGCGGCTATGCCTCGCTCGGCGTCCCCTGGGAAATGGGTCAGGAGTTGCCGATCGGTTTTAGCAAGAAGACCATCGGGTTTCCGCGCGTCGCCAATAATTGCGCCGCTTGTCACGTGACGCAATATCGTATCTCGGTGACCGCGGAACCGGTCATCGTTCCGCTCGGGCCGGGGCATACGAGTAACATCGAAGCCTATTTCAAGCTGATCGTGGACTGCGCCAAGGATCCCCGCTTCAACGCGGATAATATCCTGTTTCACATCGCCATGGCGGAAAAACTCGATTGGATCGACCAGCTCTTGTATCGATTCGCCATCATTCCGCTCACCAGGAAAGCCTTGCTGGGGCGAGAGAATCAGTTCCAGTGGATCTACAACCCGAAATACCCGGAGTGGGGTCGCGGCCGCGATGATGCCTTTAATCTCACCAAATACTTCATGATCGGTAGCCAGGAAGAATACCAAGATGAACTCGGGTCCTTCGATGACGGGACCTTCGGTCCGAGCGATTTCCCGGCGATCTGGAATCTCAAGAAATACGACAACAAAGAAGGCGAGAAGAATCCCCAGCGCCTGAATCTCGCCGGGGATACCTGGGATGCCTATTCGGTGGTCATGGACTCGGCGTTAGGATTATTGGGCGCTCCGCCGCATGATAAGGATGAGTTCATCGGACACGTCAAGTGGATCACCGACTACGCCAAGCGTACGCCGGGCCCCAGGTATCCCAAATCGCTTCCGCTGGATCGCGCCAAAGCCGAGGCCGGTGAGGCTATATACGATCAGCACTGCGGAACTTGCCATGCCGAAGGTGGAGATAAGGTCGGCCGCTCCATACCGTTGGCAGAGATAGGCACCAGCCGTGACCGGTTTGACACCTGGAGTAAGAAGTTCGCCAGCCTGGCCAACAAGGTCGTCGAAGACATGGGCATTGAGCGCCGCGGACTGGTCGATGAAGACGATGAAGAAGAACTGATCGGTTACAACGTCCAGCATCTCGACGGGATCTGGCTGCGGGCGCCCTATCTGCATAACGGCTCGGTCCCCACGCTGCGCGACTTGCTAAAACCGGCAGCCGAACGCCCCAAGACTTTCTACCGGGGTTATGACCTCTATGATCCGGTCAATGTCGGATTCGTCACGGACACCGCCGAAGCCCAAAAAGTCGGCACGCTGCACGATGTGAGCAAGAAGGGTAACGGCAATCAAGGACACGAATACGGCACCACTTTGCCCGATCAGGACAAAGAGGCACTCCTGGAATTCCTGAAAACCTTGTAAGCTGGCATGGCGTCGATCCGCTCGGTCTAAAAAACCGACCCAGCGTAGACCGTAGACCGCCGGCCACATGCATCTCGGCCGCGGCGCCGCTACTTCCTGAATTCGTTCCGGAGATACCGGGCGTTGTGTTTGAAGAACAGACGATAATCGCCGTATTTGGAAGCAATGAACTCCGACTTCGTTGTGATGGTTCCGATCTTCCGACCGCGCGCCAATCGCTCAACTATAATGTTCACATTGCAGGATGTGGACATGAACAAGCTACCGCTTACAAAACGCGCTCAATATTAGGCTTGCTAGTTGAAGGCAACAGCCTACGAGCAGCATCTCGCCTGGCTGATTGCTCGATCAACACTGTCACAAAGCTGTTGGTGGACGTTGGCACTCCTGTGCCGAATATCAGGACAAAGCGCTGCGGAACCTGCGCTGCAAGCATATCCAATGCGATGAGGTTTGGAGCTTCTGTTACGCCAAAGAAACGAACGTCCCGAAGGACAAACGCGGTCAGTTTGGTTATGGCGACGTATGGACCTGGACAGCGATTTGCGCGCATAGCAAGCTTATAGCGTCCTGGATGGTTAGGCGGCGGGATGGCGAAGGCGCAAAGGTCTTCATTGCTGATTTGGCCGGCCGACTGCCTAACCGTGTGCAACTCACGACTGATGGCCAGAAAGCCTATTTGCAGGCTGTGGAGGAATTCTTTTGGAGCAAACGTGGACTATATGCAATGCTGGTGAAATTGTACGCTGAACCGCAGGGAAAAAGGGCCAACGCAAATATAGCCCAGGCGAATGCAGTCTCCCTGGTCAAACCAGGGGTTGACCTGTCAGCGAGTTAGGGGTCAATTTCACCCCCATGAAAGAAATGAACAAACCCAGCGAATAGTTGCGATGCTATTCCAACAACCCATAATATGGTTCCGTTGTCTTTAGATCCTAGGTACGACAAAGCAACGCCACCTAGCACTAGAATCCAACCGATAATTGCGAACGTCCGAGCCGATATCATGATTAAAATCGCCGCCTTACTTAGGCGGAATACAGAATGCAGCAATCATTCCTAGACCTCCTCCCAATGTCCCTATAAGCAAGAAGGCTAAAGAATCGTTCACTCCCAAACCTGCTAATGCTCCACCAATACAACCGCTTATCGTCCCGAGGATGCATCGAATATCGTCAACATCCATTCCGTACACCTTTCTTATTCGACTTCTTTTCATCTTAAGTGTTTGCTATTTTTATACGCTTTACAATAACGGGTACAAAATACGTTTCAAACTGAGACTACCCAGTACGCAACCTGCTTGACCCAGCCCCATGTATTACCGGATACCAATGGATGTCATCGACGTGGTTGTTGAAATCGTCCTGATCTCACAGCAGGCGCTCCCATAATCGAGGTGCGTTGCCACAAGCCCCGTTCTCTCCGTTTCTCTCGGCTTTGAGAGATTCGTTCGCCTTTCTCGATGGCACGAGAAAAGTGTCCTTTCAGCATATTCCAGCGCATGGAACAATCCGTGTCACCGGGAGGCAGCGTCCAAATACAATGGAGATGATCCGGCAAGATAACCACCACATCCGACCGGAATGGATGCTTTTCCCCTGACGTACCGAACGCTCGACGTAACTCATGGATGTGACTGACCAGCACACGTTTACCCTTCCGCTTGGCGAGATTGACTGTGAAAAACCGCGTTGCTCCCGAAACGTAGGCGCGTCGATATTCGGTCATGACTTCCGCTTAACCCACCCTGGTTGTTTATCCTCGATCGATGCGCTTAGGATGAGCGAGCACTCGCGCGGCGAGATCGCGCTCGCTCGGGTGCTAGCCGTACAGCCGAATTCTAGAAGAGAGTCGAAAGGACAAGCGGCTACCAAACAGCGGACACGCGTACCCGCGGGTGGACACGCGGAAAATTCCTACGGCGTAACGCGATTGCGCAAGAACGCAGCGACATGCTCGCGACTAGGCCGAATCGGGTAAAATCATCGTGGCTATCGGCCGGGAACTGATACGTTAACCAAGGAGATATGATTTGCCACTCGCAAACAAGCCGTTAAAAATGGAGCAAATCGCGGTCCTCAGCGGACCCCCCGCGCACCGAAGATTCGCTGACTAATGCCAAATCCACATCACGCCCGGCAGCATGAGATTGAGTTCTGCGCCGATGTGAAGTCATGGGCAGAGGCATTGTTCACGAGTCGCCAAGATTGGCCGTTTACAGAGGCCAAGATTGAGCAATTTGGCCGGGGGACAAACAAGCGTTCCGATCTGCGCATTTATCGGAAAGGCAGTCACACGCCAGTCCTCGCCGGCGAAGTAAAGCTACCGGGGACCGCTGAAGGCCGCAGCCCTTACGATCCCGTCCTCATGCAGGACGCATTCAACAAGGCAGACAATATTCAGGCGCCGTATTTCTTCACTTGGAACGTCAACACCTTTGTCCTTTTCGATCGCAGCAAGTGGAACGTGCCGATGATCGAACGCCGGGTCAAGGACTGGAATTTGGGCGTCACTCTCGCGAGTCCTGGGGACTGTAAGCGTTCTGAGAATCAAAAACGCATCCGGGAGAAGTTCTTGCCGGAGATCTTTGAATATCTCGCAGAGATTGTTACCGGCAAAGTCGTCGAGTGGGGAATGTCGCCTGATGACGTCTTCATCCGCTCGCTCGAAAGCCATCTTGATTGGCCGGTGCTTGGCACCCATGACTACTTGATCAGGACTTCCGACCAAGACAGCACCTTTGCCACAAAACTCCAGTTCTGGATGTCGGACGAGATGAACTGGACATTCGATCCTGCAGATCGGGAAAACTGGCGGGAAACTCTAGAGCGGGCGGCGTGCACGCTTTGTTACGTTTTCTGTAACCGCGCGATTTTTTATGAAGCGATCCGCGCGAGATACCCGGAACATCTCAACGAGCTCAAAATGCCCCGCCGTGGCCGACATTCACACTCCGGCATCTATGACTATTTCCGTAATCAGTTTCAACAGGCCGTGTCTACAAGCGGGGACTACGAACCCATTTTCTATCCGCAGGTTGCTGACTGGGCGGGGGCGCTCGTGTTCGCGTCCGATACAGCCGCTCAAGGCTGGACTGGCCTTTTCACAAACCTGGCCCAGTACAATTTTAAACAAATTCCCCACGACATCATTGGGGGTATATTTCAGAAACTCATTTCACCGGAAGAGCGGCAGAAATTCGGTCAGTTCTACACCAACGAAGACATCATCGATATCATCAACACCTTTTGCATTCGGCGCGCCGGCGATTTTATCATTGACCCCGCGTGCGGCTCGGGCAGCTTTCTGGTTAGAGCCTATCACCGCAAGGCATGGTTATCAGAACAAACAGGCGGCGGACGGCGGCATCAGGATTTCCGAAAGTACCATCACCAACTCCTCCAGGAAATCTACGGCAGTGACATTGCGTTATTCGCGGCGCATCTCGCGACACTCAATCTTGCCGCCCGCCGAATCGAAGACGAGGAAAACTATCCTTACATTGCGCGCGCTAATTTCTTTGAAGTCGCGGAACGCCGAGATTGCTTTTGTACGGTGCCCGCCTGGCCCGGTTCTTCCGGAAAAAAACGGACGAGGGCCGTGCCCTTGCCGGAAGTCGATGCGGTGATTGGAAACCCGCCTTACGTCAAGCAGCAACACGTGCCAAAGCGAAAAGAGCTGAAGCGGCAGAAAGGCGAAACCGAAGAAGCACACAAGGCGCGCCTCAAAACCAGCAAGGAATTCCTGC
Organism: Gammaproteobacteria bacterium; assembly: GCA_050740455.1. Classification (GTDB taxonomy): domain Bacteria; phylum Pseudomonadota; class Gammaproteobacteria; order JACCXJ01; family JACCXJ01; genus USCg-Taylor. Next base: position 2,365 of record JBOIDF010000035.1, on the reverse strand, counting down.
AGGAGCTATGTACAAAACTCTGGCCGGGATTCAAGCTCACTGGCAGAAGCGACCTGCATTGCTATTTCTGGCCGGTAGCGGCTCGCCTCCTCACCGAGTCTGGATACTTCGGTTTTCTCACATCTTCCGGCTGGCTCGACGTGGAATACGGCTTTGCGCTGCAAGGCTGGATTCTGAAAAATTTTAAGCTGATCGCAGTCATCGAAAGTCTTGACGAGCCTTGGTTTTCCGATGCGCGTGTCAAAACGGCTGCCACCATCCTGCAGCGCTGCGATGACCAAAAAAGACGGATGGAGAACGTGGTCAAATTCGTTCGGTTTCTGAAACCGGTAAAGGAAATTTTGGGTGAGCGGCCATACGGCGATGAAGCCGCGCGGCAGACTGCTGCCGAATCGTTGCGACGGCTGATCCTTCAAACCAAGACGCCGTTTTCGAACGACCAGTTGCGCATCATACCGGTGCCGCAATCCGAACTTTGGAACGAGGGCGTACGCGCGGGCAAGCTGCTCACGCGAGCGCCTCTTGTCGCATCCGAGTCCGAAGACGAGGAGGACGACGGTTCAGATCTCGAAGACTCGATTGCCACATACGGAATCGGCGCCGATTACGCGGCTGGAAAATGGGGCCGTTTCCTCAGAGCGCCGGACCTTTATTTCAAATTGCTTCGAGACTATCGCAACCGCTTTGTGCGGCTCGGCGAAATTGCGGAGGTGAGACGCGGAATCACGAGCGGCTGCGATGCTTTTTTCATGCCGCGCGATGTGACCAGCAAAATGCTGACCGACATGAAGCAGGGCTTGCGATGGAACGATGTCGGTCTGATGACTTCGTGCAAACGAAGCGAAATTGAGAGCGGCAAAGTTCGCATTGTACGCGCCGGGGACAATACGCTGCATCCAATCGAAAAAGAGTATCTCCGGCCAGAAGTCCACAGCTTGATGCAAGTCGAGCGGCCCGTGATCCGCGCAACCGATTTGGACCGCGTGGTCTTGTGGGTGGATAAGCCGCTTAGTGAATTGGCTGATACGTATGTTGCCACGTACATTCGCTGGGGCTCGAAGCAGACGTTCCCTTCGAAGAAATCGAAAGCCGTTCCCGTTCCGCAGCGGTCAACCTGCGCAGCGCGACCCCTTTGGTACGATTTAACCACGGACAAAATCGGAGCCGCCTTTTGGCCGAAGGCTCAGAAATACCGCCACATCGTTCCGTCCAATCCTGAATCTTTGGTATGCAACTGCAATCTCTACACAGTGGTTCCAGATTTGAATAACCAACACGAGCGCATTGCGTTAGCGGCGGTTCTGAATAGCACTATTGTCGGTCTTTTCAAATGTTTTTATGGCCGGTACGCCGGTTCGGAAGGAACTCTTAAAACCGAAGTCGTTGACACGGTGCTTTTTTTTTGGAGATTCCTGACCCCCGCGGCATCTTTCCGGATCTCGCTAAACGCCTTTTGACAGCTCTTGAAAGCATGACTCAACGCGAGGTTACACATTTGGTTGATGAGGCAATGCTTCAATGCCACTCTGAGGAGGCAATGCGAGAAATTCTGCGCAAACCTCCCGAACTCGCAAAAGAATTATGCCACGAGGACCGGCGTGATCTGGACGATTGCGTTTTCGAGCTTTTCGGTGTGACGGACAAAAAAAAGCGCCAGATATTATTGGATGATCTCTACCGCGAAACGGCCGAATACTACCGCTACCAGCGCACTCAGGACATTCAGGCGATGGAGGATCGTTCTGGAAAAAAAGGCCGTAGTTTGGGCCCGCAGGATTTAGCCGAAAGCATTTGGCATTCGCTTTCTGAAACAGAGAAGGGTCCCCTGATTATTGAATGGATCAAATTCCCGAAGGCAAACCAGAAGCGTTGGGCGCGGCGGACATGTTCAATCCGACAAGCGTGAACTTCAAAGGTAGTAAGGAAAATCATCTCATAAGTTATTCAAGCGCTGACCAGGCTGCCTTGGTGGCAGAACTGGCGAGTTTGGAAGTTCGCGGGAATGTCGAAGTACCCAAATCCGCTTCAGAGTGTATTGCGTGCTCAGAGCAATTGCGTGATCGGCTTAGGGATGCAGAGAATCGTTTCGCCGAGCTCGCTGCCTCCCGCACCGGGACACAATCACTGCAAGAGAAAACGTCGGCTCTTTTGATGCATTGGTACCTTCATGGTAGAAATTGAAGAAGGTTCTCACACTGTCGAGGAAGACGCCGTTTTACAGGCAGAGTTAAATGAAGCTCATAGGTAGGATCTTTAAACTTATTGAAAAATAAGGGGAACTTAAAGTGCTCCACCCGATCTGATCGTTTAATGAGTAGTACAACCAAGCGATCAGGAGGTTTCGGATGGAGCGCAAACACATTAG
>JBOIDF010000034.1:0-37799 GCA_050740455.1 Gammaproteobacteria bacterium | reverse complement strand
CATGCCCGCTCACCTCCACATCCCCCTGTACCGAAATTACGCTGGCCGCGGCGGGCTCGCAGGATTGGGCACGCGCTCCGGAGGAGCAGGCTAATACGACCCCCGGTATCGCCAAGAGCACTTCCCAATGTCCCCGCATCGTCGTGATCCCGAAGCCCCCCTCGAAAGTAGAGTGACTTAGCGTCGCCTAACCCACCCTCGTGGCGGCAGGGATGCCGACTCCCACCGTGAGCATAGTACACATCCCTTGAGTGCGCCAGCATTCTAAAGCCACGCACATCCGGTCCAGGTAGCTGCGGAGGAACGGTCTCGAATCGGCGGCAAAGATCAAGATAAAACCGCGCCGGGCCATCGTCCCCGAATTCGTTCAGCAAGGTCTCGAAGATCTGTTGTGCCTGGTCGAAGTCCTGAAGCTTGAACGCCGTCAGCCCCGTCTTGAAGTACCGATGCTTATGCTCGGTCGATCCCAGGGTTGAAATATCCGGACGGGGTTAATCCTCAGCGTGGGTCGTTTGTATAAAATAGGAGTTACCTGCGCGGGGGGCAGAACGCCGGAACTATGATGCTTATTGTTCGCCTTGCCCATACACCGGCCGTTTCACCTTGTCGTAGGTATCCATGAAGACACCTTCCGCCCGGTAGTTCTGCCTGACGCTGTCATACAGGGCGCAGTCGAACATCCGGCGGTATTCATCGCGGGTCAGTTCTGATACAGCGTATAGACATTGGTAACCGCGATGCGCTATCGCAAAGTCCTCCATCCTGCGGACGGCACACCGCGAATCGTAGGGCTCGCCGCGTCGGACCGCCCCCGGGGCACCGTAGGCGCCGACATCGACGAACATCTCATAGTCGCAGGCTTCTTGGGACGGCTTCAAGAAACCCTGAGGTTGGGTGCGGAAGGTCCGGTGCGGACAAAGCCACAGCGGGTAGCACTCGAAGTTCGTGTGGAAAAACGCGATCGTTTCCGCAAGGTGCCTGATCGGTACCAGAATGTCCTGACACACGTGCCGGTCTTCATAATAGGCGCGGATCGACTCGCCCTGGGTCAGCTTAAGAAAGGAAACCTTGGGCGGCATCATCCATCCGAGCAGCAAGCGGAACAGAGCATGGTTACCGAACGGGATGATGAGCTCCCCTTCCCAGAAGATGCTGCGCGTGTGCCGATGGTAGTACTGTCGCAGGGGAATAGACTCCTCGCCGCCGCCCCGCTCCAGGAACGACCGGCAGTGTTTGTAAAACCAGGGTTTGAACCACCAGCCGATGGCATTCACTTTGACGTGTTCCGGGCCGGCGGCGAAATCGCCGCTCATGATTACGCCAGAGTCGCGTCCGTACAGAATGCCTTCGACAAACTCGGGCGAATCCGGGCGGCAAACCTCCCGGGCGAACACCTGGCAGGCATCGTTCAGACTATAAACAGGGTGATACCGGAGGCGCACCCAAGGCTTGCAAGGGATGATGCGCAGCTCCACCGCGACCAGGATCCCCAGCGCGCCGTACGACCAGGGCAGGGCATGGAATAAATCCGCATGGACCTCGCGGGTCGCGCGCACGAGTGTGGCATCCCCGATCACCACCTCGCAGGCCTCGACGATATCGGCGAACAGGCCGTACTTGTGGGATGAGCCTTCGATGCCGACTCCCAGGATTAACCCACTGACGGTCAGGTCGTCGAGCTCCGGGACCACCGGCAGGGTCCATCCCCTGGGAATGAGATAATGGGTGATCTGGCCGATGGTCACTCCGGGCTCGACCCGGATGATGGCCCGTTCCGTATCGATTGCCAGGATATCGTAGAGATCGACCCGGATGGTGTTGTCGCGGCGCTTGTAGCGCGCGACCCGCATCGAGACGTTCATCCAGGATTTGCGCGCCGTGCAGAGCGGCTGCCGGCCGCCGGCTGCTCGCCACCGGCGCACCTGTGCCTGGATAGCGCGCACGCGCTCCGTGTGCTCTTCGGGGGCGCTCTTCCAGCCTCGGTAGTACCAGTTCCGGATAGCCCAGTAGAGGTCGAACAGCACTGACAGGGGCAAGACCACGGGCACTACGACGAGCCAGCGATATCGGACCAGTACATCGGTCAGCAAGTGCGTAGCCTCAGCAACTGATTATTCAGTTTTTCTTGGCGTTTTTTACATTTTCAGTCATACCGAAGCAAGCTGCAATCACCGTATCAACGGGATTAATTAAAAGCCCTGGTCTATATATAATGGTCTCATGACCGTATCGAGAACCGCGCTAGTAATCACCGCTCTTGTGAGTGCTTGCGCGGGCGGTGGGATCGTTTATTTCGGACTGCGCGGCGCGAGCACCGAAATCGCGGATGTATCTTCGCCTCCGGTGCGTGATTTCGCACTACTCGACCAGGATGGCCGTTTTCATCAGTTGTATCGGCTTACCAAAGCCAAAGCGGTCGTACTGTACATTCACGCCCTCGGTTGCACCACGGTGCGCGACAGCCTGCCGGCGCTGAAAGCGCTGCGCGATACTTATGCCAAACAAGGCGTGGAATTCATGTTGCTCAATGCGAATCCGCAGGACGATCGCAAAGCCTTGCAGGCGGAGGCAGCGCGACTCCACCTCGACCTTCCCATCTTAAAGGACGAGGCGCAACTCGTGATCCGGTCCCTGCAAGCTGAGCGGACCGGCGAGGCCATCCTGATCGATACCAAGACGTGGGCCATTCGTTATCGGGGGCCGATCGATGATCGCATGCATTACGGGTCACAACGGCCCGCGGCGACGCGGCATTACCTCAACGATGCGCTCACCGCGGTGCTCGACAAGGAGACCGTGGCGGTCGCTCAAGCGCCGGTCTTCGGCTGTGTGCTCAACATCGAGCCGCATCGGCGCACGCCCTCCTACGCCGGCGACGTCGTACCCATACTCCGCGATCGGTGCATAAACTGTCATCGCGCGAGGGGCGCCGGTCCCTGGGCCATGGACCGCTACGAGACCGTGCGCGCTTGGTCGCCGATGATGCGCGAGGTCATCATGACCAAGCGCATGCCGCCCTGGCAGGCGGATCCGGCGATCGGCGAGCTCTTAGCGGACCAGTCCCTGCGTACCGAGGAACAAAAGACTTTGGTGCGTTGGATCGATGCCGGCGCGCCGCGCGGCGACGGGCCGGACCCCTTGGCTGCACAGCCACCCGAGGGTGTGAAAGACTGGCCGCTCGGAGAACCTGATCTGGTAATCAAACTTCCCGAGCAGAAGCTGCCCGCGCAGGGCGTTCTGCCCTACCGCTGGTTCAAGATCCCGGTGCCAATCGACAAGGATCGTTGGGTACGCGCGGTGCAGCTCAAACCCAGTAACACCGCCGTCATGCACCACGGGTTTGTGTTGGTCCAGTATCCCGCGCGGCATAAAGATCGCGAGCCCGCGTGGCTGGAAGGCCGAAACGGGTTCTTCGCCGCCTATGTTCCCGGCTTGGAGGTGCAACCGATGCCCGAGGATTCGGGTCAGTGGTTACCCGCCGGATCGACCTTGGTGTTCCAAATCCATTACATCACCGTCGGCGCACCGGCATCGGATCGGCCGGTATTGGGCCTCTATTTCCACCGCGCGCCCCCGCCGAGGGAATACGCGGTCGCCAGCGCCTCGAACAGAGACTTGCGCATCCCGCCCTTCGCCGCGAATCACATCGAGACCGCGGAGACGACCTTCAACGAGCGCGTGATGCTCTACGGCTTGTTTCCCCATATGCACTATCGCGGCCGGCACTTCGATTACGTGGCTCATTTCCCCGACGGCCGGTCGGAGCGGTTGCTGTCGGTGCCGAATTATTCGTTCGGCTGGCAGACGCTCTATCGTCTCAAAACGCCGCGGGAGATCCCGGCCGGAACCCGGATCGTCGCGCGCGCGCGATTCGATAATTCCGAGCGGAATCCCCTCAATCCGGATCCCGCACAAGAGGTGCGATGGGGGCTCGATAGCGATGATGAAATGCTCGTCGGCTACCTCATGTACACCCATGAGCGCGATGATTATCCTCGGCGCCTCAACGATAGGGCAAGTAACGCCGCAGGGCGTAGATCGGTTTCTCATACCAATGCCAGATCGCGCTCGCCATGAGGAGTGAAATCGCAAAGCCCCCGGCGGCAACGCCGATCTGCTGGGGCAGCGGAAGCTTGAGGTCAAGGGAGTTGAACAAACTCATGGCGATCAGATGCACCAGGTAGAGCGTATAGCTCATGGTGCCGAAGTACACGAAGGGTCCGAAGCTCAGCACGCGCACCACGAGGTGGGACTCAGGCAGCGACCACAAGCCCCAAACAAAGAATCCCATACTCAATGCAATCGGCGTCTGGTAGTGAGAGGTCGAGAATTGTAGAAAGCCACTTTGGCCCAGAGAAAACTCGACGCCGATTAAACTCAGTATCGCAATCACCGAGAGGCTCAGCGTCCAGGGCGGGGAAAACCGCGGCAGGCTTTGTTGATACTCGAGCCACGAGAAAATACATCCCCAGACGAAATATTCCGCGCACACCGGTAAGAGTGTCCCGTAGAACGATTGCGGATAACGAGACATGAACCAGAAACGCGCCGCGATGCTCATGACCAGGACGGAAAATAACATCGTGGTCCGATAGCGCGGGGGCGTGATGTAGAGGAGCAGCGGATAGACGATATAAAATTGCTCCTCGACGCTCAAGGACCAGAGATGCATCGATTCATTGCGCCAACCCTGTAAGAACCATTCGTAGAATGCCGCGCTCGGGCTCAGGCTCAGGGCAAAGAGCTTGATATTGAAAAAGTAGGCGAGATAGTACGCCGGGTAGGTAAGTGCTTCCATGCCGATCAATAGCAATACCACGAGATAATAGGCTGGGCATATCCTCAAAATTCTTCGGGTGTAGAAAACCTTGAGATTGGTGAGCAAGCTCGGGTGATCGGCGGACAAGAGCACGTTGGTGATGAGAAAACCGCTCATCACGAAGAAAACGGGTAACGCATAGCCCAGGTAACCCACGTGAAAAGGGTTGGGCGCGTAATGGGTGGCAAAGACCATCAGGAATAAAACAAACCGCAAGCCGTCGAGCTGGTGTTTTCTCATATTGATTTCGTTCCAGCGTTCCATCCTCGGGGCGCCAAGCAGGCAACGTCCCTGTGCCTGGCTTACGCTACTAGGGAGCGCCGCCGGAGCATGATCAACAACGCCCACGCGCCGCCGGCGGCCAGGACATGCTTGAGGCTGTGGCCGCTCAGCCAACCGCTCAGATGATACATCTCGATATCGAAATGCTCCGCGATCTTGGCCGCCGCGTAGGCGGCGATCAGGACCCAATAGCAATCATCGCGAGTATAGCGGCTCCGGAACAGCAGCAGCATCGGCACGCTGGCGACCATGGGATAGAATTGCACCATGCCATACCAGCGTAAATCCCCCCGGCCTTGTTGCTCGGTGTAATCCCACCACGCGACGCTCGAGATCCCCGCCAGAACCAAGGGCCAGAGCAGCGCCACGCCCACACGCGCGTCGATACGTTCGCTGACCATGACGCTCACGAGCGCCATGAATGTCAGGGTCATCGGCAGCCGATCCCAGAAGAGCCGCGCGTTATCCGGTTGCAGGTGGTACCAGCCCGATCCCAGCCCGGTGAGCAGGATCCCAAGGAAAAATACGATCCAAGCGCGGCGTTCGCGGTCCGTTGCAAACGCATCGCTCAAGCGGCCTGGAGATAGCACCTGTGCCAATCCGATCGAGCCGGCCAACAGGAAGCCAATGTTGGTGCTTACATCGCCGAAATGTGGAATTTCAAAGAAGACCCGCTGATCGGCGAAATTATGGTAGTTGGGATCCTGCGGGATCGGGTCAATAAATAAGGCGGCGAACGACGCCAAGGCGCCGGGGGCGATGACAGCCACGATCCGCCAGCGCGACATCTGCGCCTGGCCGGCGTAAATCAGCGGGCTGCAGAATACTCCGGCACGGGCTCGCCCATCCCGGATCGCAAGAAGATGAACGCGCCGGTCCGTGTGGTGAGCGCGGTGTGGGCCGCACCCTTGGGCGCAAAGTGGTAATCCCCCGCCCGGACGGTGATATCGGCGAAGGTGATCTCTCCTTCCAGCACCAGGCATTCCTCATTGGCGGCGTGGAGATGCGGGGGGAGAGTGACACCGGCTTCCAGGCGGGCCAGCAAGGAATTCGCGCGTCCGTTTTCATCCCGGTGCAGGATCTTGAATCGGATCCCGGGCCCGAAGTCCATCCAACCTTCGGCCGAGCGTATCGTGCGTAGCTGCGTGAGCGGATGCTCGGTGCGCACGCGCGCCATGATCCTCTCTCGCAAGCCGGCCGGCGGCTGCACTGGGGCCAGCGCATCGGTCCATTGCGTGAATAGCTCGGCATCGAATAGATTTTCGTCGTTCATTGGTTACACCACCGGGGCGTTTTTTTGAGCCGCACCCAAATCTTCCCGCCGAGGCCAGATTCCACGCGCCTCTACGGCCATTAGCCGCTCTTTCATAAGTTGCATTGCCCGCCGCAGGACCGTTTTCACGGTACCGAGCGGCGTCGCGGTGTAATCCGCGATTTCCTGATGGGTGAACCCCTTAAAATAGCTCAGGACCAACATTTGCCGCTCGTTCACGCTAAGCGCCTCGAGCGCCGCGCGCACGAGGCTATGTTCCTCAAGGCCAGAGAGGGCATCCAACGGATCGGTGGCTAAATCCGCGTCCTCGCACGGCATCTCGGGCGACGGGCCGATCTCCGCCGGATTGCGCCGGCGCAGCAAATCAATCGCGCGGCTGCGGCAGATCGTGTACAGCCAGGTCATGATCTTTGCGCGCTTGGGATCGTAGGCGCCGGCGGTTTGCCAAACCTGCATGTACACGTCTTCCGTAACCTCTTCGGCATCGTTCCGTTGTCCCGTGATACGCAAGGCCAAGGCGAAAACGCGGCTTGTCGTCGCATCGTAGAGCGCGGACAGCGCCGCTTCTTCTTTGCCGGCGATACCCGAAATCAGGCCGCGCAAGGCGATCTCTTGGGCATCAAACCCGGTCGTCTCCGTACCGGCGTTCACGATTGAATTATAACACCCGAACCCACTGTGCGCGCCGGATGCGGCCTGAGAAGACATGCGGCCAGACTGACCGTTGCTCCGCGGCGACGCCCGGTGTTCGTCTGTTGCACTATCCTCAGTACGTGACGTAGGGGATTTTTGGATGTTTCGCTGCGGTTCTCGCTGGAGATCTCTCCCGGCCGCTGGGATGGCTCGCATCGCAGCGGACAGATCGAAGCCTATGGCGAGTGGGTTAAACTAGGGCGCGTACGAATTTCCGCCGGTAGCCGGGTAGTGATGCTAGAAAAAGGGGTTACTAACATGTCTGAAACAAGATTGCGGGAACATCTCGAAAGGTTGAGGGAACAAGTGAACGATCTCGGTGCGGGGAAACCGGAATCGATAGAGCGGCTAAACCGGCTTATTACGGACATCGAAAGTCAATTGGAAAATCGGGGTGACCAGACCCGGCACGAGGACCTCATCGCCAATGTACAAGGGGCGATCCGGCATTTCGAGGTCGAGCATCCTCGGGCGACGGCGATTTTGAACGACATCATGGTCGCGCTCAGCAATATCGGGATTTGAGAGAATGCCCGCCACAAGCAGCGGGGTAATACACCAGTGAACGTCATGAAGACCGCCGAAATGGCATGCATTCAACGTATCACCCTCTACCCGATCAAGTCATTCGACGGCGTCTCCGTGCGTCAAGCGCGCATCGCCCCGGGTGGGAGCCTTGAACATGATCGCGCCTTTGCCGTCGTGGATGCCCAAGGCAAGTTTGTAAACGGCAAGCGCTTCGCCGAGGTGCATCGGCTGCGCGCGCACTTCGATCTGGACACCCACACGGTCACGCTTGCGGATTCAGGGACGAGCGCGCCGCAGCGCTTCCGCCTCGACCGAGACCTGGAACGGATGGAAGGGTGGCTGAGCACGTTTGTCGGTTTCTCGGTAACGATCCGGCAGGACCCGCGGGCCGGCTTCCCCGACGACACGGACGCCTCGGGACCGACCGTGATCAGCGCGGCGACGCTGGCGGCGGTCAGCGCCTGGTTCCCCGGCGTCACACCGCAAGATATGCGGCTTCGTTTCCGGACCAATCTCGAGATTAGCGGTGTCCCCGCATTCTGGGAAGACCGTCTGTTCGGGGAGCCCGGCACGCTGGTGGATTTTAACGCCGGGGCGGTCGCTTTCGAGGGCATCAATCCCTGCCAGCGCTGCGTCGTACCGGCGCGCCACCCGCGGAGCGGGATCGAGGAGGCAGGCTTCCAAAAAACTCTGGCCACGAAACGCGAACAGACCTTACCTCCCTGGGCGGCCCGCCCGCGGTTCAATCACTACTACCGGCTCGCCGTCAATACGCGGATCCCGCCCTCTGAAGCCGGCAAGACGCTCCGGGTCGGGGATGAAGTCACGATCCTTGGAGTACGCCCGACCGCTCAGTAGTGCTTCTTCTGCTCGGCCTTTTTCTCGATCTTATCGCCGAGCTTCTCGACGTCCCTGCCGAACCCCTCGACGGTATTGCATCCATACATGCCGAGCACCGCTACCGACAGCAGGATCGCGACTACCGTGTCTCTCAGGTTTCTTCGTTCGTTCATCATCTTTCGAGCCAGGGCTTATTGAAATAGGTCACACCCCGCTCGGACTACATCCCCAGAGTAAGAGCGTTGGACCGAGCCGGACATCGATTTTGATGCTATCTTAGCACACTGGTTCGGCGCGATCTCGAGAGCGATCAGATCCAAGCATTGGCCGTGCGTACCCTGCCCAACGATGAATCGAAGATAAACCGGCGCTACGGGGACTCGTGCCGGCCGCCGTTTTTCTCCCTCGAGACCATGCACACTCTCATCGAGCGCGGCATCGGGCATGTGCTCGTAGACATTCCCTCACTCGACAAGATGCATGATGAGGGGCGCTTGACCAATCATCACTTATTCTGGAACGTCCCCGCAGAGCGTCATGCGCTAACGGCCGAGACCAAGATTCTTTTAAGACCGTCACCGAGATGATCTTCGTGCCCAACGAGGTACGCGACGGATGTTACTTGCTCGACCTCCAGGCACCCGCGTTTATGAGCGATGCCGCGCCGTCGAGGCCGCTGATCTATCCCTTGGAACCGGCATGAGGGCATAGGAAATCCACGCCCTTAAAGGGAAGAAAGATATCGATCCAACCCCGGCACGAAAGCTCATTCGAATACGGCGGCTATTGCGGCGGAAGGAGAAGCTGAAGGGCGCGGAAGAAGCTGCGAAGCCCTGGCCGGCGGGCACTATCCACCATCCAATGTAGGGCGGGTTAGGCGTCGCTTTTTGCGCCGTAACCCGCCAACCCGTTGGCCGCAGGCCGACTCTTTAACGTGAGGGAAAAGTTAGACGCCGAGCCAAAGAACCTCACCGTGCTTTACTTGCGGCAACGATTCGATAAGCTTTGGGACGAGAGAGCGGCAAATCCGCCAAGCGGTTGCTGGGAGCGCGAAGAACGATGACCGCAATTCCAAACCCGGGCAAGTTCTGTTGGAAGGATAGGTTGCGATCGACAGTAATGAACACCTCAAATGCTTGTTCGGCAAGTGCGAGCAGCTCACCATTACGTTTCGATGTCCACCCCATTTCAGCGACTGCCTTGACGTCATGGCCGATGATGTCTTTGGCAAGGCGCCGGTCGACGCATTCATCGAGAAGGACCCTCACGAAGCCGCAGCTTTCATTCGCGCCCCGGCCTCTTCCAGAAAGGCCACAACCTGCTCGCGCGTTACAGTTGGGAACCCCTCTAGGAAGTCGTCAATCGACTCACCGCCCTCCAGGTAGTCGAGAAGGGTCTGCACGGGAACACGGGTACCGGCAAACACGGACGTGCCACCCATGATGTCAGGCGCGCAGGTGACCAGTGGTGCAATCATGTGGAGTAGGGTAATCCCGAATCAGGTATGGGAGCAAGGTTAACATCCAACGCGGTGTTAAGGCACCGCCGCACGGCAGCGCAAGGTTGAAACGAATAATTTTATCGGCGGTCGCCTTGAACACATAGTCGAGCTTACGCACGGGAAACATTGATCCTTCACAACTGATGCTGTTCGGCAACGGAGCTCTCCATGATTCCCCCTGCTTTCAGGACCCAAGCTAGCTGGTATCGATATATCGTGGTCTGTCCTGGTCTGTCCCCTGATTCCCTCGCTAATCGTTATCCGATGCTGTCTATATCCCTGCCTAGAACTTGAAAGCAGCTTTCATAAACCGGCTCACAGCTAGTTGGATAAGTATGTTGAGAGCATTTTCACTCATCTTTGATGTCAAAATGACACGGCTCGGATTAACATACCGACGCTGAATATCTTCAAATGGTACATTCGCTTGCACCATTTGTAGGACGTGAACGGTTACTTGTTTCAAACTGAAAGTAAGCTTGGAACGTTGACGCTGACTGTATCCAGCTTACGCTAGAATTCTCCTTATTGGTGCCTGGTCCGATGACTGGCCTTATGGAGTAGGACAGGTCCGCTCGGTAGAATTAAGTCAACGAAGGCGAAACGCCTCCCGATAGTCGTGACGCGCGAGGAGATCAACGCGCATTAAGGGAACAGCGCGACCGCAACCCGGAATCCACACGAGCCTAGCCAGCGCCAACTGGATTCCGGCTTACGCCGGAATGACGGGCACGACAGGGTTCCTGGTCCAACATCAGCATGCGTCCGGCGTTGCCGTAAATCATGAGCGTTGAAATACAGCATTATCCCTACGAATTGTTTTCCACGCCAAGCCCGGCCTCGCTTGGGTCGGTCGCTTCATAGCTTTTGTGGCGGATGTCCTTGCCTTCCACTAGATAGATGATGCTTTCGCAAATATTACTGGCGTGGTCGCCGATCCGCTCGAGCGATTTCACCGCCCAAACCGTATCGAGAACTCGCGTGATGCTGCGCGGGTCTTCCATCATGTAGGTGATTAACTGGCGCATGATAGCGTCGTATTCGAGATCCACGCTATGGTCTTTGCGTGCGATCCCCAAGGCCGCTTGGGCATCCATGCGCGCTAAGGCATCGAGCGCATCATGGAGATTCGCTTGCACGTGTCTGCCCATGTGCAGAACCCCCACGTAATAGGCTTTCGGGCCCTCGGTTTCCGTCAGGCGCATGACCACGCGCGCGATCTTCTTGGACTCATCGCCCACCCGTTCCAGATCGGTAATAATGCGCGTGATAGCCAACACCAGCCGCAAATCGCTGGCCGCGGGCTGCCGGCGCGCCAGGATCTCCGCGCAGCCCCGGTCGATCTCGACCTCCATGGCATTGACTTTAAAGTCATTGCTGGCCGCGATCTCGGCCAGTCCCGGGTTCCCCTGAACCAGCGCCTCTATCGCTTTATTCAGGTGTTCTTCGACCATTCCCCCCATTTCCAAGACGCGGGCCCGAATGTCTTCGAGCTCGTTATCGAACTGATGGGAGATGTGTTGCGGAAGTTTCGTCGCGGTCATCGGCACGGCCTCGGGAGTGCGAGGTTGTGAAAAAATCGTCGCGAGCGAAGGGAAGTCGCGTTCCGCCGGAGCACAGGAACCGGAGTGTATATTGAAATACATGAGGATTCCGAGCACCGCCGGAACGCGAGGTTCCGAGCGCAGTAGATTTTTTTCACAAGCTCTGAGTGGATATTACATCGTTCTACTTACGGCAACGGCTTAACCATAGCGGCCGGTAATATAGTCCTCGGTCTGTTTCTTCTTGGGGTTAGTAAAGATCACCTTCGTGTCGTCGAACTCGATGAGATCGCCCACATACATGAGCGCCGTATAATCGGAGACCCGTGCCGCCTGCTGCATGTTGTGCGTGACGATGACGATGGTGTAGTCGGATTTCAGCTTATAGATCAAATCTTCGATTTTCAGCGTCGAGATCGGGTCCAGGGAGGAGGCGGGTTCATCCAATAATAATACTTCGGGCTCGATGGCGATCGCGCGCGCGATGACCAGCCGTTGCTGCTGGCCGCCGGAAAGGGCCATGGCGCTTTCGTTCAACCTCTCTTTCGCCTCATCCCAGAGCGCCGCCGCCCTGAGCGAGCGTTCCACGGCCTGATCGAGGGTCCGCCTCTTGTTGATGCCTTGAAGCCGCAGGCCGTAAGCGACGTTTTCATAGACCGATTTCGGAAAGGGATTGGGCTTTTGAAACACCATGCCGATGCGGCGCCTGAGATCGGCCACGTTGACGTCCGGATCGTAGATATTCTTGTTCTGCAAATGGATCGCCCCTTCGATGCGCACGCTGTCGTAGAGATCGTTCATGCGGTTGAAACAACGCAGGAGCGTCGATTTTCCGCAGCCGCTCGGGCCGATGAAAGCCGTCACCTGGCGCTCCGGGATCGACATCGTAATCGCGTTGAGCGCGCGTTTTTCCCCATAGTAGAGATTGAGCCCCTGGACGCCTAAGCATTCCTTGACATCCGCCTCGGGTGTCGCCTCGGGCTCGGTGCGTTGCAAGAGCTTCGGGTCGAACCCGTGGGTCAGCGGCGAGGGCGCGGTCCGCCGCTCATCGGCTGTGTCCATAGTCTTCACCTCAATATTCGGCGGCACGGTACTTTTCCCGCAAGCGGTTCCGGATTCGGATCGCCGTCAGATTCAGTGCCACGATGACGAGCACCAGCAACAGTGCCGTGGCATAAACGAGCGGCCTCGCCGCCTCGACATTGGGGCTTTGAAAGCCCACATCATAGATATGAAAACCGAGGTGCATGATCTTGCGGTCGAGGTGCAGATAGGGGAAGATTCCATCCAAGCCGAGCGAGGGGGCCAGCTTCACCACCCCCACCATCATGAGCGGGGCCACCTCGCCGGCCGCCCGCGCCACCGCCAAAATCAAGCCGGTCATGATCGCCGGGCTGGCCATCGGCAGCACGATGCGCCAGAGGGTTTCCGCCTTGGTCGCCCCCAGGGCATAACTGCCTTCGCGGAAGGCGCTCGGGATGCGCGCCAAACCTTCCTCGGTGGCCACAATGACGACCGGGACCGTGAGCAGCGCCAGTGTCACCGAGCACCACAGCAGGCCCCCCGTACCGAATGTCGGGGCGGGCAGGGCTTCGGGAAAAAACCACCGATCGATGGATCCGCCCACGAAGTAAACGAAGAACCCCAGACCGAACACACCGTAGACGATGGATGGGACGCCCGCGAGATTGTTCACCGCGATGCGGATGATGCGCGTGAATAGGCCCTGTTTGGCGTACTCCCGAAGATAGACCGCCGCCACCACCCCGAATGGGGTCACGACGATGGCCATGATCAAGACCATCAATACGGTGCCGAAGATCGCCGGGAAGATGCCGCCCTCGGTGTTCGCTTCCCGCGGGTCTTCGCTAACGAACTCGCCGATTTTCTCCACATAATGCCCTAGCTTCTCGGCGGCGCTCATGCGATTGGGCTGATACACCCGTATGACCTTGGCCAGAGGCAGCTTCACCTCGTGTCCGCCGGCGACGCGCACCACGATGCCGTCGCGATTAATATCCTCATTCAGCTTCGCCAGATCGCCGTTCAAGCGCTCGTATTCGGCTTCCAAGGCTTTTTGAGAGTCACGAATGGCCGCGAAAGGCGCTCGGTCCTTAACACCGTCGAGCTCGAGGCGGCGCTGGCGCAAGCGCAGGTCCTCCATTTCATGATTGACGCCCCCGATCAGGTCCTTCTTGACATGGCGCATCCGTGCCTTAAGCTCATGCCTGCGGCCAAGCCGCGCGCGTAGCTCGGCGATCGGATCGCCTGCGGACACGACCCGCCGTCCGCCCTCCTCCACGCCCGCCAAGTAACCGTAGAGATTGCCCCATTCCTCGCGTTCGACGGCAATGATCTCACGCGGGTATTCGATGCGGGTGATCCCGCGTTCGGATACCCACCGAAAGTCAAGCCCGTAGATGTCCCGGTTCCCGAGCTTCATCAGGACCTGCGCCTCGCCGCCGGACGCTCGCTCAGTGCCGGTTTTTAGTTCCCGATCGACCATCTCGCCGATCAGAATCTGGCGAGCGCCATCAGCGTCGCGGTAATCGATTTCAGCAATCCTAGCGGGCCAAAAATGGGGGAGACCGTTCACGGCGATGAGGTATAGGAGACCAAAGACCGCAATCAAACACAGGCTGACCGCGCCCGCCGACAGCCACACCCAAGGGGTGCCGCTCTCGAACCAGTCGCGTAAGGATTTCATCTCTCGAAAGACCGCCGCCCCGTGCTCATAGATTGCTGTATTTCAATCGGAGCCGCTGGCGGACCAGCTCCGCAATCGTGTTAGAGATAAACGTGATGGCAAAGAGCACCAACGCGGCCAAGAACAACACCCGGTAATGCGTGCTGTTCACCTCGGATTCCGGCATCTCGACGGCGATATTGGCCGATAAGGCCCGGAAGCCCGTAAAGGGATTGAAATCCATGATCGGCGTATTTCCGGTCGCCATGAGCACGATCATGGTCTCGCCGACCGCCCGCCCCATCCCGATCATCAAGGCGGAGAAAATTCCGGGACTGGCCGTGAGCAGCACCACCCGCACCAAGGTTTGCCAGGGCGTCGCCCCGAGAGCCAGCGATCCCAGCGTGAGGTGCCGCGGCACGCTGAAGATCGCATCTTCGCTGATGGAGAAGATCGGCGGGATCACGGCCACCCCCATCGCGATTCCGACCACGAGCGAATTGCGCTGGTCGAACGCGAGACCCAGCTCGCGGCCGAGCCACTCACGCATGTTGCCGGCGAATAGGAACGCTTCGAGGGGCGCACTCAGCGCCATCGACAGCATGATCGAAAAGGCGATGACTGGCATGAGCATGGCCGCCTCCCAGCCTTCTGGGATCGCTTGGCGCCAGCTCGGAGGCAGCCGCGACCAAAGCCAGGCGCATACAATCATCGCGAGCGGGGTCGTGAGGAGCGCGGCAAAGACGCCGGGAAGATTCTGCTCGACGAGCGGCGCCAGCCACAGGCCTGCGAGAAAGCCCAGTATCACGGTGGGAAGAGCGCCCATGATCTCGACGGTCGGTTTGACGATCTCGCGCATGGCCGGGGACATGAAGTAGCCCGTATACACCGCGCCCATGACCGCGATGGGGATCGCGAACAGCATCGCGTAGAACGACGCCTTGAGAGTCCCGTAGGCCAGCGGCGTGAGGCTGAATTTGGGCTCGAAGTCGCCGGCCGCCGAGGATGACTGCCAAATGAATTCCGGCTGCTGCCGGCTCTCATACCACACCTTCCCCCACAACGAGCTCCAGGATACCTCGGGGTGCTCGTTGTGAACGGTATAGAACCGCAACCCCCGAGCGCGGTCGAGCGTCATCAGAGCGTCGGCCCGCGGTGACATCGCCACATGACTCAGCGCTTGGCCGGTCGCCTGGGTCACCAACAGCGTCCGGTGGGCGGTCGCATGGTAGAGACCGATGCTCCCGCTCTCATCGGCCGCGACGAACCCCTTTCTAAAGTACTCGGGGGCAATGTCGGTGATAGGGTGCGCCTGGCTTTGAAAGTCTCGCACCCGAGCGAGTGAATACCGGTTGTCTTGAGCGCGTAGGGGAAACCATTGGGTGATGCGGCCGCGCGAATCGCCGGTTAAAACCGAGCTCCCGCCGCTTAAGTACTCCAGCGCCGTGATGCGCGCGCCATTGGAAACCGCGTTCACCCGATCGATCAGATGCGGGGTGCTCGTAATGTCATAGTAGAGCAGGAATCCCTCCGCGCTCGTCAACACCAGATCACGTTGTTTAACGTTCAACGCGAGGTGGGTCACGCCGCCCTCGGTGGCGGGTATGAAGGCCGCCTTGCGCTCGACAGCCCTCGTATCGCCAAGCAAGGAGCGCGAGGTCTTGAAGCTCACGACAATCTCCTGCCCGGCCTCGGTCGTCGCGGCCAAGGTCGTCTGATCCTCATGGGACTGCACCGCAAGGCGGGTGAGGGCCTGGCCGTCCTCGGCGATCTTGAGCGGTGCCGGGCCGAGCGGATAGTGCACACCCGGGGTGATTCGCCGCTTATCGCCGGGGTAGGTAATAAGGTACTGGGCTTGGAACAGCAACGCGCGGCCGTCCGAAAGACCCACGGCCACGGCGCCTTGACTCGGCTCCCCGGCCGCGACGGCGGTGATCGTAGCGCCTGCGGGGATAGGCAGCCGCTTTGCGTCGAGCACGCGGCCGTCACCGGTCGCGAAAAAGATCACTTCCCCGCGCGCTGTAAGGCGCAGCCCGATTTCCGCGTATTCCTCCGTCCCAAGATACAAGGTCTCGGCATCGGCGCCTCCGGGAACGCCGTACTCGGCTCGCGCTTCGAGCGCGGCCGGACGAAACATCGGCAACACGACGGAAAGCAGGTAAAAGAAAATCAACAGGACGGCGACGATGACAGAGATCCCGCCGAACGCCATGACGTGCCGTACCCACCGGTCCTTGACAAACCGCCAATGTTGCCGCCCCGATGCCGCACCGGCACCCTCGATCGCTAGGTTATTCAGGCTGGCCTCGTTCACGCGGGGTCTCTTAGGATTTATTGCTAGTTTACGCCCATACCCGGTAGGTACAAAAAAGCGGCCTCGCCGGAGGCGAGGCCGAGGTCTTCTACCTGAGAGGGTCTCTTGGAAGCAGCCTTTAAAGCGATTATTCGGCGTTTGCCTGCGCCGATCCGGCCACCAGGGCCAGTTGCTTTTCGGCGATCGCGGCCGGAAGCGGTATGTAACCATCCTTGATCACCACGCTCTGACCAATTTTGGCCAGCACCATCTTGAAGAATTCACCCTCCAACGGAGGTAACGGTTTGTTGGGGTGCTTGTTCACGTACACGAACAGGAAGCGTGAGAGCGGATACTTTCCGCTCACGGCGTTTTCCGAGGTGGCCGGCACGAACTCACCGCCCTCCGTTTTGGCCAAGGGCACCGTTTTTACGCCCGAGGTCTTGTAGCCGATGCCCGAGTAGCCGATGCCGTTCAGCGACTTGGTGACGCCTTGGACTACCGAGGCCGAGCCGGGTTGCTCGTTGACCGTGTCCTTGAAGTCGCCCTGGCATAACGCGTTTTCCTTGAAGTATCCGTAGGTCCCCGACACCGAATTGCGTCCGTACAGTTGCATCGGCCGGCCGGCCCACTCGCCGGTTAATCCGAGCTGGCCCCAATTCACCACATCCTCGCCGTGACCGCATTTACGCGTCGCCGAGAAAATGGCATCGACTTGCGGTATCGAAAGACCCTGGATGGGGTTGTCTTTATGCACATAGACGGCGAGGGCGTCGATCGCGACCGCCACGCCCGTGGGTTTATAACCGTACTTCTGCTCGAAAGCCTCGATCTCCACGTCTTTCATCGCCCGGCTCATCGGCCCGAGGTTCGAGGTCCCTTCCGTGAGCGCCGGCGGCGCTGTCGAGGATCCCATGCCTTGGATCTGAATGTTGATGTTTGGGTAGAAGCGCTTGAACTCTTCGGCCCAGAGGGTCATGAGGTTATTGAGCGTGTCCGACCCGACACTCGACAGGTTGCCGGAAACGCCGCTGGCCTTGGTGTATTCCATGAGATTGGCATCGACCGTATCGACGGCGCGCGCGATCGGTCCGGCGGTAATACCCGCCATTAAGGCCACGCTCACGGTGGCTTGACGCAGTTTCATAAGCTTGGCTCCAAAAATAGTCTCAAAACGAAGTCTTAGTCTGGGAGGGTTCTATTACCGTTTGGTTACAGGTTGATGTCAGGCCTGCGATGAGCTTGCAGGAGATGGCCAGGGGACAACGGATTAGGGGCCAGGCCGGTCCGGGGCCTGCTCGGCCAGCGTGGGGTTCTTAGCTCGCGTTTTGAGAGCGCACTCGCCTAGGTTAACATCAGCCGGATTGGGGCGGGAACGTAAACGGGCAACGTTGAGTCAGCAACCCATCGCCCAGCCCCGGCAATCGCCGATCTCATGCACTAAGAATATGCTAAATCAAGACCCCGCTTTAAGCGCCGCCCCGGTCACGGCCATCGATGTCCGACATCCGGATTTCTACATCAACCGTGAGCTGAGCCTCATCGAGTTCAACCGCCGCGTCCTCGATCAGGCCCGCGATGACAACATACCGCTGCTGGAACGGCTAAAATTCCTGTGCATCGTCAGCAGCAATCTCGACGAGTTCTTCGAAATCCGCGCCGCCGGGCTCAAACAACAAGTGGCTTACGGCGCGGCCCAGGCCGGGCCGGATAACCTGAGCCCCCAGGAACAACTCAAGCGCATCGCCGAGATCACCCGCGCGCTCATCAAGGATCAATATGCGGTCCTGAACGATTTCCTGTTTCCGCAGCTGGCGGCGAGCGGTATCCGCTTTCTGAAGCGCTCCGATTGGAGCACCCGCCAAGAAGGCTGGGTCAAACGCTTCTTCAATCGCGAATTGCTCCCCGTATTGAGCCCGATCGGTCTCGATCCGGCCCATCCGTTCCCGCGCATCCTCAACAAAAGCCTAAATTTTATCGTCTCCCTGGAAGGCAAGGATGCTTTCGGCCGCAACAGCGGCATCGCCATCGTGCAGGCCCCGCGCTCGTTGCCGCGCCTGGTCGCGATCCCGGAAAGCCATTCGGAGGGGCCGTATGATTTCATTTTTTTGTCGTCCATTATCCACGCCCACGTGGGGGATCTGTTTCCCGGGATGCGCGCCACGGGATGCTATCAATTCCGCGTGACCCGCAATAGCGATCTCCTGCTGGACGACGACGAGGTGGACGACTTGCTGCGGGCGCTCGAAGGCGAGCTTCCTTCACGGCGATTCTCCGACGCCGTGCGCCTGGAGGTGGCCGGTGATTGTCCCGCCGACATGACTCATTTCCTCACCGATCAATTCAACCTGGGCGCGGATGATGTCTACCAGTGCAACGGACCGGTCAATCTCACGCGGCTACTCGCGATCGACGAGCTAGTCAACCGGCCCGAGTTGAAGTATCCGGGCTTTGTGCCAAGTCAACCGGCGCGGCTCGCGCGCAATACGGACATTTTTGACGTGATCCGCAGGGGTGACGTGCTGCTCCACCACCCGTTCGAGTCCTTCGCGCCCGTTCTCGATTTCGTCCGTGCCGCAGCCAGTGATGCCAATGTGCTAACCATCAAACAAACCCTGTACCGCACCGGCGCCGACTCCGCCATTGTCAAGGCACTGGTCGATGCGGCGCGGGTCGGCAAGGAAGTCACGGTCGTCATCGAGCTGCGGGCGCGTTTCGATGAGGCGGCCAATATCGAGCTTGCGAACGATCTACAAGAGGCTGGGGCGCACGTCGTCTATGGCGTCGTCGGGCACAAGACGCATGCGAAGATGACGCTGGTCGTACGCCGCGAAGGCCGGCAGTTGCGGCGCTACGTACACCTTGGGACCGGTAACTACCATGCGCGGACGGCGCGTCTTTATACCGACTATGGTTTACTCACCTGTGATGCCGACATCGCCGAGGACGTGCACAAGATTTTTCACCAATTGACCGCGCTCGGCCGCCCCGGCAAGCTCAAACGCTTGCTGCAATCGCCCTTCACCTTGCACAAGACCATGCTCGAATGCATCGAGCGCGAGACACGCAACGCGCGCGAGGGCCGGCCGGCGCGCATCATCGCGAAGATGAATGCCCTGTCCGACGAACAGTGCATCCGCGCGCTATATCACGCTTCCCAGTCCGGCGTTAAGATCGATCTCATCGTGCGCGGCGTCTGCTGCCTGCGGCCAGGAATCAAGGGGGTCTCGGAAAATATCCAAGTGCGCTCCATCGTCGGCCGCTTCCTGGAACACAGCCGGGTGTTTTATTTCTTCAACGACGGCGAGGAACAGGTTCACCTCTCGAGCGGCGATTGGATGGCGCGTAATTTCTATAGGCGCATCGAAACCTGTTTCCCGATCGACGACAAGCGGCTCAAACAGCGCGTGATCCAAGAGAGCTTGACGGCTTATCTCGCGGACAATAGCCAGGCGTGGGTGTTGCAAAACGACGGGACCTACAAGCGTTGCGCGCCGGGCGCGCATAAGCCGCGGGCGGCACAACAGAGCTTACTCGAGACGTTGTCCGAGTAGCCGGTGACATGCTGACACTGAATAGGTGGTTACGCCAAGGACCGAGTAGCGCGACGGTATGCAACTGAAAACCAGGAATCCACAGTGGGCGAATTGAATTTCGGCGCCGAAATGGCCTACGGTCATTGGCGTACGGTGATCTTTAACGCGTTCGCTTGGACGCTCGTAATCTATTACTTCATCCGCCCTCGGGCTTTCCAAGAGATTTGGCGCTTCGCTCTGTTATGCGCGTTCCTGATCGACGAGTTCGTTGAGCTTTATGGCTACCCGCTGACGCTCTACCTCTTCCCAGACAACCTGGTTCAACATCCAGCGGCCGACATGCTGTCGCATCAAGCCGGGGACTTGTGGCGGATCCTGTTCAACGTAGGAACGCGCTACGAGGCCTTCGACTACTTCCATCTGATTGCAGGCGTTTTTATTTTCGGCGGGCTCATCGCATTGTATTATGCCTTCACCGTACTCAGAGCATCCCTGGAAAGCGGCTCCCCGGCGACGACCGGGCCCTATCGCTGGGTTCGGCATCCTCAGTATCTCGCGCTGTTCTCGATCCTGCTGGGATACGTGATTCAGGGCCCGACCTTGATCACTCTGTTGCTGTTCCCGGCCCTTATATACAGTTACGTGAGCTTAGCGCGGAAAGAGGAACAAGCCGCCCTCAAAACCTTCGGTCACGCCTACCGCAATTACCTGGAGCATACGCCGGGATTCCTGCGCTGAGAGCTTGTGAATAAATCTACTGCGCAGCCCACCCGCGTCGTTGCCCGGTGCTCGGAATCCTCATGTACTTCCACATACACTGCGGTTCCTGCGCGCCGTGCGCCTCGCGGGCGGGCGTGCTCGCTACGATTTTTTCACAAGCTCTGAGAGGTATCACGCTTCCTAAACAAGGAATCGGTGATCCCGCCATTCCGCCAAACCCTGAGCCGCAGGGGTCAACAACCGGTCGCGCCAACCCTTCTTGCGTAGATAGGTAAGTTCGTACAGATCCGCCTTGTTGGCTGCTTCCTTCAGGTAATCGTCGCTGGTGCGTATGGCGTCCACCAGTTTTAACGCCAGCGCCTGGACCCCATACCAATGTTCGCCGGTGGAAACCTTATCGATATCCACCGTGCCGCGATGATCCCGGACGAAGGCTTTGAACAAGGCATGGGTCTCCTCGATATCGTCCCGGAACTTGGCGCGGCCTTTATCGGTGTTTTCACCGAACATAGTCAGGGTGCGTTTGAATTCTCCCGCCGTGATGAGCTCAAATTCGATATCGTGGTTCTTAAGCATGCGGTTGAAGTTCGGAAGTTGGCCGACAACGCCGATGGAGCCGACGACGGCGAACGGCGCCGCGATGATCTGATCAGCCACGCAAGCCATCATATAACCGCCGCTGGCCGCGACCTTGTCGACGCACACCGTTAGCGGGACCCCCCGGTCTTTGATTCGTTGGAGCTGGGACGCCGCAAGCCCATAGCTATGCACCAGCCCCCCGGGGCTTTCCAACAGCACCACGACCTCGTCGCGTTCCGTCGCCAACATGAGCGCCGCCGTGATTTCCTCGCGCAACGCCGATACCGCTAGGGCGCGCGGATCGCCGTGGAAGCGCAACACAAACACGCGCTTCTTGAAGGCATGTTGAGCGGGTAGTTTTTGCCCCTGCTTCTTTTTGGCCTTGAATTCCTTGAGCGCTTGTTTAAAAGCGCGCCGTGGTAATATGGCCGACTTTAACGTCAGAGCCATGGTTTCGTACCGGTCATTAAGGTACTTGACCTCCAGGCGTTCCTCGTGACTCGCTCGACTGCGTTGAATTATGAACACAATGAGAATAGACACGCCGATCACAAGAACGAGGACCGTGATCAGTTTGGCGGAGAAGAGCCCGTATTCAGACAAAAAATCCATGGGGTGCGCTCCTGAATGTTGAGATTTTTGGCCGACTGGCCTACGAAGTATCCACGTGGTGCACACTGGCTCCGAAATGCTTGACGTCGCCGAGGGAGCACCGCGGAACACCCGCGAAAGAGGATCATAGCAAATGTCCGTCGGCTCGCCATTTGAAACGTATTCCCGGCGGCCGTAGCACAAGGGATCGTACCTCTTGGCCAAGGACTGTGACTGCAAGGCAACTTGCGGTTCCATTTCTGTTTCTCCTCTTGGCGGTCCAGCCGCTTGACGCAGCCTCGGAACGGCCCCCTTACGGCACCGAAGCAGTGGTCCGGCGCATCGATATCGGCGGCCGTTTTCTTAGTATCGGCTGTCTGGGGCAGGGCCGGCCGACGGTCATCCTGGACCATGCGATCGGCGGCTCGTCACGAGACTGGCGGCACGTTCAACGCGGGCTCGCCGCGACGACGCGCGCCTGCAGTTACGACCGTGCGGGATACGGCCACAGCGACCCCGGACCCGGACCCCGCACGAGTAGCCGGATCGCATCCGAGCTGCGCACCTTGTTGGTCCGCGCGGAAATGCCCCCGCCTTACCTATTAGCCGGCCATTCGTTCGGCGGGTACAACCTGCGTGCATTCGCGAATCTCTTTCCGGATGAAACGGCGGGGCTGGTGCTCGTCGATTCACCACATGAGGAGCAAGCGGATAGGTTCTTTCAAATCGACGTGATGCGGCGCTTGGATCCTCACGGTTCGCTCCAATATCTCTGGGACTCCGAGATTCTTGGTTCCTTGTCGGCTATCGACCTGAAGCCATTCGCGAGGCTCCTCGGCGCCCGCTCGGCTTCAATGCAAGCGATATTCAGCGAGATCGCCGCTTTCGCGGAAAGCAGCCGAGAGCTTCGCTCGTATCCCAACCGCGACGTACCCGTCGTGGTCATAGCCCACGGCCGGCGGCTACTGGCGGGCGGGGCGCTTAGCGATCAACTGGAAGATCAGTGGCTTTCTCTGCAAAAGGAGCTCGCATCCCGTTTCAAACACCATCGCTTCATCGTTGCGGAGCACAGCGGTCATATGATTCCTTTGGAGCAGCCCGGCCTGGTCATCGATGCGATTAAACGCTTGATCCTTGAACACCGGCCGTAGAACACCTCGCTACCGTGGCTTTAGTCACCTTAACCCTTTGATGCCTAGGCGTTGGACGTACATGCAAACCCAGTGCAAGCATCCGCCTGATGACACCACCGAAAACGCCCGCGGCGAGCGCGCATCGCGGCGGGTTCTAACTCTAACCGCGGCGATGACTGTCGTCGAGGTCACCGCTGGCATGGCCTACGGATCCATGTCCTTGCTCGCCGACGGCTGGCACATGGCGACACATGCGGCTGCTCTCGGAATTACCGCGTTCGCATACCGGTTCGCGCGCCGCCATGCGGGCGACCAGCGCTATACGTTCGGTACGGGTAAAATCGGCGTCCTCGCGGGTTTCGCGAGCGCTGTCGCCCTCTTGGTTGTTACCGCCGCGCTTGCTACTGAATGCATCTTGAGGTTGTTCGAACCAACGCCGATTCGATTCACCGAAGCAATACTCGTGGCGGCGCTCGGCTTAGGGGTCAATCTCGTGTGCGCTCATTTCCTAAGCGATCCTCCGAGTCACGATCATAATCTTCGCGCCGCTTACCTACATGTGCTCGCCGATGCACTCACTTCGGTGCTCGCGATTGCCGCACTGCTGACGGGAAAGGTCCTCGGGTGGATCTGGATGGACCCCTTGATGGGGATCGCGGCCGCCGCCTTGATCACACGCTGGGGAGTTCAATTACTGCGAGAGACCTGCACGATTCTTCTGGACATCGCGCCCGATCGAGAAATGCTCGCCGCCATCCGGCGCGCTATTGAATCCGACCACAGCGCTCGCATCACTGACCTGCATGTCTGGAACATCAGCCCGCGCCAGTTGGCGGCCATGGTATCGATTGAAAGCCAAAAGGCTAAACCTGCCGCTTATTACCGCAGTTTGTTATCCCGTTTTGGCGGGCTCTCTCACGTCACCATCGAAGTCAACAAAAACCGCGACGATCAAGCCTAATTCGCCCGCACCGAGCTAGTTTTCCATGCCCTAAGGCCTTCGTTTCCTTGCGCTGCAGTGCGCAACCGCGCTGTGCTCCTATGCCATCTCCGCCTGCCGCTGCCTCTGCCGAAATACCAAGAAGACCACCCCGCCAATCGCCGCGAGCCCGAGCACGATATAGATCGCATTCGTTCCAATGCCCTTCGGCACTACCTGGATCGGTGCCTTGAGCACCAAGGGACGCACATCGCTCATGGTTAGAACGGCCATATATTTCTTCTCGGGTTCGAAACTCGCTTCAAGATCAATCGTGCCCTGCGGGAAGACGTTGGTCGGCAAATGCGCGATGGTCTTGGCCACGCCCCCGATAACCCCGGTTTTACCCAGCTCGACGATCCTTAGCTCAGCGGGTTTCGAGCGCATCGCCGTTTCCACCAGGTCGAATACCAAAATCGTTTTCCCAGGAAACGGTAGATCCCAGCAATGCTCTTCGCCTCCCGTCGCTTGCTGATAGGCGGTAAAGTGCATTGTATACTTGCCCAAGCTGACGACGCAGGTATCGAATTCTATCGCGGTGCCTCCATGCGCGAAGGCCGGGTTTGCGGTAAGGGATCCAAGGCCCAGTAACGCTCCAATCATGATCCTATTTAACATGTTTACCTCCTGTCCTCTGTCTAAATCTTTGCCGGATGAACTACGTTGCGTTCATTCTACCTCTAAAAAAAGCCGCCCCCATTGCTGGGGGCGGCGCACATCGATTTGCGGGCAAACTCGCCCCTTATAATTATTTTCGGGGCACCGCTCAGTCAGCTTAATGACGCTTAGGTGAACCTCGGGAGCAACGGTCCGCCAACTGGAGCCATCGAACGGAAGCCGCTCGAATCCACGAAGAACAGCAAACCACCGAAGCGGCTGTCCGGATCGTAGATCACGTCGGCGATGCGCTCGTTTTCCCAAGCCGCATCGGTGCCCGTCAGGGTCAAGATCTTGGACTCTCCCGGCTGTATCGGGGTGTTGTCGTCGACCGACAAACCTTCCGGCGCGAGCAACTGCGGCGGATAGTTCGTGTCGTCCTTATACACCGATCCGTTCAGGAAGCGAATGCCCGCCGTCTCGAACTCCGCCACCTGGATCGGGCTCACGCCGCGGTTGTTGATCCGTACCTTCAGGATAACCGACCGGCCGGGAACGCGGTAAGTCGCTTGCTCCACCGTGGCCTCCACCGTAGGCGTACCCTCGGGGATCGGCGCCATCACTCCGATGACGCCCGCCTGCAGCGGTATCGTGATCGGATTGGCGCTATTACCCGCATTGTAGCCGACCCAGGTGATGATGAGCGTGGCCACCATGAACCCCAGACCTACCTTCACATCGGTAGGGGAGACGATGCTCTCATCGCCGGCCTTCCTTGCCATAAAACGCGGAAGGAATAGGGGTTTCGCCGCCCAATACCCGACCCACGCGATGCCGAAGAATATCCAGAAGAAACTCCATCCCCAGATCCCTGCCGTACCCACCTTCTCAATGTCTACGGTGTTGCCGGTGAGTGTGGTTAAAACGTGCTTATAGTCCGCCATGGAACCATCGATCTGCACCCACTTTCCGGGACCGATGATCGGGCCCGCGGCCTCCACGTTCATCATCGTATGGACGTGCCAACGGCCGGGACGGCGCGCTTGCAGCACCACCTTGAACGTATAGTTCTTGCCGAGCTCCAGGTTGACTGAGCGCGGTACGAACTGCCCGCCGATATACGACTCGACGCGCGTCATTACCGGTCCGGGGATACCGATGTTCAGGAACGCCGGTGCAAATTCGGGGTTGGCCGTGGTTTCCGGCCAGTTCTCGAACACATGTATCTTACCGGACACGGTCATCTTGTCGTTCACACGGAGCTTGTCCGTCGACCAATTGAGATCATACCAATGGAGGGTCCTCATCCGCAGGAACGCTTGCTGCGACTTTTCGCCATGCGCCGACGCTGCCGGTGCATAGAGACTCGTCGCGGCCACGGCTACGGCTAAGCCCGCCGCGGCCCAGGTTCTTATTGCTGATTTACTCATGTTATTGCCTCGTCTGTATTTTAATTTATGACGTTTTTCCGTGCCTCTTCGATCCGCTTAATATTGATCCAAGAACCTGGTCGTGGAGTACCAGCGGCCGAAGAAATGCCAGATAAAGTAGATGAGCACACAAACGAACCCGGAGAAAAATGCCGAGACCGGCACCACGTCCTTCCCGAAGGTTCGCAGCGTACCCTTCTCGACGAAGCGAATATACTCCGGCGTACCCGTGCGGACATAGTGATAGCCTTGTATGTCGGCGATCGTCATGACCATGCCGTTATACTCGACCGGCTGATGCAAGACGGCCAGCATCGACCAGTTGCCCGGGTAGAATATGAGACCGAACGCGAGGCCGCCGACGACGGCTGTGATCAGGAAGCTCTTCGACCACAGCAATATTACGTCAAGGATGATCGCCCCTGGCACCAGCGTGGCTGCCCAGACGAAGTTGATCGGGAAATAGGTCCAACCCCAGAAGTTGAAATACCTATTGACCCACTCGCCGAAGAGCAGGCCCAGGATGGTGAAGGTCGCGCCCAAGGGTAGGCGCAGCTTGTCCCACATCCAATACTGCACCGCCGCAGGGAAGGTGATACACATGATTGGCGTCACGGTCGGCCACAGACGCCGATCCTTCCAATCGGTCCAGAAGTCCCAGTCGCCCATCGTCAGCATGGCGTGGACGTGGAATCCGCCGGTGAACACCAGGAAGGAAAACGCAAGGATCAACCAATCCGCTGTCCTCGAGGCCTGGATGATCTCGGCCTTGGTAAATACAGTTGGTGAGAGAGAACTCATTATGTTTGCCTCCTCGTTTTGGACTTATTTTATACGCTTACAACGCGAAAAGCCTCGCTAGCCTCACGTTCCCGCTGCCGGTGGTTGGTTTGGGAGAGCGGGGCCGCTGCTCAGGGATTCTCGTCGAGATCCCCTCCGCAACGGCCCATTCGCGCACTGTTACTCAGCTTTTCTTGTTGTTTTTCTTACGGCGATCAGCCCTTTGTTGGTGCCGGTGCCGTTCCTAGCGCCGGTCCTGCCAGCTCGCTCAGGCGTGCGAAGATCTGCGACAACAGACCACACAAACCCAGCGCCATCCAGCCGAAGAACACGAAGCCATAGTGCAACGGGGCTACGAACAGTTCTTCCATCCACCAGAAGGTGTGACCCCACTCGTTGAGGCCGACGTTCGGTAGAATCATGAAGGGCCCGACCACTACGACGAGGTAGGGCAAGGACACACCCTTCGAGAACATCGGTATCCTCGTGCGAGCATACATGAACGCGCCAAAACCCGTGATGATGTAGATCGGGTAGCTCATGTAGAACTCAATGACATGGCTGGGAGTGAAGTCCGTGTCACGGATCACCGTTTGATGCCAGGTCCCATCCTGCTCGGTGTAGAAGCTGGCGCCCCAGTAAATCGCGATTCCGTACGCCAACAACCATACCAAGTGATGGAAGTGGCGATGCATTTCGTCGCGTGGAGTTACCGCGTCCATATCCCGAGTACGGGTCTTCCACAGGAAGGCACCGATATAGGAGAAAAACACGATCTCCAGGACCCATTCCGTGTACAAGAAATTCATCCAATAAGTCTTGAACTCAGGCGCGAAAGCGTCCAGCCCAGCCGACCACCCGTAAACCTCTTCATACCAGCGCACAAAGAGATTAAAGAAGGTGAATCCGGCGATCATCAACCACATATTTCTATGATTGAGGAAGCCTGTCTTTTCCGCGGTTACTGCTCTTGATATAGCACTTGATGATGCTGCCATTTTATTGCCTCCTACTTTTTGGTTTACTAACCACTCCAACCCGGCGCTGCCCCGGGCGTGAAGTTCTTCTCTCGGCTTTGTATTTATCCCGCTCTGTCTCGACGCGAAGATACAAAACGCCGAAGATTTGGTAAGTTTACCAAGACACGCAAGTATGTCAAGCTAGCTACACGCATATTTCACACGGTCGAAAGCGTGCGTTTGCCTACCCCGTTTCCCTGCCGGAAAAAACATTATATAAGGCTAATTCTCGATCTATTAACGACTTGGAAAATTCTAGAAATCAGGTCGCTCAGTGTAGATGTGGTAGCGGGCTCGCAAGCCTTTTCCGGGGCGGGAAAAGTAACCAAAATTTAATCTTGTCCGTAATCACGCGGGCGCGGCGGGTCAGGCCGTGGCGATGTAATCCCGGAGCGCGCTCGCCTCGGCTTCGATTTCTTCCATGCGGCCTTTCACGGCGTCACCCACGCTTACAATCCCGCACAGTCGCCCGTCCTTATCGGTGACCGGGAGGTGCCGGACGCGGCGGTCCGTCATCATCGCCATCACCTTGAGCAGGGAGTCTTGAAGGCCGCAGGTCACGACGTTGATGTGCATCAATGCGTCGATTGGCATATGCAGCACTTCCGCACCGTGCGTGGAAAGCCCATGCACGATATCGCGCTCGGAGAGCACCGCCCGCGGGCGTTGTTGGGGATCGCAGACGACGATCGCGCCGATACGCTCCCGCATCAGCAGCTTGGCGGCATCGGCGATCGTCTCATCCGCGCCGACCGTGACGACGCGCGCGCCCTTGGTTCGAAGAATATCTTCTACTTTCATAAGCTAGCCCGCTCGGCACCCACCGTGCCCATTGTTTTAGCACAAATCGGCTGCGATTCCGGTCAAGAACGTCCCGGCAAGCGATCATAAACCGCCGCACGGGCGCAGAGGCGGGCAAGAAGAGATTACGCTCGTATAAACCCGCTCGAAATCCTCGACCACACGCTCGGCATCGTAGGTCCGCACCGATTCGCGCGCGTATTCACCCATTCTTTCGCGCCGTCCAGCGTCTACCAGCAACGTGCCCATGCCCGCGGCCAGCGCGCGCGGATTGGCGGGCTCTACGATGAACCCATTGCCGCCTTGGCGCACGATCTCCGGTACCCCGCCGGCGTTCACGCCGACAGCCGGGAGGCCCAAGGCCATCGCTTCCAGAAACACCAGCGGCTGCACCTCGGTGGTGGATGCGGAAGCAAAGGCATCAGCGGCGGCGATGTGGTCCACGAGGTCCTGCCCGGTCAATATTCCCGCCCAGATCACATGGCCCTTTAACCCCAGATCTTGGCCCAGGACCTCCAAGCGGGAGCGGTCCTGACCGTCCCCGATCACCAAAAGGTGGGCATCCACGCCGTTTCGTCTCAGGTGACTAAAGGCCTCAAGTAAAACATCCACGCTTTTTTGCCGCACCAGCCGCCCGACGTGAACGACCGTTGGCCGGGTCATGCCGAAACGGCGCTTGAGCTCCGCCTTCGACACGCTTCCTGAAAAGCCCTTTAGACTAATCGGGTTGGAGACCACGTGCACCGGCCGCCGCATCTTATGGCCGAGAAGCTCCTGCTTTAAGGCTTCGGCGGGCGTGATAACGGCGCTGCAGCGGTTGTAATAGAAGGCTAGATAACGCCGGGTGAGATCCTTTGCAAGCGCGAAATCGAGACCGAAGTTATTAAGATACTCGGCAAGAAACCCATGGTGGGACCCGACGAGTGGGCATTTCAATAGCTTCGCAACCCACACCGCCTCGACGCCCATGGTAAAGATCGTATGCAGATGAATAACATCCGCTTGGAAACGGCGCACGGCGTTGAGCGGTCCCACCAGCGAGGGCACGCGCGCCTGAATATGCGCGAATCCCGGAAGGACCACGGAGGAAAACGGGTGAACCGGTATGCGCGCATCCAGATCGGAGATCGCGTGACCGTTCGCGAGCTTGCTCACGTCCATCGTAAAGACCGCCACGGCATGGCCACGTTCCACCAACTGGTTGGCGGTTGTGACGATCGATCGGACCACCCCGTTGATCTGGGGCAGAAACGTGTCGGTAAAAATCGCGATTCGCATGGTGTGTTTTCGAGTCCCGGATCAGCGCGCGACTTGCGGACGCGTCAAGCGGATCCCGATTCTAGCTGTTTGTTCAGGGCCTGGCACGAGCGGTATAAGGTAAGCACCTCGGGCGCCGCGGAAAAGGAGGCGACCACCTGCTCGAAGGGACACCTCGGGCCCAGCAACTGCGGCAACTCTTGCGACAGCTCCAAGACATGCACGCCGTGCTTTCTCGCCGCCACCAGATAATATAGATAATGCACGGCACGGATGGCGAGCTTGGGGTCTTGCAAGGCGTCGAGGATGGGGGTCAGGAAGGCGAGCTGCAACGAACGTGAGCGTGTGTCCACGAGCCATTGATCGCCTTGGCGGGAACACACCATCGGCAGCGCCTTGAAGGTCTCGGCGTCGCTGAAACCGATCTCGGGCCACGGCGTCTCCGGAGCGGGCATGCCGAACGATGCGGCGAACGCCTTTTGATAGCACCAGGCGAGGCTGGACGCCACCGCATCGTCAACCGGCGTGGAATCGGGATTCGAAAAGCGGCGCAGCATGGGCAACAGCGCCCGGCGAATATCACCGGAAGAGGTGTCTCCGGGGCCATTCACCAGCACCCGGTAGCCTAAACCGGCAATGAGCACGACGCGTGAAAGCGCCTCGAAACGCGGTAATTCATCGAGCAGGCGCTGCAGCGCTCGCGGCTCGATTCCCGTCTGCGTCCAGGCTAGGAACGCGATGAGGTTGCCCGTGATGTAGGTGTTTCCGGACCGGCTCCAGGCATCGAGCACCGCACCGACGCGCTCATCGGTAATCGTCTCGCCGCGGAAGCACTCCCCCGCCATACGGTAGATATGGGAGTTGAACGCGGTGGCGCCGAAATCCTCAACATTCCCCCAGCGTAGACACAGGACAAAGTACTGGGCCAGGAGAAACTCCTGCCAACTGCGGTGACTGAACCGCACCTTGTTCGGGCCCGTCGACACGAACACCGTGCGTTGTAGAATGGCTCCCGCTCCCTTGGCAACCTGGCGGAATCCGGCGATGACATCGGCGGCCTCCTCAAGGATCCCCAGCGTGCGAAAATGCCCTTCCCAGCGTTCCCCGGCCCGCTTCGCCTCATTGCTTAAAACGCCGGTGTCTACCTCGCCCCGATGCTTGGAAAAAAACAGCCAAGCGATCAAACTCAGGGCGTAAAGCAAGTCATCAAGCTCCGCCGCCTCTCGCCCCGGCGCGCGCACACCGACGAGATTGCTGCGGCGCAGAATCGTTCGGATCGTCTGATCCATGATCGCGGCGGGGGTGAGCCATTGCGCCTGGCTAAGATCCTCCACTTCGGGTTCGAAGTTGGAGAGAATGAGCGGCGTGAGCACGAGATCCAGCAGGTTTGGGTCTTGCACGAAGGATAACCAGGAGCGGCAGGCGGGAAAGGCCTCGCGTGCCTGGGCGACGCTGAGCCGCAAGACCTCATGCACATCCTGGGGATCGCTCGCCAAGCGCTCCAGCCCGTGGAAACCGCTGCGGATGGCGACCACCACCGAGAACCGCCGGTTTTCTCCGTAGCGCGCGCTCACGTTTCTCAACATAGCGATGACGTAGGACAATCCGATGCCGGGGTGATTGACCAGGAAATCATCCATGCCGTCCAGGATCACCGCCGTGGCGCGGGTGCGAAAGGATTGCTCGATCCAGCCGGTGTCGATCGGTTGATCGGGGTAGAGACTGAGCGCCCAGCGCGCCCACCAAGCCCATAACGCGTCCCAAGCGTTCTCGTCCAGCGCCTCCTCTTTCGCCAAATTGATCTGCTGCATAGGGACAAGCAGTGGGAAAGGCGTCTCATCGCGCGGATCGGCAAGGTAAAGTCGTCCGAGACGCCAGGCAACCATGCGCGTCACGGCGGACTTGCCGACCCCGGCCATGCCCGTGATCACGACGCGGCGTGAGCCTTCGCTTCCGCCACGGAGTTTCTTCGCGACCAGATCACAAACGTCCCGCTGGGTCCCGGCCGAGCCGCCGCGCCTTCGGATGGCCGCGCGTTCATCGGCGGGTTCGGTCCCCGCTCCGTTGCCGATCAGCGTATGGATGCCGGTAACCCGGTTCACTGCGGCAATCCGCATCAAGGTCCGATCCACGAGTGCAAGCGCTG
Source organism: Gammaproteobacteria bacterium (assembly GCA_050740455.1). Classification (GTDB taxonomy): domain Bacteria; phylum Pseudomonadota; class Gammaproteobacteria; order JACCXJ01; family JACCXJ01; genus USCg-Taylor. The sequence continues at coordinate 5,772 of JBOIDF010000034.1, read as the reverse complement.
GATTCCGGAGATAACGGCTAACGAGCTTGGAGACGATCGTCACCACCGGCGCCGCCGGATGCTTCGGTACCTTGACGGAGCCATGGGTGCCGCGAAAATAGATGTTGCGCTCCCGCGGGTCCGCCTCGATCGGGACCGAGAGGTCCGACTTGGCGAACACGTCGTGTATGACCGGCGCCGGCAGCTCCAAGGCCGCGGCGCGCTGCAATTGCTGTATGAATTCGGTCTCGAGCGCCATGAGCCAGGGGTTTCGCCAGCGCAGTGCGGGCAGGATGTCGTTCCTGCCCCAATCCCTGGCCCCTTGAGTCAGGAACCGGACCAGCCGCAGAAACGGCACCGTCAGTGGATAAAAAAGCGCTTGATATAGGAGCCGGATGATGATGGTCCAAATGCGGGAACCACCCGCATGCGGCACGGCGATATTGATGATGCGCCGGGTGCGCAGCCACACCGATCCCGAGGCGGCGATGTCGAAGCTCCCGGTTTGCATCTGGCGTTCGATGGCGGCGAACGCTTCCCGCAGCATGTGCTTGACGACCAGGCCCCCGGTGCTGTGGGTCACAAAGAGCAGGTAGCGATGTTCGTTGAACTGCGTCTCGATCCACGTCTTAAGATCGTCGGCAGCCTGGGGGATGCTGGTACGTTCCCAGAGTTGCGCCGGGTACTGGAAGGAGACCACGTCCGCATCAAGGTTCCCGAGGACCCACTCCGGCATCTTGCCCCAGGTGCCGCGGCAGTCCCCGAAGATCCCATGCACGAACACAATGAGCGCGCCTCGGCCGGGGCTGAGGTCCTTGTGTATGGCGTTGTGCATGACGCCATAGGCGCCGGTCTCAGACCAAAAGCTCATGTTAGACCGCCTTGCAGCCCACCAGAAAAAAAAGGGAGGCAGTTGCCTCCCTCTTACCTCCACGTTAACGTGAGGACGGTTTAGAAGCTGAAGCCGAGGTAACCACCGATGGTCCAGAAGTCGAGGTCTTTGTCCGTATTGCCGAAATTAGCTAGACCTGCACCAAGTACAGGACCGAGGTCCGGGTCTTCAGCAATTTCCCTTCGCAGCACCGCGGCGGTATTGTTCTCCGTGTCGCTTATGTTCGCCACCAGGTGGTAACGGCCGTCGACACCGAACTTGATCCCGGGGATGATCTCGTACTCGAGACCGGCCGCGAACTGCACCCCGACGTCAAGGTAGGTCGCGGCGTCGGAGGGCGGGCTGATGACATGGAAATCGAGCCCCGCGGGGATGATCCAGGGCCGGAGCTTGCTGCCTTGCATGAACTTGATCTTGGGCGAGGCGCTCACCGTGAACATAGTGATCGCCTGATCGCCCGTGATCAAGCAACTGCCGTCAGGCTCCAAGGCAGCGAAGTGACTCGCGTCGGTGAGCAGCGAGCACTCCGCCGAGGGCACGACGAGCACCGCGTCTTCGCTCCCGAAGTTTTTGTACTCCAGGCTGATTTCCCCGAGAGCCTCGGTCTGAGGCCAGATCCCCCAGAGGTCATCGGTCAGGCTATGCTCGATCGCGGCCCCGACGTACCAGCCACCCTCCGCCTCGTTGAGCGGAAATCCCAGCAACTGGCCCAATCCATCCACGTCATGGGTGTCCGTGAACGACTCGAATCCCCGCGCATCGTCCACGTAGTCCGTGTAACCACCCCGGAAGAACACCAGATTCTTATGCGAGCGCTTTGCCGGTCCCGCCGCCTCGGCCGTAGTGACCCGATCTTCAAGCTGCTTGAGCTGGCTCGTGTCCTGAGCCTCCATATCCTGCATCTGTTTTTGCTGCGCGTCGTCGACCGCTCTAATATCCTGAAGCTCCTGCTGCAGCGCCCTCACTTCGTCCTGCAACTCTTGCATGCGATTCTGCACCTCGCCCATCCGATCCTGGGCGGCTGCCGTTTGCGGATAGACAGAGGCTACTGCCGGTAACACGAGCCCGGCGACCACACCGTGTAATAAATTTTCCCACCCTCGTTTCATAGCGACCCCCTTGTTTGTGTGAACCATAGAGCTTTGGTTTCTGTTGTATTGATGCTACATCGCGAATAAACCAAACGTAGGTGACACTTAGCGTACAAAAACCTCCCTGCCCTTGTCAATAGCGCTGTTTAGAGCCTAGGCGAACCCGCTTCCGTTCGTAGGTCATAAACAACAGCCTTGCAGAAAACCCACTTTCGCTGTTGGATCTTTGCAACCAGATCACAGGGCTTTGACCCCCTGGATGAGCTCCGAAGCCATCTTCTGCCCGTCCCCATAGAGCATCCGGCAGTTGTCGGCATAAAAGAGCGTGTTCTCGACGCCCGAGAAACCCGTACCCCGGCCGCGCTTGATGACAATGACGTTCCTGGCCTTATCGGCATCGAGGATCGGCATCCCGTAGATGGGGCTCGACTTATTGGTGCGCGCATCGGGATTCACCACGTCGTTGGCGCCGATGATCAAGGCCACGTCCGCTTGCGGAAACTCGGCATTGATCTCATCGAGGTCATAAATCTTATCGTAAGGCACCCCGGCCTCGGCCAACAGCACGTTCATGTGCCCGGGCATACGGCCTGCGACCGGGTGGATGGAAAATTTGACCTTCACGCCGCGCTCCTCCAAAAGCTCAGTCAGTTCCCAGATCTTGTGCTGGGCCTGGGCTACGGCCATACCATATCCGGGAACGATGATTACCCTCTCCGCGAAGGCCATCATCACTGCAACGTCGCTCGACTCGATGGCCTTCATGCTGCCCGCCATCGCCTCCGCGCTGATTTGGGTCTCAACCGTGCCGAGACCGGAGAATAACACGTTGGTGAGCGAGCGGTTCATGGCCTTGGCCATCAATTGCGTGAGCAGGGTGCCGGCCGCGCCCACCACCGTACCGGCGATGATCATGGCGGCGTTGTCGAGCACCAAGCCTTCGAAAGCGACCGCGAGTCCCGTCAAGGCGTTATAGAGCGAGATGAGCACCGGCATGTCCGCGCCGCCGATGGGCATCGTCATGATCACGCCGAAAGCGAGCGCGAGCAGGAAAAACGCAAGGACGATGAGCACGAACGGCTTGCCTATCACCATGAATAAACCGAGCGCCCCGAGAGCGCCCAGCACGTAGATATTAATCTGCTTTTGCTTGTCTTTCGGGAACAATCCACCGCGCTTGACCAGATCCTGGAGCTTACCGAAAGCGACCAGGGAACCGGAGAACGACACGGCGCCGATCGCGCCGCCGGTCGCGGCGAGCCCGAGGGCGACAAAGCCATGCGTCTCGCCCTTCAGCAACTCCACGGCGCCGATGGCCGCCGCGGCTCCCCCGCCCATGCCGTTGTACAAGGCGATCATCTGGGGCATCGCGGTCATCGGCACGCGTTTGCCCGAGACCCAAGCAGCGCCTGAGCCAATCGCGATGGCCGTGATCATCAGCAGGTAGTTCTGCATGCCGGACCAAAAAAAGGTGATGAGGATCGCGACCCCCATGCCCGCGCCGGCCCACACGATCCCATCGCGGGCGGTGACGGGCGAGCTCATGCGCTTTAATCCCAGAATAAACAGGACCGCGGCGCTGAAATAGGCGAGTTGGATGAGCGTATTCATTGGTTTTCCTTATTTTTTCTTACTGCTCTTAAACATTTCGAGCATGCGTTCGGTCACCACGTAGCCGCCGACCACGTTGCCGGCGGCCAGGATTACACCGATAAACCCGATCGACAACTCGAGCGTGCTGCCGGGGTCCGCTTTACCCAAGGCGACCATGGCGCCGACCAGCACGATTCCGTGCACGAAGTTCGAGCCGGACATGAGCGGGGTATGCAAAATCACCGGGACACGGCTAATGACCTCATAACCCGTAAACGCCGCTAGCATGAAGATGTAAAGTGCAACGAAGCCCTCGATCATTGTTATTCTCCTTCGACTAAAGCGCGAGTTGGACCGTGCTTGATTTCCCCATCGCGTGTTAATGTGCTGTCTCGCAAGACTTCGTCATCCCAATCGGGTTCAAGCTTGCCGTCTTTGACCATCAGCGCCACCAGATGGAACATGTTCTTAGCGTACAGTTCACTCGCATGCGCCGGAAGCGTGCTCGGCACATTGACCGGCCCGCAGATCTCCACATGGTGAAATTTTACGCCCTTGTCGGGTTTTGTCAGTTCACAATTGCCGCCACTTTCCGCGGCCAAATCGATGATCACGGCCCCCGGTTTCATCGCTGCTACCATCGCCCGGGTAATGATCGTCGGCGCCGGACGGCCGGGAATCGCAGCGGTAGTGATCACCACGTCGGCTTGGCTCACGTGCTTAGCAATCAGCTCCTGCTGCCGTCGCTTTTCCTCTTCGGTAAGCTCCCGGGCATAGCCACCGGCGGCATCGGCTTGAATGTCCATTTGGACGAACTTGGCCCCCAGAGACTGCACCTGCTCCTTGGTGGCCGGGCGTACATCGTAAGCCTCCACGATCGCGCCTAAGCGCCGGGCCGTCGCGATCGCCTGCAGGCCGGCGACGCCGACGCCGATGATGAGAAACTTTGCCGGACGGATGGTCCCGGTCGGCGTGGTGAGCATCGGTATGAACTTGCTGAGCCGGTAAGCGGCCATGAGCGTCGCTTTGTACCCTGCCACCGACGCCTGCGAGGACAAGGCATCCATCGACTGGGCCCTGGAAATTCTGGGAATAAGCTCCATGGCCAAGCTTGTGATCTTTCGATTCCGAAACACCTTCACGAGCTCCGCGCTCTTATGGGGCGCCATGAATCCCGCGACGATACCCCCGTCTCGAAGCCGGTGCGCCTCTTCGATCGTTGGAGGCTGGACGCGAAGCACGACATCCGCCTCGCGGTAAAGCCGCTCGGCGTCCTGGACGACCGTGGCACCGGCCGCCGTATACGACTGATCTGGCTGATAGGCGGCAGCACCTGCCCCCTCTTCGATAAGGACTTCGACCCCAAGCTTTCCAAAGCGCGCGACAACCTCGGGAACGATCGCGACACGCTGTTCTCCGGCCGCGCATTCTTTGGGTACGCCGATCTTCATAAGTCTTCCCCTTTTGTTTTTCTGTGAGGATGCGGTTTTATTGTTATGTAAACGCGTCCCGGCGGCCTCGTTGCCCGGCCTCGGATGCGTTCGGAACTTCTCTCCTTCTAATTTATCGTTGCCCGGCCTCGGATGCGTTCGGAACTTCTCTCCTTCTAATTTATCGTTGCCCGGCCTCGGATGCGTTCGGAACTTCTCTCCTTCTAATTTAACGAAAATAATGTAGACTTAGCAATTGTTGGCGAAACGCCAACCTGCCTATTGAGAAATGAAGGACGATTGCCTATCCTTTAGTTGCTCCACCTTAACCCAGGTGGTTGCTCATCAACAAAAAACCGAAATTGTGAGGAGGCATTTAATATGACTAGCATTCTCAAGCTTCTGGCCTTTGCGTTGCTTTCATTGAACTTAGGGGCTTGCGGGTATGACCCGCCCGAATCGTCTAACACCCAGGGTTCGACGAACGCGCCTATGACTGAAGAGGAACAAGCAAAGCAACCATCCGTCAATCAGTAAGACATCGCGCTGAACACGCTGGGGGACTCCAAGAGTCCCCCCGGCGCTCTCCGGCCTCCCTGCCAGGAGAGCTATCGCTAGAGCTTAGAGCGATTGAAGTGGTTATCCTTGGTGTTTTTCCCGGCGCCCGCCGCGCGGTTTAAACAAAACCCCAAGAAGAGCCCCGGCGAATCCGGCCGTCAGCACCATGCCGACCGAGCCCGCGTCCCAGCCAATCGGGTAGGTGTCCACGTTGATGGTGGCAGTCAAG
>JBOIDF010000033.1:0-38096 GCA_050740455.1 Gammaproteobacteria bacterium | reverse complement strand
GCCGGTGCGCGCTCGAGTTTCGGCCCGAGCGCAATCCCGGCGCTGCCCCCGCAACGGTAAGCAAGTAAGGGAATCAGCATCACGCCACTGTGCATCCAGCATGGGAAGGCGCTGCTCCCGGGGTTTTGAACCCACTTGCGAGTCCGGAGACCGGCCTGAAGGTGTTGCAATGGCATTGCGGAGGGTGATGCCGCGGCGCCCGGGCCGTTATCTCTTTTCCCGCCCCCTGCCGCCATTCCTCCGCGGGCCGTGCGCTGTGTACCGTTATTGCGCGGGTGTGCGCGGAGGAAAAAACGATGGTATTACACCGAGTGGCGGCAGTCCTGCTGCCCGTTAGTTTCCTGCCTTGTTGCCCCCTATTTTGTAACCCCGTCTCCGCCGCCGATGAGACGGTCGAGTTGGAGCCGATGATCGTCACCGCCACCCGGCTCGAGACGCCGCTCGATCAGGTTCCCGCTTCGGTGTCCGTGGTGGAAGGCGAGGACATCGAGCGCGCCCAGGTGATGGATACCCTCGAGGTCCTGCGCGACATCCCCGGATTCACCATCGTGCAGACCGGGAGCCGCGGAGGCACGACCTCACTCTTCGCCCGAGGCGGCAATTCGAACTTCAATCAGGTCCTGATCGACGGCGTCAAAGTGAACCAGGCGGGAGGCGGGTATGACTTCTCGGACCTCACGACCGACGGGATCGACCGCATCGAGATCGTGCGCGGCCCTCAGAGCGCGCTCTACGGGTCGGACGCGATCACCTCGGTGGTGCAGCTCTTCACCCGCCGCGGCGCAGGGCCGCTGGCGGCTCGCTTGGGCTTCGCCGGCGGCAGCTTCGAAACCTTCGAGGAGCATGGCGGGATCTCGGGCGGTACCGAGCGCTATGGCTATTCTTTAAACGTCGGACGCATCGACACCGATGGCATCCTCGACTTCAACAACCGCTACGGGAATACGACCGTCGCCTCGCGCTTCGATGTGAGCCCGTTCGAGACGCTCGACCTCACGACCACGGTGCGCTACAACGACTCGCGCTTCGAGTTTCCGAGCGAAATCGCGGGAGATCGGTTCCCGCCGCTCGACCCGAACCAGTTCCAGGAGCGGACGAGGCTGATCGTCGGGCCGCGCGCGGTCTGGAACCCCTTTCCCTGGTGGCGCCACGCGCTCCAACTCGGGTTCTACCATGAGGATTTTGCTTTCGACGACCCCTTGGATGCAGGCGTCGATTTCGGATCCTCCCGAAGCGACACGACCCAGGAGCGCCTGTCGGCCGACTACAATTCGACCTTCTTCCTGCCGTCCTTCGCCGGCCTCACGCCGACCGTGACGCTCGGGGGCTATGGCGAGGCCGAATCCTTCGAACAGGACTCGCTGTTCCTGTTTCCGGGTTTTAGACTCTCGGACCGCGCCGACGAGACTCGGGATGCCGGGGCCTTCTACTCTCAGCTCATCCTCGATTGGCAAGAACGGGTGACGCTGATCGCCGGCTTCCGGCTCGATGAAAGCTCGACCTACGGCACCGAGGTGAACCCGCGCTTCGGTCTCTCCTATCGCCTCCCGGGGACCGAGACCAAGCTCCGCGCGAGCTACGGCACCGGGATCAAGAACCCGACCTTCTTCGAGAACTTCGGCAGGACGCGGTTCGGGAGGGGTGACGAAGACCTCGATCCCGAGCGCTCGGAGAGCTGGGAGGTCGGCTTCGACCAGACGCTGCCCTTAGGCGATTATCCGGTGGAGCTGTCCGCGACGTACTTCTCCTCGGATTTCGACGATCTGATCAGCTTCGTCCCTCAGACGGACCCTAACAGGATTGCCTTATTTAACATCCAAGAAGCCCGGAGCCGCGGCGTCGAGGCCGCATTGCGGATTGTGACCCCGATCGGCATCGGTTTCCGCGGCAGCTATACCTATCTCGATACCAAGGTCGTCGACTCCGGTGATTTGGGGGGCACGCTGTTCGTCGAGGGCGAGCCGCTCCTGCGGCGTCCGGAGCATTCCGGCGCCTTCACCGTGGACTACACTAGGGAGCGGTGGACGGCAAGTTTCAACCTCACCGTCAAAGGAAGCTCGATCGATCGCGATTTCAACGTCGATCCGAGCGGCGCTCGTGTACGCCTGGATGGTTATGCTAAGGCCGACATCGCGGTCTCCTACCGCCTGATCGAGAACCAGCTCGGCATGGAATCGCTCTCGATCACCGCGAAGGGACAGAACGTCTTCGACGACGACTACGAAGAGGTATTCGGCTTCTCGACCGCGGGGGCGAATTTTCTGATCGGCTTCCGCGTCGAGCTCTAACCGTCGAGATCGGACAGGGAGTAAGAGAACACCAACCTATTCGTGACCCTAAAGTGACGTGCCGTATACTGTGACCCCAAGAAATAGTGATAATAGACTTCATCGCATGAGGAAAAACCCATGAACGAAAAGACCGATCGCCGCACCGCCCTCATCGCCCTCGCCCTGGCCTTGCTCATGGCCGCCACCCGCAGCGAACACTTCGCCGGACAATTACACCTTCCCGATGCCTCCACCGCGGTGTTCTTCCTCGCCGGGGTGTATCTTCGCCCGCTGTGGATGCCGGTCGCCCTGCTGGTCGAGGCGGCGTTCATCGACTACGTCGCCATCACCTTCGGCGGGGTGTCGAGCTTCTGTATCAGCCCGGCTTACGGGTTCCTCCTGCCCGCCTACGGGGCGCTGTGGCTCGCCGGCCGCTGGTATGCCGCTCGCCATCGCCTGGCTCTATCGAGCCTGCTACCCCTGGCCGCGAGCGTCGTCATCGGCGGCGTGGTGAGTGAGTTGTTTTCGAGCGGCGGGTTTTATTTCTTCTCCGGGCGTTTCGAGCCGAACTTCGTGGAATTCGGCGCGCGGATCGCGAGATACTTCCCGTCCTCCCTGGCCACGCTCGCGTTCTACGTCGCCGTCGCGGCGATCGTGCATGCCGCGCTCGCCGCCGTGCGCATCTCGGGCGGAGACACAGGCGACAAACGGGCGCTCGGCAGGAATTGAGCGGCGTGGATCCGGCCGTGGATCCCATCCCGCCGGAGGCGCGCCACCGCCTGCGCATGCGGCGCAAGAAGGCAGTCATCGACGCCCGTATCGCCGAGGCCACCATGGATAAAGGCCTGCTTTTGGTCTTGACCGGCCCCGGCAAGGGCAAGTCGAGCTCGGCCTTCGGCATGGTAGCCCGCGCCCTCGGCCACGGCATGCGCGTGGGTGTGGTCCAGTTCATCAAGGGTGTGCAGAGCACCGGCGAGGAAGCCTTCTTCCGCCGATTTCCGGAGGTCGAATACCACGTCATGGGGGAGGGTTTCACCTGGGAGACGCAAGATCGGGAACGCGACCTGCGCGCCGCGAAAAGGGCCTGGGAGACGGCGTGCAGGATGCTACAGGACCTGGAGCTGCAACTTGTTGTCCTGGATGAGCTGAATCTCGTGCTCAAGTACAGCTATCTCAAGCTCGAAGAGGTGCTGAGGGATCTGAACACTCGCCCGCCGATGCAGCACGTCGTCATCACCGGCCGCGGCGCCCCGGCCGGGTTGATCGAGGCCGCCGATACCGTCACCGAGATGCGGGCGGTCAAGCACGCCTTCGGGGCCGGTATCAGGGCCCAGAAGGGTATAGAGATCTGAACGCACGCCCAAGGCGTTCGAGGGAGGTCGTCATGAACGAAACGCAAACACCCCGCCGCGAGATCATCGACAACCCGGACGGCACGGTGACCGAATATGCCGATTTCGAGCCCGGGGAGGTGGAGATGCAAAGGCTCGCAGATCTCCTCTTCAAAGAGCACTGGGGCGAGATCACCGTCGGGCCGTGTCTCCAAGGCGCGGTCTTCGAGATCCGGTTCAAAGAGCCGCCCAAGGTTTCGCTCTTTGACGGCTATCTCACGGTGGACCTCGGCTACTGGCACTTCCACCTCTGCATCGGGGCGCACAAGGGGGCGCCCTCGCCGGAGCTCGCGGAGAAACGCCGGGTCGCGCGCGCCGCGTTCTTCGAGACGCACGGCGCGAAGTGCGGCGGGGGCCGAAGCTGGGGACTGCGCCTCTGGAACGGTTTCGGCGAGCAGATGACGACCGTGTTCCTCCCGAGCCCGTTCTTATCGGAGGATCTCAAGGTGCTGAAAGAGCCGCGCTGGGAGCGGCTGCGACTCTGGTATGAGTTGCGGCAGAGATTCCTAGGCGAGCCCATGCCGCCGGACCTCACCGCGGCCTTCGCTGGGATAGGCGCGGGGAGCACGAGCTTGGACCATGAGTGAGGTCATTCTCCTCGTCGGGCACGGCTCGCGCGAACCGGCGGGTAACCGCGAAGTGGAGGATTTCGCGACACGCTGGCGTGCGCGTCATCCAGAATGGGACATCGATCTGTGCTTTATCGAGTTTGCGAATGTGCTCCTCGACGATGGGATGGAGCGGAGCGCTCGCCGGGCCCACCGAGTCATCGTGGTGCCGCTGATACTGAACGCTGCCGGCCATGTGAAGATGGAGATCCCCGAGCATATCGAAGCCGCGCGGGTGCGTTATCCGGCGACGGAGTTTATCTACACCCGCCACTTGAGCGGCTGCGATGCGGTGCTGAATGTCCTGAAACGGAGGCTGCACACGGCGATGCGCGCGCTCGATGCGCCCGATCCCAAGACGACTGGAGTCATCCTGCTAGGGCGCGGCTCCTCCGATCGCATGGCCAACGGCGACGTGGCGAAGATGGCGCGCTGGCTGTTGGAGGAGACCGAGCACGAGCTGGTGGACCTGGCCTTCACCGGCATCACCCACCCGCGCCTCGAAAGGGTGGTGCAGCGCCAAGCGCGGCTCGGCATGACGCAGATCACGGCGCTGCCTTATTATCTCTTTACGGGCACGCTCATCGAACGCATCAAACGCCAAGTCGGTCACCTGCGCGCGCAGTACCCGCGCATCCGCTTTGCCCTCGCCGATCATTTCGGGCTTGAGGACGAGATCTTTCACTTGGTAGACGATCGAGTACGGGAGGCCGCGGCCGGCGGCTCCATCGCGCGGCACTTCGCGCACGAGATCGACCGGGCGGACTAGCCGGCCGTGGCGATCCCAAGACAGGCGCGCGTTGCCGCCATCGAGGACCTCGGTCCCGATGCCCGGCTCGTCGAGCTCGTCTGTGACGATCCCTTGGGCTTCACCGGCGGGCAGTACATCATCGTCGACAGCGGCCTGGTCCAGGCGAGTGGCAAGGCGGTCAAGCGCGCCTATTCGATGCTGAGCCCGGATGCGGAGCAGCATCGCTTCCGGATCGCCGTCAAGCGCATCCGCGGTGGCCCGGGCTCGGGCTACATCCACGCGCTCAGGGTCGGGGAAGGGCTGCGCTTCAGCGGCCCCTGGGGCCGGTTCTTTCCCCAGAACGGTACGAGCGGACCGACGCTCGTGCTCGCCACCGACACCGGGATCACGGCTGCGCTCGGTCTCGTCCAGGGGGCAAAGTTCCAAGCCCTCGCGCGCGAGGCCATACTCATCTGGCTGCGCTCCGCGCCCGAGTACTTCCTGTCCGAGCCCATGGTGCGCGAGCACGTCCCGCTTGCTTGCAAGGCGCTGCGTATCGAGCCGATCCCGCCCATCGGCAGCACGGAGCGGGTCGCGTATGCGCGGGCGCTTATGCGCGAGGTGCTCGCGAGCGTGCCGCTCAGGCAGGCGTTCGTGAGCGGGGATGGGGCCGTGAACTATGCGCTCCTCGATGACCTCGTGGCCGCGGGGGTCGCGGCCACCAAGGACAACCTCGAATCGTTCTTCAACATGCCGAAAAAATCCGTATGAGCAGGTTTTTCGTCACGGCGAGTGTTTGGGCAACCGGCCGGCGAAGGATTACTATGAGCCATGACGGTTCCGCCCCGCAATCCGAAAGGCAACCGCACCGGCTTTACGACTGGCGCCTGCGCGGCCGCGGCGGCCAAGGCGGCGGCGCGCTGCCTGGTGCGGGACACCATGCTCGCGGAGATTGAGACCACGCTCCCGAACCGCGCCCAGGCGCGTTTCGCGCTCGAGCGCTGCGAGCGCCTCGGCCCACGAGCGATCTGCAGCGTGATCAAGGACGCGGGCGACGATCCGGATTGCACGCACGGGGCCGAGCTCGTGGCCGAGGTCGAGCTGCGCACCGAGCCCGGGATCGAGATCCGCGGCGGCTCGGGGGTCGCGACCGTCACGAAGCCGGGGCTCGGCCTGGAAGTGGGGGGGGCGGCGATCAACCCGGTGCCGCGCCGGAACGTCACCGAGATGGTGGCGGAGGAGCTCGCGGGAAGCCCCTACCGGGGAGCGTTCGTGACTATCAGCGTGCCGCGCGGCGAAGAGATGGCCAAGGAGACCACCAATGCACGGCTCGGTCTCTTCGGGGGGATCTCCATCCTGGGCACGAGCGGTATCGTAAAGCCCTATTCGACCGCCTCGTGGAAGGCCAGTGTGGTCCAGGAGATCGATGTGGCGGTGGCCGACGGAGCGCGAGAGCTGGTGCTCACGACCGGCGGAAAGTCCGAGCAATACGCGATGGCGCTCTACCCGCATCTCTCGGAGACGGCCTTCATCCAGGTCGGTGACTTCATCGGCGTAGGTATTCGGCATTCCGCCAAGCGGCGGGTAGCCCGTGCCGTCGTGGTGGGCATGATGGGGAAGCTCTCGAAGATGGCCAAGGGCAAGATGCAGACGCACGTCGCGGGCTCCGAGGTGGACCTGGCGTTCCTGGCCTCGCTCGCGGCGGACCTGGGCGCCTCGGGCGAGCTGATCGCGGCCATCGAGCAGGCCAACACCGCGCGCCATGTGCTCGAGCTGTGCCGCGAGGCGGGGCTCGTCGGCATCACCTCGCTGGTCTGCGAGAAGGTGGTCGAGCACTGCACCCGGTATGCGCACGGCTCCCTCGAGGTGCACGCCTGTCTCGTTGATTTCGGCGGCGGCTTGCTTGGCCGTTTCCCGGAGGCCAGACCATGAACGGGAACCACGACATGCGGCAGATGACAGCGCTCGGCCGCAGCATCGAGGACGGGAGCTTCGCCATCATCGATCGGGAGGCTGGCCCGCACGGCTTTGCGCCCGCCGAATGGCAGGTGGTGCGCCGGGTGATCCACGCGACCGCAGACTTCGAGTTCATGGCGCTTATGCGCTTCCACCGCGAGGCCATAGCGGCCGGTATCGCCGCGCTGCGCTCGGGCTGCCCGATCCTCGTCGATGTTAAGATGATCGCGGCCGGTCTCAACGAGGAGCGGCTGGCGAGCTATGGTTGTACCATCCGCTCGTTCATCTCGGACCAGGACGTCATAGCTACCGCCAAGTCGGCGAATACGACGCGCGCCATCGAGTCCATGCGCAAGGCAGAGCGCCTGGGTGTCCTCGAGGGCGCCGTCGTCGCCATCGGCAACGCCCCGACCGCGCTCCTCGAGGTCGTGCGCCTCACGCGCGAGGAGGGCGCGCGGCCCGCGCTCGTCATCGGCGTGCCGGTCGGCTTCGTCTCGGCGGCCGAGTCCAAGGACGCGGCGCTCACGCTGCCCGCGCCCTACATCGTCGCCTTGGGCCGCAAGGGCGGGAGCCCCATCGCGGTCGCCATCATTCATGCCTTGTTGATGCTCTCGGCGGAGACGCCCGCATGAGGCGCGCGGTCACGCTGGTCGGGATCGGCGATGACGGTTGCGTGGGGCTCACGAGCCGCGCCATGAACGCCATCGCCAAGGCCCAGGTGCTCGCGGGTGGGGAACGCCAACTAGCCTTCTTCCCCGACTTCCAGGGCGAACGCGTGGTCCTGAAAGACGCGATCGGGAAGGCATTGGATCGCATCGCGCTGCTTGCCGAGGACCACAGCGTCTGTATCCTGGCCTCGGGCGACCCGCTCTTTTATGGAATAGGGGCATTGGTGATGAAAAGACTCGGGGCCGAGCATGTCGAAGTCATCCCGCAACCGAGCAGCATGCAGCTCGCCTTCGCCCGCGCCGGGCTCAAATGGGACGACGCGGCCTTCAGCTCGCTGCACGGCCGTCCGCTCGAAGGGCTTTGCGCCCGGCTCAAGCGGCTCGCCAAGGTGGGGATCTTCACCGATCCCGACAACACCCCGGCCCGCATCGCCGCGCATCTGATCGAGCACGGCGAGGGCCAGTGGCGTGCTTGGGTCTGCGAGAACCTCGGGGGTCCGGACGAGCGCGTTCGGGCGCTAGCCCTGTCCGAGATCGCGAAGCTCAACGAGGTCTCGGACCTCAACGTGCTGGTGCTGCTGCGCGAGGACCCCGCGTGGCGGCCGCCGCCCGCGATCCCCTTCCTGCACGAGGACGCCTTCGCCAAGCGCATGCCCAAGAAGGGCCTCATCACCAAGCGTGAGGTACGGCTGCTCTCGCTCGCGGCGCTGAGCCTCCGGCCCGATTCCGTGGTGTGGGACATCGGCGCGGGCTCGGGCTCGGTCGCCATCGAGGCGGGCTTGCTCGCGTTCGAGGGGCGCGTCTACGCGGTCGAGCTGGACCCCGAGGGTGTGGCGATCTGCGAGGACAATCTCCGTACCCACGGCGCCGACAACGTGCGCGTCGTGGCCGGCCGGGCGCCGGAGGCACTCGCGGATCTGGAGGCACCGGACGCGGTGTTCGTCGGCGGCAGCAAGGGCAGCATGGCGGCGATCATCGAGACCGCGCTGGAACGGCTGCATCTGGGAGGGCGGCTGGTCGCCAACGCCATCACGCTCGAGAACGCCGCCGAGTGCTACCAGGCGATCCGGGGCCGGGACCTGGTGCCGGAGGTGACGTTGCTGCAGGTCTCCCGCGCCGAACCCCTCGCGCATTATCTGCGCTACGAGGCCCTGAACCCGATCCAGATCTTCGCGGTCACGAAACCGGAGACTGAGTTATGACTACGATGCTTTACGGCGTCGGCGTCGGTCCCGGCGCGCCCGACCTCATCACCCTGCGGGCGATCGATACCATCAGGCGCGTGCCGGTCTTGGCGCTGCCGCGCGGCTCGGACTACGGCGCCTCCAAGGCCTGGGGGATCGTGCAACCCACGATCGGCGAGATCTCCGGTCAAAAGCGCCTGCTCCTGACCTTCCCGATGAGTAAGGACCCCGAGCGCTTGAGGCCCGCCTGGGAGCGGGCCTTCGCGCGCATCGGCGCTGAGCTGGAAGCGAGACGGGACGTGGCCTTCCTCACCGAGGGCGATCCCTCGCTCTACAGCACCTTCATCTATCTACAGGACGAAGCGCGGCGTCGCTGGCCGGGCGTGGGCATCGAGGTGATCCCGGGAGTCAGCTCGATCACGGCGGTCCCGGCCGTGACCGGGGTGCCGCTCGCCGACGGCCAGGAACGCATCGCCATCCTGCCCGGCACCTACGGACTGCAAGACCTCGTCGATATCCTGCGCCGTTTCGATACGGTCGTCCTCATGAAGATCGGTCCTGAGCTGCCCCGGATCATCGCGGCGCTGGAACAGGAAGGTCTCCTGGACCGCGCCGCGTACGTCTCTCGCGCCACCATGCGCGAGCAACGCATCGTGCGCGATCTACGCGCGATCGGCGCCGAGCGCGGCGATTGTTTCGCGATGGTGGTGGTATCGCGCAAGGAGCGGAGCGGGGTCCTCGCCGGCACCGTGCCGCTGCGGGAGCTGGCGGGATGACCCAAGACGCCGCGCGCAGACCTTTCGCCCTCTACGCCATCACCAAGCACGGTGTCGGGATCGCCGCGCGCTTGCTGCCGGGCTTGCCTGGTGCCGATCTCTACGTCTCCGAGAAAGTTCGCGCCGGCGCGCCCGTGGGTACCCTAGCCCTACCATTACCGATGGGGCCGTACTTGGCGGAGACCTTCAATGCCTACGACTGTCATGTGTTTATCATCAGCGTGGGGGCGGTGGTGCGGATGATCGCCCCGCTCTTGAAGGACAAGAAGCTCGATCCGGCCGTGGTGTGCGTGGACGACGACGCGCGGTTTGCGATCTGCGTGCTCTCGGGCCACGTCGGGCGCGGCAACGCCTATACGGATCGGATCGCCGGGTTGCTCGCCGCGCAGGCGGTCATCACGACCGCCTCCGACGTGCGCGGCACGCTGACCGTGGACATCCTGGGCCGCGAGCTGGGTTGGACGCTCGACGACCCGGATCGCAACGTGACCCGCGGCTGCGCGGCGGTGGTGAACGCTGCACCCGTCGTTTTCGTGCAGGAGAGCGGTGAGCCAGGCTTCTGGCCGGAGGACCGTTGCCTGCCCGAGGGCGTGGTCTATGCGACGTCGCTCGATAGCGTCGATCCGAGTCCCTACGAGATCCTCTTGGTCGCGACCGACCGCGAGTTTCGAGAGAGCCACCCGGCGCACTGGGCGAACGCGCTCATCTATCGGCCCAAGAGCCTGCTGCTCGGCCTGGGATGCGACCGCGGTACTGCACCCGAGATGGTCGAGCGTGGAGTCCGTGCGATCCTCGCCGAACACCGCCTCTCGATCCGCTCGATCAAGGCCATCGCCACGGTGGACCGCAAGGCGGACGAACCGGCCTTTCTCTACCTGGGCGAGCACTACGGTTGGCCGATCGAGATCTATACCGCCGCGCAACTCGATGTGGTGCCGGGGATCGAGAACCCTTCCGACACCGTCAAGCGCCATGTCGGGACCCGCGGCGTGGCGGAGCCGGCGGCGCTCCTCGCTGCCGGTGCCCGAGCGCTCCTGGTCCCGAAGCGGGTCTATACCGAAGCCGGTGCCGGACGCTCCATGACCCTGGCGGTGGCGCGCATCCCCTATCCCAAGCGGCGCGCCGCGCAAAGCGAGGTGCTACATGGCTGAATCGAAGGGGGTCCTGTACGTCGTCGGCATCGGTCCGGGTGCCCAGGACCACGCCACGCCGGCGGCGCTCGCGGCCATCGCCGATGCGCAGCTGATCGTCGGTTATACGACCTACATCCGGCTCGTGGGCCACCTCATCAAAGGCAAGGATGTGATCCGGACCGGCATGACCGAGGAGATCGGCCGGGCGCGCGCGGCCGTGGAGCGGGCGCGGGACGGCGGGCGGGTGGCGCTCATCTCCTCGGGGGACGCGGGGGTCTACGGGATGGCGGGGCTGGTCTTCGAGGTGCTGAAGGGCATGGGCTGGAAGCGCGGCGATTCGCCGGAGCTGCGCATCGTGCCGGGCATGACGGCGATGAACTCCTGCGCCTCGCTGGTGGGCGCGCCCTTGGTTCATGATTTCTGCACCATCTCGCTCTCGGACCTGTTGACGCCCTGGCCGGTCATCGCGCGCCGCATCGAGGCCGCGGCCGCGGCCGATTTCGTGGTCGGCCTTTACAACCCCGCGAGCGGCCGGCGCACCCAGCAGATCGTCGAGGCCCAGGCGATCCTGCGCCGCCACCGCGATGGCCCGACTCCCGTGGCGCTGGTGAAGAGCGCCTACCGCAAACGCCAGCACGTGGTCCTCTCGGATCTCGATAATTTTCTCGACTACGAGATCGGGATGCTGACCACCGTGCTCGTGGGTTCGTCGAACACCTTCGTTTTCGAGGGCTACATGGTGACGCCGCGCGGCTACACCAATAAATACACAGCGGCGGGTGAGGTCTTGCCCGGACAGCGGCCCGGCTACTCGCTGGTCTTGCCCGCGACAGAGATCGAGTGATGGCGCGAGTCGGGCGGCTTGCGGGAGCGATCCTCGCCGAGACCGAGGGCCGCTGGTTCTTGATCGGCAACACCAAGGAGCCATGCGATTTCCGCTCGGAGGGCTTCGAGCCGCCCGCCGCGATCGACGCCCTGAAGGAGGCTTATATAAGGCTCTCCGTGACGGGGACGGCGCGGATCGATCCGCCGTGCTTGACGCTAGCCCTCGAAGGAGAAGAACTGGCACAGGTTTTTGCGAGGCGGTTCCTCATCGAGCGCAACGGCTCGGTGAGCGATCGGCTTTGGCGTCTCGTAGTCGGCGTGGACGAGGAGGACGGAGCGCCGGAGGCGGAGGCGATCGACGGCCAGTGGGAGATCGATGCCCAGTGGGTGGCCGAGGTCCCTGACCGGATCTGGGAGATCGTGCGCGATTCCGTCCTTCGATGCCTGTGATGCGCGTCTATATCATCGGTGCCGGCCCCGGGGATCCCAAGCTCCTCACCCTGCGCGCGGCCGAGCTGATTGAGCGCTGCCCGGTGGTGCTCTATACCGGGTCGCTGGTGCCGCGCGCGGTGCTGACCCGGGCCCGGCGGGACGCCCAGGTGCTCGACTCCTCGGGCATGACCCTGGACGAGATCATCGCGGTGATGGTGGCGGCGCGCGACGCGGGGCACGACGTCGCGCGCGTGCATACCGGCGATCCGCTGATCTTCGGTTCCACGGCCGAGCAGATGCGCAGGCTCGCCGTGCTGGGTATTCCGTACGAGGTCGTGCCCGGGGTTTCGGCCTTCACCGCGGCCGCGGCCGTGCTCGGGCAGGAACTGACCTTGCCCGAGCTGTGCCAGACCGTTATCCTGACCCGCGCCGAGGGCCGGACGCCGATGCCCGCTGGGGAGCAACTCGCCGATCTCGCCCGCCACCGCACGACCCTGGCGCTCTTTCTCAGCATCACCCTGCTCAAGGAGGTGACGGAAGCCTTGATCCCGGCCTACGGGGCCGATTGCCCGGTGGCCGTGGTCCACAAGGCGACCTGCCCCGATCAGAAGATCGTGCGGGGCACACTCGCCGATATCCGCGAGCAGGTGAAGGCGGCGGAGATCCGCTCGCAGGCGATGATCCTCGTGGGCCCGGTCCTGACCGCGACTGACTTTGCTAACTCGCGCCTATACGATCCCGACTTCAGCCATCGCTTTCGCAAGGCCAAACGCCATAAACCATGGTTCATCACAGAATAGGAGAGCCTCATGTCGAACATCACGCAAACGCATGCCTATCCCCTCACGCGGACACCGGCCTTCGCCGCTTTCTGGGCGGCCGCCCTGGGCATCGTCATCTTGGTCGCGGTCGGCTTCGCGCCGCTCCCCGCCGTGCATAACGCCGCGCACGACACCCGTCACAGCTTTGCCTTTCCTTGTCACTGAGCATGGCCCTATTCCGGCGCATCGTGTTCGCTGCGGTGATTTCGGGCGCGCTGGCCGGCATCACGCTGACCGCACTGCAGGCCTTGGAGGTGACTCCACTCATCCTCGAAGCCGAAGCGTATGAACACCAGGTTACCGAGCAGACCGGAACGGGCCACGAAACGTCTCCCGCCTGGGCACCACAAGAGGGCTGGGAGCGCACGCTCTACACCACGCTAACCAATGGCGGCGCCGGCATCGGCTTCGCGCTGCTGCTGTGCGCCTCGTTCGCCCTGCGCGAACGGGTTTCCGCGATACAAGGTGTACTATGGGGTGTAGCGGGGTTCGTCGTGTTTTTTCTCAGTCCCGCGCTGGGACTGCCGCCGGAGTTACCGGGCACTCCGGCCGCGCCACTCATCGAGCGGCAGCTTTGGTGGCTCTCGACCGTCTTCGCCACGGCCGGTGCGATGGCGCTACTGGTACTGACCCGGCCGTGGTCCTATAAGCTGACGGGCGTCGCGCTTTTGGTTGTGCCGCATCTCGTGGGTGCACCCCATGCCGATGCCGGCGCAGCCCTCGCGCCCGATGATCTCGCGCGCCGCTTTGTCTTGGCCGCCACGTGGACCAACGGCGTCTTCTGGTTGCTGCTCGGGAGCATATCGGCTTGGGTATTCCGGAGGCTGGGGCGCGTTTGAACCCCTCCGTGAGACATTGCCCGGCGCTTTTGATCGGCGCCCCTGCTTCCGGTCAGGGTAAGACCACAGTGACCGCGGCCCTCGCGCGTTACCATGTCCTCCGCGGGCGGCGAGTACGCGTCTTCAAAACCGGTCCCGATTTCATCGATCCGATGATCCTGGAGGTCGCGAGCGGGCACCCGGTTTACCAGCTCGATCTCTGGATGGTCGGTGAGGCCGAGTGCCGCCGCCTGCTCGGGCCCGCCGCGCAAGAAGCCGATCTCCTATTGATTGAAGGCGTCATGGGCCTATTCGACGGCCGCCCCTCGAGCGCGGATTTGGCTGCGGCCTTGGGCATTCCGGTACTCGCGGTCATCGACGCGGCGGCGATGGCTGAGACCTTCGGGGCGCTGGCCCATGGGCTCGCGACCTATCGGGCGGGGCTCCCATTCGCCGGGGTCCTGGCCAACCGGGTCGCGAGCACCGCCCACCTCGGCATGCTGCAATCGAGCGTCCCGAGCGGGGTCCCGTTCCTGGGTGCCCTATACCGCCATTCCGAGTTTGGATTGCCCGAGCGCCACCTCGGCCTCATCCAGGCCCAGGAGATCACCGACCTGGAGCAACGTCTCGACGCTCTGGCGCAAGCGATCGGCGAAACAGAGCTCGCCGCCTTGCCGGGACCCGTGGCGTTTGGGCAATCCTCGATCCCCGATCCTCCGCGCCTGTTGCAGGGTGTCCGGATCGGCGTGGCGCGCGATCTCGCCTTCTCCTTCGTCTACCCGGCCAATCTCGATCTCCTGCGGGCCATGGGTGCGGAGCTGGTTTTTTTCTCCCCCCTCTGCGACCCCGTGCTGCCTTCGATCGACAGCGTGTATCTGCCGGGCGGATATCCCGAGCTGCACATCACGACCTTGGCGAGCAATGAGCGGATGAAGCAGGATCTCTGTCAGCATGTAGCCGCGGACAAACCCGTACTCGCCGAGTGCGGCGGCATGCTCTATCTCCTCGATGAACTCTGCGACAGCGAGGGCTACGCGGGGCGGATGTGCGGCATATTGCCGGGCCGGGCCCGGATGCAAAGGCGGTTGATGGGCCTCGGACTCCAATCGGCCCGCTTTGAGGCCGGCGAGGTCCGGGGCCATACCTTCCATCACTCGCAGCTCGAGACCTCCATGCACGCCAGTGTGACAGGCACCCGGCAAAACGGAACGGACGGTGAGGCGATTTACCGCCGCGGCCGCGTGACGGCCTCCTACCTGCATTGGTACCTGCCGTCTGCCCCGGCGGTCGCGGCGGAGATGTTGCGTCCATGACGGTGCACCGCGAGGACAAGACCTGTCCGCGGTGCGGGATGCGGTTCGAATGCAGTGCGGGATCGCCTCGACCCTGCCAATGTGCCAGCGTGACTTTATCGCCCGAGGAGTCCGAGTACATCCTCGGGGAAGGCCGGCGGGTGCCACCTGGCCGCGCACTAATGCCAGGTTTTTGAGATTGGCCTTCCAAGCAATGTCGAAGAGATCTCCCACAATCGGGACCGCGCCGATCACCGTTTCAATCGCGACGTTGCCCGCCATGCGCAGCAGCGTTGTAATAGGCAGCCCCAGGCGGGCAGCCTCGACGATCAGGTACGCGGAGATCGCTGCGCCCGCGGCGTCGCCTATCCCTGGAATGAATCCCAGGATCCCGTCCAGCCCAATACGGAAACGCGTCCCGGGGATAGGCAGAGCGCTATCCAGTAGCCGGCCCAATTTTTCGAGTCTCTGAAGCGACGCCGGCCGCTTGCGAGTGGGGCGTCTGTCACAGAGACGATAGGGTTGACCAAGGGCCGTTGAACTTCCTATCCTTGCTGCGTGCGCCTGATGCTCCTTCAACGCGGCCGTCCGGTGCGATTCTTGTCTACGATAGCCACCAGGATGAGCCCGAACGCAAAAAGTCGTATCAGATAAAAGAAGGGCTCGTGCTCCTGTGACACCGCGGTCAGTCCTAATAGCGCTCGGTTGAACCCCTCTATGGCGAAAGCGATGGCGAATAAGAGGAAAAATCGATCTCGAGTATCCCGCCAGAAGCGCAGGAAGAACAGTGCGGCGACCATGGAACCCATTGCAATTGCACCCAATATCACGGAGTTCATGGCAGCGCTCACTCCGAGTCCCAGATGAGGCCATACAGCAACACAAGCATCGCGAGGAGCGCTACCGTTAATCGCCAGGTGGATAGGTCCGCGACGGGCCCCAACACTTTATCGAAGACAACCAGCATGTTGTTTATCGTTAACCCGGCAAAGCAGAGGCCGCTCCAGAGTAACAATCGGTAACGACTGCGACGATAGGCATGCAGCAGCAGGCAGGCGCATAGGAGCGCTGTCATCGCACACAAATAATAGATTATTAAACCGGCCATTGCTCTAATCCTTATCTGATTTTAGCTTAAAGGCGTCGGCGAATTCTTGAACCCTGGTCCGAGGCTTCGCGTGAATGAGCTTGGTCACCGGTATGAGGTACCTGGAATAGAGCGCGGCCACCCGGTCCACCATCTGTCCAAGCTCAGGAGATCTGACGTGATACCGGTATAGGAGCGATTTTTCCGGATTAGCGATCAGAAAACCGTCGGCGCACAGGCGTTGCAGCGTCACGCCCGCTTCTTGCTCACCGATGTAAAGCCTTTTGGCGACCGCATTGGCGGTCCAATCCACCTGCGGACTACCGCGCAGAAGCAGTAGTGCCTCTAATTGGGCAATGGAGTCGATGCGCTCAAGGATGAACTGCTTTACGTCGTCCGGGATAATGTCATCGACCATTACGCTTTTCTTCGAGATCCGTTGTACACAAATAACCCGAGAGGCTCCCGCCTGTGGAGGGACTGCGAAATCGCTGCTGGGCGGGGCGGACCGCGGCATCACCGCAGCAGTACCCATTGCCAAATTCCGTTGAATTACCTGTCCTTCGCCGTATGGCTCCCCAACACCCACCTCAGCCCCACAACAACCTCGCCCACGGCCGTTCCCCGCTCGAGAGGCTTTGTAGCTCAGGCAAGGGTCGGCTGAACAGATAGCCCTGGCCCTCCTCGCAACCGAGGCGGCGCAGGATGGCAAGCTGCCCCTCGGTCTCCACCCCTTCGGCGATGACGCAGAGCCTCAGTGTCCGGCTCAGGCTGACGATGGCCTCGACGATTGCCACGTCATCGGCGTCGCCCGGGATGTCGCGCACGAAGGACTGGTCGATCTTGATCCGGTCGATGGGCAGGTGTTTGAGGACGCTGAGCGAGGAGTAGCCGGTCCCGAAGTCATCGATCGCGATCGAGACCCCCAGGGCCTTCAGCGCTTCGAGGAGGTGCCGGCTGTGCTCGATGACCTGCAAGGTGCTTTCGGTGATCTCGATCTCCAGTTGGGAGGCCGGTAGGCCGCTCTCGGCGAGTGCTTCGCGCACGGTGTCCTCGAAATGGTCGCGGGCGAGCTGCCGGGCCGAGACGTTGACGGACAGACGGAGCGGCAGCCCGTCTGTGCGCCGGGACGCCACGGCCTGCGCGCAGGCCGTGAACAGAACCCAGCGGCCGAGCGGCTCGATGACCCCGCTCTCCTCGGCGATCGCGATGAAACGATCCGGCATGATCAGGCCGTGCTGGGGATGCTGCCAGCGTACGAGTGCCTCGACCCCGGTGAGGGCGCCGTCGCTCAATGCTACCTGCGGCTGGTAGTAGAGCACCAGGCCCTCGGTAGCGAGCGCGCCCCGCAGCCCCTGCTCGATGTTCAGGCGCTCGGCCGCCCGCGCCGCCAGCTCTTCGGTGTAGAAACAGTAGCGGTTGCGCCCTTGCGCCTTGGCGCTATACATGGCTGTGTCCGCGGCCCTGAGCAGCGTATCCCGATCGTGACCGTTATCGGGGTAGACGGCGAGACCCACGCTCGCGGAGACGGTGACCCGCTCCCCGCCGAGCTCCACGGGGGCGGCCAGGGCGTCGAGGAGCTTGCGGGCGATCCGCGCCGCGTCCTCGGGATGGGCGATGTGATCGAGGAGGATAACGAACTCATCCCCCCCGAGCCGGGCCGCCGTATCGTTACTCCGCAATTGCCCCTTGATGCGCGTGGCGATGGTTTGAAGCAAGAAATCGCCGCTCGAATGCCCGAGGGTGTCATTGATGATCTTGAAGCCGTCTAGGTCGAAGAACAGGATCGCGCAGTGCTCGTCCTGGCGGAGCGCTCGCGCGACCATCTGGTCCAGCCGGTCGTTGAACAACAGGCGGTTGGGGAGCCCGGTGAGCGGGTCGTGGTGGGCCAGGTGGTCAAGCTGCGCCTCGGCCCGCCGCAGGGCGCTGATGTCGGAAAAGGCGACGACATAATCGGTCACCGCGCCGCCCTCGTCCCGCACCACGCTCACGCTTTCCCAGACCGGGAAGACCGTGCCGTTGCGGTGCTGGCAGTAGGTCTCGCCCTGCCACTGTGCGGTGGAGGTAGATTCGAGCCGGGGGTAAAACTGATCGCTATGGCGGCGGGCATGCAGGAGCACATCGGGGTCCTCTCCCAACACGGCGTCCGGGCTGTACCCCGTGATCACCGTAAAGGCCGGGTTGACCGAGACGATGCGATGCTCGTGGTCCATGATGAAGATCCCCTCCGCCGTGGTCTCGAAGATCGCTGAAGCTTGCCGGAGCCGCTCTTCGGCCGCCCGCCGCTCCGTGATGTCCTTCATGATCCCCACCACGCGCACCTGGCCGGGCAGCTCCGTTTGAGGGGCCTTGGCATGGGCCTCAATCCAGCCGATCTCCTTCCCGGACCGTTGGGTCCGGAACACGAGGTTCAGCGATTTGCCGAACGCCACCGCCTCTTCCATCGCCTCCTGGACACCCGCGCGATCCTCGGGATGTACCCGCGCCAGGAAGGTTCCCCGTGACTCGCTGATCGGCTCCGGAGCGCCCCCGAAAATGCCCTGGATGCGCGCCCCGGCGGTGATCCGGCAGCTGGCGGCCTCCCACTCCCAGACGCCAAGCTCGGCCGCGTCGAGGGCGAGCTGCAAGCGCTCCTTAGCTTTTTTGACCTCGACCTCGATCTCAACCTCGGCCGCGCGCCGGCTCAGCGCCATCTGCAGGGTGGCGTGCAGCTCGCGCGCCTCGACCGGCTTGACCAGATACCCGAAGGGCAGGCTCGCCCGGGCGCGCTGCAAGGTCTCGTCCTCGGCGTGGGCGGTCAAGAACACCACCGGGATGCGATAGTTGGAGTGGATCTGGCCGGCGGCCTCGATCCCGTCCAGGGCCCCTTCCAGATGGATATCCATGAGCACGAGGTCCGGGCGGAGCCGGCCGACCTTCTCTACCGCCTGCTCGCCGCTCGGGCTCACCGCGGCCACCCGGTAGCCCAGCCCCTCGAGCTGGTGCTTCAGGTGAAAGGCAATGACCCGCTCGTCCTCGACGATCACGATGCTCGTTTGCTTCACCATCTTTTATCCCCCGCTGGTTGGGAAGCGCAGCTCGAAGCAGGCCCCCGGCCCCGGCTCGACGCGCAAGCTCCCATGCATCTGGTCCACGAACAGCGGCACGAGTTGCAAGCCGAGTGATGCCGCCTGGGTTATATCCAGCCCCACGGGTAGACCCACGCCGTTGTCCCGGACGGTGAGCACCGCCTCCCGGTCCCCGTGCGCCTTCAAGGAGAGGCCGATCTCTCCCCTCCGGTCGCCGGGGAAGGCGTATTTGAAGGCGTTGGTCACGAGCTCGTTGACGAGGAGCGCGCAGGGCATTGCTCGCTCTAGATCCAGGTACACCTCGGCCACATCAAGCTTCAACGCAATGCGTTGCGGGTCCACCGGATACGCATTGAGCACGATCTGCGTCAAGCGTTCCAGGTACTGGCCCAGATCGACCCGTGAGAAATTTTTCCGCTCGTACAGGAGTTGGTGGATGAGGGACATGACCCGCACGCGGCCCTGGCTCTCGGCGAGCACCCCGCGGACCCCCGCGTCCTGGGTCTGCCCGGCCTGTAGATCGAGGAGGCTCGAGATGACCTGCAGGTTGTTTTTGACCCGATGGTGGACCTCTTTCAGCAGGGTCTCTTTCTCCCGGAGCGCGGCGGCCATCCTTTCTTCTGCCTGCTTGCGCTCGGTGACCTCGATCTCCAAGGCGTGGTTGGCGGCGGTCAGCGCTTGGGTTTTCCGGAAGAGGTCCGCGAAGACGGCCACCTTGGATGTAAGGATCTGCGCGTTGACGGGCTTGGTGAGGTAATCCACGGCGCCCGCGCAGTAGCCCTTGAGGATGTCTTGGTCCTCGCGAAACTGGGCGGTGAGGAAGAGGATCGGGATATGTTGGGTTTTCTTGCGGTCCTTGATGATCCGCGCGAGCTCCAAGCCGCTCATCTCCGGCATCTCGACGTCCAACACGACGGCGGCGATGTCGTGGGCGAGGATCGTCCCCAACGCCTGGCTGGCGTTCTGTGCACGGATCAACCGGTAAGCCGGCGAATCCAGGATGCTCTCGAGCACATCCAGGTTTTGTGGATTGTCGTCGACCAACAGGATATTGGCGCGGTCGTCCATCGCACCCTCTTCTCACCGATGCAGCCAGACGCGGAGCAGGGAGAGGAGCTGGTCCGTATTCACGGGCTTGGCGATATAATCGGAGGCGCCGGCGGCGAGGCATTTTTCGCGATCGCCCTTCATCGCTTTAGCGGTCAGGGCGAGGATCGGCAGGAGCCGGAACCGCGGGTCTTTGCGGATCTCGCGCATGGTCTGGTAGCCGTCCATCTCCGGCATCATGATGTCCATGAGCACGGCCCGCAAGTCCGGGGTGCTCTGGACGAGATCGATAGCCTGACGGCCGTTGGTGGCGCTCAGTACTTCCATCTCCTGGTTCTCGAGCACGGTGCTCAAGGCGAAAATGTTGCGGGCGTCGTCGTCCACCACCAGCACTCTGCGGCCGCGCAAGGCCTCGTTCGAGCCGTGCAGCCGCTCCAGCATCTGGCGCTTGGGCTCGGGCAGGTCGGCGACCACGCGGTGCAGGAAGAGCGCCGTTTCGTCCAGCAGCCGCTCGGGGGATTGCACGTCCTTGAGCACGATGCTCTTGGCCATCGTCTTGAGCTGCTGCTCCTCCTCGCCAGTGAGGTCCTTGCCGGTGAAGACGATGATCGGCAAATCGCGCAGACCCGGATCGCCCTGCATCTGCTCCAGCAGTTCGAACCCGCTCATGTCGGGCAGCCGCAGGTCGAGCACGCAGCAGTCGAACGTCTGATCCCGGAGCGCGGCGAGGGCCTCGGCGCCCGAGGCCACGGCGGTGATTCCGATATCCGTGTGGCTGAGCAGTTCGACGATGCTTTGGCTTTCTAGGACGTTGTCCTCGACCACCAGCAAGCGCTTCATATGCGGCGCGGCGAAGCTCTTGATGCGCTCGAAGCTCTGTTCCAGGGCTTGGGTGGTGGCCGGCTTGACCAAGTAGGAGAAGGCACCGTGGGCCAGGCCGTGCGGGCGCTCTTCCTCCACCGTGATGATCTGCACCGGGATGTGGCGCGTGGCGGGATCGCGCTTCAGATGGTCGAGCACCGTCCAGCCGAGCATGTCGGGCAGGAAGACATCCAGGCTGATGGCCATAGGCAGATACTCGCGGGCGAGCACCAACGCGGTCTGGCCGCGGCCGTTCACGATGCCTTTGAATCCCTTCTCGCGCGCCAGCCCGAGGAGCACCCGCGCATAGTGGTGATCGTCCTCCACGATCAACATCACGGCGTCGCCCGGCCGGATGGACTCGCGGTCGTCGGGAACGGCTTCCTCGGCCGCAACCGGCAGCACGGGCAAGGCGGCCTCAATGGCTTGTGCGGTGGAGGGCGCAATCCTCGGCGCCGCCGGGCCCGTGTAGGTCACCGGCAAGTACAAGGTGAAGGTGCTCCCTTCGCCGGCCGTGCTGACGAGCCGAATTTCGCCGCCCAGCAAGGTCGCCAGCTCGCGGCTGATGGCGAGTCCGAGACCGGTGCCGCCATATTTGCGGCCGGTTCCGGCATCGGCCTGCTGGAAGGCCTCGAACACAAGGCGCTGCTTGTCCGGCGAGATCCCGATGCCGGTGTCGCTCACCGACAGCGCCACCACGGCCGGAGCGTGGCTGAGCACCCGGTGGCCGGGCGTCCAGCCCTCGGTCACCGGGCGAATGTGCAGGGCCACCTGGCCCTGGGCGGTGAACTTGAAGGCGTTGGAGAGCAGGTTCTTCAGGATCTGCTGGAGGCGCTTCGGGTCGCTCGTCAGCACGCGCGGCAGGTCCGGGTCGAAGTTCAATCCGAAGGGAAGGTTCTTCGACTCGGCGACGTGGCGGAAGCTGCGCTCCACAATGTCGCGCAGGGACGCGAAGGGGATCTCCTCCGCTTCCACGGTGACGGTGCCGGACTCGATCTTCGACAGATCGAGGATGTCACTGATGAGGTTCAGCAAGTCGGTGCCGGCGGAGTGGATGTTGCGGGCGAAGTCCACTTGCTTGCCGCTGAGGTTGCCGCCGGCGTTGTCCGCAAGCTGCTGTCCGAGGATGAGGATGCTGTTGAGCGGCGTGCGCAGCTCATGGGACATGTTGGCTAGGAACTCGGATTTGTATTTGGAGGTGAGGGCCAGCTCGGCGGCTTTTTCCTCGAGGGCGTGACGGGCCTGCTCCACCTCCTTGCTCTTGCGTTCGACCTCGACATTGCGCTCGGCAAGCTGAGTGGCCTTGCGCTCGAGCTCCTCATTGGTCTGCTGGAGCTCCGTCTGGCGGGACTGGAGCTCGGAGGTGAGTTGCTGGGATTGCTGGAGCAGATTTTCGGTGCGCATCGTCGCCTCGATGGTATTGAGCACGACGCCGATGCTCTGCGTGAGCTGTTCGAGGAAAGTGAGGTGCGTCGCGGTGAAGGGATGCAGCGAGGCCAGCTCGATAACGGCCTTGGTCTCCCCTTCGAAGAGCACGGGCAGCACGACAATGTTGGCCGGCTTGGATTTCCCGAGGCTCGAGTGGATCTGCGTGTAACGGGCGGGCACCCGATCGAGGAGGATGCGCCGCCTTTCCGCCGCGCACTGGCCGACGAGTCCTTCGCCCGCCGGGATGCGCTCGGGCTGGCCGGGCCGCTGGGCGTAACCGGCTAGTAGACGCAGGGAGGGCTTCGGGCTATCTTCCATCTGGTAGATGGTGCCCTGCTGGGCGTTGACCAGCGGCACCAGGTCGGAGAGCAGCGTCCGGCCGACGGCGATGAGATCGCGCTGGCCCTGGAGCATGCCGGTGAACTTTGCCATGTTCGTCTTCAGCCAGTCCTTTTCCCGATTGCTCTCGGTGGTGACCCGGAGGTTATCGATCATGGTGTTGATGTTGTCCCTCAACTCCGCGACCTCGCCGCGGGTTTCAACCGTGATGGAACGGGTGAGGTCGCCCTTGGTCACGGCGGTGGCGACCTCCGCGATGGCGCGCACCTGGCTGGTGAGATTCGCCGCCAGAAGATTGACGTTACCGGTGAGGTCCTTCCAGGTGCCGGCGGCACCGGGGACGTTGGCCTGACCGCCCAGACGTCCATCAACGCCGACCTCGCGGGCGACGTTGGTGACCTGGTCCGCGAACGTGGCGAGCGTGTCGGTCATGTCGTTGATGGTCTCGCCCAGCGCGGCGACTTCGCCCTTGGCCTGCACGGTGAGCTTCTGACGAAGGTTACCCTCGGCCACGGCGGTTACGACCTTTACGATGCCGCGGACCTGATCCGTGAGGTTGTTGGCCATGATGTTGACCGAGTCCGTGAGGTCCGCCCAGGTGCCGGCGACCCCGGGCACCTCGGCCTGACCGCCGAGCTTGCCTTCGGTGCCGACCTCGCGCGCCACGCGCGTGACCTCGGCGGCGAAGGCGTTGAGCTGGTCCACCATGGTGTTGATGGTGTTCTTCAGCGCGAGGATCTCACCCTTGACATCCACCGTGATCTTGCGCGAGAGATCGCCGCGGGCGACGGCGGTGGTGACCTCGGCGATGTTGCGCACCTGGGCGGTGAGGTTGGCACCCATCGCGTTGACGGAATCGGTGAGGTCCGCCCAGGTGCCGGCCACGCCGGGCACCACGGCCTGCACGCCCAAGCGGCCTTCCGTGCCGACTTCGCGCGCCACCCGGGTGACTTCCGAGGCAAAGGAGCGCAACTGCTCGACCATCGTGTTGATGGTTTCCTTGAGCTGGAGGATCTCGCCTCGCACATCCACCGTGATCTTCCGGGAGAGGTCGCCGTTGGCCACGGCGGTGGTGACTTCGACGATGTTGCGCACCTGGGCGGTGAGGTTGGAGGCCATGTAGTTGACGTTGTCCGTGAGGTCCGCCCAGGTGCCGGCGACCCCAGGCACCTCGGCCTGACCGCCGAGCTTGCCTTCGGTGCCGACCTCGCGCGCCACGCGCGTGACCTCGGCGGCGAAGGCGTTGAGCTGGTCCACCATGATGTTGATGGTGTTCTTCAATTCCAGGATCTCGCCCTTCACATCCACCGTGATCTTGCGCGAGAGATCGCCGCGGGCGACGGCGGTGGTGACCTCGGCGATGTTGCGCACCTGGGCGGTGAGGTTCGATCCCATCGCGTTGACGGAATCGGTGAGGTCCGCCCAGGTGCCGGCCACGCCGGGCACCACGGCCTGCACGCCCAAGCGGCCTTCCGTGCCGACTTCGCGCGCCACCCGGGTGACTTCCGAGGCAAAGGAGCGCAACTGCTCGACCATCGTGTTGATGGTTTCCTTGAGTTGGAGGATCTCGCCTCGCACATCCACCGTGATCTTCCGGGAGAGATCGCCGCGGGCGACGGCGGTGGTGACCTCGGCGATGTTGCGCACCTGGGCGGTGAGGTTCGATCCCATCGCGTTGACGGAATCGGTGAGGTCCGCCCAGGTGCCGGCCACGCCGGGCACCACGGCCTGCACGCCCAAGCGGCCTTCCGTGCCGACTTCGCGCGCCACCCGGGTGACTTCCGAGGCAAAGGAGCGCAACTGCTCGACCATCGTGTTGATGGTTTCCTTGAGCTGGAGGATCTCGCCTCGCACATCCACCGTGATCTTCCGGGAGAGGTCGCCGCGGGCCACGGCGGTGGTAACCTCGACGATATTGCGCACCTGGGCGGTGAGGTTGGAGGCCATGCGGTTGACCGAGTCCGTGAGATCCGCCCAGGTGCCGGCGACCCCGGGCACCTCGGCCTGACCGCCGAGCTTGCCTTCGGTGCCGACCTCGCGCGCCACGCGCGTGACTTCGGCGGCGAAGGCGTTGAGCTGGTCCACCATGATGTTGATGGTGTTCTTCAATTCCAGGATCTCGCCCTTCGCATCCACGGTGATCTTGCGCGAGAGCTCGCCGCGGGCGACGGCGGTGGTGACCTCGGCGATGTTGCGGACCTGGCTGGTGAGATTCGCAGCCATGTTGTTGACGCTCTCGGTGAGATCCTTCCAGGTGCCGGCGACCCCGGGCACCTTCGCCTGCCCGCCGAGCTTGCCTTCGGTGCCGACCTCGCGCGCCACGCGCGTGACTTCGGCGGCGAAGGCGTTGAGCTGCGTGACCATGGCGTTGACGGTCTTGGCCATGCGCAGAAACTCTCCCTTCAAGGGCTGGCCGTCCGTCTCCAGCGTCATGGTCTGGGCCAGGTCCCCCTTAGCCACGCCCCCGAGGATGCGCGCCGTCTCGCCGATCGGCCACACCAAGCCATCGATGAGCGCGTTGACCGCCGCGATCTCCCTCGCCCACGCACCGCTGGCGCCGTTGCCGAGCGCGGCGCGCTGGCCGATCTTGCCCTCCCGGCCCACTGCCCGGCTCACTCGATCCAATTCCTTGGTAATGCGATCGTTCTGGCTAACGACCTCGTTGAAGGTATCGGCGATCTTTCCGTTGACGCCGGTCCACTCCACCGGCAGGCGTACGGAAAAGTCGCCGTTCTTGACAGCGGTTAAGGCGTTCAACACCACGCGAGTGTCGAGTGCGCCCACGTTCAGCAACTGTTTTGCAACGCTCATTTTCCTCCCCTTTCTTCACGGTAAGGATGTGGGTCACGGGGCACCCCATGTCCAGCCATAGAGAATAGGAAACGCCCGGTGTCGCCAAAAGGGAAAGTACTACTGGGCCTGTGAGCTGTCAAACCGGCGAGATCGCGCTCCAGGGGAGGTGAGCGCATCTTAGGGCGACGCCATGGCCGCCAGGTACCCAATATCGAGGCATTTGGGTGTCTCGCCCGAGTGCGGACCGAAGGGGGCTGTCGGCTCACCATAGCAGTTCAGCGAACCTCGCACCTGTTGGGAGGTTTTCGCCGCGCTTGTTCTTCGCAAGCGTAGAAAAACCGGCTCCTAAAAACAGGATCGCCTGATTTCGATTGATCACTCTGAATCAGGTACTGCTCATCGCCGCGTTCAAACATTCGAGCCCCCGGACAGTTGCATACAAGTGTATAGAGGAGCCGATTCCAAGATTGACAGAGGCAGGACTACCGACTCGCCCCGTCGATTATTCTTCGAGCAAAGCGACAGAATAGGCGGCGATGCCTTCCTCGCGCCCGGCGAAGCCCATGCCCTCGGTCGTCGTTCCCTTGACGTTGACCCGCTCGATCGCGACCTTGAGATCGGCGGAAAGGTTTTCCCGCATGGCCGGAAAGTAAGGTGCGAGCTTTGGGCGTTGCGCCACGATCGTGGCATCGACGTTGGCGATGCTTAAACCCTTCTGTTTCAGCATCGCCACCACCTCGCGCAGCAGCACGCGGCTGTCCACCCCTTTCCATTCTGTCTGAGTGTCCGGGAAAAACTTACCGATATCGCCGAGGGCCGCTGCTCCCAATAGTGCGTCGCAAATAGCGTGAATCAGCGCATCTCCGTCGGAGTGGGCGAGCAGGCCGCTATCGTGCGGAATGCTCACCCCGCCCAGGATAAGCACGCGCCCGCTGACGAGACGATGCGCGTCGTAGCCGTGACCTATTCGCATAGCGCTTCTTGCCGCGAGCCGCGCAGGAAAGACTCGGCCAACGCGAGGTCTTCGGAGCGGGTGATCTTGATGTTATCGGGATGGCCTTCCACCAGACAGGGCGTATGGCCCATGAGCTCCATGGCCTCGGCCTCGTCGGTAACGATCCGTCCCTTACGCAGGGCTTCGGTTAGCGCCTGGTGGAGCGCGCCGAGACGAAACATCTGCGGGGTCAAGGCATGCCAAAGGCGCGCGCGCGATACGGTCTCAACGACCTCCTGAGCTTCGTCCGCGCGCTTCATGGTGTCGCCTACCGGCAAGGCCAAAAGCCCGCCCGTCTCATGCCGCGAGCAGCGCTCGATGAGGCGGCCGATGTCTTCGGCCCGAACACAGGGACGCGCGGCGTCGTGTACCAATACCCAGTCTCCGGAACTGCCTCGCCGTAACAGGCTTTCGAGGGCCGCCAGTACCGAATGACAGCGCTCAGTGCCGCCCGCGACAGTGGAGACTTTGCCTCGATAGCTGATAGATATCGAATCCCAATAACGGTCGTCGGCCGCGATAGCAACCACGATCCCATCGATGGCCGGTAGCTCAAGAAATCGCTCCAGCGTATGCGCAATGATCGGTTTGCCGAGCAGGGAAAGATACTGCTTCGGTAGATCAAAGCCGATCCGGGCGCCTTTCCCCGCCGCCGGGATCGCTACCCAATACCGCTCAGCGGATCGGGTCGATCGATTTACGCGGTCCGGTATCAATGATCTGATAGAACACCTCGTCGGTCTTGATCATTCCCATCTCGCTGCGGGCCCGCTCTTCGATGGCTTCCAGCCCTTCTTTGAGGTCGGCAACCTCGGCCTCTAAACTGCTGTTGCGCTCTTTGAGCCGCCGGTTTTCAAGGATCTGGTTGTCTCTTTGCTCCCCCAGCGCCCACCACTCCACGAGGCCTCCCTGCCCGTACCATAGCTTGAACTGCAATCCGCCCAGCAGCAGGAGGAGAATAAGGGCGAGCAGAGTCATCGGGTTGAAATCACGCAATGTTCCACGCACCTCGTAACGACGATTCATTTTACCAGCTTATTACCTCTCCGGTAGGTTGTAGAACGCCGCCCGCCCGGGATACGATGCCAGAGCACCCAAGCCTTCCTCGATCACGATGAGCCGGTTGTACTTCGCGACCCGATCGGAGCGCGATAACGATCCGGTTTTGATCTGACCACAGGAGGTGCCGACGGCCAGATCGGCGATCGTCGTATCCTCGGTCTCACCCGAGCGGTGCGATACGACGGCCGTGTAACCCGCTGTTTTCGCCATGGCGATGGCCGCGAGCGTCTCGCTCAAGGTCCCGATTTGGTTGACTTTGATTAAGATCGAGTTGGCGATGCCTTGCTCGATCCCCTGCGACAGGAAGGCGGTATTGGTGACGAAGAGATCGTCGCCCACAAGCTGCACCCGGTTTCCCAAGCGCTTGGTCAGCCCGCTCCAACCCTCCCAGTCGTTCTCGCCCATGCCGTCCTCGATGGTGATGATGGGATATTTATCCACCCAACGGGCGAGAGAATCGATGAGCTCCACTGCCGTGAGCGTGCGGTTTTCGGAGTGGAGCGCGTACTGTCCATTCTTGCAAAACCCGGAGCTCGCGACATCCAGGCCGAGCACTATGTCTTCGCCGGCGCGATAGCCGGCTCGTTCGATGGCCTTGAGGATGGCTTCGACCGCGGACTCGTTCGAAGGGAGGTTGGGGGCGAACCCGCCTTCATCCCCGACGGTGGTGTTCAAACCTCCAGCATGCAGGACCTCCTTCAGGGCATGGAAAATCTCGGCCCCGTAGCGGACGGCTTCGCGCATGCTCGGCGCCCCGACCGGCAGGATCATGAACTCCTGGAAATCCACGTTGTTGTCAGCATGTGCGCCGCCGTTGATGATGTTCATCATCGGCACCGGCATCGTCAGCGGCCCCTGGCCGCCGAGGTAGCGATAGAGCGGCACGCCGGCATCAAGGGCGGCTGCGCGCGCCGCGGCCATCGAGATGCCGAGAATGGCATTAGCGCCCAGGCGCGCCTTGGTGGGCGTGCCGTCGAGATCACACATGACTTTGTCGATCTCGGTTTGCGCGGAAACTTCGCGGCCGAGGAGCGCTCGGCGCAACTCCCCGTTGACGTGCGCGATGGCGCGTGTCACGCCCTTACCCCGATAGCGCTTCGGATCGCCGTCGCGCAGCTCGATCGCCTCCCGCTCTCCGGTCGAGGCGCCCGAAGGCACCGCGGCCGTTCCGCTCGCCCCTGATGCCGTGAGGACGTCGACCTGTACGGTCGGGTTCCCGCGGGAATCCAGGATCTCCCGGCCGCGGATCTCTTTGATCGCTGACATTCAACCCTCTCCCTTCTTGAAACGGGTTTTTGCTACGTCGTCCAACGCTTTCAGTCCCTCAAGCAGATCGGGAAGCGCCGCCAGCGGCCAGCTATTGGGTCCGTCACTGAGCGCCTCATCCGGTCTCGGATGGGTTTCCATGAACAGGCCCGCGATCCCGGCCGCGATCGCGGCTCGCGCCAGCAGCGGTACGAATTCGCGTTGGCCTCCGGAGCGCGTGCCGAGGCCGCCCGGCATCTGCACCGAATGGGTGGCGTCGAAGACCACGGGGCATCCCGTTTGGGCCAGGACCGCCAGCGCTCGCATGTCGGAGACCAGGTAATTGTAACCAAACGCGGTCCCGCGCTCGCACACCAGGATATGCTCGTTACCCGTGGCTTTAGCCTTGTCGACCACGGGCTGCATGTCCCAAGGCGCCAGGAACTGCGCCTTCTTGATGTTGACAGGCCGGCCTTGGCGGGCCACGTTTTGAATGAAGTTGGTTTGCCGGCAGAGAAACGCCGGCGTCTGCAGGACATCCACGACCTCCGCGACCTCGGCGAGCGGTGAGTCTTCGTGGACATCGGTTAAAACCGGTACGCCGATCTCGCGTTTTACCTTCGCAAGAATGGCAAGGCCGCGCTCGGCCCCGAGACCGCGAAAGCTCTGGTGCGAAGTCCGGTTGGCCTTGTCGAAGGACGATTTATAGATGAACGGGATCCCGAGCCGTGCGGTCATCTCCTTTAGGGTGGCGGCGGTCTGCAACGCCAGCTCCTCGCTTTCGATGACGCAGGGGCCGGCGATTAGGAAGAACGGCCGATCGGGGCCCGCCTCGAAATTACATAACCGCATCACGGATCTTAGGGTGCTGGCCGATGCGATAGGCGAGGGCGGCCTGAATATAGCTCGTGAAGAGCGGATGCCCATCGCGTGGCGTCGAAGTGAATTCGGGGTGGAACTGGCAGCCGATGAACCACGGGTGCTCGCGCAGCTCGATGATCTCCACTAGCTGGCCATCCGTCGAGCGGCCGGCGATGTTCAACCCGGCATGGACCAAGATCTCCGTGTATCGATTGTTGAATTCGTAACGGTGGCGATGCCGTTCCAGGATCACGCCCTTGCCATAGATCGAATGTACCAGGCTGTCCGGGGTCAAGCGGCATTCTTGACCGCCCAAGCGCATGCTGCCGCCGAGATCGGAGGTTTCATCGCGGTGTTCGACGGAGCCATCGGCCGCGGTCCATTCCGTAATGAGCGCGATGACCGGATGCGGTGTCTCGCGCTGAAATTCGGTGCTATGGGCGCCCGTGAGCCCGGCCACGTGGCGCGCGAACTCGATCACGGCGACTTGCATCCCTAGGCAAATGCCGAGGTAGGGTACGCGGCGCTCGCGCGCGAAGCGCACCGCTTCGATCTTGCCTTCGATCCCGCGTCGGCCGAATCCTCCAGGGACGAGCATGGCGTCCATGCCTTCCAAACACGCGGCGCCGTGCTGTTCGATCTGCTCGGAATCAAAATAGTGGATGGCGACGCGCGCGCGGCTGTGGAGCCCGCCGTGTACCAAGGCCTCGGAGAGGGACTTATAGGATTCGGTCAGCTCGACATACTTCCCAACCATTGCCACATTGACCTCGGCGAGCGGATGTTCCATCGCCTCGACGACCCCCTCCCACTCGCGCAGTTCGGCGTCCGGGACCTCGAGCGCCAGCCGATCGACGACGATGGCATCGAGGCCCTGCTCATGAAAGATGAGCGGGATCTTGTAAATGTTGTCCACGTCGATCGCCGAGATGACGGCGCGCTCCTCGACGTTGGTAAAGAGCGCGATCTTCTTGCGCTCCCCGGGCGGGAGCGGCCGGTCCACGCGGCAGAGCAGAATGTCGGGTTGGATACCGATAGAGCGCAATTCCTTGACGGAATGCTGCGTCGGCTTGGTCTTGATCTCGCCCGCCGAGGCGATGTAGGGAACCAAAGTCAGATGAATGTATAAGGTTTGTTGCAGCCCGAGGTCGATGCGAAATTGGCGGATGGCCTCGAGGAAGGGAAGGGACTCGATGTCGCCGACCGTGCCTCCGATTTCCACCATGGCGATGTCCGCGCCCCCGGCGGCGCTGCGGATACAGTCCTTGATCTCGTCGGTAATATGCGGAATGACCTGAACGGTGCCCCCAAGATAATCGCCGCGGCGTTCCTTGCGAATGACGTTCCAGTAGATGCGGCCGGTGGTGTAGTTGTTGCGCTTGCCCATGCGCGTGCGCACGAAGCGCTCGTAATGGCCGAGATCGAGGTCGGTTTCCGTACCGTCTTCGGTCACGTACACCTCGCCATGCTGAAACGGGCTCATGGTGCCGGGATCGACGTTGATGTAGGGGTCGAGTTTGATGAGCGTGACCTTGAGCCCGCGCGCTTCGAGAAGCGCTCCTAGCGAGGCTGATGCGATCCCCTTGCCGAGCGACGACACCACACCACCGGTGACGAAGATATAGCGGGTCATGACCTAGTACATCGTTTCAACGATGCGGTTACGTCAGAATCACCGAAGGTGTCATGCTATTGCTAATTCGTCATTCCAGCGCAAGCTGGAATCCAGGCTTTTTACTCTGCTGCTGGATGCCAGCTTTCGCTGGCATGCCGGGAACATTATTGTGAACGTTTAACTGAAACGCACTACTAAGCAGCCGGAGACGGCCGAATAAGGTGCATTGAGCGCGCATGCAGCACGATGCTACCAGAATCGGCGTGATTTGGTAACGTGGGATTTTCCTGTATTCCATGCTCCGAGCGGCAACCTGTTGAAAACGGTCTAGGCCGTACTTGCACACCGAGTATTGGGTACCGGCGCCGGTGTCTGGGATAGAATGAACGCGCGTTTTTATTGAGAAGCAGAGCTAGGATGGTTATTCACACTATAACCCGCGGCGCCCTTTGTGCCGTTAGCGCCTCGCTGATGATGGCGCTCATGAGCACGGCGATCCGCGTCGCCTCCGGCGAGCTTCCGAACGAGATGGTGGTGTTTTTGCGCAATGGCTTCGGCTTGGTGGCGCTGCTGCCTTGGATCCGCGCCTACGGCGGCGTATCGAGCCTCGCAACGGCGCAATTCCCGCAGCACTTGCTGCGATCGTTCTCGGGGCTCGCCGCGATGTATTGCTTCTTCTATGCGCTCGCGCACTTGAATCTGGGCGAAGCCGTGCTGCTCAACTTCAGCGCGCCGCTCTACATCGCGCCGATCGCGTTGCTGTGGCTGGGGGAGACGCTGTCGTGGCGGGTGGGTTGGGCGGCGGTGGTCGGGTTTCTGGGGGTGGCCTTGATCCTGAACCCAGGAACCGGTCTCTTCACCTACGCCGCGATGATCGGAGCCCTCTCGGGCTTGCTGGCCGCGGTCGCGATGGTATCGGTGCGCGGCATGTCCGCAACCGAGCCCACGGTGCGCACCGTGTTTTACTTTAGCGCCATCAGCACAGTCGTTTCCGCCGTGCCCTTGCTCTGGGCTTGGCGGACACCC
Source organism: Gammaproteobacteria bacterium (assembly GCA_050740455.1). Taxonomy (GTDB): domain Bacteria; phylum Pseudomonadota; class Gammaproteobacteria; order JACCXJ01; family JACCXJ01; genus USCg-Taylor. Next base: position 5,766 of record JBOIDF010000033.1, on the reverse strand, counting down.
ACCCTGGCGGCGCTTGCGCTCATGGCGCTCGCGGGTTTTTTTGCGACCAAGGGACAGTTACTGCTCACCCATGGCTATGCGCTCGCCCCGGCCGCGCGTGTGGGGCCTTATACCTATACGACCGTGATCTTCGCGAGCGCCATCGGCTGGATCCTTTGGAGCGAGATCCCGGACGGCATGACGATCGCGGGTGCGGTCCTGATTGGCGTGTCAGGGGTCTTAGCCATGACGCGCTCGGAAACCGCCGTTTCCGGTACGGAAGAACTGGCGGCCGGGGTCGTGGACGTTTCGGAACACGAACGGCAGACGCATTCCATCTCGGGGTAAAAGGTTATGGATCAACTCCCGCTAGGGATCATATGAAGGCGGGCTCGCAGATCTCCAAATCGCTCCGCATCGGCATCCTCATCGCCGGCATCGTCGGTACGACCACGGGTTTGCTCGCCTGGTACCAGGTGCATCACGAGCGTGCGATCGACCTGGAAGACATCAACCGCCGAGCACATGCGCTGGCCCACCAGCTTGCCTTCACCGTGCGCGAGACCTTTGGCCGGCCCGATGAAGAGGCCCACAGAACGCTAGCCTCCCGCCTTGAGGGATACGGGCGGCTGATCGGGTTTGCAATATACCGGAAGGACGGACAGCCGGTGGCTTCGGCAAAGGGCGCCTCGGACTACACGGACATCCTGGACCGCCTGGTGAAGCAGGCACTGGCGAGCGATGCCGAGATCATGGAAGTCGTGCACTCCCACGGCCCACTGATACATATTCTGGCGGTCCCCGTGATCGACACCGGTGGATCGGCGAGCGGCGTTCTGGCCGTTCTTCACGATGTCTCCTATATCGATGAACGCGCCGCCGGAAGGCTCATCCAGTTCGCCTTTTGGACGCTGGTGGTGACCTTTTTGGTGGTCACGGTAGTGTTTGGCACGGGCTGGCTCGCCTACGAACGGCCGCTGCGTAACCTCGCGGATTGGATGCGGCGGCTGCGGCTTGAGAACGCCGCCGAGGCGCCGCCGCGCGGATTACCCAGTGCCCTGCTAGAGAGCGAAAGCGATCGGCTGGCGGCCTCCTTCCGCGCCGCACGTTCGGCGGGCCGGGCGCGATCACGGGCGGAAGTCCACGCGGAACGGATCTGGTCCCGCGAGCGGTTGCGGGCGCATGCCATCGACTGCCTCGGCGAGGACCACCAGCTCGTCGTGGTGAGCAACCGCGAACCCTACATGCACCAGTTTCAGGGCGGCCAGCCGCGCATCATCAAACCGGCCGGCGGGCTCGTGACTGCGCTGGACCCGGTGCTTCAGGCGTGTGGTGGCTTGTGGGTCGCCCACGGGGCGGGCGATGCCGACCGGGAGGTCGCCGACAGCCACGGCCGCCTGACCGTCCCGCCGGGTGACACGCGCTATACGCTGCGGCGCGTGTGGCTGACTCGGGAAGAGGAGCAGGGCTACTACTACGGCTTCGCCAATGAGGGCCTGTGGCCCCTGTGCCACCTCGCGCACGAACGGCCGCTCTTCCGCGCTTCGGACTGGGATTATTACGTGCGTGCCAACCAGCGATTCGCCGAGGCCGTGCTGACGGAGATAGGGGACGGCAAGGCGGTGGTGCTGGTGCAGGACTATCAGCTCGCCTTGGTACCCGAGTTCCTCAAGTCCGCGCGTCCCGACCTGTGCGTGGGCTTGTTCTGGCATATCCCCTGGCCGAACCCGGAGGCGTTCCGGATCTGCCCATGGCGCGCCGAGATCCTGCGCGGCATGCTGGGGGCCAATCTCATCGGTTTTCACCTTCAGCAGTATTGCAACAATTTCCTCGACTCGGTCGATCGCACGCTGGAAACGCGGCTCGACTGGGACCATTTTGCCGTGGATCTTCGTGGACAGATCACGCTGGTGCGCCCCTTCCCAATAAGTATCCAGGGTTGGGTGGAACGGCGTGTGCCGACGGGCGATGAATTGGCGCAGCAGATCGCTGCACTGAAGCAGCAGAACAAGATCAATGGGGGAGAGATCGCCGTGGGCGTGGACCGCATCGACTACACGAAAGGAATGTCGGAGCGATTCCGCGCCGTGGGGCGGTTCCTGGAGAAATACCCAAAGCATCGCGAGCGCTTCACCTTCGTCCAGCTCGGCGCCCCGAGCCGCACCCACATCCGCCGCTACCGCGAACACATTGCGGAGCTGGAAGCACTGGCCGATGAAATCAACTGGCGGTTCCAGACGGATACCTGGAAGCCCATTCGCTTCTTGGTCGGCCACCACGACGGGCCGACGGTCTACACCTTCATGCGCATGGCCTCGGTGTGCATCGTCAGCTCCTTGCACGACGGCATGAATCTAGTCGCCAAGGAATACGTGGCAGCCCGCGAGGAAGGCGATGGGGTATTGATTCTCTCGGAGTTTGCCGGCGCCGCGCGCGAGCTTTCGGATGCCCTCATCATCAACCCTTACGATATCGAGCAGTTCGCCGATGCGATTCGGAACGCCGTCGAAATGGAGCCGGCAGAACGGCAGGCACGGATGGAACGAATGCGGCGGGCCGTCGAGGAAAACAATATCTACTGCTGGGCAGCAAGATTTTTGACGGAGCTCGCCGCTGGGCGAGCGCCGGTCACTGCTGAAACCACCCTTCAAACTGGCTGAGACCGCCACGCGTTCTCAAAGACCGATGCGATCGGAAGGCTCAATCCGACCGATCGGAATTCGATGCGATCGCCCTCGGCATAGCTTTCGATCTCCCAGCCCTGGGATGTCCGGCGGTAGACTTGCACTTCGGCTTTGTCCTGTCGCACCAGCGCATATTCTTCAAGGCTTTCGAGGGATTGGTAGGCCACGCGTTTTTCTAGCGTATCGCGAGCCTCCGTACTGGGAGAGAGGACCTCGATGATCAAGCGCGGGTGAATTTTGAAGTATAGGTGATCGTCGGCCGGGTCGCAGGTAACGAACAGATCGGGATAATAAAAGTTGTCAGCCACCCTCACTTTCAGTTCGGAAGCGAACACCCGGCACGGGCCGCCGCGCAAGTGTTGGTGAAAAGCGACGAGCAAATTACTGACGATAAGGCTATGAGGCTCGCTGACACCTACCATTGCATATGGTTGACCGGCGACATATTCATGCTTGATATCGCTCCATTTCTCGCCTTCGAGGTATTCCTCGACGGAAATCGTGACGTTCTTGCGTAGGGTTGACATCGATTTAGCCCTCGAATCAATGCCGCATATTGTCCTCGTAAGTCGGGGCCTCGCCAAGCGTGAGGTGTTTGCGTTTCCACAAAGGGGCGAAGGGGTGTTAAATTGCCCCGGTAATTGATCGCTGTCGCAACAAAAATCAGGCCGCGCTCCTCGCTAGTTGCGGTCATAAATCATCGGAGGACTGGCATGGCTTCTGACATCGAAATCGCCCAAGCGGCAAAACTCAAGCGCATCATCGATATCGCCCGTGAGCGCCTCGGGATCGCGGATGAGCACCTAGAACCCCATGGCCACTACAAGGCCAAGGTATCATTGGACTATGTCGATAGTCTCGCCGGGCGTCCGGACGGGAAGCTGATCCTGGTCACGGCCATGACGCCGACCCCGGCCGGCGAAGGTAAGACCACGACGACCGTCGGACTCGGGGATGCGCTCAATCGCCTCGGGAAGAAAGCCTGCATTTGTCTGCGCGAGCCCTCGCTCGGACCGGTCTTCGGGATGAAAGGCGGGGCGGCGGGCGGCGGCTATGCTCAGGTCGTTCCGATGGAGGACATCAACCTGCACTTTACCGGCGATTTCAATGCCATCGGGCTCGCCAACAACCTCCTGGCCGCGCTGCTGGACAACCACATCCATCACGGCAATGCGCTGGGGGTGGATGTGCGCCGGATCGCCTGGCGGCGGGTGGTGGACATGAACGACCGGGCCTTGCGCGACATCACCGTCGCGCTCGGCGGTCCCGCTAACGGTTTCCCGCGGCAGGACGGTTTCGACATCGTCGTGGCCTCGGAGGTCATGGCGATCTTTTGCCTAGCGAACTCCGTCGAGGATCTCAAACAACGGCTGGGTAATATCGTGGTCGGTTACACCCGTGAACAGCAACCGGTGCGGGCACGCGAGCTCAAGGCCCACGGCGCCATGACGGTGCTGCTGAAGGACGCACTGAAACCGAATCTAGCCCAGACCCTCGAGAACAATCCGGCCTTCATCCATGGCGGGCCCTTTGCCAACATCGCCCACGGCTGCAATTCGGTCATCGCCACCCAGGCGGCGCTGAAGCTCTCCGATTATGTGGTGACCGAGGCCGGGTTCGGCGCCGATCTCGGCGCGGAGAAATTCATCGACATCAAATGCCGGAAATCCGGTTTGCGGCCCGACGCCGTGGTCATCGTGGCCACCATCCGCGCGCTCAAATACCACGGAGGCGTAGACTTAAAATCCCTCAACATCGAGAACCTCGGTGCGCTCGAGAAGGGGCTCACGAATCTCGAGCGGCATGTGTCCAACATAGGCACGCAGTTCGGGTTGCCTTGTATCGTGGCGCTCAATCACTTCACGCAGGACACCCAAGCCGAGGTGAAATTGACCAAGACCAAAATGGCCGGGCACGGCGCGCCGGTCGTGCTGGCGCAGCATTGGGCCGAGGGCGGCAAGGGCGCCGAGGAGCTGGCGCACACGGTGGTAGACACGATCGCCAAGGGCCAAAGCAATTTCCGCTTCTTGTACGAAGACTCGGCCCCCTTGTGGGACAAGATGCATGCGATCGCGACCAAGACCTATGGAGCGCAGGGAATCGCGGCGGACGCCAAGGTGAAGGCCCAGATCCAGAAGCTGCAAGGCGACGGCTACGGGCACTATCCGGTGTGTGTGGCCAAGACCCAGTACTCATTCTCGACCGACATTGCGGCGCGGGGCGCCCCCGCCGGTCACGTGATCAACATCCGTGAGGTCAGGCTCTCGGCCGGCGCCGAATTCATCGTCATGATCTGCGGCGACATCATGACCATGCCCGGTCTGCCGAAAGTCCCGGCCGCCGAGAAGATCGATATCGACGATAGGGGTAAGGTCGTCGGTTTGTTCTAAGCGTTGTCTCGTGATCGGTCCCTGATGACCGCGACAACCCATGTGCATCATACCGCAACCTCAAGCAACACTTCAGGATGACGTTCGGCGATCTTCAGGAGTGTCTGTGCCGCACCCGAGGGATCGCGCCGGCCTTGCTCCCACTGCTCTAGGGTGCGCTTCGAAACACCAAGGGCCGCTGCGAACTGTGCTTGGGAAAGCCCGCTCTTCAGACGCACGCGAACTACACGAGACTTCGGCTCGACTTTCATGCGTTTACCTCCGCCCGCCTTGATCTCTCGTACGCCGTCTAGGACTTCTTGCCACACATCACGCTCGGCCTCGAATTTGGCTAACGCCTTTCCAGTAAGCTTCTTACTCATTTCGGAATGCCTCTAACAACTGCTTCAGAATATGCGCGGGGACATCGTCGCGCTTGGCCTTGGCATAGATCGTCAACATCCAGAACTCGTTCGTTTCATACCGTACGAAATGAATGACTCGTAGCCCGCCGCGCTTGCCTATGCCCGGCCGCGCCCAACGTAGTTTCCGAACGCCACCCGAGCCGCGAACGACCTGGCCGGCCTCTGGGTTTTGCATCATGAACTGCCCTCGACATCTTTCGCTTCCAGCCACTCATTACCGATGATGGCGATCAGCGCATCGCACTTTGCGATCTCCTCGCCGATCACGCTCGCGAATTCCGCCCCAGGCTTGATGGTGTCGAGGTCTCG
>JBOIDF010000032.1:0-38250 GCA_050740455.1 Gammaproteobacteria bacterium | reverse complement strand
GAGGGTCTTGTTAAACTGGGATAATCCGTGAAGGCGTGCCGCGCGCGGTTGTCCGATGGTGCTTGAACGGGTCGTTAGCATCGATCCCGGACATCCTGCGCTCCCTGGGCACTTCCCCGGGCACCCGATGGTCCCCGGCGTGCTAATCTTAGGTGAGGTCATGAACGCGATCCAGGCAGGCTTACCAAACACTATCGTGGGCATACCCCGGGTTAAGTTTCTCTCCCCCCTGCGCCCGGGGGAGCCGCTTTGCATCCGCATCGAGCCGGCGGAGAAGGGCCGGGTGGCGTTCACCTGCATGGCCGGTGTCCGGCGCGTAGCCGCCGGCGTTATGGAGATCGAACTATCCGTGGGCGAGGGTGGCCCGTGAGCCTGGATTGGTTAGGGCAGCGCGAACGGAGCAACCGCCTGGCCTGCCGGTGGATCGTTTGGGTGGCGCTGCATTTTGGGCGCGCGGCCACGCACGGTTTGCTGTACCCCATTTGCGGGTACTATCTTTTGTTCTCACCTGAAGCGCGCGCTTCGATCCGGGGTTTTTTATCCAGGGTGCTGGCGCGCCCCATCGGTTGGCGTGATCTCTTCCGCCACTATTATTGCTTCGCTTCCACGATCCTAGACCGCGTGTACCTTCTCCGCGGACAGTACGATCTCTTCGACATCGACCTGCGGGGCGCCGAGATCTTCACCGAATGTTTGGCGCGGGGCCAGGGCTGCCTACTGCTCGGCGCTCACCTGGGCAGCTTCGAGATCGTGCGCGCCACCGGGTTTGCGGGCGGATTCGAGGTCCGGATCCTCATGCACGAGGAGAACGCCCCGATGATCCGGAATATCATGAGAGATCTGAACCCCGCGGTTGCGGAAACGGTGATCCCCGCCGGCGCTCCGGACACCATGCTGAAGGTCAAGGAATGCGTGGATCGCGGCGGGATGATCGGGGTCCTCGGTGACCGCACGTTCCCGGAGGGGCGCATCGTGCCTTGCGTATTCTTAGGCGAGATCGCGGGTTTCCCCGCCGGAACCATGCGGCTGGCACACGTGCTCAGGGTTCCGGTCCTCTTGTTCTTCGGTTTATACCGGGGCGGTAACCGTTACGAGATCCACTTCGAGTGGTTCGCGGAGGAAGTGAATATCGATCGGGAGCAACGCGATCAAGATCTCCGGCGCTGGACTCAGCGCTACGTCGATCGGCTGGAACATTATTGCCGCTTAGCGCCCGATAATTGGTTCAATTTTTATGACTTCTGGAATGAGAAATCCTACGGCTCGGCCGCGGCTGATCCCGGCGTTGCGTCCCGCTTCGCTAGAGACGGTCAACCCCGCCGGAACTGAACCTTCAGTTTGAATTGATGTGAACAGCTCGCCGATCATGGTAGCAACGGCCACTAAGATTATGGCGCCGCTCTGGATCAGCCACTACACCGTGGTCACGGCGCTCGGGCGCGGCCTGGACTCCACCTTTGCGGCCTTGCGCGGCCGGCGCTCGGGCTTGAGGCCTTGCGACTTCGAGGATGCTGGACTGAATACTTACATCGGCCGTGTCGAGGGCTTGGAGGATCTTCCGATCACGGGGGCGGACCTTATGCCGTTCGATTGCCGTAACAACCGCCTGGCTTTGCTCGGGCTGCGGCAGGACGGGTTCAAGGAGGCCGCGCGCGCGGCCGCGCGGCGCTATGGGGCCGGGCGGATCGCGGTCATCCTCGGGACCAGTACCTCGGGGATCAATGAGACCGAGCACGCCTACCGTGATCGGGATCAGGATTCGGGCGTTCTGCCGGCGTCCTTCCTGACTCGCTATCGCTACACCCACAACACCTTCTCTCTCGCCCACTTCGTGCGCAGCTATCTTGGACTCCGCGGTCCCGCGGCCGTGATCTCGACCGCCTGTTCCTCGAGCGCCAAGGTCTTCGCCAGCGCCGCCCGCTTCCTGGCGAGCGGGCTCTGCGATGCGGCCATCGTCGGCGGCGTGGATAGTCTCTGTCTTACGACCTTGTACGGCTTCTCCGCGCTGGACCTGAGCTCGGCCGGGCCGTGCCGCCCCTGGGATGAGACACGCGATGGGCTGTCGCTCGGCGAAGCGGCGGGATTCGCGCTATTGGAAAGGATTGAGCGGACCACAGACTCAGGCGCCGTCGCACTCTACGGCTATGGAGAAAGTTGCGACGGCTATCATATGTCCCACCCGCATCCCGAGGGTCTCGGCGCGATCCTGGCGATGCGCGGCGCGCTGGCGCGGGCTGGGATCAAGCCCGGGGCCATCGACTATATCAATCTGCACGGTACGGCTACCCCGACCAACGACCGTGTCGAGGACCTGGCGGTAAACTCAGTCTTCGGCACAACCACACCCTGTAGCTCCACTAAGGGATGGACGGGACACACGCTGGGCGCGGCCGGGATCACCGAAGCGGTGATCGCGTTGCTCTGCCTTACGCATGGATTCCTGCCGGCGACCCTCAACACGACGCGGCCCGATCCCGCGCTCGCGAGCCGGGTGCTGATCGAGAATCAAGAGCGTCCGCTCGGGCGCGTCTTGAGCAACATTTTCGGGTTCGGCGGAAATAATTGCAGCCTCATTTTCGGCGGTCTCTAATGCAAGTCTACGTGGACGGGATCGGGATCTTGGGGCCAGGCTTCGGCGGCTGGCCGGCGAGCCGCGCGGTGCTCGCAGGCGAGGCGCCTTGGCCGGGGGGCGAAACCGGGGAGCCCTCCGCGGCCATCCTCCCGCCCAATGAGCGGCGGCGGAGCAGCGCTCTCGTGCGTTGGGCCATGCAGGTGGCGGAGGAAGCAATACATCACGCGGATCAAGATCCGCGCGTCCTGGCGACGGTGTTCGCTTCCTCCGGGGGCGAAACGGGGGTCCTCGACCAGATCTGCCGCAGCCTCGCCAGTCCCGAGCGCGTCCTCTCGCCGACGCTCTTTCACCATTCCGTTCACAACGCCGCGGCCGGTTACTGGGGCATCGCGACCGGGGCGCAGCGCTCATCCACCTCTTTATCCTGTTACGACAGCTCGTTTGGGAGCGGTTTGCTGGAGGCGGCGGCCTACGTAGAGGTTGAAGAGGCGCCGGTACTGCTCGTGGCCTACGACCTGCCCCCGCCGCCGCCGCTGTTTCCGGCGCGCCCCCTGACGGCGGGATTCGCCGTAGCCCTGGTGTTAGGCGATCGCCCTTCGCGCCGGAACCTGGCGCGCTTGAAGCTTCATCTGGAAGACGCGCCCCGCGGTGCGCCCGGCACGCTGAGTGACCCGGGGATCGAGGCGCTGCGGGGCGGAAATCCCGCGGCACGGGCCCTGCCGCTCCTCACGGCCATCGCCGGGCGGCGGAGTACCGGCGTGCATCTCGATTATTTCGAGGAGCAATGCCTGTCAATCGAGGTGAGCCCATGCCCGCCATGAGCCAGGCTGAGCTCAGGTCTCTTTTGCCCCACGCCGGGAGTATGTGCCTATTGCACGCGATCGAGTGGTGGGATGCGCAGGGGATGCGCTGTTCGGCGATCTCCCATCACGATCCCTCCAACCCCCTCCGCCAGGCACAGCAACTGCCCGCCATCTGCGGGCTGGAATACGCGGCCCAAGCCATGGCCCTGCATTGCGCCCTGACGAGCGGCAAGGCAAAACCCGCGGCCGGCTATCTCGGAGGGGTACGAGACCTGCGGCTTCTGGTCCAGCGTCTGGACGCGGTGCGGGACCCGCTTTGCATCGAGGTTTCCCGGATCATCGGCGATACATCTGCATATTTATATAGGTTCCAGGTCACGGCGGGTGGCAAGCTTCTTTTGGACGGACGCGCCTCCGTGTTCCTGAAGCACACCGGGGAGGGTTCATGAAACGCGCCTTGGTGACGGGCGGGAGCGGTGCGATCGGCGCGGCGATTTGCCTGGAGTTGGCGCGCCAAGGGCTGCATGTCGTCGTCCACACCCACCGTCACCCGGAGACGGCGGGAAACATCGTGGAAGAGATCGTGCGAGCGGGCGGCTCGGCCAGTGTGACGCACTTTGATGTAACCGATGGCGAGGCCGCCAAGCGCGCGCTCGAGGCGATTCTGGAGGACGGGCCGGTGCAGGTGTTGGTGAACAACGCCGGCGTGCATGACGATGCCCCGATGGCCGGAATGCGCCCGGAACAATGGCAGGACGTCATCGCCGTCTCCCTGCATGGCTTCTTCAACGTGACCCAACCACTCTTGCTGCCGATGATCGGGACGCGCTGCGGACGCATCATTTCCATCTCGTCGCTGGCGGGAGTCCTCGGGAACCGCGGGCAGGCCAATTATGCGGCGGCCAAGGCCGGCCTGCACGGAGCCTCTCGATCCCTGGCCCTGGAGCTGGCATCGCGCGGAGTGACCGTCAACGTCGTCGCGCCCGGGATCATCGCCTCGCCGATGATCGAACGTGCCTTCAAACCGGCGCAGATCGAAGCCTTAGTGCCGATGAAACGCACCGGCACACCCCAAGAGGTGGCCCACTTGATCGCGTTTCTGGCTTCGGAGCACGCAAGCTATATTTCCGGCCAGGTGATCGGTATTAACGGCGGAATTGGATAACACCCTTGGATGGGGTCCCGTCTTGAAGTATCAGGTTATCGAAGCAGTTAGTGATCCTCCGCCACTACTATGCGAACGTTCGATCTCACGTCCTCGGATATCTTGGCCCTACGGATAATATTATCTACCAATTTGGTGAACGTCTCGATCAAGGAAAGGAAACTTACTGGTGCAAGGATATGGAAACATTTGCTCTAATGTTCAAGTTGGTACCTACGTTTCGGTTTCGTGAAGTCTATGACGGCATTCGTGGAGAAGCACGGTTCGGTGCCGCTTCATTCGAAAGTGACGCTGTTCGACTGGACGCGTTCGGCTTTGATCAAGACGTGTGCAATAACCTGGCGCTTTCTTTTCACGTGCGACATCTGCTTGGAAGAATCGGAGCCAATCTCATGCAACAAGAACTTCAGGAAGAGAAGCAACGCGTTTCAGCGATGACGCCAACCGAACGTCGAAACTACACCCAGACGAAACGCGAGCGAGCTGATGGAGTAGCCCGTCGGCTCGCAGAATGGCGACAGCGACGCAACGAGGGGCGTGACAAGTACGGGCCGGATGAGCTGCACCTAGTGTCCGATGAACAGCTTGAACAAGACTTGAGAAAATACCAATGGAACTGGGAGAGATTCATTATAAATACGTCTGCTGGCTGAGGGATCAGGAGATGGATTGGGTGAAGATCTTTTGGAACGACGGTACATTATGGGTTACAGCGACAAATTCTAGGAAGAGAAGGTGCGCCATGCGCGGTATGGGTCGATGACGCTCAAAATGGTCTTGAATTATCAATTTATTATATTTGGAGACTTGACCCCAGTATTCCTTGTGGGGGCCGGGGGTTAAATACCCTCGGCTACCCGATTGGGCTTCAACTTCATGACTCGAACTCGCTCCGTGGTACGCCGGACTGACGAATGATGGACTGAAGCGTGCCTGCGCGCAGCTCGAGATGATTTGGCACTGGCACCGTTATCGTCGTGTCCAGTAGCTTCATTTGCATGACAAGGTGGCTACCCCGCTGACGCACTTCCACGAATCCATGCCGGTTGAGAATAGTGCATACGTCTATCCCGGAAAGTGCTTGCAATTTACCCAACGGCAACGGCTACCCGTGTTACGTACACTTCCTCGTGGAAACGCTGCTTGATCTCGGCAGGCGAAGCGGATTCAAAGAAAAGCTCAAGAGCTTCTCGGAGGTTGTCGCGCGCCTCTTCGATTGTGCCACCCTGACTCGCAATGTCCAGCTCAGGGCAGAGCGAAACATAGCCATCACCCTCACGCTCAATGATTGCTGTGAGTTGCTTTTCCATAACATGTACTCCAGTCTACGAATATGACCCGACAACCAACAAGGGGTCCCAAGCATCAGTTTATTATATTTCGAGACGTGCCCCTTTATTTTTAAGGGGGTCTCCACTTAGCTGTAGTGAGTTCACTTTCCGCTTCAAAAGGACATCATTGCCCAAGCCCTGACCCCAATATCTTGTAGTCACTGCAGCTAAGTGGAGACCCCCTTATTTTTATTGTGGAGCACCCGGCCCCAGTCGAGGCTGATCCACCGCCCTTGGGCATAATCAAACAGGCCACATCGTTTCACGATAGCGTAATGGCGCAGCGGGGTCCAACCAAGATATCAGTCGAACACCGGTGCGAGACAAGAAAACGCATGCGTCCCGCGCACACGCTCGATCGAGCGCCTTTTTAGGAGCTGATCATCACCACCGCGGGCCGAGGGGCTCGGGGGGCGCGTTAGAGAACTCGCGGGTCACGATAAGCCGCGAGATGGGCGCGGTATACGCATCGACCGGGATGGGGAACTGGATCACCACCGTAGCCTCCGCGCTCGCGTTGAATTCGCGACTAGCGTCGCCCGCCTGGCTGATACCACCGGTACAAGACGATACCCCCGCCGACCATACCGCCCAGGTGCGCGAAATGCGCAACGCCGGCTTGCGTGCCGGTGACGCCCAAATACAACTCGATCGCCGCATAGCTCGCGGCGAACAGCCATGCGGGCATTGGGATCGGCGGAATCAGCGGAATCACTTTGCGTTTCGGGAAAAACACCGCGAAGGCAAGCAATAGACCGAACACCCCGCCTGAGGCGCCAATCGTCGGACCGAGTGGTAAGCCTAGCCAACCGGGAACGAACAACTGCGCGATTGCGGCCGTGATCACGGATGAAAAGTACAGTGTGAGAAAGCGGCGCGATCCTTGGCTTTGCTCGATCTCATGACCGAACATCCAAAGCCCCAGCATATTAAACGCGAGATGCGGCACGCTGCCGTGGAGAAACGCTTGCGTGATGAGTTGCCACGGATGGAACAGTGATTCACCATCGATCGGCTCAAGCGGCCAGAGCGCAAAATTCAGCGCAACCGTGTTGCCTACGAGGTTTTGCATGACGTAGACGATGACATTGAGACCGATGAGCGTTTCGACGACGGATAAATTCATGCGACGGCGAGCGGATGCTGTGCGACGATTGGGTCCGATTGAGTATGTAAGTTCGGCATCGAGCTCGAGCTAAAAGGCGACTAACGATAGAGGGCCAACTACGCTCGCGCCATTGCCACCAGGGCTTGGCGTACTTCCATAGGGCTTTGCACGGGCAAGGGAAACTCGAAGCGGACGATGCGCGCACCCAGCCGCAGGTGAAAACCCTCCGCGTCTATCCCGGTCATCACCGGCGTGACGGCCTCGGGCAGGGCAAGACCGGCATTAAGGCAATAGTGCTGCATCGCCTCGGTGTGGTCCTCATTCATGTGCCGGACCATACCGAGCTCTTCCTCGCCGGTGAAGGGGTTGGGGAGCAGCAGTCTTTTGGGTTCCAGCCAGTGGATGTCGCCGAAGCCGCCGATGTAACGGGCGCGCACCGGTTCGAGGCGATGGAAGTCGAAGTCGTGGGTCTTGTGGTAGTCGCGCGACTGCGGGAAATAGCAGTAGTAGCGCGCGGGCGTGTCTTCGTCCTCGGGCGGGATGCGGGCCGCGTCGGCGAGCAGGGTCAGACGCCCGGCGGTCTGGATGTCGTCGACGCCGCGCTCGATGGCAATGAGCGACACCTTAGGATCGGCCAGGATGTTCTTGCTATGCTGGGCGATGCGGCTGATGAGGATGATGGGGCGCCCCTGCCGATCGAGGCAGTAGGGGACGAGCGAGCCGAAGGGATAACCGCTAACCGCCACGGAGAGCGTAGACAAAACTCCTTGATAGTCACGCAGGAGTAGTTGCCGCGCCTCGGCGCCCGCAGTGGTTGTTTCCATACCTACCTCGCTAATCGGTCCCATTTGCCCGCCGTGCACATCTTCCCAGAGGAGACGGACCTTGTCGGATCGATAGGTGGAATGACCTGGATGGTGTTGCGGCCCAAGGTGCAGCGCTGGACTACATCGTAGGTGTCACCGCAAGTGACGTCCATCGAGCCGCCGGTCTAACTCACGGTTGCGACCCGATCAACTGCTGCGCCGAGCAGTTGCTCCGCTCGCGGTCTTGGTCGCGTTCCCGAGCCGCCTTGAGCGCCCGCGCGTACCACTCGAGCTCGTCGAGGAACTTCACGATGCGGCGTTCGTAGCCCTCGTCGATCGGTGAGCCGTCCTCCCGGAACGCGTCCTGGATCTTTGGGATCGGGAAGATCGAGGGAATGCTCGACATTCCTAGCTCGCCGAGCATCGCACGCAGCGCGATCGCGGCCCGAACGCCTCCGAAGGCTCCGGCCGAGTAGCAGACGATCGCGCTCGGCTTGTAAAAGTACTCCTCGAGGAAGTGATCGAGGAGGTTGGCAAGCGCGGGCGGAACGGTGTGGTTGTACTCGCCCGACACGATCACGTAGCCGTCCGCCGCCTTCACACGACAGGCCAACCGCTCGAGCGGCTCCGGCGCGCCTCCTGGCGGATATTCCTTGTACATCTTGTCGAGGAGCGGCAGTCGGAACTCGAGCGGATCGATAAGAAAAACCTCGTGCCCGCGTTTTCGGCACTGATTGGCGACGAAGCGTGCGGCCTTGATTCCTTGCCGCGTCGAGCGGACGGACCCATAGAGGACGAGCAGGTTCAGTTTCATGATTTCTTCCCCGGAGAGCCGGTCTTGTTTATCTGGACAGCACCGCCCGGCTCGATAAGTGGATTCGCTGCCGGCTCAACCGGCCTTGGGCTGGAGCGGCGGTATGAAGTAGAACGGGTCGGGCGCGGTCGGGCGTCATTCGGTCAGTGTAGCAATGGAGACTCATTCAATAAAATAGCAGGGACTCACAGATACGAGAGACTACTTTTGCAGAGCTTCCCTAACCGTCCGCACCAAGCCCTCGATGAGCGGCCGCATCCCGATCATTCGATCACCCGCGTCTGCCCGTGCCGCAGGACGAAAAACTCCTCCTCCGCCACACCGCGGGCCCGCCGTGCCGCGGCAAGATCGCGCAGCGGCTGGTCCAGAGGCTCGGGCGTCAAGCGCTCAAAGGTCCCCCAATGGATGCCGAGCGAGCGGCGCGCGCCGATCTCGCCGTGGATGCGCACCGCCTCCTCCGGATTGATGTGGTTGTTGCGCATGAACCAACGCGGCTCGTAGTGGCCGATGGCGATGGCGGCGAGGTCGAACGGGCCGAGCCGGCGGCCGACCTCGGGAAAATCCTGCGAGTAGGCGGTATCGCCGGAGAAGAAGAAACGGAAGCCCGCGCGCTCCGCCGCCCAGCCGCCCCAGAGGTTGCTGTTGCCGTCCCAGGGGGTGCGCGCGCTCCAGTGGTGCACCGGCACCAGCGTCACTGTCACGCCCGCCACCGCGCGGCTCTCCCACCAGTCGAGCGCCACGACGTTCGCAGCGGGCAGCCGGCGGCGGAACCAGCGCTCCAGCCCCAACGGCACGGCGAAGCTGGGCGGTCCGCCGCGCTGGCGCGAAAGCGCCCGCACGCTCCGGAGGTCCAGGTGATCGTAGTGGCTGTGGGAGATCAGCACCAGATCGATGGGCGGCAGATCACTGAGCGCGATGCCGGGCGGCTGGTGGCGCCGCGGGCCGGCAAAGGGCAGGGGCGAGGCACGATGGGAGAACATCGGATCGGTGATGAGGTTGCGCCCGCCCGTCTGCACCAGCACGGTGGAATGGCCGATCCAGGTGACCGTGTGCCGCGTGCGGTTGGCCTGGAGCAGCGCCAGATCCGGCGCCACCGGCGAGAGGTCGATCCGCGGCGCGCTAGTGGGCGCCTTTGCTCCGAGATCGCGGTGCAGGCGTGCCAACTCCTCTTGGGTAGGCGGGACCCGGGGGTGATTGTTGCGGAAACCGTCCGGCGTGTGATGGCGCTTCGCCGCGTCGAAGTACGGGTTGTGCGGTTTCGGCCCCGGCAGCATGCGCAGCAGACGCAATACCGACCAGTGGTTCATAAGCCACCCCGCTCGCGAGGGCGCCCTGGCCTGCGTGATGTGCTGTAAGGAGTCTGCATGGTTATTCGCCGATGATTTTCACCAGCACGCGCTTCTTGCGGCGACCATCGAATTCCCCGTAAAAAATCTGTTCCCAGGGGCCCAGATCGAGCCGGCCGCTCGTTATCGCTACCACCACCTCGCGCCCCATGATTTGCCGCTTCATGTGCGCATCGGCGTTGTCTTCACCCGTGTCGTTATGGCGATACTGATTGACCGGCGCATGGGGCGCGAGCTTCTCTAGCCAGGCTTG
This sequence comes from Gammaproteobacteria bacterium, assembly GCA_050740455.1. Lineage (GTDB taxonomy): Bacteria > Pseudomonadota > Gammaproteobacteria > JACCXJ01 > JACCXJ01 > USCg-Taylor. The sequence continues at coordinate 28,052 of JBOIDF010000032.1, read as the reverse complement.
GTAGTCATGATGCAAGCCACGTTCATCGTCGTTGATGAACACGCTCGCGGTGATATGCATCGCATTGACGAGAACCAATCCCTCTTGGACGGTACTTGCTACGACGCACTGCTCCACGTCCGGCGTGAGGTTCACGAATCCAACCCGAGTCGGAAGATTGAACCAGAGTTCTTTACGGTAGCTTTTCATCACGGTCGTGGACACCGGGTCGAGTGAGACTATCGATTCAGTGTCCGGATACGGTGGTCTTGAGTACACATGATAGCCTACCCATGCCGGGCTTTGCGATCATGGAATTCCCGTGAAAGGGCATTACGGTCAACGTCGTGCAGCCCGGCCCGACGCGCGGCCGCGGTTACACTGGTTACACTGGTTCCCAAGCTCCGGCTTGGGAACCCGGTCGGGAAGCTCCAGCTTACCGGAATTCATCCTACCTTGGACCTTGGAAACGCATAAATCAACAAGTCAGTATAGTCAACCGAGCGCCATCTGCTTGAAGTCTGCCCTTCGCTAACTTGCCATGCCTCGAAGCCGTTACCGTGTTCGCCAAGAATCATGCCCGCACTTCCTGACGGCGACGGTCAACCACTGGCTGCCACTGTTACCCGGCAGGAAACGGTGAACATCGTTCTGGATTCATGGCGGTTCCTTCAGCGCGAAGCCGGACTGGTCATTCTACGGTTACGTGATCCTCGAAAACCACTTGCATCTTGTTGCCACGTCGGAGAACCTGAGCCGGGATATACAGCGTTTCAAGTCATTCACGGCCAGGGAAATCATTGCCTATCTGGAGAGCGGAGGTTCGAACAGACTTCTGGAGTTATTGGCCCTCTTCAAGCGTTCGCACAAGACCGACAGCCGGTATCAGGTTTGGGAGGAAGGCAGTCACCCGCAACTCATCGGATCCGAGATAACGATGCGTCAGAAACTGGATTATATCCACCAGAACCCGGTCAAACGCGGCTAGGTCGATCAGCCGGAGCATTGGCGGTATTCCAGTGCCCGGAATTACGTCGGGCAGGAAGGCTTGATCGAGGTGATGCGGGTCTGGTGATGGAGACGTGAAGCGGGAGTTTCACGGACCGGGTTCCCAAGCCGGAGCTTGGGAACCAGAAATCCGATGGTAGACCCCTTGCCTTTGTTAGTAACCGAAAGTGCTCAAGCGCCCCCGGATCGCTTTATCCAGATTTTGGATCCACCCATTGTAGTTCGTATGAATGGTTCGTTTCGCCGGGTCGTAATTGAGGTCCTGGCTGCTGTTATAAACGATGCTATAGGAAGCGGTGTTGTAGGGGATGTCCACGATCGCCGTGTGAGAGCGGAGGTGCAGCGTGCCGGTGATCTGACCGGGCCTCACGACCTGCATTTCCCAGCCTAGGCCCATGCCGGCATCGACGATGGCCTTGGTTACATTATCCAGCGTAAGGGTTTTGCCGGCGGTTACCGGTGGCACCGCCGAGTTCGTCACGTTATAGAGCGGCGCGGTTCTACAGCCCGCCAAAATCGCCATCATGATTCCAAGCGAGGCGCCGGTTCTTAGTGTCTTATACATATTCATGGTTGGTCTCCCCGGTGAGATTAATTTTTTCAACCCCGTACTTGCGGCGTGGTTATGTAATATCATCGGACTCCCGTTAGTCAAGATACCCTGGCGAGCACTTTTTTAAGGGGGCTTTTATGAGCGCACTCGCGAATGAACAAGAGGCGAAGGGAGAGGCCAGCGTTTTGCGCGTAGCCATCTTGGGCTCCGGCCCGTCTGGGTCGGCTCTGGCCTGCATGCTAGCCCGTCAAGGAGCGGAGGTGACGCTCTTCGAGCACGGGCGCCGCCCCGAATTGGTCGTGGGCGAGTCCCTCGTACCCGCCGTGATACCGATGCTGCGGCGTCTGGGCATCGAGAACGAAATCGCCGCCATCGGGCTTTTAAAACCGGGCGCTTCCTTTGTCTGGTCACCCACCGACCGCTTCAGCTTCACCTTCGCGCGCTTCGCTCCAGCCGTGCCCCCTTATGCCTATAACGTTCCACGGCCACGATTCGACGAAGTTCTGCTCGCCAACGCAGTCGCCTCGGGCGCCCGAGTCGTACGCACCCGCGCCCGCGTGGAGCGGGCATCCCGGAATACCGGAACCGAGCTCAGGCTCGCCGCGGAGACTTTGACCGCGGCATCCCATTTGCGCGGCCGGCAACCCGACCTTATCGTCGACGCCACGGGACGCAGCCGGCTTGTCGCTCGCATGCTGGATATACCCACTGAGGTCGGTCCACGCGATGACCTGGCTCATTTCGCCCACTTCGAGGGGTTTCGGTGGGAGGAGGCCCCCGGACAGGTCGTCATTTCGCGCCTCAAGGCCGGCTGGAACTGGTGCATTCCGCTACGGGACAAATTATCTATCGGTATCGTGGTGGGCCGGAAAGATGCGGATCGACTGGGAGCCACACCGGAGGAGAGGTTAAAGGTCGCGATTGCCTTGGAACCCGCGCTGACCACGCTTGCCGGAGAGGCCCGGCGGGTGACCCCCGTTGCCACTTATTCCAACTACCAACTCATCTCCCAGCGCGGTTACGGCCCCGGTTGGGTGATGCTGGGAGACGCCTTGGGGTTCGTGGATCCGATGTTGTCGCCGGGAGTGTCCCTGGCACTGCTCTCCGCGGAACTGCTCGCGGAGGCACTGACACCCCTGATCCGGCGGCGATCCCCGGTGGAGCTGGGTTCGGCGCTGGCTCGGTATACCGCTCTGCAAATAGCTAATATCAACGCATGGTCCAAGCTGGTGGCGTATTTTTACGATGGGAGGATGGCGGCGATGCAACGCGCGGGGCGCGACTGGGTGGAGGCGGGCCCGAATTTCCTGAAGGTCGCGGCCCACGACCACATCGAGCGGCAGGTAGCGTTGCAGGCGTCCGGAGTAGGTGTCACGTCCCGCTATAGCAGCGGTCTCTTGCGGTTCATGGGGCGCTATGGGCTGCGCGGAGTAGTTCCGGCCGATCTCGCCATACAGTGAGAGGGTTGAAACAAGTCTACTGTGCTCGGGATCTCGCCCAGACGCCGAGCCTATCCGTGACTTTACCGCGCCGATTTTACCCCAGTGTATTCGCTAAAAATCCTGCCATAGACCCGGCGCTCGACATGGTCGAAGCCGCTGGCACCCAGGATCTCCAGGATGATCGTTGGCTCGACGCATTCCGCGATCGTGTCCCAGTAATAAGTGGTTAGCAATTGGGCGTACCCGCTCCTGGTGAAAATGCGCATGATCACAGGCAAGATTTTCTGAAAGTAGACCCGGATTAAATATTGGCCGGTAACCGAGGTTGGCCGAGATATCTCCAGGATCAGAATGCGGCCTCCCGGCTTCAAGACCCGTAGGAATTCCCTGAAGCTCACGCCTAGATCGGCTACGTGGCGGAGCGCATAACCCATGCTTAGAAAATCGAAGCTGTCGTTTCCGAACGGTAGTTTTTCCGCAATCCCCAGCACCAGCGGAATACGTAGCCTCTTGCGTGCTTCTGCTAACATTCCGCTGCTGGGGTCGAGTCCGGTCACGGACCGAGGGTCACCGAGAATGGCTATGGCCGCGCGTGCGACGAGCCCCGTGCCCACGGCGACATCGAGAAGCTTCATGCCGGCGCGAAGCCCTGAGCGCGCAAGCGCCCAACGGCGGTAGAATTGGCCGGAGCCGAGCGACAGCACTGCACATACAAGGTTATAATTTTCGGCAGCGCCGTCGAATAAGTCGAGAACGAATGGCTGCCTCTCCGTCTCACTTGCGTAGTATTTATCGAGGACAGGGTGCGGTACTTTTGGCTCCTTATGGGAGAGGTCCTCGCGTGAAGCATTGCCCTTCATCAATTCATCCCGCGGGTGGCGAATTCGTAATTCTTGCACACAAAGCAGATCCCGCGCAGTGCTGTAATCCTCGCCGCCGGGACAGGTTGCCGAATTCATGTCGTATCCCGCACTCGCGTCCGCTTGGCTCGCGCGCATCACGGCCGTCCTCGTAGTCCTCGCCGGCGGCGTGTGGGCCGGGTGGACGATCAGGCTGGAGACCGAGCTCTTGGCGTTGTTTCCGCGGGAATTGCCGAGCGTGCGCGGGCTCGATCAATTCCAGCGGCAATTCACCAGCGATCGCGAAGTGATCCTGGTCGCCGAAGAAACGCTGCCCGCCACCGCGCGTGGGGAGGTTTTTCAAAAGCTGCGCCCCGTCCTGGCCGCGCTGCCCGGGGTCGAGTCCGTCGCAGCGCCCGGCGATGAATGGCTGCGAGCCGCCCCCGAGCTCGCCGCCTGGGCGATCTGGAATCTGCCGCCGGAGCGATTCTCGCGCGTCGTCGCCGCACTCGGGCCGGGGGCGGTACGCGCACGGCTCGACGAGCTGCCATCGGTGCTCACCGGCGCGCTCGATCCCGAAGAGCTGATGCGCCGGCAATTCGACCCGCTCGGTTTGCTCGAGGCGCTCGGCACGGGCAAAGACCACGGCCATTTCCAATGGACCGAACGGCCGGCGAGCGCGCTCACCATCACCGCCACGCGAGCCCTCATCACCTTCGAGGAGTGCGAGAACTTCTCGGCCGCGATCCACGCCGCCATACGGCAAACGCTGCCCGGCGAGACGCGCCTACTGCTCACCGGCCGGCCCGCTTTCACGGCCGAAATCTCGACGCAGATGCGCCACGACATGCGCTTGATGATCATCGTCGCCACGGTGCTCGTCAGCGCAGCGTTCTGGGCTTTCTACCGCACCTTGCGGCCGCTTGGCTGGATTTTGCTCGGGCAGTTTCTCGCCCTCGGCGTGGGCCTCATCGCCGCGCGCCTCGCCATCGGCTCCCTGAATGTGATCAGCATGGGCTTCGCCTGCATCCTGCTCGGGATCAGCATGGATTACAGCATCCTTGTCTATCATCACTACGCCTCGCACTTCCGCGACAACGGCACCGTCTGGGCGCGGCTTTGCCGTGGTATCTGGTTCAGCGCGGTCACGACGGCGGCGGCGTTTCTCGTCCTCGCCTTTTCGTCCTTGCCCGGCCTGCGCCAACTCGCCTTGCTGGTGGCCGCGGGGCTCATTGCCTCGGCGCTGTTCGCCACCTGGTGGTTACCGGCCGCGTGGGCTATGCGTCCGCCCAAGCCACCGCCCTTTCTAGCCCGCATGAGCTTTGCCATGGCGCGCACGATGGAGCGCCGCGGCCGCGCGCTCCTGGTGTTGGCCACGCTCGCCAGCCTCGCCGGCGCCGCTTGGCTCTTGCGCGATCCCGCCGCGCTCTATGCGCCCGACCTCGACCGTCTCCAACCCACGCAAACGGCCGCCTTTCGCGGCCAGCAGGTGCTCGCGAAAAGCGACCCGAGCTGGCAGGACGCGATGTACCTCGTCGAAGCGCCGAGCTGGGATGCCGTCGGGCGCGCCGCCGACGAGCTCGCCGTGCGCGTCACCGGCGGGCGTCGCTCGCCGCAGAGCACCTTCCTGCCCGCGCCCTCGCGCCAGCGCGAAAACCGCATGCTATGGAAAAGCGATATCCCCCCACGACTCCGCGCCGCTTTCGATACCGCCGGCCTCGGAGCCGAATGGAGCGGCGCCACCCTCACCCTCGTCGAGACCCTCGATCGCGCCGCTGCCGGCGCGCCCGATGCCTTCACCGCCGTCTCCCCGCTCCTGGCCAAACTTCACCGCGAAGGATCCGGCCTTTATCGCGCCATGATCCGCCTCCCCGGCGCGGCCGAGCGGCCGGTGCCGCCCGGCGGCATCGGCATCAAAGGCGCGAACGTGCTGCCGGTGAGCTGGGTCACGCTTAAAGACGAGCTCAACCGCACCGCACTCGCCGATCTTCGCCGCCTCAGCGGCTGGGTGCTCGCATGCATCGTCGTGCTGTGTGCGCTCGCTCAACGTTCCCTGCGCATGGTAGCGCTCAATCTCGCCGCCCTCGGCCTCTCGTTCCTCCTCCTCGGCGCCCTGATCGCGCTCACCGGCGTCGCGCTCAATCCGCTCTCGCTCTTGTGCGTGCCGCTCCTGCTCGGGCTCTGCATCGACTACAGCCTGCATGTCCTCATGGCCCTGCAACAGAGCCGCGATTACGTGCACCTCTACGCGCACATCGGCGTGCCCATCCTGCTCACCGGCATCGCCTCGTGCATCGGTTTCGGCGTGCCCATGCTCACCAGCCAGCCCGCGCTACGGAACTTCGGCCTGGTGATGGATCTCGGCATCATCGCCGCCGTCACCGCGTGTCTCTTTTTACTTCCGGTGCTCGCGCGTCTCACGACGCGGCACCGCGGCGGGCAGTTGCCGAGCTAGTTTGGCTAGGGGAAAATGCCGCATGCGCCGCTATTTCCTGTTCTTCATTTCTTTCCTTGTCGGCGCCACCACGCTCGCCGCGCCGCTGTCTGCCGAGCGCGCCAGCGCGCTACGCGCACAATTTCAAACCCGTCAGCGCGAGACGCTCACCTGGTCGGCCACGATCGTGCAGACGCTCACCCTGCCCGGAGTGCGCGATCCGGTGGTCAGCACCGGCACGCTCGCGTATCGGGCACCGGACCGGTTGCGTCTCGATTTCACCAAGCCCGCCGGGGAGTTCGTGCTGGTCCTGGGCGATCGGCTCTTCATTCAAAAGACCGGCGCACGGCTCGCCGAAAAATCCCTCCGGGAGGACAGCGCCGGCAAGCCGTTCCTCTCGCTGCTCGGCCTTCTGCGCGGCCAGCCGGCCGAGGAGGAAAGCGACTACACGGCCGAGGTCCGGCGCGAGCAAGACGGCTACGCCGTCGTCCTTACGCGCAATGCCGACGCCTCCACGCATATGCCCGCGCGCATCACCAACACCATCGCCACCGACACACTCGAAGTGCGCGAGGTGGTCGTTGTTCTGCCCTCGGGCGGCGTGCTCAGATACCGTTTCGACGCCATCACTCGCAACGGGCCGCTGGATGCCGCGCACTTCACCGTCCCGGCCAGTAAGGAGTTGAGGTGAGAGCTCTGATGGGAATCGGCGCCCCATTTGCGGTCCGAATCGCATTTTAATGGAAGAAACCACGCAGACCGCCACCCGCCTGCTCGGCCACATCCGCGGCGATCTCTTGGAAACCGACGAGTCTTTCGGTCTGGATTCCGACCTCTTCGCGGCCGGGCTGGACTCGATGTCGATCATGCAGATCATTCTTTTCATCGAGGAAGAGTTCGCCGTAAAGCTCCCCGACGGCGCGGTCACCCGCGCCACTTTTTGCACCGCCAGGAACATCGCTGAAGCCATCCGCGAGAACCGGAGTTTGTGAAAAAACCGTTGCGGATACGTTCGACGCCCTTGAGTGGTGCGGACTGGTTCCTCGCGGCCGCCGAGCGCATGATGCTCGCCGCCGGTCAAGGCGAGCACATCGGCCTCACGGTGCTGCGCCTCGGGCCGGGGCTCGACGTGGCCGCGTTACGCTCGGCCGCCGCGCGCCTCGCTAGCGCCAGCCCCATCGCTAGCGCGCGCTTGTGCAAGCCCATCCTCGGCATTCCGCGCTGGGTGTGGCGCGCGGACGTGTGGCCTTCTTTTCCTGTCGAGGAACGTCGCGAGCCACTCGATGAGCTGTGTGCGCGGCGCTTGAACGAATCGTCGTCCACTTCCGTGCGCTTCGATGTGCTCGGCGATGGGCACGGCAGCACCGTGGTCCTGCGCTGGCGGCATCTCATGCTCGATGGCAAAGGCGCCGAGCTGCTGCTCGCCGAAATCGCGCGCCTGGCGGAAAGCGCGGACAGCCCGTTACCGCGGGCCGCTTCCTGGGGATCGATCACGCCGCGTCCCAGCAGCTGGCGAACAGCGCTCGGCGAAGCGGAGAGATTCAAGGACCACTTCTACGCCCTGGCGCGCTCCTCCATTCGCTCGCTCGGCGGCGTGCCGCCCCGCCCCGGCCCGGCGGCGTTCGTGGTCGAAAAATTCAGCGCCGCGGAGACGGCAGAGATCACCGCGCGCGCCACCACGGGGACACACGAGCTTTTTCAGATGGGCTGGTTCCTCGCTGTGGCCATGCGGATGCACCACGCCGTCCTCTGCCGGCGCGACGATAGAGCCGAGTCCTTCCAATCCAATTGCGCCGTGCAGAAGCGCAAGCGCGGCGCGCGCCACCCGATCTGGCAAAACCATGTGAGCCAGCTTTTTTTCCGGCTGCTGCAGAGCGAGCTTGACGACCTCGGTGCGGCAGCGCGCAACTTGCAGGGGCAGTTCGTCGCGCAGACGCGCGAGCGGCTCGATCTGGCCTTCGCCACGGCGTCGCGATTGCTGCGGCGGATGCCGGCTAGGCTTTATCTGCGGATGGTGCGCAACGGTTCGCACGGCCATATTACCTCGTTTTTCTTTTCCCACACCGGCGCGTTTCTCCCCGAGTGCGGCACGTTCTGCGGCGCGCCCATCGAGCACGGCTGGCATGTGCCGTCGGTCTGCCAGCCGCCGGGCACTGGGGTGTTCTTCTCGCAGCGCGGCGCGCGGCTCACCGCGACCCTCTCGTGGCGCGAGGGCGCGCTCAGAACCGGCGAGCTGGAAGTCTTGCGCGCCCAACTGCGTGCCGATTTACTCGGGCCATGAAATGCGACGTGCTGGTCCTCGGTGGCGGCGCTGCGGGTCTCTGCGCGGCGGTGGCGGCGGCGCGCGCGGGTGCGCACACGGTGCTGGTCGAGCGTCACGGCGCGCTCGGCGGGATGGCCGTGGCCGCGCTGGTCCACTCGATCTGCGGGCTCTACCGTTTGCGGAGCGAGCCGGGCGCGGTGCTTGCGCATCGGGGGCTGCCGGGCGAGCTGGCCGCCCGCCTCATGCGTGCCGGCGCTGCGGCGGGGCCAATACGCTGTGGCCGGCTCGATGTGCTGCCGCACTCGCCGCCCGGCTTCGCCGCCGTCGCCGATATGCTCGCCGGCGAATGCCCGGCGCTCGAAACGCGCCTCCACACCGAGCTCGCCCAGAGCCACGGTACCGGCCGTATCGAGGCCGTCGATGTGTATTGCCGCGGCATGCGCGCCACCATCGAGCCGGGCGCGGTCGTGGACGCGAGCGGTGACGCCACCCTCGCCGCGCAGGCCGGCGCCGGCATCGATCAGGCAAGTGCGATCCGACTCCAGCGGCCCGCCTTCATCTTCGGCCTGCACACCGTAGAGGTCGCCGCGCTTGATGCGGATGGCCGCGTTGGCCTCGCGGCACTGCTCGCCGAAGCCGTCCATGCCGGCCAAATAGAACGCGGCGCGCTCGGCGCGCATTTCCGCCCGACGGGCCGAGGCTGCGAGGTCTATTGCACCGTGGACCTCGCCGGACCCGAGGATTTCGATCCGACCTCGCCCGCACATCTGGGTGCGCTGGAGCGACTGGGCCGCCGCCTCGCGGTTTCGCTCACCGCGTTTCTGCGCGCGCACCATCCCGCGTTCACAAGCGCCGAAATCGCCGCGTTTCCCGCACGGGTGGGGATCCGTGAAAGCCGCCGTGTGCGCGGCGAGATCACCATCACCGCTGAGGCGGTGCTGCGCGGGTTGGAAACGCCCGATTGCGTCGCCCTCGGCACCTGGCCGATGGAGTTGCGCGAAAAACCCACCGGCCCGCGGTGGCGCTACCCCGAGGACGATCGCCCCACGCAGATCCCCCTCGGTGCGCTCAAAGTCGCCAACGTAACCAACCTGTGGACGGCCGGCCGCTGCCTCTCCTGCGATCACGAAGCGCAGGCCGCGCTGCGTGTCATCGGCACCTGCCTCGCCACCGGCCAGGCCGCGGGCCTCGCCGCCGCGTGGCAGGCCGGTCACGGTGTGCTTCCTAATGCGGCAGACGTGCGCGCGCAGATCCATACGATATTCGCCGAAGACCCTGATCGACTCATTTATTGCCGACCCCTCGTGTGATAACATATCGTAATTACATTGGTTGCACGAGAGGGCACATGAAAGTGATTGATAAACCGATGAAGACCCGGGTGTTCCGCGCTGGCAACAGTCAGGCGATACGCATTCCAAAGGCGCTCGAGCTGCCGGAAGGACACGTTCTGATCGAGCCGCGCGACGGCGGGCTGTTCATCTCCACCCTGCGCGGACGCTGGGACTTGTTTTTTTCCGAGCCCGGCGTCGAGCTACCCTTCACCGGCGAGGAGTTGCGGCATCACGGGCCGGAGCGGGACGTCGATTTGAAAGGTCTGCGCGACACCGCGCCACGGCCGCAGCGCGGGAAGGCCGGCAAGAAGGGATGATACTGCTCGACACGAACGTCTGCATCGCGGCGATTCGCGACGAACGTCGAGTCACCTCGCGGATGGCGCAATACCAGGGTCGCCTTTACTTGCCCTTCGTCGTCGCCGCCGAGCTGCAGTTCGGGTTGGAGAAGCTCGAGCGTCTCGGCCAGCCGGCGCAGACCGCGAAGCGGCGAATGGAGCGATTCCTGTCCATCGTGGACGGCGTGCTGTTCGGCTCTGACGGTCTGCTCCGCGCGTATGCTCGACTGCGAGCTGAACTTGAAATCGCCGGCACGCCGATAGGCCCGAATGATCTCTGGATAGCCGCGCAAGCCTTGGCGGAAGGCGCGACGCTCGTCACAGCCAACATCCGGGAGTTCGAGCACGTGTCCGGCCTGCGGCTGGAAAACTGGCTCAAGCGTTGATCATGGCCAAGCCGCATCGCGGCGAAGGCGATCAACCACCTGAGCGATGAGGTGATAAAGGGTCTTCGCCGTAGCGTGAGACAGCCACTCTCCCGGAAGGTATCTTATGACTCCGAACGAACGCCGGAAACAGTATTCCGAACCGCCCTCCAAGTTAGGTAGGGACTGGTCACCACCGCGCGCAGGCCGGCGCCGGCACCGATCAGGCAAGTGCGATCCTACTCCAGCGGCCTGACGCCTATCGCGAAAAGGTGCTGTTCGGTCGGGTGTTATAATGCTCGTCCCCTGCCCGGGGGATCCGAGTGCCTAGCGCAAACGCTTTTACTTATGCTTGACCGTTTCGATGCCTGCCCAAAGGGCCGATTAGGATTGGTATGACAGACGACGCCTCGTTTTATGTTCTTGATTGTTTAATCATTCTTTTTCTGATTGTCCTCAACGGCTTCTTCGCGATGTCGGAGCTCGCGCTTGTGTCCTCCCGCAAGCAGCGCTTGAAGACGTTAATGGATGAGGGTCATCGCGGTGCCCGTGTTGCTCTGAATCTCGCGGAAAACCCGGGCCGCTTCCTCTCCACCCTGCAGGTCGGCATTACCTTGGTTGGAATTCTGAGCGGCGTCTACGGTGGCGAAGAGTTGGCGCCGCCGCTCGAGCGTTTCCTGGCTGATTTTGTCCCGATAGCGCCGTTCAGTGAGGCGCTGGCAATTTTTATCATAGTCAGCGGTATTACTTACGCGACAATTATCATCGGCGAGCTGGTGCCGAAACACCTGGGGCTTAAAAACCCAGAACGCATCGCCTCCCTGGTGGCGCCGCTAATGACCGTTATCGCCACGCTGGCCGCCCCGCTGGTCTACGTGATCGAGGGCTCGGCCAGGGGGTTCCTGCGTTTTTTTGGCGTCTCCACGAAGCGCGAGGCCACCGTGACGGAGGCAGAGGTCAAGGACATGATCGCTGAAGGGGTCACGGCGGGCGTGCTCAAGCCCGCAGAAAGGGAGATGATGGCGGGCGTCATGAGGGTGGCCGACTGGCGCGTACAGGCGATCATGACCGCGCGGCCGGATATCGTCTGGATTGACCTTGAAGACAATGCCGAACAAGTCCGCCGTAAGTTCCAGGAGACGGCATACTCACGCTTGCCGGTAGCACGGAGAAACCTCGATGAAATCGTAGGCGTTGTGCACGCGAAAGACCTCTTGAGTCGCGCCCTGGATGGCGAGCCCCTCGATATCGCGGGGGCACTCAGCCCACCGCTTTTTGTACGCCCCCAGACGCTGGCGATCCAGGTCCTGGATCTGCTGAAGACATCGCCGCTCCACATGGTCTTTGTAGTGAATGAGCGCGGGACCCTCGAAGGGCTGGTCACCGCCACGGATATCGTAAAATGGATCATCGGGCATCTCGCCGAGCCCGGCGCGGGAGCCGACTCCGAGGTCACACAGCGCGAGGATGGCTCCTGGCTCATCGGGGGCGATATCCACATCGATATCGTGAAGGATCTCCTCGATTTGCGCGACATCCCTAGCGAAGAGGATTTTTACACGCTCGCCGGGTTTATGCTCTCGCATTTTGGTCAGATCCCGGCCGCGGGGAATCGCTTCGAGTGGCGAGGATTCCGCTTCGAAGTGATGGATATGGACGGGCTCCGCATCGACAAGGTCATGATCACCCCACCGGGCCCAATAACCATCGTCCCCGGTGACGCATCCGACTCTTGATCGGTCGCACGTTCGGCGGGGCGCCCATCGCGCGCAACTGGCAGGTGCCGTCGGTGTGCCAGCCGCCGGGCACGGTGCCCGCGCATCGGGCTGCCGGACGAGCTGCACCCGGCGCGGCGGACGTGCGGGCGCAGATCGAAACCATCCTCGGTCCGGAGGAGGATCGATCGAGGTAGGTCGCGTGGGAGCAGCGTGCCGTTTATTCACAGTTTTTTAAACCACCCATGACCTGAATGGCACTTACTTAAGAGAAAACCCGACAGATCCGTCATTCCGGCCGAAGCGAAGCGGCGAGCCGGAATCCAGTCATTCGTGAACCTTCCTGGATTCCCGCCTCCGCGGGAATGACGGAAAATTTGGACTCCCCGCCTTAAGTAACTGCCATTCCACCATGACCCTGAATATCGCCGATCTCATCACCGCCCGCGCCGCCTCCGATCCGGCGCGGCCTGTCCTGTTCCACCCGAGCGGCACACAGAGCTATAGAGAGCTGCTCGCGCGCGCCGATGCGATCGCGGCGAGGCTACGGGCGTTACTGCACGGCCCGGCGCCGCGTGTCGCGCTCCTATGCCCGAACGGCCCGGACTACGTGGCGCTCGCCCACGGCGTCCTGCGCGCCGGCGCGTGCCTGGTCCCGGTGGCTGGCGAGCTGGCGTTACCCGAACGCAGGGCGCAGCTCGCGCTCACCGCGCCGCAGGTGATGCTGGCCGCCGGGCCTGAGCCGTGGCTGCCGTATCCGCGTGTGGCCGAAACGATCGCGAGGATCGATTTCTCATGGTGCGCGCTCAGAATTACGGCGGCGTTTCCGGAGGATCGCTTGGCCGCGATGAATCCCGCGTTCGTGCGCTTCAGCTCGGGCACCACGGCGGACAGCAAGGGGGTCGTGCTCGGCCACGAGCCGCTGCTCGCACGCGCGCGTTCGGCGAACCGGCGATTGAAGATCACCTCCGCCGATCGGGTGCTGTGGACGCTACCGATGGCGCATCACTTCGCTGTTTCGATCATGCTCTACCTGCTCGAAGGCGCAGGGATAGTGCTCGAGGACTCGCATCTCGCGGGCGAGCTGCTCACCACCGCACGCGCCCACGGCGCGACGGTGTTTTACGGGTCGCCCTTTCACCTCGCGCTGCTCGCCGCGGAGGACTCGGGCCGCGCGTGGCCCGCGCTGCGCCTCGCCGTCAGTACCGCCTTCGCACTGCCCGAAGCGACGGCGGTCGCTTTTGCGCGGCGCTATGGCGTCTGGCCGGCGCAGGGCTTTGGGATCATTGAAGCCGGCCTACCGCTGCTCAACACCGACGCGGCGCGCGCAAAGCCGCTGAGCGTCGGACGATCGGATGATTGCGCGCTGCGACTGCGCGACGAGCGCGGCGCGGACGTGGTGCCGGGCGAGATCGGCGAGCTATGGTTGCGCGGACCTGGGATGTTCGACGCTTATCTCGCGCCGTGGTGCGAGCGCGCAGCGGCCACGGACGGCGGCTGGTTCGCCACCGGCGATCTCGCCAGTCAGGATGAGGATGGCCACGTTTTTCTGCGCGGGCGGCGCAAGTCGGTGATCACTTTCGGCGGCATCAAGTTTTTTCCCGAGGAGGTCGAGGCGGTGCTCGACGCCCATCCCGCCGTGCGCGAGAGCCGGGTGAGCGGCGAGCCGCACGAACGCTGGGGCGCGGTCGCCGTGGCCGAGATCGTCGCGCGCGACCCCTCCCAGCCGCCGTCTGCGGCGGCGCTAGTCAAATACTGCCGAGAACAACTTGCGGGCTACAAGGTGCCGGTGCGCTTTCGTATAATCGTGGAGCTGCCGCGCACCGTGAGCGGGAAGCTGCGGCGATGAGCGCATGCCAGCGCATTAAACGTGTTCCGCTTGTTGCGGCGGCAGTTGCGATACTGCGCCACAACGCGCGGAACGAGTGGAGATCGAGGCCGATCAGAGCCGCCCCGCCCCGCACGGACGTGGAGCTGTTCTTATCGTCGTTGTTCACGTTGCCGTCGTTGAAATTCACGTTCCATGCATTGGCCGGGGCGTTCTTCCTCCTCCCCCTTGCGGGCTGGTCTTTACCCACAAATTGATCGAGCACAAGGCGTTGGGGACCATTTTCGATTGGCGGCATAGGGGGATCTCAGTGGGTAGAGATCGTAAGCCGAAAAGATCCAATGGCTCGCCGAGCATTTCGATCAAATCCAACCGGAGACGCTGACAGGCCCCTTCGCGAGTCTGTGCCTGGCCGCCATGAGCGGCGCTTCATAGCGATTTCGGCGCGCCGAAATCGCTATGAACGCGGCGTTAGGCCGTCAATCGACGCTCGGCAGGCAGCCGAAGCACGGTTTGAGGAGATGATTGCTGGGTTCGACGACTAAGCGTTGCGCGGCCTGATCGGTGTTGCCGCCGATGATGCTCAATGGTAGCGTGGCCAAGAAGATGCCGGTACCCAAGGCTGTGGCCCCTAACATCAATGGTCTGACAATCGCCGCATCGGCGAACATCTCGACCGCGGTTGGGGACTGAGCGCTAGGTCCGGATCGGTTCGGGTCCTGAATCTCGGTGGACGCTGTGGTTCCGTGGTAATCCGCCATTACCAGGCGGGGCATGGATAGCGAGCTAAGGACTAACCCGTAGCTCAGTAAGCAGACGATATTTTTTCGTACTGACTCTCTCATATTGCTTTCCCCTTTGGCTCTATTGCCGAGTGGTTGTGAATCAACGTAACGCTTTCGATCGGTCCTATAGCGGCACACTCGCATTTTGCCTAATGCGCTTAATTATAGGCACTATGTGCACCGGAGTGTATCTGAGCGAAAAATTCATGGCTTGACCGATGGCCGGAGCTCTAGTATGGGTGATGTTGAGTTTGGTTTTTGGCGCGTATGCGGCGCTGAGTGAAGGCCTACTGGCGAGGGACCTTGACACCCGTTGGGCAAGGATGACACATCCCACGGCGCCACCAGCCCGTGCTATCGGGGGCGTTCAGGCGGGCTGCCTCGCGGGCGCCGAAGAACTACCGCTGGCCGGCGCGGGCTACCAGCGCATGCGCCCGAGCCGCCGGCGAGGGTTCGGCCATCCCGCGCTGGTGTGGGCGATTGAGACCTTGAGCCGCCGCGTGCACAAGGCGGCCGATGGGGTTCTACTCATCGGTGATCTGAGCCAGGCGCGGGGAGGCCCGATGCCCTCCGGTCATCGCAGCCATCAAACCGGGATCGACGCGGACATATGGTTTTGGATGCCAGCCTTCGCGCGGGAACGTGCCTTGACCACTCGCGAACGGGAGACCCTGACGGCGCCTTCTTTCGTCCCGGTGCGATCCGCTTTCCCCTGGCAAGTGCTCAAGCTCGCCGCGGAAATCGATAGCGTCGATCGCATCTTCGTGCACGCGGCGATCAAACGTCATCTCTGCCAACTGAGCATACGCATTCGTAGCCCTGAAGACTTTCTCTGGTTGCAAAAGATCCGGCCCTGGTGGGGCCATCACGATCATTTTCATCTGCGCTTGAAATGTCCCGCGGACAGTCCAAGTTGCGTTCCGCAAGCGCCCGTGCCTGCGGGTGACGGCTGCGACACGACTCTGGCATGGTGGTTCACGGAGGAGGCGCGAAGGGACGCTGAAAAGCAAAAAA
Organism: Gammaproteobacteria bacterium; assembly: GCA_050740455.1. GTDB lineage: Bacteria > Pseudomonadota > Gammaproteobacteria > JACCXJ01 > JACCXJ01 > USCg-Taylor. Next base: position 12,155 of record JBOIDF010000032.1, on the reverse strand, counting down.
CCCTGGCGCGCCAGCGACTGCCCCCGGAATGCGAACAGATCCCTTAGCTGCTATGCGCGCATCCCTTTCGGTTCGATGTTAGGGAAGCTCTGCAAAAGTGTCGCGAGCAAGCCCAGCTGCGCGAAGCCGCGGAGCGAGTCGCGAGACATATCAGGTAGATAGGCGAGCGACGCGCGTACGATTTATGTCGTCAAGCGCGTTCTAAACCAGCGTGCCTCGAACGGGTAGCGTTGGTCAGTTATCCGTCGCCAGCTTTCGCGGCGTGACGGACATCACAGGCGCGTGCATTTATTTTGGGAGCACGCCTGGTCTTATTTGTGGTTTGCCGTCAGTATAAAAATGCCGTATCTTGCAACGCGCCGGATCACACCGGGGATGGATCGCCGTCGTTTAGATTAAGCTTTTATCAATCATCAAGATGAGTGTTCTTCGCGGGCTTGGGCCTGTATCGTTGCTGTGCTGGCGCCAAGCACGATTGGTACAGCGCGGCCAAGGCGGTTTGGCCATGCTTCGAGAGGGCGATGAACGATCGGAATGATCGGCCAGGCGCCAAGCGGCGCGCCACGGCGCACTTCCACGGCCGGCCGCCTCAAGCGGTGTTCAAGGCGAGCCAGCCGCTACGCCGCCGGCCCTCGGCGCTGCGCAGCCCCGTCACGTGGGGCGCGTTGGCGGTGCTCATCGGGATCAGCGTGTTTTTGTTTTCGGGGACACGCAAGGTGCCGGTATCCGTCCCGCCCGAGGAAGCACCGCCGCTCGCCCAAACCACCGGCGGGCAAGAAACGGAAGAGGGGGGCGGCCGTGCCGGTGATAGCGCGCGCGCGATCATCGCGGACGTACGAGCAGGTGGCCGGAGCTACGATCTTGAAAAACTTTATACGCAGGCCGGTCAATTTCTCGCGGACCAGCGGCTGGCCGATGCTCATCTCTTGTATTTCTTCGCGGCGCGGACCGGTCACCCGGCTTCGGCGTTCGTATTAGCGGAGATGTTCGATCCCAATTACTTTACCAAGGACACGAGTCTGCTCGGCAGGCCCGACCCCGTGCAAGCCTCGAAGTGGTATCGGAATGCAGCCAATAACGGATATGCGCAGGCCGGAGAGCGCCTGAAGCAACTAAAACAGTGGGTGGTAAAGCGCGCCAGCACCGGCGACCCGGAGGCACGGCGTTTACTCCTGAGCTTGCGGTAGCGGCGCGGTCCTCAAATCGGCCCGGATCGGTTGACTGGACAGCGCTTAGGGCCTCGCTTCGGCGGTCGAGCCGTGTGCCCGCATTTGCATAGTTGGGGAATTGCGATCATGTTGCGAACATTGACCGTCGGGGCAATCGCCTGCGTTTTCCATTTTCCGGTCTTGGCCCAGGACAGCGCGGAGCGGCCGCTGCTAATGCCCGGCAAGCGGACCTTGTACCAGCGCGCACTGGCGAATCCAGGCAGCCGTCTGTACGAGAAACCCAGCTTGGACGCCGCCGCGCAACCGGTGATCCCGTTCACGGTATTCTATGCCTATGGGCGCAAAGAACTAAACGACAGCCAATGGGTAAGGGTCGGTAGCGACAGTCATGGAAGCGTGCGCGGCTGGATGCAGGAGGATAATTTAATCCCTTGGCATCAAGCGCTGACCGTGACCTTCAAAGCTTCCGAGGATACCGATCGCGTGCTGCTGTTCCGCGACCGAAAGTCTCTAAAGCGCCTGGTTGAAACCCACGATCTCAAGACCTATGCCCGGCTCTACCGAGAGGCCGTGCTCGGCACCTTGTCGCCGGATTCGCCCGTGATCGCGATTCAGCCGGAAGCGAATATCGATATCGAAGACGATTTTTACCTGGTTCCAATCAAGCGGCATGAGGACACCTACCTCGGAACCGAACGGGCGCGCCTGCTTCAAGTGGCCTCCGTACCGTTGCAAAGCGCGGCGCCCGCGGCGGCGCCATTGAAAAACGCGCCGGGGGAAAAGGCACCGAGCTACCGCAGCGGGATCGTGTTCGTCATCGATTCCACCCAGTCGATGCGTCCCTACATCGAGCGCACCCGCGAGGTGGTGCGTAAGGTCTATGACACGATCGATGCCGCTGGCTTGAGCCACCAAGTCAGTTTCGGACTGACGAGCTATCGGGACTTTGTACGCGGCGCGCCCGAAGGGCAATACCTGGTCCGTAACTTCGTGAGTTTAAAGGAGGGTGGGGAACCGCAACGGTTTTTCAGCCAAGTCCAGACACTCGATGCCGCGACCACCTCCAATGCGGACTTCATCGAAGATGCTTTCGCCGGTATCAAGAGCGCGATTGAAGCCAATCCCTGGGATGATTTCGATGCCCGGAACATCGTGTTGGTGAGCGATGCCAGCGCGCGCGAAAACACTGACGCCTTTTCGAGCACGCACCTCGGCGTGGACGAAATACGGCAACTGGCCCAAGATCGCGGCATTGCGATCTGGGTGTTGCACCTGCGCACGCCGAGGGGAGCGAAGAATCATCGCAAGGCCGAGCGACAGTACAAGCGTCTGTCTGAGTATCCTGGCATCGGCGATCTTTATTACGGTGTCGGTATGGGCAAGGTGGAGGACTTCGGGCGGGTACTCCAGACGCTCGCGGACCAGTTGGCGGAGCAGGTCGGCAAGGTGGCCAAGGGTGACGCGGCGCTCCCGCCCGAGCACGAGAGTGAGGGTCAAGGAGATCTGGTCGCGCTCAAGGGAAAGGTCGCGAAGCTCGGATACGCCTTGCAGATGCGTTACTTGCGAAAGGTGCAAGGGGAACGTCCGCCGACGGTGTTCGATGCCTGGCTGGTCGATCGTGATTTTAAAGACCCCAAGCGCTCCGCGATTGAGGTGTGCGTGCTCATGAACCGCGATCAGTTGAGCGATCTGCGCAACGGCTTGCAGCAGGCCTTGGATCTGACCGAGGAGGGGGTTTTGTCACCGCGCAATTTTATCAATGAGCTGAAGAGCATGGCGGCCCGCTTGAGCCGTGATCCGAAGACCGTCGGCGAAGGGGCCGGCCTGTCCCTGGCCGAGCTCGGTTATTTGAATGAATATGTCGAGGACTTGCCTTATGTCAGCGAAGTCACGGGCTTGTCGCTCGCGGATTGGGAAGAATGGCCGGCGGAGCGGCAGGTCGATTTTTTGAGCCGTCTGGAGAGCAAGATCAGTTATTACCAGGCCTTGCACGACCATACCGATCTTTGGGTGTCGCTCGACGGCGGTCCGGTGAGCGGGGAATCCGTGTTCCCGGTCCCGCTCGATATGCTGCCTTAATAGATGAGCGCGATTTATCACCTTAAGGAGATCGTCAAGACACGGGCGACGAACGGCAGCGGATTTAGGTTGGTCATTCCCTCGATCCGCATCGAAGACCGCGAAGCGATCGCGCTCGTCGGCTACAGCGGTTGCGGGAAGAGCACGCTCCTCGATGTGCTGGCGATGATCTTGCGGCCCGATGAGGCGGCTCGATTTACCTTCATCCCCCGGGGAGAGAACCCCATCGACGTCGCGGCGGCGTGGACCAAGCGCGACCAGAACCGGCTCGGCGATCTTAGGAAAAAGCACCTCGGGTATGTGTTGCAAACCGGAGGCTTGCTGCCTTATCTCACGGTGCGCGACAACATTAATCTCTCCCGCCGGCTGCTGGGCATGCCCGAGGACGGGAGCGTGGAGCATTTGGCGAAGGTCCTCGGGATCCAGCGCCACCTTGGCAGGTTACCCGGCCTGCTTTCGGCCGGGGAACGCCAGCGGGCAGCGTTCGCGCGCGCGCTCGCCCACCGGCCTTCCATCGTGATCGCGGACGAGCCGACGGCATCCCTCGATCCCATTACCGCGCGCAAGATCATGGGCGCCGTCATGGAGCTCGTGAAGGAAATCGGGGTGACGTTTATCGCCGCCAGCCACGATTGGGCTCAGATCTATAAGCACGATTTTCGCAGCCTGCACCAAGATTCCCGCGAGCGCGACGGGGGACGGTGGATCGAATCGACCTTTAAGGATTGAGGCGGACGGATGTCTTCGTGGCGGAACATCGTTAGCCTTGCCTACAGTGATTATAGCCACGAATGGCATATGTCCGCTTGTTTTATCTTGGGGTTGGCCGCGGTGCTCGCGCCTTTGATGGTGCTGTTCGGCGTCAAGTTCGGGATCATCACGAACATGATGACGAGCCTTTCCGAGGACCCCGGCAAACGCGAGATCCGCCCGCTCGGTAGCAGCCGGTACACGGCCGAGTGGTTCGCGTCCGTGCGCGCGCGGCCCGAGGTCGCTTTTGTCGTACCGCGGACGCGCACGCTGGCAGCCACCGTCGAGCTTCGCAGCCGCTCGGCGCCCTTCATCGTACCGGCGGAACTGATCCCTTCGGGGGAGGGCGATCCGCTGCTCGTATCGAGCCCTCAAAAACCGCGGGGTTTGCGCCACATCGTGCTTTCGGACGCGGCCGCGCGTAAGTTAAACGTGGCGCCCGGGGTCGACATAGAAGCCAGTCTCGCGCGCCAATATGGCGGACAACGCGAAAGAGTCGAGTTCAAACTTGAGGTCGTGGGGATCGCGCGTCCCGCCGCCTTTGCGCGTCCCGCCGCCTTTACCAGTCTCGAGCTGCTCCTGGCCGCGGAGTCTTTTCGCGATGGCCGCGCCGTGCCCGAGTTTGGCTGGGCCGGGGGTCCGCCCGTGGGCGCCGAGCGCAGCTATCCCAGCTATCGCCTCTATGCGCGCTCGGTCTATGAGGTCGCCGGCTTGGCGCAACTGCTGTCGGATCAAGGCCAAAAGGTCAAGACCAATGCGGATGAGATCGAGACCGTGCTCTCGGTGGATCGTAATCTCAGTATCGTGTTCTGGATCATCGCTATCGCGGGGATGATCGGTTTTTCCCTCTCGCTCAGCGCCAGCCTCTGGGCCAATACCGACCGCAAACGCCGGGAGCTCAGCGTGCTGCGGCTGGTGGGCTTCGCGAGTGGGGGCATCATTCTCTTCCCCGCCTTTCAGTCACTGTTCACCGCCGTGCTTGGTTGGCTGGGCGCGGTCTTGGTCTATCTCGTGCTCGAGGCCGTGATCAACGTATTGCTAGGCGCCCATCTGGAGGCCGGGCAATCGGTCTGCTTCCTCTTGCCTTTACATTTCGCGGCCGCGCTCGCCCTGACACTCGTGGCGGCTCTGATCGCGGCCCTGCTCGGGGGACTACGCGCGGCGCGCATCGAGCCCTCCGACGGACTACGGGATATTTAGAGCATCGGCCGGCACCAGCCCGCGGAGATCAAAGACTAAAAATGATTACAGTGGATACACACCTTTCCGGTAAATTATGCTTAGGGAAGCTCTGCAAAAGTTACTCTTTCGTCATGCCCGCGGAAGCCGGCATCCAGAATAAAAACGGTGGATTCCCGCTTTCGCGAGAATGACGCGCTTGGTAACTTACGAACTTATTCAGAGCTTCCTTAGCCCGGTTGGACACGAATTGTGTGTCCTCCGCAAACATCGCGGCGCGCGCTAACGGTGCCGGTTACCGTGTCAGACGTTTTGTGTCACCCTTCATCGAGGCGATCTTGAACATCGTCTCGAGCTGAGCTTCAAGACGCACGACGCGTTCGGTGAGAGACTCGATTTTCGCTTGTTGCTCCTTGACCACGCTGGCAAGCGATACCACCTTGTCATTCATCTTGATAACTGTTGTGAGGGCGTTCCAAACCTTGTCCGCAACGCCCACTATCGTCCCTCCAGCTTCGCCAGGCGTTTATTCGAGGCCGTGACGAAGGCAAGGGCCCCATCGAGCGCCGCCTCCGCTTCCTTCGTGCTGGCCTTCACCCGTTCTAGCAAAGCCTCTAGGTCGCCTTCTTCGGGTGCAGCGGCGTAGGCTGAGGCTCCCCGCCGCATGAGTTCCGAAAGACTGATCTCGAAGCGCTTTGCTTTCGCTACGAGTGTTCTCTTCTCCGCTGGGAGTACTTGCACCACGATGCGTTCAACTGCAGCCGGCATAGGTCATTCCTGTTGGACATGTACATGCCATGTACAATACGTATCCCTTCGGCTCTTGTCAATCGTCTTACCTCACCGTGTTCTCGACCAGGGTCGGGAGGTAGAGGTATGAAATAGGTTCGTATGTCGTTTAAACTACGCGGGGGAGGTAGACGTATATGGCGGATCCTGCACACTTAAAAGACGTCCCGATTGAGCACCGTCGCGTTAATGACCCGCCGCCATTGGAGGGACAGGCCGAAATTCTCAATTTGGCGCGCATATTAATCCGTGACACCAGCGATCGCATTGTCTTTTGGAATGCCGGTGCAGAAAAGCTCTACCGCTGGACCAGAGGCGAAGCCTTAGGACGGGTATCACATGAGCTGTTACAGACGCAGTTCGCCGAGCCGCTGGCGAGCATAAGAGCGAAACTTTGGCGGGACGGTCAGTGGCAAGGCGAGCTCCTGCATCGGCGGCGTGACGGCAAACAGATAGTCGTAGCCAGCCATTGGGGTTTGCACCGGAATGACCAGGGCCTGCCGCGCGCCATCCTCGAGGTAAATAATGACATCACCGAGCTTAAACACTCACAGCAGACGATTCAGCAGCTCAACAGGGCTCTGGCGAACGTCATGCCGGGCATTTCCAGGCTCGATTCTACGGGGCGGTATACCGAGGTTAACGAATACTACGGACGCGCGGCGCGCACCAAGATCATTGTCGTAAGCATGCCGGACGCGCAGGAGCGCCGCAGTCGCTTCGCGGATCGCGCACGCAACGCCACCGTGGCCTGGAGCTTTTTTTCCGCGTATTCGGTGCTGCATCCCGCTTTGACCTATGCCGAACAGGAAGCGATCGTCGCCAAGGGGCGGCCGCTGCGAAAGGGTGAGCTCGGTTGCTATTCGAGTCACTACGGCGCGTGGGAGAGCTTGCAGGCCGATGATGCCGACCAGTACATCGTGCTGGAGGACGACGTCATCGTCGATTGGGCATTTATCGGAAAGATCGTAGGCATCGACTTTGCCGACGTGGGCATAGACTATCTGAGGCTGTACTATAAACACCCGGTCGAGCAGGCGCTCCTGAGACAAAATTTCGTCGATCACTCCAGGTGGATTGTCGAGCTGTCGGACTATGCCTTCGGCACGCAGGGCTACCTGATCACGAAAGCGGCGGCCAAGACGCTATTGTCCCATTGCCGAATCGTCAGGCGGCCGGTCGACGACGAGATGGATCGGTCGTGGGCTCATGGGGTGCCGAACTTGGCGATCGTTCCCTTCCCGATCATTGAGGAATCCGTACAGTCCACAATCAGCGAGATGCGCTTTGAGAGATTCGTCATCCCGCGACATCTGATGCTCAGGAGGTTTATCACCAGAGTGACGGAGCGCTTACGGCGCGAAGCGGCAAGAGTGGCGGCAAAGTGCCGCCGACTGCGCGCCAGATGGCGGGACCTATCCAAGTCGAGGCATGATCCGGAAGTCTGCGATGATCATCGGTTGATCCGAACAGACCGGCGGCCGTGATGCAAAGAGGCGTTTCGATGTCACGAACCCAAGGGACAATGAAGACGATGGGCAGAATCTCTACAACGAAGATCTGAAGACGAAGACCCGATCGTCGATCTGGTGGACGGTGTTCCGCGTCGCGTCCGACCGAGTGTTTCGTCTTCGTGATTCTTGCTCGCCTGTTGTCTCCGCAAGAGATCGGTACCTTTGCGATCGCTATCGTCTTTTCGGAGATTGGCCGCGCGATTGCCGTCGAGGGCATGGTGCAGAACATCCCTAGGCAGCGATCTCACGCTCAAACTGGCCCGTCCTCACGGGTCACGGGTCATTGAACGGGAAAACGCCGGCCGAACTTGTTGCTGAATTGAGCGATCAAATTCCAGATCGAGAGATCGTTGCTATTGCCTACAACCCCCGTAAGGAACACTATTCAGTCGCCCAGCAGCGTATCGAACGTGGCCAGCTCACCGTGCATGCCGACCGCGGTGTGGCGCCTACGGCCCCAAGACCGTGAGCTGCTCGCGGCCTAGTGTCTCCAACGACAAACCCTCCAGCGAGTCGCGGTTCAAAACACTGAAGTATGCACCCGCCTTTCCGGCGCGCTTTGGTAGTTACCAGGATACCCCAGGCGATTGCCGGCCAGTTCTTCACCTGGTACAACCACCGAGCACCGCCATTCGGGATCGCTATCGCTTGGTGCATGGCGTGCCGCTACCCGCGGCGTTGCCCATCGGAGTGTGAATCAACGCGCCCGAAGATCACCGTCAAGCCGACATCCAAACCCCGAAACCGAGCAAGCTGAACGCCATCGCGACTGTCGACTGCACGCTGAAAACGATGACCAATAGCACGGGCGGCTACACTAATTTCAAATGAACAGTGTCCCCCAGGTATTGACATGTTCCGATTTCTGCTCCGTTCATAAGAAAGTGAAGTAATCGAAAAATTATGAATCGAAGAAAAATTTTAGAGACTGGAATTGATTGTTTGCGGCACCCAACGGTCTATTTTTCTAGAAAAAAGTACATTTTTCTTATCAGTCACATGCGGAGTTACTCATCTCTCATTGGACACATCTTAGGAAGTCATCCTGAGATAGACGGATATGCTGAAAATCATCAGAGCTATCGAAATTATTTGGATTTTTTAAAGCTTAAAAGAAAAGTACGTCTGACGAATGATAGTATCAACGGAGATTACGTGTTCGATAAGCTTTTGCACAATTCTAATACTTTTTCTGATTGGGCTTTGAGCAGAAAGAACATAAAAATTATCATCGCTATTCGGAAACCGGAAAGGACCATTAAGAGTTTGGTCCATCTCTTTTGCGAAAGAAAGGACAGCCGTAGCAAATGTGTGAGTGATTACGTTGATTATTATCAGAAAAGATTAACGGAAATTAATCGCCTTATAAAGAGGATTCAAGGAGCGTATTATTTCTTGGAAGCGGAAAAAATCATCAGCGATACACAAAAAACGTTGCTAGATCTGGCAGAGTATTTGGCATTAAGTTCTCCCTTAAAGAAAGAATATAATTTATTTAAATTTACCGGCCAGCCTGGCATAGGAGATTCGTCCGAGTTTATTAAAAAAGGTTCGGTGGAAAGAGTGAGGAATAGCTATGAAGGCATTAAATTGAGCAAGCAGGTCTTGGCCCCAGCAGTAAAAATTTATAGCGAAATCTTAAATGCGGTAAATCTAACAAAAGACAAAGTGTTTGTATCTTCACACAATTAAACGATTCACGCACTAATGGATTGGCCGCAAGGGGAACGAGCGTTAAACACATTAGCGGTCAGGTCCCGGAATGTGTCAACAACTTTGAGACACCGGTTGCGGGGAGTTTGCCCTAGCGTTGCATAAATCTCGGTTGACTGGCGATCTCACGCAGCTTTCAAAGCCGCCAGGCAATGCAACAGTTCCTCCTGGACCGCTTGATTGGCTGACATACTGAGCGTGAGCTGTCCGTGCGGCCGGATCAAACGGCCTGCGCGCTGGATAAGGCGACGCCGTAGGGTGTCAAGGCGCGCGAAATCCCACAAGGCGGGTCGTTTCTCCAGGGTGATGCGCGAAGGCGGATGGACGATCATCTGGAGCTCGCGGCCGAGGTCGTGGGCGAGGAGCACCGAGAGCAGGTAGATCTGGTTGCCAACCCAGGTGCGGGTGGGCACGTAGTCAAGCTGATTGTCGGATTTGAGCTCGGCGAAGAGGCCTTCCTGGCTGCCCCGGCCGTTATGGAAGGCGAGCACCTTGCGGGCACCGAGGCATTTATTGCTGAGGATAACCTTGCACTCATAGCGTGTGAAGAGATCGAGTTGCACGGGATCCTTGGATTGCTGTTTGACCCGCGTGCGAATAAACACAAAGCGATGGGGAACGTTCCAGGCCTTCGGTTTCCACTGCGCTTCGAAGTAGGCGCATCCCGCCCCGAGCGGCCACCACCAGCGGCGCGCTTCAATGCACGCTTTGAGCTCGGCGAAGCGCTTGAAGGGGACGCTCACCGTATACTCCACCCCTTGGGCGTCGAGGCTCCCGATGATTTCATCGCTGAAAAACGCACTGTCCATGCGCACCTCAATGCAGACTCCAGGGAGGGCGGCCCGTACCGTGGCGATACAGGCGAGGATGAAGTCCCGGGCACCGTGGGAGTCATGGACGTTGCCGGAACGATGCAGCACGTCGAACACCTGCCCGGTTTGGGCGATAACTGCGCTGGCCCTTTTTCTTGCGGTTAAACCCCACCGCCGTCCCCTCGGCCCATCTTCCTGTACCAATCACCGAGCCATCGAAGTCGAGCGTCACCCGACGAAGCCGAAGGGCCGCCAGTCGTGCGAGGACCCCGTCCCTTAGCAACCCCTGCAGGCGCCTGACACTCTCTTCGTCCGCCCCCGCCAACGCACGGCTCACGGTGGCGACATCGGGCAACCGGCGCAAGCCCAATGTCCGCCTCACCAGCGGGTCATCGGCATGAGTCGGCGGATATCGCGCAACTGTCGGTATCCGAGCAAGAGGTGCACGACCAAACACAGTACCAGGGTGGGATAGCCGAAGATAGGGCTGACGGTGAGATGGCTAAAGCAGCAGCGCAGCCGTAGGCTAGTACGTTGTTGAATTTTTAAAACGCCCTTTTTCCTCAAAAGTGAAGGTACCGCTAACCTGCGGAGTGTCAATCACCCGCGTCCTGGGTCCAGGATCGGGGACTTTTCGGGCCATTCAGCGGCCTTCCGCCAGGGTTCGGATGCCTCCATGAGCTTCATTTGCGGCACGGTCGCGTGGCCTTAGCGATTGTGGAGCAGCCGACCCCGATCGAAGGCTGATCCACCGCCCTTAGGCTTAATCAAACAGGTCACATTGTTTCCAATCTACTTGCTTGACATCGTGAACGATAGTTACGCTTCATCATAGCGAGGATTTCCCGTGGCGCGAAAAGAAACGTACTTATGCGCGCGGTATAACGTAGTTATTAATACCAAGGTCCGTGAAAAGAATACTTGAGTATATCGGCGCTAAGAAGGGAATTGATGTGCGCATCAATGGGGACAGGCCCCATGATATCCACGTACATCATCGGAGGTTCTACCGGCGCGTCTTATGGAACTATAGCCTCGGGATCGGCGAAGGTTACATGGATGGTGATTGGAGCTGCGAGGACCTGGAAGGCATGTTGACAAGATGTTTGCGGATGGTTACGACCTCACAGAACGTCAGCATCGTGTCGGGCCTACAACACACCTTGTTCAACATGCAGACGATTCTGAAAAGCAGACGCTCCGCCGAGAGGCACTACGATATCGGTAATGATCTGTACGAAGCAATGCTGGATCCGTATATGCAGTACAGCTGCGGCTACTGGAAGGATGCCACCACCTTGGATGACGCACAGCTTGCCAAGATGGACCTGATTTGCAGGAAGCTCCGCTTGCAGAGGGGAGCAAAGGTCTTGGACGTCGGCTGTGGATTCGGCGGATTGATGAAGTACATGAGCGATGGCTATGGCGTTGAGGTCATCGGGGTAACGTTGTCGCGAGAGCAGCAAAGGTGGGGACAGGAGAAATTCGGCCTCGACTCCATATTTCTGCACGATTACCGCGAGCTTCGAAAGTATGCTCGGAAATCGTATGACCGCGTGGTCTCCGTTGGCATGCTCGAGCACGTCGGATTCAAGAACTATGCGGACTTTTTCGAGGCTGTCCGGCAGGTTACCAAGGACGATGGCATCTTTCTGCTGCATACCATAGGGGGTAATGTATCGGTTAGACGCCCTGACGACTGGGTGGACAAGTACATCTTTCCAAACGGTATGACGCAGTTGCCCAGTTGGGGAAGGCGATGGAGGGGCGGTGGGTGATGGAGGACTGGCATAACTTCGGCCCCGGTTACGCCAGGACGCTCGATGCTTGGAACCGGCATTCGAAGGCATATCTTCAGGGTTCGGATCGGTATCCCCTCCGATTCCAGAGGATGTGGGAGTTCTATTTAGTGGGTTCTAAGGTGATATTCGACCTCAGGGCATCGCAACTATGGCAGCTATTGCTGACCCCGTACGGAGTGAAAGGCGGGCTCGCAAGGATCGACTAAGCGCACCCTCATGCGGCTTGACTCAGCTTCTACACCGCTCCAAAGATAGTTTCGTATTATCATAGCGTTACGGCAGTGCGCAACGAGCGTGGCACTACGGATGCGGGGGATCGGGGATCAGCGAGCCTGTGTCGGAGCGACC
>JBOIDF010000031.1:27985-39161 GCA_050740455.1 Gammaproteobacteria bacterium | reverse complement strand
ACCCCGCTATTTCAAGAATAACCTGCCTGCTACGCGGCACTACGTTTCAGGCACCATCCAAGTCCGGCCATTGATTCTCCTGAGGTTTTTCCTATTCGCTCAGCTTGGACTGTAGAAGACGAGCTAGGGCTTGATTGCCGGGGCTTCCGCGTTCGGCGTCTCGGACGAGCGCACTTGGGGTGTGAATAGGGATCTTCCCCGCTCGATCAAGCGGTCGAACAGCGTGAAGGCAAACTCCACGCTGTAGCCCATGAGGAAGGCGACGACCACGGTCGAGAGACCGTAGGTCTCGAGCTCCGCCTCGTCGACGGAAAACATGATGCCGCCGATGACGCCAAGGAGCCCGCCCAGGCACACGCGCATGATAAACTGTCCTCCGAAGCTCGGCGCATAGCTGTTATACGCCAGGCTAAAGAGCGAGCGGCGCACCAAATAAGCGATGGCGCCGAGCAGACCCAGTATCAAAGGCAGTACATACTGGGAGAGAATGCTGAGCAGGGATCGCGAGTAACCCTCGATCGCGAGCACGGTCTTTATCTGCTCTTCGTGGTCCTTGGAGACAGTCTCGGCAGGCTCGGGGTACAGCCACCACCAGATCTCCATCAACCTTGCCTCGGCGCGGCTTGTGACCTCGACCTTCCGCTCAAGGTGAAGCTGACGGTCGACGAGTGGCTTCAAGGGCGCGGTATCGTCCTTAATGCCGGGGCTCGCGCGTGAGATGATGACGTTGATAAGCGGATTGGACAGCGGTAATCATGACGCAAGCATAGCGCCAGGCACAGTGTATTGCCAATAGAAAACGTCTGGGTTCGGCATGCTTTTTCTACGGGGTATTTGAGCCAGCGGCCGGGGCCAGCCCGCGTTCGATCAAGCGTTTTTTCTCACTGGCTAAGAGCGATTCGCGGGCACAGATCTCGCCCGCGCTCAAGAGCTTGCTATCAATGAGGAGCTTCAACTCGTTCGCCAGAGCCCGGAAGCCGGGGTGGCCTTGCTCCAGCCGGCCCTCGACAAAGGCCACCTGCGCGATTCCATTCAGGTAAATGTGCCGGACCTCGCGTTTATAGCGCTCGATGACCCACACCTGCACTTGGGCGTCGATCGCCGCCTCGATCTGGGACAGCCGCCTCAGCATCAGGTATTGCAAGATCGATAAAACGTCGGAGTCATCCTTGGCGTGGGAGTAGATGGCAAGCACGTCGTCGAGCGGGATCTCCGCGTAGACATCGGTAACGAACACGTGGTTGCGATGCTGCGCCAAATCGTCGTGGGAGGCGTAACCGAGTGCCAATAACTCGGCTCCGAGCCCGTGCGCATCGCGGTTGAAGCCCAGCGCGCATACTAGCCGTGCCTTGGTGAGGCCGAGGCGCGCGGCGGCGTTGCCGAGTCTTTTGCGCGGGTGGGTGGACGGCTTGCGCTTGCCGAGCCGCTCGCGCAGGTCCGCGGCGCTCGCGTGCAAGACCTCGGAGAAGGTGGTGGCCGCCGCCGCTGCCGCAACCATCGGACGGATCCGGAAAGTGCGTCACATCCTCGCTACGCGAGGTTCTTAGCCAAGGCGTAGATTTCCTCGGCATCGAAAATTTGGTCGTTGCGCTCGAACATCTTGCCGATACAGGCGCGATGCAGGGCAATCTTCAAGGTGCCGAACCCGATGGCCCCATAGGCAAGTTTTCCGTAGCGCTCCTTGGCGCGGTCCATCACATCGACGCCTCCCAGGCCGAGGGGCGGTGTGGCGTTAGCGTCCAGAAGCATTTCGATGCTCGGGTGGTCCTTCCAATGTTCTTCATCGAGCAAATGCACGCCCGCGGCCCCCGTCGCCAGCACCACGTGCGCGCCTTTCAACACCTCTCTGACCGACGGATCGCGGACCTCGGGTCCATCGAAGGCGCAGACCGCCGGGGTAATATCCGTCCCAAAGCGCTCCTTCATCATGCGACACGCGAGCTGCGCACGTTCCATCTTGCGTGAGGTCAAGACCACCTTGGCCCCTTCCTGGGTCAACATCACGCTCGCCCGCTGACCCACGGGTCCCGTGCCGGCAAGCACCACGGCCTTCTTCCCGGCGACAGGACGCTGTTTGGTCAGGCTCGCCACCGCCGCGGCGGCCGTCGTGTTGCTGCCGTTGCTGTCGAGCATGATGGAGACGCGAAAGTCGCCGAAGAACTTCTTTTTCAGCGCTTTGAATAATTCCTGACCCGCTCCGAGATCGCTACCGCCGACAAAAATCGCGGTGAATTTCTTGTCCTTGGGCGCGCGCGTGAAAATCGTGCCCTCCACCAGCGATCCCACCGTAGCGGGTGTCACGCCGCCATGCGCCGTCACGTGATCGGCGCCGCCGTCGTAGGCCACGACGGTGTCGAATGTGCTCGCAAGAGGGTCGGTATCGAACTGGAAGAGCAACTTTTTCATCGCTATTGTCCTCAATCGTGAGAGTTTGTGAAGAAACCTACTGCGCTCGGGATTTCGCGTTCCGGCGGTGCTCGGAATCCTCATGTATTTCAACATACACTGCGGTTCCTGCGCTCCGGCGGAGAGCCAGGGCCAGGGAATGGCCCTGTTTGGCGCGCCGAGGATGCACTGCGACCTCCCTTCGCTCGCGACGGTTTTTTCACAAACTCTGAGCAGGCGTGATTCTTGTCGCTGGAGTCGCTGGGCGGCCCGGCGCCGATCGTAAGCTTAAGGTACCGCAAGCCATGCCTGGGGACAACTCGGCTCTTCGAGGTTCCGGGCTCGCAGCGGGTTCGCGTATACTCCAGGCGCTGAAAAGATACCGTGAGGGCTGGGAGCGATGATTAAAGATAAACCGATACAGGCGTTTTTAGACGAGCTCGCGAGCAAATCATCCACGCCGGGCGGCGGGAGCGCGGCCGCGATCATGGGGGCGATGGGCGCGGCCCTGGTCAGCATGGTGTGTAATCTGACCATCGGTAAGCAGAGTTATCTCGACGTCGAGGATGATATGAAGGATGTCCTGCGCCGGGCCGAGGAGTTGCGGGAGCGTCTCACCGACATGGTGCGCGCCGATGTCGAGGTGTTCGATCGGGTGATGGCGGCCTACGGCCTCCCGAAAGAGACCGACCTACAAAGGACCGCGCGCAGTGAGGCCATTCAGTCGGCCTTGCGCGCGGCCACCGACGTGCCGCTCGATTGCGCCCGGGCGTGCGCGCAAGCGATCGCTCTGAGCCAGCGCGTCGCCGAGAAGGGTAACCGCAATGTCATTAGCGACGCGGGGGTCGCGGTCCTCGCCGCCTACGCCGCACTGCGGGGCGCGGCCCTGAACGTCTACATCAACACAGGCGCGATTAAGGATAAGAGTTTTGTCGAGGAGCGCTTGGCGGAACTGGGGCAAATCACGAATGGCGCCGATGCGTTGACGGAACAGGTCTATGCGCTGGTAAGGAACAAGCTTTAGGGAAGCCTCCTTAGTGCTCATGGAGAAAACGCATCGATAGATCGATCGCCCGGATATGCTTAGTCAGGGCGCCGACAGAAATGAAATCGATTCCCGTGCCAGCCGCCGCTCTCAGCGTGTCGAGATCGAATCCGCCCGAGGCCTCGATCCGGACCCGCCCGCGATTGCGGGCGACAGCCGCGTGCAGTTGATCCACGGTGAAGTTGTCGAGTAATACGATGTCGGCGCCGGCGGAAATCGCCTCGTCAAGCTGCGCCAGATTTTCTGCTTCCACCTCAACCCGCATCTCCGGGTAGCGCTCCTTGGCGCTAATGACGGCTCCGGCGATCGAGCCGACGGCGGCGATGTGGTTTTCCTTAATCAGGACGCCATCGAACAAGCCGAGGCGGTGGTTGTAACCCCCGCCGCAGCGAACGGCGTATTTCTGCGCCTGGCGTAATCCCGGGATGGTCTTTCTGGTATCGAGTAATTTGGTGTGGGTGCCTTGCAAAGCACGGGCATAGGCGCGCGTCACGGTGGCGGTCCCGGACAACGTCTGCAAGAAGTTCAGGGCGGTGCGCTCCCCGGTCAATAACGCGCGGGTGGGGCCGGCGAGCACGCAGATCTCTTGGTTAGGCAGGACTTCGTCGCCATCTTGCGCCCGCCATGCAATCTCGACCCGCGTGTCGAGCCGATGAAAGACAGCGCTAAACCAGTATGTTCCGCACAGAACCGCATCATCCCGTGTTAGCACATGGGCCCTCGAATGGTGGTCCGGCGGGATCAAAACCGCGGTGAGATCACCCTCGCCTACATCTTCTTGGAGGGCCTGAGCCACGGCAATATCCTTTAAAGAATCATCTAACACATTGTCTCATATGTGATTATATAAACGTGAACTCACGGCGTGAGGCGGTTACGCAATTCATCTCGCCAACAGCTTGAATATCTTAAAAAAGTTCCATCGGTTTAAAAGACATAGCCATTAATCCCATGCTAGAATGCGAACTGGCGCAGGGTTTTTCTTCCACCGGGAGGCATTCATCTGTCTGGACACGAGTCTGACATAGACGGCGGCACAGTGCATTCAGGACATCAAGAACGACCAAAGGAAGTCCCTAGCAACGATGCATGCACTGACACAACAAGGTGCGACGACAGCTTGTGGATAAAGCGCCGCGGCCGGCCGGCCGGTTGCGCGTGGACGAAGAGGGGTGGTTGACCGGGGTTCGCCGGCTCGCGTCCCCCAACTGTGACGATCGGCCTCCCGATACGCCCATCGATCTTCTGGTGGTACACGCGATTAGCCTGCCTCCCGGAATTTATGGCGGCGATTATATCGATGAATTTTTCACCAATCGATTGCATGCCGATGCGCATCCTTACTTTCGGACCATTGAAACGCTGCGGGTATCGGCGCACGTGGTGATTAAACGCGAGGGTGAAATAACCCAATACGTGCCCTTTCACCGGCGGGCGTGGCATGCAGGCGTGTCCGAGTTTCAGGGCCGGCGTTGTTGCAATGACTTTTCCATTGGTATTGAATTGGAAGGCCGGGACGAAGATCCCTATGAAACGATGCAATACGGTGTACTGGCGGAACTTTCCAAAGTGATCATGCGGGTGTGGCCGGGGATCGCGCTTGACCGAATCGTTGGGCATTGCGATATAGCGCCGGGCCGCAAGACCGATCCGGGACCGGCGTTCGACTGGGGTAGATTAAAAAAACTTATAGTTAAGTGATGGGCTAAACAGTGATGGAGGAATAACAATGAACCTACTTATCATCCTGATTGCCACGGCGGTGGAGAAATTTCTAGCGGAACCGTTAGGTAAATTCAGGGAGCTGCGAAGGCTGGGCTGGTACCGCGCTTTAGCGGCCATGGCCGAGCAGAAGCTCGGGGGTATCGAAGTCTTCAAAGGTCCGGTGGGCGTTGCTATTTTGATTGCCTTACCGGTTTTAGTATTTTATCTCGTGTTCTCTTTTATCAATGGCATCCTGGCGTTTCTTGGATTCTTGCTGTCGATTGTGATCTTGTTGTATTGCCTCGGCCTACAGGACCTCGATGCGGACATCAAGGCGATCGTTAATGCGATACGAGGCGGCAACGATGACGAGGCGAATCGCTTAGCGCAGGCGTTTTCCCATTCCGCAAGCCCGGTGGATTCGCAATCGCGCGGCCAGACGGTGGTGGAATCGGTATTTACCGAAGCGAATGGGCGCGTGTTCGGGATTATATTTTGGTTTGCGCTATTGGGCTGGTTCGGCGCGGTGCTGTTCCGGTTTTCCACTGAGTTGAGTCATTACGCCACCCAGGCCTCCTCGGGCCTGAGCGAATGGGCCGGCCGGGTGCGCAATGCACTGTCTTGGATCCCGGCGAGAATCGCGGCTCTTGGATATGCCATCGCCGGTAATCTCACGGGCGCATTCAATCACTGGCGAGTGACGGAAACTCTCGATTTACAGCACACCGATACCGTGCTCAAACAAAGCGGCACCGGTGCATTGGAGGGTGCGATTCCGGGTGGTGAGGTTGAGAGAATCACGGCCGCACAAGCCTTGATAATTCGCACGCTCGTGGTACTGCTCGCGATACTGGTGATCATTCATGTCATTGGTTGGATACCCTAGCCGACCGGTCGACCGCGGACTTTGCAAGGGCTCGGCCGCCGCCGGATCGCCGGAAGGAATGATTCCTTCCGGCGGCGGCCAAGCCGTCAGCGTTGGGTAGTACATCGCCTTAGAACTGCAGCACTGTTTGCGCATAGAAGTAGCTCGAGTCATCCGTATCGACCGGGGCGTTCGGGGCGTCCTCCGCGAATTCGCCTTTAACAAGATGCGCCCAGCCTGCTTCTAGCGTGATGTTCTTCGGGATCACCCGCCACTGGGCACTCGCTTCGATTTGATGACCGATGAAATCTCCCGACTGACCCGTGACATCGCGGATGTTGGCTGTAGTCCACGCGTCCTTCGATTGCGCAAGCCAGAAAAGGCGGTGAGCAATGAACGCGGATACGGTCTCGTAAGGCTTTACTATTAGGCGGTAACCGGGCGAGCTGATATTACTCCTCGCAAACGCGCCCCAGATCCCGGTGTGACCGAATTCGAAGCGGCGCGCGCCAAACAGCGTATCGAAGCGACCGTTGTCGTCATCGGTAGGGTCCTCATCTCCGCTCGCATAATCGTATTGAGCCAGGAAGCGAGGCGACCAGGGAAGAGCGAAGGTGTAACCGATTTGCCCATGCTGCATATGAGCAAAGTGATCAAGATCCTTGGTGTCGGTTACTTGGGTGGAGGCGCGCGATTGGCCAAACTGATAGATAGATTCAAGCTCGAAATCGACCTGTCCCTTAGCAGGATCTTTAAAGATCCGAAACCCCGGCGTATAGAGTTCGCGGTCCCGCGTCGCGAGATCGGAGCCGTCCTCGTCGTTCAACGCCAGGAAATAGATTTCTCCGTTGGCGCCCCACATGATCTGATCGCGGCGTAAAAACAAGGCGCCAAAGTAGGCGTTAAAACTTTCCTCATCGAATTCGACTTCATCGTTCACGATTTCGCTAACGGTGTCCGGGAGGCGGGTCACGGGGAGCACGAAGAAGCTTCGCGCTTGCCATTGCCCCGGTGGCTCAGTCATAAAATGTAAACCCGTGAACGAGTTGATGGTATTCCGGAAGGAATTTCGTGCAACCAACCTGCGGCTCCCAAGATCGATGGTTTGGCGCCCGCCTTTGAATTCGGCGCTCAAATCGGAGCCGAAGAGAGTCTTGGTGTTCCAGGCGGCGTAGGCTTGCAAGAGTTCGACTTCATCAACCTGGGCCGTGTCGATCGGGGTCCCGCTGTCGTCGAGTGCCAAGCGAGAGTCCATGAACTCGCCGCCAACACGCCACGACGCGAATGTCGCTTCAAGCAATGCCAGCGTGCGAAAAGCGATGACTTGATCACCGCCGGTGCCGAGCGCGCGAAATTGATTGTCCACGCTTTCGTAGCGCGTGCGATGCTCGAAAGAGAGTTGTAACCAGGGGGGTAAGCCTAACGCGTCGTGGACCCGCCGCGGCATAGGTGCAGCTTGCTCGGCGCTGAGCAGCGAGCTCCAAAGGAGTAAGGGGTAGAACAGTCTTGTTTTTCTAATCATTTAAATCACTCTAAGTCTTAGGTGGTGACTACTCGTGACCAGACTACCGAGATGGTGATTACCGTTCCTCTTTCCGGTCACGGGACGGTCTTTGTTCGAATCTAAATATGCATATTCATACCAAATATGATAAATTCCCAGGGCTATAATATAATATGTCATAATATGCAATCCCTAATAAATAGGAAAAGTTATACATATATGAGTAGGCGCCGCATCCGGTTCGGCGAGGAGTGTCGGCCATGGAGGAGATGAGGGCGGCGGCGGCGGCGGCATTGAACATGGTACTGGGTTTCGATGCGAGCCTTGCCGAAATCGTGTTGTTGTCCTTGCAGGTCAGCCTAACGGCGGTGGCCTTGGCGACGTTGATCGGATTTCCGCTGGGCGCGGCGATCGCAATGACGCGGTTCCCGGGCCGTCGGTTCTTGATGATCCTTATGAGTGCTTTGATGGGTTTACCGCCGGTCGTGGTCGGCTTGACCGTGTACTTATTGCTATCGCGTTCGGGTCCGCTCGGTGAATTCGGACTCCTGTTTCGCCCAACGGCGATGGTGATTGCACAATGCATACTGGTGACACCCATCATTGCCGCCTTGAGCCGGCAAGTGTTTCGGGACCTGTGGGAAGAGTATCAAGAGCAGCTGAGATCACTCGGAGCCCGCCGCGTTCAAGCTCTGCGGACTCTGCTGTGGGAAGGACGGTATCGATTTCTGACTGTGGTGCTCGCCGGTTTCGGGCGGGCGGCCGCGGAAGTAGGGGCGGTTTTGATCGTAGGGGGTAACATCGCGGGCGAAACCCGGGTGATGACCACGACAATCGTGTTGGAAACCGCAAGGGGGAATCTAGCTCTAGCGCTTGCGATCGGTTTCGTGCTCATCTTTATAGTCCTGATTATTAATGCAGCTGTCTACTTTACCAAGGACGCTTCCGAACCGTTCGCCGACTGAGATCTCCTCGATTGCCGGACCGCGAGGATTACGGGCAGGTGTGAGGATCCTCCCTCTTCGAATTGAGGGGCTTGGTTTTCATAGAGACGGTCAGGCGCTGTTGGAAGACGTTTCTTGCTGTCTGGAACACGGTAGGAGCACCGTCGTGCTCGGACCCAATGGTGCGGGTAAGAGTCTGTTCCTGCGTCTCTGCCATGGGCTTTTGGCCCCGAGCAGTGGGCGGATCAGGTGGCTCGGGCCCGCCGCCAATCGAGCACAAGCCTACCAAGCGATGGTGTTTCAAAGGCCCGTCCTGCTCCGTCGCTCCGTGGCTGCCAATATCGATTATGCCTTAGGCATACAGGGTATCGATCGCGCAGTGCGAGGATCGCGAGTCACACAAGCGTTGATGATGGCCGGGCTGGAACGGCTGGCAGGCCGCTACGCGCGGATCTTGTCGGGCGGCGAGCAACAGCGCTTGGCATTAGCGCGCGCCTGGGCGGTGGACCCGGAAGTGTTATTTTTAGACGAGCCTACAGCGAATCTGGACCCGGCGGCGACGCGCGCCGTCGAAGACGTGATCCGGATCTTTCGCGATACTGGCACCAAGATCATCATGACCACCCATGATTTAGGGCAAGCACGCCGTCTGGCTGACGAAGTCTTATTTCTACACCGCGGCCGGTTGCTGGGGCATGCACCCGCGCCGGATTTTTTTGCTGATCCTATCCATCCCGATGCGAAAGCCTTTCTGAAAGGCGATCTTTTATGGTGAAACTTTTTAACAACGACAAAAGGAGCGCAATCATGCAACTGTTTCTAGGTACAGTACGATGGGCCGTCGTTTCGCTCGCGTTGTCGGCATTACCGGTGCTGGCCGCCGATTCGTTTATAACGTTGGCGTCCACGACTTCCACGCAGGCTTCCGGGTTTTTCGACTATTATCTGCCTCTGTTTAAGAAAAAATCGGGGATCGAAGTGCACGTCGTCGCGGTCGGGACCGGGCAGGCGATCAAATTAGGCCAAAAAGGCGATGCCGATGTGCTACTGGTTCACGACAAGATCGGTGAGCTTCAGTTCGTCGAAAAGGGTTACGGAGTCGATCGCCGCGAAGTGATGTATAACGACTTTGTGATCGTCGGCCCCGAAAAAGATCCTGCCGGGATCAGAGCTCAGCAGGACGCGGTCAGTGATTTTCAGAAGATCGCAACGTCCAAACAAACCTTTGTATCTCGCGGTGACGATAGCGGCACCCATCGCCTCGAATTACGCTTATGGAAGGCAGCCGGCATCGATCCGAAAAAGGGGCTGGGTAAAAACTACAAGGAAGTCGGTTCCGGCATGGGAGCGACGCTCAATACCACGGTGGGTTTGAATGCTTATACGCTTTCGGATCGCGCCAGCTGGGTGACGTTCAAGAATCGCCGCGAACTGGCCTTGTTGGACGGGGGCGACAAAAAACTCTTTAATCAATACAGCGTGATCTTGGTGAATCCCGCGAAACACAAGCACGTTAAGAAAGACGCGGGCCTAGCTTTTATGGATTGGATGACCTCACCCGAAGGTCAGGCGGCCATAGCGGCATTCCAAGTGGAAGGCCAGGTACTATTCAAACCCAATGCTGCGGCTGTAAAGAAAACGGGAACCGAATAAGATAAAGTCATTGTGGAGATCCGGTTCGATCTGCATTGGTCGCTGGGGCTCGCTCAAGCGGAGGCGGTCGAGCCCGAGATCTTCCGACTGCTACAATACATGCACGAGCGCGGCTCGCTGCAGGCCGCCGCTAAAGCCCAAGGGGTTTCCTATCGTTATGCCTGGGGCCTCATGCAGAAATGGGAGCGCGCGCTGGGCCAGCCGCTTGCGCGTCTCGAACGCGGCCGCGGCGCGGTGCTCACGTCGCTTGGAGAGAAGCTCTTGTGGGCCGAGCGCCGCATCAACGCCCGCTTGGGGCCGGAGCTCGAGAGCCTCGGCTCCGAGCTTGCCGCGGACCTGCGTGCGGTCCTGCAGGTGGACAGCGGGCCGCCGCTGCGCATTTACGCGAGCCACGGGTTGGCGATCCCGCTGTTGCGCGATCTATTGCAAGCGCAGCGGGGGATCCGGGTCGATCTCCAGTTTCGCGGCAGTCTCGACAGCGTACGCCTCTTGCGCGGCTCGAAATGTGATCTGGCGGGTTTTCATCTCCCGGACGGGGCGCTCGGCGTGCGCCTCGCGCCGCGCTTTCGGCGCTCGTTGGATCCCAACTCGGATGTGCTCATTCATGCGGTGCGCCGCCGGCAGGGAATCATGGCGGCGCAAGCCAATCCCAAGCGCATCGAATCGGTAGCCGATCTCGCCAAGGGTTCGCTACGCTTCGTCAATCGCCAGCCCGGATCGGGGACGCGCATGATCCTGGACCTTCTGCTCGAAGGGGCCGGTATCGTGCCCGAGGCGATCCACGGCTACAGCACCGAGGAATTCACCCACATGGCGGTGGCCGCCATCGTCGCGAGTGGCGGGGCCGATGCCGGCTTCGGGATCGAAGCGGCGGCGCGTCGCTTCGGCCTGCATTTTATCCCGGTCACGTGGGAAAACTATTGGTTTGCCCTGCCTCGCGACACCCTCTCGAAGTCCGCGGTATCGGAGCTTGTCAGCATGCTGCGTAGCGCCGAGTTTAAATCCCAGGCCGATGCGCTTCCGGGGTACGATGCTGCTCAGGCAGGGACGATCGTGCCGGTCGATAGCGTCATCGC
>JBOIDF010000031.1:11486-27885 GCA_050740455.1 Gammaproteobacteria bacterium | reverse complement strand
CGAAGTCCGCGGTATCGGAGCTTGTCAGCATGCTGCGTAGCGCCGAGTTTAAATCCCAGGCCGATGCGCTTCCGGGGTACGATGCTGCTCAGGCAGGGACGATCGTGCCGGTCGATAGCGTCATCGCCTATAGCGACGCCCCGGTAGCCTGGGCTATTCCGCCTGAGCATCCGCCTCGGTCTTGAGCGTGCGGGCACGCGCGAAACGCGTTGCATTTTCGTAGCTCACCCCGGATAGCAGCAGTGTGTTGCAACGTTCGGCGCTTGCGTCGATAACTTCAGCGGTGCGGCAATTTGTCACATTCCGCGACGGCTCAAACTCCCCTAAGATGCGCTACAGCTTAGCCTCCACCATTTTGCCCCCGCCAGGGGGCTTTTTTATGTGGGCGGCTGGGCGAACGACGCAGTCGGCGGCGGGTTATTTCACCGCATTACCATCAAAACGCTGGATTTCACTCGATTTCCACTGTGATTGACAACAGGCCCGGCCCTAAGTACTTTCCTATCCGAGAAAAAGGGCGTTTATTCTACCCCGCCTTACACGCATCGTGACCCATGGCACTGCATCCTGACTTCCCGGAATCGCCCTATGCCATGCTGCCGCCGGACCGCCGCTGGTTTCCGGCCGCGGAAGAACTGCGGAGCACGGCCTACGAAAAGCTACTGCCGCCCCTGGTCGCCAAGGTACGGGGTGAGGTCGCGGTGTGGCGGGGTGCGGGCTACGCTGGCGCCTCGGAGACCTCGCGCGCGCTCCTGAACTGGTGGTTCGAGACCGAGCACCTGGTCGAGCAGGCGGACGGCACGCTGTCGCCGTTCCGTTATTACTTCGCGCAGCGGGAAGCGGTGGAGACGGTGATCTGGCTGCACGACGCGCGCAAGGTCAGGGACAAGTTCGACCTCCTTCGATTCGATGCGTCGGGCGCGGTCTCCGCGGGCATGTTCGACGAGGACTGGCCGCGCTATGTCCTCAAGATGGCGACCGGCGCGGGCAAGACCAAGGTGTTGTCGCTCCTCATCGCCTGGAGCTTCTTCCACAAGCTTTACGAACCGGACTCGACGCTCGCCCGAAACTTTCTCTTGATCGCACCGAACATCATCGTGCTCGACCGGCTGCGCGCCGATTTCGACGGGCTACGCATCTTCTTCCGTGACCCGATCCTGCCGGACAACGGCGTCGCGGGCCGCAACTGGCGGGACGATTTCCAGCTCACGCTGCACATTCAGGATGATGTCCGTGTCGTGCGGGACACGGGCAACCTCTTTCTTACCAACATCCATCGTGTCTACCTCGGTGATGTGCGCGAGCCTTCGCTCGACGATGACGATCTGCGTGATTACTTTCTCGCGCCCTTCGGCCCCAAACCGATCGGCAAGACCACCGACAGCAGGACCGATCTCGGCGAGATCGTCCGCGAAATCGAAGAGCTGGCCGTCTTTAATGACGAGGCCCATCACATCCACGATCCGAAGATGGCCTGGTTCAAGAGCATTCAAGACATCCACCACCGGATGCTCCAGAAGGACGGCCGTCTCGCCTTGCAGGTGGACGCAACCGCCACGCCCCGCCACAACAACGGCGCGATCTTCGTGCAAACGGTCTCGGACTATCCGCTGGTCGAAGCCATCCATCAGAACGTCGTCAAGCACCCGGTGTTGCCGGACGCCCCGAGCCGCGCCAGACTACAAGAGCACAAGAGCGCGATCTTTACCGAGCATTACGCCGACTACCTGCAACTCGGGATCGAAGAGTGGCGCAAGAGCTACGCCGAGCACGAGGCGCTGGGCAAGAAAGCCGTGCTGTTCGTGATGGTGGACGACACCCGGAACTGTGACGAGGTCGGCGCCTGGCTGGAAAAGACTTGTCCCGAGCTGCAAGGCACGGTGCTCATCATCCATACCAAAAACAACGGGGAGATCTCCGAGGCGGCTTCGGGCAAGAACAAGGAAGAACTAGAACTGCTGCGCAAACAGGCCAACTCGATCGACTCCTGGGCCAGCCCATACAAAGCCATCGTGTCCGTTTTGATGCTCAAGGAAGGTTGGGATGTGCGCAACGTCACCACCATCGTCGGCCTGCGCGCATACGTGGCGCAAAGCAACATCCTTCCCGAGCAGACTCTCGGGCGCGGCCTGCGGCGCATGTATTTCGGCTCGGACATCCCAGAGACCGTCTCGGTCATGGGCACGCCCGCCTTCATGGAGTTCGTCGAATCCATCCAGAGCGAGGGGGTGACCTTCGAGCGGGTGCCGATGGGGCCGGGCGCCGGCCGCAAGGATTCGCTCATTGTCGAGGTGGACACCCAGAACGCCGACAAGAACCTCGATGTGCTGGACATTGAAATCCCGAAACTCTCGCGCCGCTTCAACCGGGAGTACAAGAACCTCGAAGCGCTGGATCCGGCAAGCTTCGGCAACCCGAAGCTTCCGCTTAAGCCCTTCGCGCCGGAAGAGACGCGCGAGATCGTCTTCAAGACCATGCTCGATGCCGAAGTGCATCACACTATCCGGCTCGATAGCGCCGGCCCCGCGGACTACCGCTCCGTGGTTGCTTTCTTCGCCCGGCAACTGCTGAAGGAGATGCGCCTCGTGGGCGGCTACGACGTGTTGTATCCCAAGGTGAGGGATTTCATGACTGGGAATCTGTTTGTCGATTCGCCGGTCGATCTCGAAAACCCGGTGGTACTGCGCAACCTCTCCGAGCCCGAGGCCGGGAAGCTCCTGTTCGACTCGTTCAAGCAAGCCATCAATGCGCTCACGGTTCAAGACGCAGGCACCTCCCGCATCGAAGACCGTATTCGCCTGCGCGACACCCGTCCTTTCCGCACCGAGAACCGGCCTTACCTCGCGCCCAAGAAATCGCTGTTCAGCAAGATCGTCGGTGAGCCGCATGCCGGCGGCTTCGAGCTCCGCTTCGCGCGCTTTCTCGACGAGGCGCCGGATGTCGTCGCCTTCGCCAAGAACTACCTCGCCGTCGGCTTCAAGATCGACTACGTGAAGGCCAGCGGCGATCTCTCGAACTACGTTCCCGACTTTCTTGCCAAGACCGCCGACGGGACGGTCTGGATCGTCGAAACCAAAGGCCGCGAGGAGCTCGACCTGCCGCAAAAAATGGCCCGGCTCAAGCAGTGGTGCGCGGACGCGGCGAGCGCGAGCCAGATGGAGGGCGGCCCCGCCTACCGCTTCGTGTACGTCGATCAGGCCGGTTTTGCGACTCACCGACCGCAGGATTTCGCAGGCCTGCTCGCCGGGTTCTCAGCATACCAAAGCTAACCTATAATTACTGGGAAACCATTTTTATGGGAACCTGGCTATGAAGACAACTCTGGAAATTCCTGACGATCTCATGCGCGCCGTCAAGATTCGCGCCGTCGAATCTAATCAGAAGCTGAAGGATTTCATTGCCGATGCGTTACGCAAGTCCCTCGTGCAGTCACAAGATGTCGAACCCAAAGATGCCCTGCAAGCCCTGCGGGAGAGGTTAATCTTTCATCCCGATGGGAGCGTCACCAATCCCGACGGAATCGACGATCCGGAGTTTTTCGAAGACCTGGAGGACATTCGCCGCCGCAGCCGGTTAGAGTCGCCACGCGACCCCTTCGCGGACGACTAAGGATGTACCTGCTCGACACCAATGTATTGAGCGAGATCGTTCGGCCCAGCCCGGATGGGCAAGTCATGGCGAAGTTGTTCGCTCAGCGATCAAGCGATGTGTTCGCATCCGAGGTCACGCGTTTCGAGCTTCGTCGCGGCGCCTGTCTGCGGCAAGACACGGAACGCTTCTGGGCGAGGTTGCAAAGAGACGTATTGCCCGTGGTGAACTGGCTGCCACTGACCCAGGGAGTTAGCGAGCGGGGCGGCGAAATCTCCGCTGATTTGCGACGCAAAGGCCGTGAGGCGGGCACCTTCGATCCGCTGCTGGCCGCCACGGCCGCGGTTCACGGCTTGATCCTGGTAACCCGAAACGTTCGGCACTTCGAAATTATTCCTGATCTGCGCATCGAAAACTGGTTTGCCGCGACCTGAGAATGGCCCGCCAACCGAAAGAAGCCTACTACCTCACCGATGCCGAGAAGCGCGACCTGATCCAGCTCATCCAGCAGGGCAAGCCGCTGCCGGAGCAATACCGCTTCGTCCTGTTCGAGGACAAGCGCGAGGTGGAGCTGGTATGGAACGGCAAGAGCCGCGAGGTGTGCACCACAGTGCTGCCCTTTCAGTCGCTGGAGCACGTGGACGAGCCGCGCCGGGAGGCGCCGGAATCGCCGCAGCTCGATCTCTTCGATTTCCGTGGCCGCCAGCTCAAGGGCTGGACCAACAAGCTCATCTGGGGCGACAACAAGCTGATCCTGTCGTCCTTGAAGAGCGGCGCGCTGCGCCGACAGATCGAGGACGCGGGCGGCTTGAAGCTCATCTACATCGATCCGCCCTTCGACGTCGGCGCCGACTTCTCCATGGATATTGAAATTGGCGGCGAGACCTTCCACAAGGAGCCGAACCTGCTCGAGCAGATCGCCTACCGCGATACCTGGGGTCGCGGAGCGGATTCGTTCATCTCGATGATCTACGAGCGGCTGATCCTGATGCGGGATTTGCTGGCGGAGGAGGGGAGTATTTATGTGCATTGTGATTGGCGCGTGACGGCACACATCCGGGCAATCATGGACGAAATTTTCGGCACTCAGAATTTTGTAAACGAGATTATTTGGAAACGTTCAGGAGCACACAGCGATACCGGACAAGGAGCGGCGCATCTCGGACGGCTACATGACACCGTTTATCTCTATAAGAACTCCGAGAAGTCTCAGCTCTACATGCAGTATGAGCCGTATGCGGAAGATTACTTGGCGTCAGCATACAAGCACGTCGAGGCTGAGACGGGACGTCGCTATCGCATCGATAACACAAGCGGTCCGGGCGGTACCAGCAAAGGGAACCCTTTTTATGAGTTCCACGGGGTGAAGAAGTATTGGAGATACTCATGGGAGACCATCAATCGGCTATATGCAGAAGGCCGATTGATTCAGACAAAAGAGGGCGGTGATTGGGGCTACAAAAGATATCTCGATGAAATGCCGGGCGTGCCGATTCAGGACGTCTGGTCGGATATTTCTCCCCTCCAAAGTCAAAGTGCGGAACGCCTTGGCTACAATACGCAAAAGCCAGAAAGGTTCTTGGATAGGGTTATCACCCTTTCATCTAACGAAGGCGATCTCGTCGCCGACTTCTTCTGCGGTTCCGGCACCACGGCGGCGGTGGCCGAGAAGCTCGGGCGCAAGTGGATCTGCGCGGACCTCGGCAAGTTCGCCATCCACACCACTCGCAAGCGGCTGATCCAGGTGCAGCGCGAGTTGAAAGAATCGGGCAAGCCGTTTCGTGCCTTCGAGGTGCTGAACCTCGGCCGTTACGAGCGTCAGGTTTACCTCAACGTCGGCGGGCGGTTGAGCGGTAAGCAGAAGGAGGAGGCGTTGGCGCAGAAGGAGCGAGAGTTCCGCGATCTCATCCTGCGCGCCTATCACGCCCAACCGCTGGAGGACGCGAGCTTCTTCCACGGCAAGAACGCCGGGCGCTTGGTGGTGGTCGGCCCGATCAACCTGCCCGTCGGGCGGCTGTTCGTGGAGGAAGTGATCACCGAATGCCGCAAGCGCGGCGCCTCGCGGGTGGACGTGCTGGCCTTCGAGTTCGAGATGGGCCTTTTCCCGGCCGTGCTCGACGAGGCCAAAGGTAAGGGCATCGACCTCGCACCGAAATACATCCCGGCGGAAGTTTTCGACAAGCGCGCCGTGGACAAGGGCCAGGTGGTGTTCCACGACATCAGCTTCGTCGAGGCCACGCCGCGCTACCACAAGAAAGATAAGTTCACGCTCCAAATCGAGCTGACCGACTTCTCCGTCTACTACACCCAAGGCGCGCTTGACGCCGCTGCCGCGAATCTCAAGAACGGCAAGTCCCAGGTCGTGTGCGAACAAGGCCAGCTCATCAAGCTCGCTAAGGACAAGGACGGCGTCGTCACCCGCGAGACACTCACGAAACACTGGACCGACTGGGTGGACTACTGGGCGGTGGACTTCGACTACATGTCGCGCCGTGAGATCATCAAGGTGGCGCGGGAGGCGGGGGTTGGGATCGATGTAGGTCGGGTTAGCCCGCAAGGGCGTAACCCGACACCCGAGATGACCGCCGAGACGTCGGGTTACGCTACGCTAACCCGACCTGCGGGTAGCGTTGAAGAACCAGAGTTCGAGGATCGCTGGACCGGCGGCTACATCTTCGAAAACGAATGGCAGACCTTCCGCACCCGCAAGAACCGCGAGCTGGAGCTTATTTCAGCGCCACATACCTACACCAAGGCTGGCCGTTACACCGTGGCCGTGAAGGTGATAGACATCTTCGGCAACGACACCATGACGTTGGTGCCGGTGAGTGTGGGGTAAATCGTCGTGCCGGTACCAAACCCCGCCCGCCTGTTTCACATCACACCAATTGCAGACTTGGCTGGCATTTGTGAGGCAAGAGCGCTTCTTTCCAAGAACCTGGGGACATTGGTGGGCATTGACTACCAAAACATCGCCCATCAAGGTGCGCAGGGCGCTCGTTCCATCAAGTCAGTACCGTATCCACCCGGCGGTCAAGTGCACGATTATGTGCCTTTTTATCTTGCCCCGCGCTCGCCCATGCTCCTCGCCACCAATGAGAATAACTTTCAAATATTTCTGACCCCTTTACCCCGCCGTCTTTTCTTGGTGCCAAATGACAAACTGCTCATGCACAGTCTGTATCGCAATCCGGCCGGTACGGCGAATGACCATGACATTGTCGCCACGGCCGGTTTCCACCAAGGTTTGCTTGATTCCTTGGGAAAGCATACGCATGGTCGCGAAGACGAAGACCACCAAGGCCATTCCCCCGATGGTCAAGAGCGTCGTTACCCGGCGCGCCCGGAGATTGCGATGAATATAATGGAACGGCCACTGGGGCGTCTCGCAGTGCCGAGGCGATGGACTCCTTAGCGCCCAAGGCTGCGAACAACCCGGCCGCCAGCCCGACCAGCGATTCGTAGTGGAGCAGCGAATTCATGACGATCAGCGAGATACAGGTTACTCCCAGATCGGCTCTCCCGTGAGCGCCCGGCACACCTCGACCCCGGCGCGGAAAGCGTCTTCGTGGAAGCCGTACCTGAAGTACGATCCGCAAAAATAGCTTAGGCCATTCTGGTTGAGCTTATGCAACTCCCGCTGGGCATTGATGGCGGGTAGATCAAAGATAGGATGCTCGTAAGTCAGCTCCTTGAGGATCTTCGTGTCGTCAACTCGGTCGATATCACCGAAGGTCACGAAAAAATCCGCCGTCGACGACACCTTTTGCAGGGTATTCATGTGATAGGTCGTCGAAGACCGTGGATTGTGGTCGCGATCGTAGTGAACGTAGTAGTTCCAACCCGCCCAATGCCGCCGCTTGGCCGGCATCAAGGAAGCGTCGGTGTGCACTGCCACCCGGCTGCGATGATAGGTAAATTTACTCAGTAACTCGCGTTCCAAAGGCGTGGGATCGGCAAGCAGCCCGAGCGTCTGGTCGGCATGGCAGGCGAAGATCACGTGATCGAAGGCCTTTTCCTCGCCGTGGCTGTCGCTGACTTCGACCGCCCCGTTCTTGCGCCTGACGCATGCGGCACCGCGATTCATGAGGATACGATCTTTGAAAGGCGCTGTGGTTTTCTCCACATAAGAGCGGCTTCCGTTGATGACGGTTCGCCAATGTTTGCGGCCGAGAGGGCCTTGCAGCGCGCCGTGGTGATACAGGAACTCGAGCAGCGTGACTATCGGATAGTCCAACATCTTGTCCGGCGGCAGCGACCAGG
The DNA here is from genome assembly GCA_050740455.1 of Gammaproteobacteria bacterium. Lineage (GTDB taxonomy): Bacteria > Pseudomonadota > Gammaproteobacteria > JACCXJ01 > JACCXJ01 > USCg-Taylor. The sequence goes on along the minus strand of JBOIDF010000031.1, from coordinate 20,034 downwards.
TGACCGCGATGAGCGGGATCAGGAAGCGATGTAAAAAGTCCCCACTGTAGTTTTTCTCCCGCACGTACCCGGCGATGCTGTAGTCACGGTATTTGCGATCCTTGAGCACCTCTGGCGCATTACGGTGGAATCTCACCATTTCAAAAAGCATCCTCAAAAAACGCCAACTCAGCAGGTTTTCGAGATCGCAAAAGCAATAGGTCAGGCCTCGGGTCATATACTGGAGGCCATCGGGATAGATCTGGAAGCTGAAGCTCATCGGACAGTACATGCTCGCTACGTTCAATTCGCTCAGCAGCCGCATGAAAAGCGGATAGGCGGCGTTGTTGAACACGACGAAGGCGGTATCGAAGCGAACCGTTTCTCCGTTGTGCTCCACCGTGACGGAATTTGCGTGTCCGCCAACGTAATCGTTCTTTTCGTACACCGTTACATCGAATCGATGGTGCAGGAAATGGCCGCACGCGAGTCCCGCCGGCCCGCTGCCGATGATAGCTACGCTCGGTTTTGCCATCGTTGTTCTTATTTTTAGAGTAGGGTGAACGTAGTTTACTAATACCCCGCCGCTTGCGGCGGGCACGTTAGCATTGGGGTTTCCGAAGGGGAGGGGTGCAACGCTCCCCTTGGGTCGCCCGCGGTGCCCACACTCCGCGGGCCAAAATATATTTGACTTGTTGCGACTATTTTAGCGATTGTTGGTATTTATTACGCTGCCAAAGCCTATGTTTTATCGAAGCAAGAGGCAGAAAAAGCACCAAGAATAAAAATTAGCCTATACACCATCAAAACGCGGAAGATACGTTTTATGTTGTCCTTCTATTCAAGCCATACAGGAAGTTCTTTATTCCTTTAAACTGAGAATGAAGGGTAGTTTATCCGCAAAAGATGTTGAAGTTTTTATGGAGATGAACGACTCATTATACAGTAGGGCTGCAGGACGACAGGTATCTAATATAGCAGCAGCTAGGGAGGTAGCTTTTGCTGCTCAGGAGGGTAGTAACAAATACATGACAACATCCTATATAAAAGTTGGCAATCTACCGCCTGGTCAAAGAGTGCAGTTAGTAGATGAGATTGGTATTGATAGGACTACGGTCGTTGAGGTACCAGTTGATGTAACAACTAAGTCTGTGAAAGTTATAAAGGGCCATTTACAAAACGGGCTATCCACTTGACGCAAGTTACCACAACATCTAGTGTTCGCTCCCCATGGAGGCAGGGGAAGGGCCAGTCGGCGGGACCGACTACCCTCGGACATTCAGCGAATTCAATCGTTTTTTCGAGGACGCGGCAGCCTGTCGCGAGTATCTTGCGGGGCTTCGCTGGCCGGGGGGGTTACCACTGTCCACGCTGCGGGTCCAGCGGTGCGCCCTGGATCATGGGACGAGGTTACCTGCATTGTCGGGATTGCGGTGCAGGACCCTATCGAGGACAGACCACGATTACGGTGTCCGCTGAACCGGACACCGTGGCCTGTCCCATATTACGGATACCCCAAAAAAGCGGGGCGCTGGTCAACTCAAGTCGTTCGCTGTAAAAAACATATCGCATAAAATCACGTAATTCATATGGCGGTTCACAAACATCAATTTGTCGTTGATGACAGCGGGAAAAAGACCGCTGTGATTTTGGATATTGAGGAATACGAGGAACTAATAGAGGAGGTGGAGGAATTAGAAGCTCTTCGTGCGTATGATGCCGCGAAGGCAGCTGACGATGAGGCGATTTCTTTCGAGCAAGCTGTATCCGAGATCGAGCGCGCTCGGTCGTGACCTATGCGGTTACCATTTTGCGGTGCGCAAAGAAGGAGCTGTCTGCCTTGCCACAGGATGTCTACGTTCGTGTCCGGGATTCCATTTGGAAGCTTGCCGACGAGCCGCGGCCAAACGGCTCAAAAAAATTAGCAGGCCGGTCTGGGTGGCGGATTCGAATGGGTGCTTATCGTGTCGTTTATGAAATCGACGATGCGAAGCATGTGATAACGGTTATGCACATCGGGCATCGCCGAGATGTTTACCGGTAGTTTCAACAGCTAATCGGGTAGCAGAGTAGGGTGGACATAAGTTTATGCCGCCCTCGTCCAGGGGCAAGATGTTTTTGCCGCGCGATGACCGTGCTAGGCCGAAACCAAGCGCCTAAAGCCCCGCCTTACATGCGCCGGCGATAGCGCCCGCCGACCTCATAGAGCGCCCGAGTGATCTGGCCGAGCGTACAGTCACGCACGGTATCCATCAGCTCGGCGAAGGTATTGCCACCCGCATTGACCACCTCTTGCAGGCGTTTTAACGCTTGCGCGGCCTTTTCGGCATGTTGTCGTTTGAAGCCTGCGACGGCTGCAATCTGCGCCCGCTTCTCCTCCTCGGTAGCGCGCACCAGGCGGCCTGCCGCGGCGCGCGGCTCGGGGTCCTCGCGCACGAAGGTATTGACCCCGATGAGCGGGAAGTCGCCGCCCTGTTTACGGGACTCGTAGTACAGGCTTTCTTCCTGGATCTTCATGCGCTGATAGAGGGTTTCCATGGCCCCGAGCACGCCGCCGCGCCGAGACAAACGCATAAACTCCTCGTAGACCGCCTCTTCGAGGCGATCGCTCAGCTCCTCGATGATAAAGGAGCCTTGCAAGGGATTTTCGTTGTAATTGAGACCGAGCTCGCGGTTGATGATCAGTTGAATCGCAAGCGCCCGGCGGGCCGACTCCTCGGTCGGGGTTGTCACCGCCTCGTCGTAGGAATTCGTGTGCAGGCTATTGCAGTTATCGTAAATGGCATAGAGCGCCTGTAGGCTCGTGCGGATATCGTTGAACTCGATCTCGCGCGCATGCAGGCTGCGTCCCGAGGTCTGAACATGGTATTTGAGCATCTGGCTGCGCGGATCCGCCCGGTAAATCTCCCGCAACGCCCGCGCCCAGATGCGCCGCGCGACCCGCCCGAGTACGGCATATTCCGGGTCCATGCCGTTACTGAAAAAGAAGCTCAGGTTGGGCGCGAATTGGTCGATCGCCATGCCCCGGCTCAGGTAATACTCGACCAAGGTAAAGCCGTTCGCGAGCGTGAAAGCGAGTTGGGTGAGGGGGTTGGCGCCGGCCTCGGCGATGTGGTAGCCGGAGACCGAGACGCTATAGTAATTGCGTACCCGGTGGGCGATAAAGAATTCCTGGATATCGCCCATCATGCGTAGTGCGAACTCGATGGCGAAGATGCACTCGTTTTGCGCCTGGTCTTCCTTCAAGATATCGGCCTGCACCGTGCCGCGTACTCTAGCCAAGGTGTCGGCGCGGATGCGCGCGTAGGTCTCGGGATCCAGCCATTGCCCGCCGCTCACTCCCAAAAGCCCGAGGCCCAAGCCGTCATGCCCTTGGGGCAACGGGCCGTGATATTGCGGGCGCGGCAGATCCTGGTATAACGCCGCGATCCGCGCCTCCGTTTCCTGCCAGCGGCCCGACTCGCGCAGGTATTTTTCCACCTGTTGATCGGTGGCCGCGTTCATGAAGCAGGCGAGCAGGATGGGCGCGGGACCGTTGATGGTCATCGATACCGATGTCGCGGGTGCGCACAGATCGAAGCCTGAGTATAGCTTTTTCACATCGTCCAAGGTCGCCACCGAAACCCCCGACATGCCCAGGCGCCCGTAGATATCGGGGCGCGCGTCCGGGTCTTCGCCGTAAAGCACGATCGGGTCGAAGGCGGTGGAGAGGCGCGTCGCTTTTTGGCCGGCGGCCAGATAGTGGAAGCGCCGGTTGGTGCGCTCGGGGCCGCCCTCGCCCGCGAACATCCGCGTGGGCTCCTCGGTGCCGCGGCGATAGGGATAGACGCCGGCGGTGTAAGGGTAACGGCCGGGGAGGTTTTCCTTGAGCAAGAAGCGCAGCAGGCTGCCCCAGTCGTCGTAATGAGGCAGCGCCAGCCTCGGAATGCGCAGATGGCTCAGGCTCCCGGTGGCGTTATCGCCAGTGATTTCGCGTCCACGCACACGATAGGCATAGCGTTCCTGCTCGGCCTGGGCGCGCACTTGGGGCCACTCTTCGAGGGCGGCGAGCGCCTCGGGGCTTAACGTCGCTAAGGCCTCTTGGTAACAGCGGCGCAAGCGCACCAGCGCATCGTCACCACCGACCTCGGCGGGATCGCCGCTATAAGGCTTGAGAGGCGCCGGCAACTGCGGATCGGCCAGCGCTTGCAAGCCAGTATAATAACCATGGGCCTGGGAAGCGGCCCGGACCTGCCGTTCGATCGCCGCGGTCTCGGCCAGGCCCTGCTCGGCGATCTCCCCGAGATAGCGGCTCCGCCGTGGCGGGATGAGCGCTTGCGTTCCGCGCGCCGCCGCGCGCTCACCCGCGAGTGGCGTCCACGGCTCGCGATCGCGGGATCGAATGCGATCGAGCTGCTCGCAAAGCGCATAAAATAAATGCGCGATACCCGCATCATGGACCCGGCTCGCGACCGTGGGATAGACCGGGACTTGGGCGTCCGGGAGAGTAAAGGCATTGCGATTTCGCCGCCATTGTTTGCGCACGTCCCGCAAAGCGTCTTCCGCCTCGCGCGCGTCGCATTTATTGAGCGCGATGAGATCGGCGTAGTCCAGCATCTGGATCTTCTCGAGCTGCGTGGGCCCGCCGTAATCACTGGTCATGACGTAGAGCGAAATGTCGGCGAGCCCCACAAGCTCGGTGCCCCCTTGGCCCGCGCCGGCGGTCTCGATGATGATGAGATCGAATCCCAATGACTTGAGAAAATCGACGCAATCGCCGAGCACTTCGTTGGTGGCCAGGTCCCGCCGCCGGGTGGCCATGGAACGCATAAAGACGCGGGGATCGGCGGCAAAGTTCATACGCAGGCGATCACCGAGCAAGGCCCCGCCGCTCTTCTGGCGCGTGGGATCGAGCGCGATGACCGCAAACGCGCGCATTGGGAAGCTTCGCAGGCAGTAGCCCAGTAACTCGTCGATCACCGTGCTTTTGCCGGAACCGCCGCTGCCCGTAACGCCCAGGACCGGGACGCTCCGATCTTTCCGCTTGCGCCGCGCGGGGATGAAGGGCAAGCCGGTCTCGATGAGGGAGAGCGTGCGGCCGACCGCGCGGATGTCTTCCCGGCCAAAGCGGCGCGGCGCGGCGGATTTCAGCGCGCGCGCACGGGCGATGATGTCCTTGGCCATGCCTTCGAGACCGAGCCGCTGGCCGTCCTCGGGCAGATAGATCTTCTCCACCCCATAGGCCTCGAGGGTCTTCGCCTCCTCATCCGTGATGGTTCCTCCGCCCCCGGCGAAAACCCGGATCTCACCGGCGCCCGCGGCTTTCAGGGAATCCAGCAAGTAACGGAAAAACTCCAGATGACCGCCCTGATAGGAACTGACCGCGATCCCGTCGGCATCTTCTTGCAGCGCCGCGCGCACGATATCCTCGACGCCCCGGTTGTGGCCCAGATGCACCACTTCCGCCCCTTGGGCTTGCAACAAACGCCGAATGATGTTGATGGCGGCGTCATGGCCATCGAAAATGGAAGTCGCGGTGACGAAGCGCAGCGGCGCTTGGGCCACGAGCCTCGGGGACGAGGGTTGAGTAACGCTTGCCATCGCACCTACCTGTCGGGAACGCTCTAGTGCGTTTCAGTTAAACGTTCACAATAATGTTCCCGTCATGCCAGCGAAAGCCAGGGCCAGGGGCTCGTACGAGCGCCAGCCGAAAGCCAGAACCACGGAGGGTCCTTCTTGGCGCCGCTTTGGCCGCAAGGCTGGCCGGGGCCGAAGGCGGCCCTGCTTGGCGCCCGAGGATGGAAAGCTGGCATCCAGAAGCAGAGCAAAAAGCCTGGATTCCGGCTTGCGCTGGAATGACGAATTAGCAGTAGCATGACACCTTCAATGATTGACGTAACCGTATCGTTGAAACGATGTACTATTTGCCGGGCGGCCCGATCTGCAAGATAAGACCCCTCATTCCCAGCGGCGTTCCGGCAGACGGCGACCAACGTCCCCGCTGCAAGCGCCCGATCACGCGCCGGCGGCGGCTCGCTCGGCGCGTTTTCGTTGGTGTTCGTTGAGGAGCTTTTTGCGCAGCCGGATGGTCTTGGGTGATCTCGACCAGCTCGTCGTCGTCGATGGCGCCGCGATCAGAGCAGCCCACGCCGGTCAACGCCAATGCCCTCTCAGCAGATCACGGTGACGCGCCCCTCACTCGGCGCCGGCCCGCATGAGCTGGCCCGGCTGCTCAAACGAGTGTTCGAGATCGACATCGAGCAGTGCCCCAGTGCGGTGGCACCTTGAAGATCATCGCCGCCATCCTAGACCCTACCGTGAAGCCAGGCCCACGGAGGAGCCTGCTTGGCGCGCCGAGGACGCAGCGCCAAGATCCTCGCGCATCTCGGCTTACCCATCCGCCAACTTCGCTGCGCTATCCATGCTCCGCTTGCTGTCCCCGGCCAGCACTTCCGGTGCTGGCGTTCGCGCCTCCTAAGCCCGGCGCTCACCCACCCCAATCACCGGCGCGGTCATTTGACTTATTCCAAATGGTACTCACCGGCTGGTCAAGTCGCGGTAAGCTTCACTCTGCTGACCTTGCCTAAATCTACGTGCTGCTTCGCCTGCCAGAGGTCATAGTTGTATTGCATGGCAAGCCAGCTTTCCGGCGAACGGCCAAGAGCCTTAGAAAGACGGAGAGCCATCTCAGGGCTGATGCCGCTAGAGCCTTTTAGAACCCGATTCAAAGTTGACGGGGCCACGCCCAGCCTGACGGCAAGCTCGCGACCGCTAATTCCATTGGGTTCCAAGTAAACCTCGGTGATGAATTCACCAGGATGCGGGGGGTTATGCATCGCCATTAGTGGTAGTCCTCATAATCCAAAACATATGCATGTCCATCTCGGAACTCAAATGTTAAACGCCAATTGCCATTCACCCATATTGACCAACGGCCGCGCTCCGAGCCTTTAAGTGGGTGTAGGCGAAACCCAGCGATATTCATGTCCTCGATTGATTGAGCCGTATCGAGCGCCGCCAACTGCATGCGAAGCCGCTTGGCATGTTGCGGTTGTATACCCGACGCGCTTCCGGAGTCAAAGAACTTCCTCAGTTCCTTGTGCCGGAATGATTTGATCACGCGCTCATGATAGCGTGTTGCGCATCACGCAACAAGTACGTCCTTGCCGTGTTCTGCGGAGGCATCGCGATGCGGCTGCTGCAACCGTTCCCGATCAAACTGAAGCGGGATTTTCATTCTGATTCGCTTCGCCACAACTCATCGTAGCGCTGCGCAAAGCGCGTTCCCAGCGCTTCGTCTTCGTGCATGAAATAGACGTAGGTGCGGGAAAGGGACTTCTCAACAAACGCCGGATGATGTTGATGGCGGCGTCATGGCCATCGAAAATGGATGTCGCGGTGACGAAGCGCAGCGGCGCTGGGGCCACGAGCCTCGGGGACGAGGGTTGAGTCATGCTTGCCATCGCACCTAGCTGTTGGGCACGCCCTAGTTGCGGAGCGGCCCCGGTTTGCAGACTAAGACTCCTCATTCCCGGCAGCGTTCCGGCAGAGGTCTCCGCTGGAAGCACCCGATCACGAGCCGGCAGCGGCGCGCTCGGCGCGTTTGCGATGGTGCTGCAGCGCTCTTGAGGTTGGGTTCCTTTGAGTCGTAGATAACGTCATGACTAGTAGCCCAAGCTGCTCCGGCAATCCCCTGATTTTTCTTCCACCGAAGGTTTAGCTCATCCGACGAGTAAGAAACTCCGTTAGGACAACATGTATACACAATCGTCGCGACGTCGAGCGCAATGGCGGCGTCTTCCCTGGCGTACGAAATGACGATGTCGGCCATCGAGGGACCCATTATCGATGTGCTGCGTACCTCAGCGCATCCTGTCGCGGTACCTAACGCCTAGCGCAACTCGATCACCAACCGCTTACCCAACACTTTCGCCGCCTTCTGCAACTTTGAAAGAGTGGTGTTGGCCTCCGGTTGCTCTATCTTCTGGTAGGCTTGCCAGGTGGTTCCCATGGCTTCGGCAACCTCGCCTTGTGAACGTGAAGCGCGCGCCGTCCGTAACAATAGCGCGGCCTGAACCTTAGCATCGGGCGCTATCAAGTAAATGTCCTTTCCCTTTCGGCTGGAAGGTTCGGGGATCGGCGCGCCGTGTTCAATGCAGGATGCTAAGAGTGCGCTTAATACGTCCGCTGCCATATCCTGAGCTTCCAGCAGAGTATTACCGAAGGTGAAGCCATTCTCTAGGTCCAGGAATTGGACGTAATAGACCCCGTCCTCTCTCCAAATGCGTGCCGGCTAGAGTGCTGCGTTCATGTCAATTTTACGCCCGTAATTCGTTCACGCGCCGGCGGCGGCGCGCTCGGCGCGTTTGCGTTGGTGTTCGTTGAGGAGCTTTTTGCGCAGCCGGATGGCCTTGGGGGTGATCTCGACCAGCTCGTCGTCGTCGATGAATTCGAGCGCCTGTTCCAGATCGAAGCGGATCGGCGGGGTCAGGAGTATGTTCTCGTCGGAGCCCGCGGCGCGGATGTTGGTCAATTGCTTCGCCTTCATGGGATTGACGATCAGATCGTTGGCGCGCGAGTGGATGCCGAT
>JBOIDF010000031.1:0-11386 GCA_050740455.1 Gammaproteobacteria bacterium | reverse complement strand
CCAGATCGAAGCGGATCGGCGGGGTCAGGAGTATGTTCTCGTCGGAGCCCGCGGCGCGGATGTTGGTCAATTGCTTCGCCTTCATGGGATTGACGATCAGATCGTTGGCGCGCGAGTGGATGCCGATGATCATCCCCGTATAGACGTCTTCCCCCGGACCGATCAGGAGCCGGCCGCGTTCTTGAAGATTGAACAGCGCGTAGGCGAGCGCTCTTCCCTCGCCGATCGAGATCAAGACTCCGTTGGTGCGCTGGCCCAGCTCGCCCTGCTTCATCGGCGCATAGCGCTCGAAGGTGTGATACAAGAGGCCGGTCCCGGAGGTCACGGACAGAAACTCCGTGCGAAACCCGAAGAGACCGCGCGATGGGATACGGTAATCGAGCCGCACCCGGCCCCGGCCGTCGGGCTGCATGTTCGTCAGATCCCCTTTACGCAGCCCCAGCCGTTCCATGACCGCGCCCTGACCCTCCACCGGCACATCCACGGTGAGTTGCTCATAAGGTTCGCACAGCCGGCCATCGATCTCCTTCACGATGACTTGAGGCCGTCCGACCGACAGCTCATAGCCCTCGCGGCGCATGGTTTCGATCAAAATCGACAGGTGCAACTCGCCGCGGCCCGAAACCAGGAATTTATCCGGGTCCCCGGTATCCTCGACGCGCAGCGCGACGTTGTGGATGAGCTCCCGCTGTAGCCGCTCGCGGATCTGGCGGCTGGTGACGAACTTTCCGGCGCGGCCCGCGAAGGGCGAGTTCGACACCTGGAAGCTCATGCGGACCGTGGGCTCATCGATGGCCAGCGGAGCTAAAGCCTCGACCGTCTTCGGATCACAAATCGTGTCGGAAATGGTCAAGGGTTCGATACCGGTGATGGCGATGATGTCGCCAGCGCTCGCTTCATCCATCTCGATCCGCTGCAAGCCGTGAAAACCGAGCACTTGCAAGATCCGCCCGTTGCGGCGCCCGCCGTCGCGACCGACGACCACGACCGAGGTATTCGGCTTGAGCGTGCCGCGGGCAATCCGGCCCACCCCGATGGCGCCCACGTAGCTCGAATAAGCGAGCGAGCTAATTTGCATCTGGAACGGGCCCGCGCGATTGACGTTCGGGGAGGGCACGAACTTAACAATCGTCTCGAAAAGGGGCGTCATGTCGCCCGCGGGATCGATGTCCTCGCTCGCGAGGCCGGCGTAGCCGTGGAACGCCGAGCAATAAACCACAGGAAAGTCGAGCTGCTCGTCGGTGGCGCCGAGGCGATCGAAAAGCTCGAAGGTTTGATCCAACACCCAGTGTGTGCGCGCGCCGGGCCGGTCCACCTTGTTGATGATCACAATCGGTTTGAGGCCGCGCGCGAACGCCTTTTGGGTCACGAACCGGGTCTGCGGCATCGGTCCGTCCACGGCATCGACCAAGAGCAACACAGCGTCGACCATCGACAGGATGCGCTCGACCTCCCCGCCGAAATCCGCGTGGCCCGGCGTATCGACGATGTTGATCCGGTAGCCGCGCCAGCGCAGGGCGGTGTTCTTCGCGAGGATGGTGATCCCCCGCTCGCGCTCGAGATCGTTGCTGTCCATGATCCGTTCGGGCGCCGCCGCGCGCTCACCGAGCGTCCCGGATTGCTGCAGCAGGCGGTCCACCAAGGTCGTCTTGCCGTGATCGACATGGGCGACGATGGCGATATTGCGGAGTTTATCGAGTGAATTCATACTGGCCGTACGCAATCACAAAAAACGCGCCATTATACGCCGAAATGTGCTACGCAGCAGCGGAAGCGAAGGCTCGGGGAGTCCCTCGTTTTTGATTCCTCCGGCGCCAGGCGTGGAATACCGGAAGACCTTCCTCGTTATACGATAGACCCCATTGGACGCAAGGGGGGACGGGGGAGAGTTTTCCGTTAGCTCTAAGGTGGCGAGATGAAAAGTTTACAACAACATGATAAACCCGCGCTCATCTGGAAAGATCAGCAGATTAGCTACAATCAATTATTGGCAAATATTTCTCAGTATGCCGCGCTCTTTCAGGCGGATACCTGTGAGAAAGCGGCGATTTATTCCGAAAACCGCCCGGAATGGATCTACGCCTTTTATGCGGCCTGGCGCAATCACGGTATGGCGGTCCCCGTTGATTTTATGGCAACGGCTGAGGAAGTGGCGTATATCCTGGAGGATTGCAAGCCGGAGATCATCTTCTGTTCGCAGGAGAAAGCGGCCGATGCGCAGGCCGCCTTGCAAGCGCTTTCGTACACGCCGAAACTCCTGGTGTTTGAAGCGCTAGCGGAAACGCTGCGTTCGGCGGCGGTTCCACAGGATGCTGATTTTCCGGAGCGCGACAATGTGGATACCGCCGTGATTATTTACACCTCCGGAACCACTGGAAGCCCGAAAGGTGCGATGCTCTCCTTTGACAACATTCTCGTGAATGTGGAAGGGGTGTCGCAAGATGTCCCAATCTATACCGCCGCGCAACGAGTCCTGGCCCTGCTGCCCTTGCACCATGTTTTTCCTTTGTTGGGGACGATCGTGATCCCGCTTGCGGTCGGGGCAACCGTGGTATTTTCGCCCTCCATGGCGGCCGAGGATATTCTGGCGGCGCTGCAAAACTACGGCGTGACCATGATTATCGGCGTGCCCCGGCTTTACAATCTTTTCCACAAAGGCATCAAAGCCAAGATTGAGAGCCGCGCGCTGGCGCGGACGTTGTTTAAACTCGCCGAGTATGTTGATTCCCCGGCGTTCTCAAAACTGCTGTTCAACACCGTGCATCAGAGATTCGGCGGGAAGATTCAATATCTGGTTTGCGGCGGGGCCGCGATTGAGAACGAAGTGGCGCGTGATTTCAAAACCCTGGGGTTCGATGTGCTGACCGGATATGGAATGACCGAGGCCGCGCCCATGATTTCCTTTACCCGCCCGGGGACGCTGAAAATCGGCGCGAGCGGGCATCCCTTGCCCAAAAACGAGGTCAAAATCGTGGCTGAGGAGATCGTTGCTAAAGGCCGCAATGTCATGCAAGGGTATTATCACCGCCCGGAGGAAACCGCGGCGCTGATACAAGACGGCTGGCTGCATACCGGCGATCTGGGGTATCTCGATGAAGAGGGCGTGCTTTTTGTGACCGGGCGGGGAAAGGACATTATTGTTTTGCCGAGCGGGAAAAATATCAATCCAGAGGAAATCGAGTTTAAAATCCTCCAACAGTTCGAGACGATTCGGGAAATCGGCGTGTTTATGCACGAAGGCATCTTGCAAGCAGTGATCTATCCGGATTTTCAAAAACTGGATATCCAGGAGGTGCATCAAATTGGCGACTATATTCGCTGGGATGTGATTGATAAATACAATCGTGCCGCTTCGCCCGCGAAGAAAATCGCCAATTTTACCGTCGTCAAGCAAGAACTCCCTAAGACGCGCCTGGGCAAGCTCCGCCGGTTTCAACTGCCCGCCCTGGCGGTCGCCGATATCAGCGATAGGACATCTCAGCCGGAACCGGATTATCCTGAATATCAGATGATTAAACAGTTTCTCAATGAGCAAACCGGGAAAGCCATTTACGCGGGTCAACACTTGGAAATTGATCTCGGCCTGGATTCTCTCGACAAAGTGAGCCTGCTGAGCTTCTTACACGCCGCGTTCGGCGTTGAGATGTCGGATGAGGAGATCAACCAGCGTCTGACCGTCGGGAGAATCGCGGCGTATATCCAGGAAAAGAAGGTCAAAATGGAGAGTGAAGGGGTAAACTGGCACACGATTCTCCACGAACCGGTGCAGGTGACCCTGCCGACCAGCTCACCCGTCCATATTCCGGCCGTCAAGTTCCTAAAATTCCTGCTCAACGGATATTTCAAACTCACCGTCACCGGTTTGGAGCATCAGCCGCAGACGCCGTGCATTTTGGCCGCCAATCATCAAAGTTATCTGGATGCCTTGATCATCACCCGCTTTCTCGGCGCGGATCTGGTGAAAAAGAGTTATTTTTACGCCAATGAACGCCACTTTCGCAGGCCCTGGCAGCGACTTTTTGCGGAAAAGCACAATGTGATTATTGTGGACATCAACCACCAACTGAAGCTCTCGCTCCAGAAGATGGCGGCGGTCCTGCAGCGCGGGAACAATATGGTCATTTTCCCGGAAGGCACGCGCACGCGGGACGGGAAATTGGCCGAATTTAAGAAGACCTTTGCGATTCTCAGCCGGGAGCTGAATATTCCGGTTGTCCCGGTTGTCCTGCAAGGCGCGTACGCCGCAATACTCGACCGGAAAGTGTTTCCGAAATTCCGGCAAGCGATCCAGGTGGCTTTCCTCCCGCCGATCTTTCCTGAAGATCTCAGCTACGACGCCTTGACGGAGAAAGTCTATCAGAGGATCAAGCAACATTTGCGAGAATAACGCCCATTTCAAAATAACTTGAGGGCACCGCGTTTTCGCGGTCCATCGCACGGCGGCGCTGGCGCATAGGCAACGGCGCCTGCACGGAGAGATGTTTTGGATTCCTCAGTCGCCAGTGCCTTCCCCCTATTTCGGCGCCTTCCTGCACCTACACTCGGACTTATAGTACGATCGGTGCGCGAACATAACGCGAGCACCGATAGGCATGCTTGAGCTCAGTCTAATCTTGAATCGGATCCAGGAATCGCGGCAACGACTCGGCGCGCTACGGGGGTATCTTTGACTACGACCGGAAGCACGCCCGCCTGAGCGAGGTGGTCCAGGCGCTCGAAGACCCGGTGCTCTGGGAGAATCTCGATCGGGTGCAGGCGCTCGGTAAGGAGCGCGCCGCGCTGGAACGGGAGGTGGGCGCGATCGACAACCTCGATCGCGGCCTGGCGGAAGCCGCGGAGCTGCTCGAACTGGCGGCGGCCGAGGAAGATGCGGCTGCCGTGCAGGGCGTGGCAGAGGACGTGAGCGCGATCGATGAGCGCCTCGGCGCGCTCGAGTTTCGGCGCATGTTCTCGGGTGAGATGGATCCCAACTCCGCCTTCCTCGATGTCCAGGCCGGGGCGGGTGGCACCGAAGCCCAGGATTGGGCGGAAATGCTGCTGCGTATGTATCTAAAGTGGGGCGACCGGCGCGGTTACAAATGTGAATTGATCGAGGTCTCGCCCGGCGAGGTCGCCGGGATCAAGAGCGCCACGGTTTACTTTCAGGGTGACTATGCCTTTGGGTGGCTGCGGACCGAGACCGGGGTGCACCGCTTGGTGCGCAAGTCGCCCTTCGATTCGGGTAACCGCCGCCACACCTCCTTCGCTTCGGTTTTCGTCTCCCCTGAGATCGATGACAGTGTCGCCATCGTGATCAATCCCGCCGACCTTCGAGTCGATACCTATCGCGCCAGCGGCGCCGGCGGCCAGCACGTCAACAAGACCGATTCGGCGATCCGCATCACGCACCTGCCGACGGGCAGCGTGGTCCAGTGTCAGAACGAGCGCTCGCAGCATAAGAACCGGGCGCAAGCCATGAAGATGCTGCGCGCCAAGCTCTACGAGACGGAGATGAAGAAACGCAACGCGGAAAAACAGGCGCTCGAGGAATCGAAGGCCGAAATCGGTTGGGGTAGTCAGATCCGCTCCTACGTGCTCGACCAATCCCGGATCAAGGACCTGCGCACCGGGGTGGAGAGCGGTAATCCGCAGGCGGTGCTCGATGGCGATCTCGATCGCTTCATCGAGGCGAGCCTGAAGCTCGGGGTGTGAGAGGGACCATGTCCGAGCACGACAGTAGCGTTCAATCCGCGCAGCGGCGCGCCAAGCTCGCGCAACTGCGAGCCGAGGGGGATCCCTATCCCAATGACTTCAAACGCGACGGCCTCGCGGCGGATCTGCAGCGGCGCTTCGGAGATCGGGACCAGGCGGCGCTCGAAGCAGCGCCGACGACGGTGACGATCGCCGGCCGCATGATGACCCGGCGCGTCATGGGCAAGGCCGCCTTCGTCCACCTCCAGGACATGAGCGGCCGCATACAACTGTATCTGCGCCGTGAGGTGCTTGGCGAAGGCTGTTACGAGGCCTTCAAAGACTGGGACATCGGGGACATCATCGGCGCCACGGGGAGCTTGTTTAAAACCAAGACCGGGGAGTTGTCCGTCGCGGTGCAAAGCGTGCGCCTGCTGGCGAAGAGCCTGCATCCCTTGCCGGAAAAATTTCACGGGCTCAGCGATGTCGAGACCCGTTACCGCCAGCGCTATCTCGATCTCATCATGAGCGAGGCGAGCCGGCGGGTCTTCGAGCGGCGTTCGACGATCATCGATTTTGTTCGTGATTACTTGAAAGGCCATGGTTTCGTCGAGGTCGAGACGCCGATGATGCAGGTGCTTCCGGGCGGGGCGGCGGCGCGGCCCTTCGTCACCCATCACCAGGCGCTCGATATGCAACTCTATCTGCGCGTCGCCCCGGAGCTGTTCCTCAAGCGGCTGGTCGTCGGCGGTCTGGAGAAGGTGTTCGAGATCAACCGTAATTTCCGCAACGAAGGGATCTCGACCCGTCACAACCCGGAATTCACCATGCTCGAGTTTTACGAGGCCTACGCGGACTACGGGGATCTCATGGATCGCACCGAAGATCTCATGCGCAAGCTTGCCCGAGCGGTCCTCGGAAACACGACGCTCCGCTACCAAGACGAGGAGTTCGATTTGTCGCGACCGTTCGCGCGCATGACGCTCAAAGAAGCGATCATGCAATTCAATCCCGGGCTCGCCGCCGAGACCCTGGAGCGTTTGGATCCTTTGCGCGTCTATGCCAAGCAGCTCGGGATCGCCATCGAAGAGTGTTTTGGTGTGGGTAAGATCCAGCTCGAGATCTTCGAGAAGACCGTCGAAGAAAAGCTCCGCGCCCCCTGCTTCATCACCGCCTATCCGCAGGAGGTGTCACCGCTCGCGCGCCGTAACGCGGCCGACCCCTCGGTCACGGATCGCTTCGAGTTTTTCATCGCCGGGCAAGAGATCGCGAACGGATTCTCGGAGCTTAACGATCCCGAGGATCAAGCCGAGCGTTTCCGGCGCCAGGCCGAAGAGAAAGAAGCCGGTCACGAGGAGGCGATGCACTACGATGCCGACTATGTCTTGGCGCTTGAGTATGGGTTGCCGCCCACGGCTGGCGAAGGCATCGGCATCGACCGGCTGGTGATGCTATTGACCGATTCTCGCTCTATCCGCGATGTGCTCTTGTTCCCGCACATGCGGCCGCGGACGGCCGAGGCCGTGACCGGAGAAAGGTCCCCGGAGCGCATAAAGGGGTCGTAGACATGTGAGACTTTTTCCCACTTGTCACGGACCCCTTTCTTTCGGTGAGCGCGCCGGTCGTTGCTTGAATCATCCGCCACCGGGCGTCATTGCTGAATGTGTGGGCGCCGTCGCAGAGAGGGAGTCCGACATCCGCTCGGCCGTTGGAGCGGTGATATGGATCGTCCTAAGCGGCGGGTTGGAGCAGCGAGTTGCTCGCTTACCATGTTCGTTCATCGTAATGCATCTCGGCGGTCTGAAGCGAAGCCTCGTTAGCAACTTAATGCGTTGGCGTGAGATCTGACCTCAGGACCTCCTTGAGGGGATGTTGTAAGTCAAGACCCCAAGCGCCGTGCGCTGACCCATTCCGTGCTGATATTTCGAGAGTTGACCCCGTGCCTGACCCTGCCAAAAAAATAAATCTGTCCCGTTTTTACTCTGTCCCCTTTTCTACTCTTCTTTATTCCTTCTGTCCGTCGGCACTGGACCCCGGCCGTACCGTCCAGAAAAGCCTTGAGCTGCTCCAGCGAGCAAAGTCGCGTTTCGTTCATGTAGATCACCATGGCTGCCATGATCGACCCAAACGCTACCGTTCATACCTCGTTGGAAACACATACACACGTTCAGACTCATACCATATTGGGAAAGACTCACGCTTGCGATACCGCGTTGAATATCCTATCCTTCGTGCAGGGCAGGTCGTATTTAGCCGGGTGCCGCATCGAGACGCCGTTCGGGAGCGCGCGGGTGTCGAGGTACCGAGATCGTGCAGCGAGAAGGAGAGGGGCGAGACCGCGTTGTGGGTCTCCGAAGGGTAATAAGAGACGCTTCACTACCCGCGCATGACCCCCGTCACCGCCATCAACCGCAACGTAGCCTTGCGAAACCGCATTATGCGGGCCCGTAGGGGACAAGCGCCGGCCTTTTCCGGTCCAGAGGGGGGTTATGCGATGAAACTACTCGACCTGAAACGCTTAGCGGCACTCATAGGGCTTATCACGCTTTCGGCTTGTGGACCGCCCGAGCCAAAACCCGCAGGTGATCCGCTGGTTGCTCAAGGGCGCGAGCTGTTCTTCAAGGAAACCTTCGATGGTAATGGCCGAACCTGCGGCACCTGTCACCGGGCGGAGAATAACCTGACCATCGATCCGGCGTTTATCGCCAGCCTCCCGAAGGATGACCCTCTGTTCGTCGCCGAATTTATCCCCGAGCTCGCCAACAATTTCGAGGATCCAAAGCTGATGCGCAGGCGCGGCTTGATCCTGGAAAATCTGGACGGCGTCGACGATCTCGCCCGCAATTTCACTATGCGTGGCGTACCTCACGTGTTCTCCCAGCGGTTTTCCATCAACAGCAATCCCAGAAATCGATTCGAGTGCTTCAGCGATACCCTTTGCCCTCGAACTGGCTGGTCCGGTGACGGGGCGCCTCAAACCGAAGATCTCCGGGCCTTTGCCCGAGGCGCGGTGGCTCAGCATTTCACCAAGACCACAAACCGCAAGGTGGGCGTCGATTTCCGCCTACCCACGGACGATGAGGAGAAGGCCCTGGAAGCCTTCCAGTTAAGCTTGGGTCGGCAGGAAGAGCTGAAACTACCACTGCCGTTGAAAAGCGCGGAAGCGATACAAGGTCAGGAGATTTTCAACTCGCCCACGGCGGGCAAGTGTTTTCGCTGTCACTCTAATGCCGGCGCCAACATCCCACCGGGAGGTCCTGCTAGTGGCAATTCGAACTTTAATACCGGGGTGGAAAATCTGCCCGATCCGACTGGCGATTTCAGCCAGGCGGATGACGGTCTGGGTACACCCGGCGATGGTACGTTCAACACACCGTCATTGGTGGAAGCGGCGGATACGGGTCCCTTCTTCCATAACAACTCGGTGGAAACCATCGAAGGCTCGGTGGGTTTTTACAATACCGATGCCTTCAACAACTCGCCATCAGGGCAATTCCTCAGCGGTGGCACAGGCCGAGCCATCGCTCTGGATGCTACCCAGGTGAAGGCCGTGGCGGCGTTTCTCCGCGCCATCAACGCCTTGGATAATATCCGCGAGCTGAACAAGCTTTTAGGGGCCGTGGAAGTCAACGTGCTGCTCGCCGGAGAACACCCAGGGGATGTCGTCAAGCGGGCGGTGCACGACATCGACGATGCCATCATGGTGCTCGCGGGTGGTGGTTTGCACCCGGACGCGGTGCAACAACTCCAAGAAGCCCGCGGTCTCACCGTGGAAGCCGCTACAAGTCCCCGACGCCGCATCAAGCTGGCCAAGCAAGCCTTGGACGCCATCAATCAGGCGAAGAGCCTCATCCTGGGCTAGGACGTCGGCTGGGAAACCCGTATATACACACTGGTACGGCAACTGGAAGTGACGATGAGGAGAAATATCATGTTGACACGCTTGTTCTTCTTGGGCGTCCTGTTGGCGCTCCCCGCGTCGGCGTTGTTCGCGCAAGAGGCTATGGAGATGTTTATACCCATTGGCGATTCGCACGGAGTTTCTAACATCTACAGTAACATCGGAAAAATCGCCACCGTAAATGAACAGAATCGAAGCCTGACCATGAGCGATTCCTCGGGGGTTAGGTATCTGGTCACAATCCCGAATGAGGTCCCCATCTGGCTGGATCGGAGCAAAGGGCAAGGTAAGAACCAAGTAGGCTCGCTAGCTGATCTTCAACCGGGCCGGACGGTGGAGGTGAAATACAAGGAGGCCCCTACTCGCGGAACCTCGGTCACAGCGGATTGGGTCAAGGTCGAAATGACGAACTAGCGCCCGTGGGGTGGATAATCCTTTGGTAGGAGCGTAATCGATCCGCCGCCACTTCGCCACGCTCTAACGATAGGGAGTGCAAGGATGCGGCGGGCGCGCCAACCGCATCGGTCGGGAAAGGGGATCTTACGGCGTAGATTCTATGTTGCGTTGTCAACCTTTTTTCTGAGCAGTGCTGGGTTGAAGGGGGTGTTGGAGTTCCAGACAGCGAAGGCCACGCGGACGATTTTCTGGCCAGTGCGCAATAAGCAGCGGTCTTGGAAAGGCCTTTGGCAAGGTTGGCGAAGTACGGCTGCCAGGCGCGGGTGCGGGCGCCGCTGACGGCGGCCAGATAGACGAGCCGCCGTTCTTCGGGGTTGCCCCGTTTGGAGAGCTTGCGCTTGCCCGTGAACTTACCTGATTCTTTGGGGCGCGGGTCGAGGCCGTAAGCGGCGACGGCGGCGTCGCTGTTGGGGTAGGCGATGCGGTCGAAGCGCTGGGCGAGCGCGATGCTAATGAGGGGGCCGACACCGGCGGCGCTCTTCGAGCGCTGGGTTTTCGGCCAAGAGCGCCTTGAACTGCCGTTCGACGGCGGTGACCAGCTCACGGAGGGCGGCGAGGGCACGGCGGGCTTCGCGTTTCAGGAACCCCGCGCCGCTCAAGCTTTGTTCGAGGGAACCGCATGTTTGACCAGGGCAGCACGTCTCTGAAGCAGAGCGGCGATCTCGCGCTGGCGGGCAGTCCGCGGCCAATAGGGGTGCAGATCTTGACCCTCGTGCGCGACGTAGCGGGCGATGGTACGGGCATCGAGCCGGTCGGTCTTGCCCCGCTATGCTACCTGGGGGGTAGGGTGTTCAGCCAGCGGTCGATGGCCTTCTTCTCGTTGCCGATCGTCGTTACCGGAGGTGAAGCATCGGGATCGACCGGCTGGTGATGCTGTTGACCGATTCTCGCTCTATCCGCGATGTGCTCTTGTTCCCGCACATGCGGCCGGGGCGGCCGCGGGCGTGCCGGGATGAAGGGCTCCGGGGCGCCGGCATCGCCATGGGGGCAAGAAGCGTATCAGTTCAAGCCCCCGGGGGCGCTTATCGATGACTTTCTGCTAGTATTCTGTTACCCAAACAAGCCAGAAAATACTAGTATCGCGACACAGAAGTTTCACAACATCAATAACATCGCCGTCATTCCGGCGAAAGCCGGAATCCAGGGTAGCGAAGAACGCACTTGCGAATTCCTGGATACCGGCTTTCGCCGGTATGACGTGTCGAAATTAACGTGTCTCAGTACTAGCCCGCATTTCTCGTGCGCCGTGCCAAGGCACGGTCTTTCAGCGGGTGCGAACCCCGCCCGGCAACTTTCGCTCCAGCCGGTAGCAATCGGAGCAGTCGTGGAGGTAACGAAGCGGCTGAAGCCTTCGGTGTA
>JBOIDF010000030.1:0-39767 GCA_050740455.1 Gammaproteobacteria bacterium | reverse complement strand
CGTTGCTGTTCGCTCAATTCCAACTTCAAGACCGATCGAGCCATGTGCACACTCCG
This sequence comes from Gammaproteobacteria bacterium, assembly GCA_050740455.1. Classification (GTDB taxonomy): domain Bacteria; phylum Pseudomonadota; class Gammaproteobacteria; order JACCXJ01; family JACCXJ01; genus USCg-Taylor. The sequence goes on along the minus strand of JBOIDF010000030.1, from coordinate 39,711 downwards.
TCCTCCGCGTATCAGCAGAGAATAGCGCACTCTCGATCATTTGTATAGACATTTAAGAGACACTACACTAGGCTGCCACGATTTCCACGGCAATCACCTGATGAAAACCAAGACACGGGTCGAGGAGGTCTGGCCGCAAGCGCAGCTACGCGCCTATTTCAACGGCGGCCCGTCCCCGTATCCCAAAGCGCTTCATCACCCGGCAAAGAAGGCGAGCGATCATGTCAAGCGCCGCTAACCGATCCTTTATCGTATACGTACTGATCCTCATCGCGCTCATCGCCTATCTCTTCGTGAGCGCACCCCCGCCCCTCCCTGAAGCCAAGGCCGCAGGCGCGACCGTCCCTGTCGAGCGCGTGTTTGCGATCGTCGAGGCGGAGAACGACGTCGTCCGCGCGCTATGGACGCAGGAGATCGTCGCTTCGGGCAAGAAGGTAGGGCTCAAGTTCGACGAAGACTGGCGGGAGGCGGGCGTCGAAGCCGGTCCGCTGCCTGCTCTATTTCTACGCGAAACCGCCAAGAGCTTGGAAAAACATCCAGTTCAGCTCAGCCTATTCCTGGGCTCAGACTTTCCGATTCGGGAGGCGAACCGCTTCGCTGGCCCGCAGATGGCAAAGTTTCTACGGATCAAGGCGACGCGCGAGCCGGAATTCTTCTTCGAGCCCAGCACCGGGAGGCATACCGCCATGTTTTCTGATACCGCTGTGGTCGAGGCGTGCATCTGTCACAACGAGCACCCGCAGAGCCCCAAGAACGACTGGCGGCTAAATGAGGTGATGGGCGCGACGACCTGGATGTATCCGGCATCGGAGGCGACGCTCGAGGAGCTCATGCAGATCCTCCACGCCCTGCGCCAGGGCTTTCGCGAGGCTTACAGCGCCTATTTGAACAAGGCAAAGACTTTCTCGGCACCGCCCGCCATCGGCGAGCGCTGGCCGCGCGAGGGTTATTACCTGCCCGCTGTGGAAGTCTTCTTGGCGGAAGTGGCCAAACGCGCCTCGCACGAGACACTGGCCGCCATGCACGCGGCCCTCGAACCGAACGCCAAGCCGGAGTCAGACGCCCAGCGGGTAGCGGAGGCTCAGATTGCCTCGCCCAGACCAACGGCCTTGTCGGATCTCTCCGCACAATGATCCCGGCCATAACAAGCATGCTCAGCTATGGGAGTCTCACACACAATTCAAGCATGACCGTTCCGGGGGCTGATATGCAACCGTCCGTCAAGACCAAACCTCTAAAAGCCTACTCCTACCTTGGTTTTCTCCTGCTCGCCGCGTACTTGGCCCAGGACTTCTTCAACCTCAAATGGGTCTGGCTCGTAACTCTGCAAACGGGAGAGACCTTCAAGCAGCTCACGGGACTGCTGCTCTTGAGCTACCTCGGGCACCAGTGGTATCTCTCCCGCCTGCGGCTCAAGAGGCGCGCTGAAGCGGCACGGGCCAAGCTCAGCCAGCATAAGACCTGGGGGGCGCTGGCGCCGCTGGTCTTCTACCTGCATTCGCACAGCCTCGGGCATGGCTATCTCTTGCTCTTGAGCAGCGTGTACCTGAGCAACGTAGCGGTGGGGCTGCTCAATCACGAGGTGGTGAAGATACGTCACAGGTGGTTCCTGGCCGGCTGGATACTCGTGCATGTCTCGTTGGCCGTTGTGCTTTTGATCCTGGTCAGCTACCACGCCTTCATCGCGTTCTACTACCAGTAGCACTGGACATGGCACGCGCGATGTCCGCCAGCGCTCCCCGGGGTACGGATAGCTCTCCTCTATAACCTTTCATCTACTCTGTTCAACCTACCAAGCATACGAGATGCGCAAACGTATTCTTGGGAAGTTCATCGCCTAGCGTTGTAAGCGCTGGTCCGCCCACACGGTGGCTCTCAGAAATGAACCTTTTTCCGACGGCGCGGGAATTATAGTTCAAGGGGATCGAATTCCCTGGCATGCGACGAGGGTAGTTGTTATCAACGTTATGCGATGGGCATTAAGCATGAAGAGAATGGCACTAGGTAAAGCTGGGCTCCTTAGCCTCGCAGTCCCGGCGATCCTCGCCACCTGGCTAGCAGCAGAAGCATCGACCGAGAGTTCTCGTGACAACCTTACCGCGGCGCTCAGGTCCGATCGTCCTAATGCCGCGACGGTGAGCGTTAGCTTTCGAGACGGTCTGCTCAGTGTTGAGGCAAAGGCCGGAACATGGAGGCAACTGCTGAACCAGATTACGGAACGGACCGGGATCCGGTTTCACCACTACTTACCGTTCGCGGGATCGGTGACCGTGTCCTTCGCGAACCTTCCAGTGAGGCAAGCCATAGAGCGCCTATTTGGTCCCGAGGCCGACTTCGTATTTCGTTACGACGGCACGGCATATTCGTCTTCCTCCCTCCCGAAGGAGGTGTGGGTACTTGGGAAGGTGCAAGGTGGAGGTGCCTGGGGACAACAGAGCGCGCCCGCGAACAACGCCGGCGTTGACAGCAACCAGGCGCACGTGGGGACGGGTCGCGCAGATAAGCTTGCAGCCGCCGCGGAACCGCCAATGGATAAAGCGTCGATCGACCATTTCGTGGCGATGAGCCGCGACGAAGATCCGCAGATGCGCCGCCAAGCCATCGCGGCCCTCATGGATAGCGGAACAGGCGACGAGGCCGGCGCTGTCACTGCGGTCCTCGATGCGGCGCTGACAGACGAGGACGCCGGCGTGCGGGCTCATGGCGTGCAGGCTCTGGCCATGCGCGGAGGGCCCGACGTGATCGGGCATTTATGGCGGGCCCTGCACGACCCATCCGCCGAGGTTCGGATCCCAAGACGTGCCAGGAGCGCAAGACGCCTTCTTCGTGGCGATCTCCAAAGACGCTACTAACTAACGTTGTTTCCTACAGAAGCGTGATGGAGTGCCGTGATATTAACGGCATCGACATTAGTAACGTGGCACCTGTCCAAGTTCAGAGCCAGTAGGTCTACTGAAACTGGGCTGCTGTTCCAACATCCGGGGCGGCGGCCCAGTCCCTTCAAGGAATTCCAACGGCTCATTTCAGCCGAAGTTCCGAGTCGTCAAAGGAGAATATTATGAAAACGCTACTATTGTCATTTATGCAAAAACATACTTCCGATGGCTCGGCGTTTCGTGCTAGCGAAACTCGACAAGCCGCGATTGTAGGACCATCGTAACGGCGGGGGAATGTGTGTACGTCTGCGCGTCGAGGCCTCGGATGTCATCGCGGCGGTGGCCTGCCACACATCAGGTTTGGACGAGGTGCATAAAACGCTGGTCGGGCACCGCAATCTTTCTGCGTATTTTTCTATTGGCACCCTGGTCGGTAACGGGCTTGAGGCGATCAACAGTTTTCTGATCGCTTTGGGATTGCCACGATAACGGAGTTACCACTGAATCCCTCGGATCTCGACCAGATCCCGCAGATCAAGAGCCGGATCTTGGTGAATCTCGACTCCTTCAACCTTGAAGCTACGCCAGTCACCACCCTGACCGGTGCAACCTGGACAGAGATACGTGCGCAGACTCCACAACCCGGCAATCCGATGGGGATGAGTTGTCCTTCGCTTTTCTTGACGATGTCACCCATCAGTATCCCAATGGGACCAACAATCCCTTTGGGTTCAACCTTCCTGATCGGGTCTGGCCATTCTTGATGCAGCATCCCCTTCCTTAGGGGACCACCGGACGGTAGTTTCGGGACCGTAGCGCGGATTAGCGATAGCGTAATCCGAGCGCGCTAGCCATCACTGGCCATGCTCAGTCTAAATGCGCTATGCTTCTCGCGCCGCTGATCCGCCCGACGAGCAACGTATGCAAACCAATCGACCAACCATCCTTCGGCAAATGATGGACTGGCGGGCCGCCATCATCGCCGGCATCGTTGCCGGCGTCGTATTCGTGCTGTTGAACATGTGGCTCGCCGGTTACTACTTGGGTAACGCCAATTTGCCGCTGCAACTTTCCGCCGCAGTCGTTCTGGGGCCGAGCGTGCTGCCGCCTGCCGCAGGCGTGGGCGGGAGCGTCTACGCGGCCGGCTTCATTGTACACATGCTGCTGGCCATCGCGTTCGCGTGCTTGGTCGCATTCTGTCTGCATCGCTGGGGAATTCTGGTCGGCATTGTCGGCGGTGCGTTATTTGGTCTGGCGCTTTATGCGATCAACTACTATTCGGTAGCGGACGCGTTTCCGTGGCTCGCGCCGCTGCGCGGCTGGATCATGGCGCTGTCGCACGTCATCTTCGGCGCGATCGCCGGCGGTGTTTACGAGGCGCTGGAGCGCGACCGCTTCGAGCATGTTCGTCTCTAAGCAAGGCTCACTATGAATCGCGGCATGTGGAAAATGCGCCTGATCATCATGTTGGTGATCGCGGGTTTTTCCGTTTTTTCGTTTTTCAGCAAGACTTCGGTCAATCCGATCACCGGCGAATCGCAGCGCGTTGGCCTGACCCAGGATCAAGAAATTGCCATGGGATTGCAGGCCGCGCCGGAGATGGCAGCACAGTTCGGCGGCATGTATACCGATGAACGCGTACAACAACGCGTGAAAGCCCTAGGCAAGAAAATCGTCGCGCAAAGTATCGCGGCGCAGAGCGGCTATCCGTTCGATTTTTATGTACTGGCGGACGACAAGACCGTGAATGCGTTCGCCCTGCCCGGCGGGCCGATTTTCATCACCGTTGCACTGTTCTCGCGCTTGAAGACTGAAGATCAATTGGCGGGGGTGCTAGGCCACGAGATCGGCCATGTGATCGGCCGCCATTCCGCCGAGCACATCGCCAAACAAGAATTGACGCAAGGACTCACCGGCGCGGTGGTGATGGGCGCGGGCTCGTACGAAATGGCTCAAGTCGCGCGCATGGTCGGCGGCCTAATCAACATGAAATATGGTCGCGCGGATGAGCTCGAAGCGGACAAGTTCGGCGTGTGCTTCATTGAAAGCGCCGGCTACGATCCGGCCGCGCTGGTCGATGTGATGAAAATTCTCGCTGAAGCAAGCGGCGGCGCATCGCGCGCGCCCGAATTCGCCAGCACTCATCCGGCGCCCGAGAATCGCATGCAGCAGATTGAAACGCACTTGCGCAATTTGGGGCAAGTCTGCGCCTTTCAACCCGTCGCGGAGCAGTAGTTCGTGCCCAGGCCGACGGGCCTCGTGTTCATCACAATACGCGGGGTGGCTCCCGCAAGATCCAGGTGGCGCCGAGCGTCGGGTTCAGATCGACTCGCTTTCCAGCGGATCGACCACGCTCAGGAAATCGAATCGGCGGAAGTCACGATCGTGCGTATACAGGGTGGCAATTCCGTGTTGGCGCAGCAGGACGGCAAGATGGGCGTCGGGCACAAGATTGCCTCGGGGACGCATGTCGTTCGCGACCTGCCGGTATAGCTCCCAGAATCCCTCTTCTTCAGCCATTAAATATGCCTGATGCCGGCTGAGCAGACTATCGATGTTCCGCATCGCCTCCTCTGGGGAAAGCGGTTTCGCAAAGATGGCGGGGTGCGTCGCAATGCGCAGGTAGCCCATGATAGTAGGCCAAGCCAGGCAGAACACCTCTGGCGCCGACGAGCATCGTTCGATAAACCGCACGGCAGGCGCGTGTAACGGGCTGTCTGCGTCCGATGCATAGAGCAGGATGTTAACGTCAATGGCGAAGCTCACCGCACTTCATCTAGCGCCTGGTAGATCGCTTCCTTATCGGCGAGATCGACCTTGGCGCCCATCGCTCGGCTGATCCAACGGAACTCCGCGACCGCTTTCGGCTCTCGGCGCGCGGCTAGTGCCTGGACAAGAAGCTCGGAGGCGAGCCTGCCGAGGGGCTTTTTTTCCGCCTTTTGTAGGCGCTTAAGCTCCTTCAGAACTGGGAGATCGATGTCAAGCGTAGTGCGCATGATGCGATGATGATGATAAATAACGCATCAGATGTCAACTAAGGTCTGCACGCCGAGCAAGCAATTGCGGCACGCGTTTTCTCAGCGTGTCCGCTGCCCGCTTGAATTCGGTAGTGCGTCGCTACACCCAGTAAACCCGCGCCGCGATGTGTTCCCTATGACTCTTTGCGCGACAGGCGAAAGGCGTCGGTGCACCCGCGAGTGCCCGTCCGCGTGATGGACGCAGCCGCGCAACAAAAGCGGACAGGCCGCGATTATTCTGTTCCCGCCGAACTGGAAACCGTGGTCTGTCTCTGTGGTACTGATGCCTTCCAATGAAACCAAGACAGACTCGTTCGAGCCGTCGAGGACAATGCAACGCCGCGGGATCGTCTCTACCACGAAGGTTCCATAAGGTGACTTCGTCTATTGACAAGAGGGGGCTTCATAGCGGTGAAGTGGTCGTTTCGGAGGCCCAAAAGAAACCCGCAACCGCAAAACGCAGGGCGGCGCAGTAACTTTTTGCAGAGCTTCCCCAACTCACAGAGGAGGTAGCGATGGATACGATGACTAGACATTCCCATCTACCCGAGGTGATCCTGCCGCACTGCCAGACGCAACGCTGGCTAAGCGGACAGACAGTGCTGGTCACGGGTGCAGGTACCGGGATCGGCAAGGAGATCGCGCTCGCGCTCGCCGCCTATGGGGCGAATGTAGCCGTCAATTACGTCTCCGGCGACGAGACGGCGCGCGAGGTCGCCAAGGCCGTACGCCAGCCTATTCGTCGATGGCGGGATGACGCTCTACCCCGGTTTCGAGACCGCAGGCTAAGAGGGCGTTTCATTTAAACGTTTGCGAATTGAGAACCAAGAACGAACGTCATGCCAGCGGAAGCTGGCATCCAGGAAACCGGCGTAAATCCTGGATACCTGCTTTCGCAGGTATGACGACCAGTAGCGCCCCGAGGCGATATTCAAGACTGCCAATACGTAATGAGAATGCGAGAAACGATCTACTAGCCATGCGCGCAGCGTTACGCACGCACTGGCCCGCCTCAGCCCAAAGCGCGTGCGCAGCTTCTCGATTTGGGCCCCGAGCGTCTTCGGATCGGCGGTATTGCCCTCGAAGGCCTCCACGGCGATGGGACAGCCTTCGCGATCGCATAAAAGACCAAAGACGATCTGCAACTTATCTCGCCTCCCCTCACGGGAATAACCCAAGCGGGCGAGTGGACAGCACCGGCCTTCAAAATAGGTAGAGCTCACATCGTAGAGCACGAGCGCGCCGTCGTGGAGATGTTGCTCGGCGAGTCTCCTTTCGATCTCTCCTTGCCGTGCTTGCAGCCAATCCATCGCGGCGTACAAGTCTTCGGCTTGCGCTGATTCGACCTCGAGCGCTCCCCCAAGCTCGTTGCGGCGCTCTCTTTCCCGAAGCCGCGCGCGCTGGCGAGCTTCGATCGGGGATCGAGCAGACGCGCGACGATCATCGCGACGACCCGATCCCGTTGTGGAGAGCGCTTGGGGGCGATGAGCTGCTCCAGCTCAAGCTTACGGAGCGTGCCGAGCACCGCGGCGACATGTCCATGCGGCAGTGAGCGGACGATGTCGAAGCTCTTGCTAAACGCCCCTTCTATCGTACGGGTTTCGACCCGCTGGTCATCGCGCCACAGATACCAGCGCAACGGCGTTTGACCCTGTGCCGTGGTCTGATGTCCCTCGGCAAGCACCTGCGTCTCGTATAGCGCGGAAAGCGGCGGGAATGCGGTCGCTGGGGCCGTCGCAGGACCTTGGCCGGCACCGGTCGTCCCTATCCCTCTCGGAACCGCCGCTAGGGTTGCTGAAAACACAATTAGAGCCATGCAGTGCTTGTTGTGAGGCGTTTCATAGGCGTCCCGGTTTAGCGATAGCCGAATCAAAAGTATGGGGGCGTGCGTAGAGACGCCCCCGAATTTCCGGCTGGCTAGCCAGCCGAGAAGCACAACTATGACGTTGAGCGGCGCTTAGAAGCGGAAGGCTTCCTTCATCACGTGATAGATCCAGTTCTGTTCCATGACGCCGCGCACCAGGTGCGCTTTAGGACCGCTGGCGTAGATTGCCACATCCTCACCCGAATGAGTTTCCGAAGCGAGCGGTACCGTCGATTCCGGCATGAAGCTCGGTACCGTGGTGTCAACGTTGGCCGTGTCGGGCCGCAACGCGCCGTTGGTGAAGGACCCCGGATTGTGCGGGAATGTCTTGAGGCCCGCGGGCTGGACATCGGACGCACCCGTATAGCCTGGGCCGTTGGCATAGCTCAGCGTGGTGTAAGGCAAGCTGAGCGCATCGGCTGCGAACTCCGTCGGATCGCCATCGGCGTCCGGCACCTCGGCTACTTTACCGAGGATCGGGTTGCCGCGATGGGGGTAGCCGGCGATCGTGAACACATGGCTGTGGTCGGCGCTCACGATGATCAGCGTCTTTTCGGGATCGGTCATCTCGTAGGCCTTCTGGATCGCCTTCGCGAACTCGATGGTATCGGTGAGCGCCCGATAGGGGTTACCGGCGTGGTGCGCGTGGTCGATGCGCCCGCTCTCGACATGAAGGTAGAAGCCTCGCTTGTTATTCGAAAGGATCTGGATCGCTTTCTCCGTCATCTCGGACAACGAGGGCTCACCCCCCGTGTCGTTCGGACGGTCATGCTCGTATTCCACATGCGAGCGTTCGAACAACCCGAGCAAGTAGCTGGTCGCCGCCGGATCCGCCGCGTCGAAGCCTGCCTGGTCATAGACAAACGTCGCGCCGGGGCCGCGCGTGCTCACCCACTCGGCGGTCAGGTCGCGGCCATCCTTGCGGCGACCCACGTTGGTGCCGCCGTCTTCCGGATCGACCAGGGTGTCCGGTTGAAAATAGGAACGACCGCCGCCCAGGGCCACCTTCAGGCTGTCCTTGACTGCGTTCGGCAGCTCGATGAGCTGGCGGGCGATATCTTTCACCGTGCAGGAGCCGGCGGGCAATCCGTTGGTGTCCTCATGCGAGCGGATCTCGCTGTCACTCTCCCAGTCACGCACCGCCGTGTGGGCGTAGTTCGCGGCCGGGGTCGCATGCGTCAGCCGAGCGGTCGTGACCACGCCGGTGTTCTTGCCGGCATGGGCGGCCTGCTCGAGGATGGTCTCTAGTGACTTCGAGGCGATCACTCCCGGATCGCACTCGTAGCGCGCCGTGGTGTGGTCCACCGCCAGCATGCTCTCGCGCGCCTTGTAGCCGGTGACCATGGCGGTCATCGTCGGTGCAGAATCGGGGGTCTGCTGGTCCCAAGAATAAACCTTGGACAGCGCGACGTACGGCAACTTCTCGAAGAACAAGCTGTGTTCCTCTCCGGGCTTACCCATCTGCTGTCCTTCCAAGATGCGGGCAGCCGTCACGGTAGAGACTCCCATACCATCACCGATAAAGAGGATCACATTCTTGGCCGGGCGCCTTATCCGGGAAAGCTTTTTTGCGGCCTCTATGTATTCCTGGCCGGCATCGAACCAGTCGGATACCGATTCGGGTCCTTGTACCACCGGCTCGGCCGCCATTACCGCGGGAACCGCCACCGCGGAAGCGATGGCAAGTAAGGCGATGGGCGCACGGTTATGTTTCAAGCGTCTATGTTTCATGAACTCACTCCGTTATTTTTGCAGGAATTGCGGACACCGCAAATGTACCGGCCTTTGGTGACACTTTGATTACTGTTGAGTTGGCATTTGATTACTTGTTAGTGAATAAAAAGGGGGCCGGGACGGGCAAGACACCCCCGGGTGCTTGCCCGTTCGCCCTTCTGGCCGGAGTTAGAGATGCATACAATTCGCGTAGTAGGTCACCGTGGCGGGCCAGTCGGAGAAAATGCCCAGAATGCCTACGTCCTTCGCGAGCACATCGAGTGTGACCAGGATATCGCCGTCGTTGCTGATCGCAGCGAGCGTCGACTGATAGTAGAAGGTGTCGCCGCCGATCAACACATCCTCGGCGATGCGCCCTGAGCGCTCAGTGGTCCAGGTAATGATGTCGAGGCCGGCGGCCTTGGCTGCCTTGGCGTACTCCGAAGGCACGATTTTGCTGTCCTCGACTGTTAGGAGCACCCACATGGGTGGCGCGATGATCTTCACGCCATCGGCGGCGATCTCCTCCATACTGGGTACCCAGGTCGAGGGAAGGTTCGGATCGAAACCGGGAAGGGTCTCATACCGATCGTCGAGGTAGACCGCCTGCTTGCCGAATCGTGGCGCGTGTTTAATCCAGTAGCGCACGTCATCGAGGTTGAAGGACTGGGCGTACACCTTGCGCGGATTGACCTGGGCCGCTTTGTACTCGTCGATTAGCTTCTGGCGGTAATCGTCCTGTGAGAAACCGTTGAATGGCATAGGCACGCTGGGGGCCTTGAGCTCTGGCGTCATCTTCGTGTGCAAATCCTTGAACAGCTCGATGCTCTCAGCGTGGGTAACCAGGGTGCCACAGGTGGCGTAGAGGTCTGTGCGAAAGCTGTGGGTGCCGCCGAGGAACTCCTCGGGGGTAGTCGCATTGGGATTGCTCGCATCCATCTTGCCACAGAGCGTCTTGAACTCCTCCAGCGTGATGTCGCTGGTGCAGCACTGGGCCGATGCCGCTTTGGTAAGCGCGCCGGTATCCGGATCGAATTCAGCCGGGCTGAAGGGGACGGAGCAGTTCGCGGCCAGCGGCGTGGCGAGGATGTTGGTGGTGGTGTGGAGGTCGCACTGCGAGTGGCGGCATACGAGCTCCAGATCCTTGGTGAAGGTCACGTCACACTCAAGAATTCCGGCACCCATACGAGCAGCCGCCTGGTACGACTCCTTGGTGTGCTCGGGAAACTGCAAAGCAGCGCCGCGGTGGCCGATCGAGAAATCGGTCTTGTAAAAGGGGCCATCGGAGCATTGCTGAAGCGCAGTCTTGAGCTTACCCGCCTTCATTTTTTCGACCAAATAGAATGGCCGAGGGCCGAGCTGCACGTGATTCAGGTGTCGCTTGCCAAAATCGTGCGCTGCGACCATTGTTGGCGCCACGCACACGGCCGACACCACAACTGCAAATATGCTCTTCCCAAATAGATCTCTTACGCTCATTTTGTCCCCCGATTCGGGAGTGTTCATCCGTTGTGATCCGCGGGCGATCGCGTCCTTGTGATCTGCTCGCGGTGAGAGGAATAGTAGTAGCCGATTGTGACGACCGAGCGACTAGGGGATTACGACCGTGTGACTGCGCGGTGCGGACTGGAGATGGGTGCTACGGTTCATTCCTTCCTCCCTGCGGGAGGCGTTCACGCAGCCATGTCCGGCCCGTGCGCTCCTGGTAAAGGCGTTCCGGCGTATTGCCGGCGGGGAGTACGGGGTTATAGTCCAGCATCGCCTTGAGTCCCATGGGCATCAGGTGCACGCCGGGGGTGTAGGGCGGGGTGGTGCGGGTGTCGTGCAGCGGCCCAAAATCGTTGACGACTTCATGGTCGTCCCAGATGGCGTAATAGGGCATGCTGGCCAGCAAGCTCCGGTAGCCGTCGTCCTCGCGGTTGTACCGCCAGTGCCCCCAGTAATCCGCCAGGTTGGCGGCCTGAAGGAACGGACCGGAGACCTGGACGTTGCCGTAAAGACCGATAGGGTTGCAGAGCCCATCGGCGTAGATCATGTCACCGAGACCGATGAAGAAATCCATCTCTGCGGCATTCATGGCCTTGAAGATCGGAAAGCCTTCCACGGCATCACGGCAGACGTTTTGCCCCGCCAGATCGCCGCCCAGCCAAACACCAGAGCCTCGGCAAGTTTGCTTGCGGGCGGTGTGCGGAAGCGTCCTTCAGCAGCGGCGTCCACACCCCGCCTCCCTGCTGTTGCGGTGCTGAACCAGACCTTGTAGCCATACTCCCGACCGGCTTTCAGCCCCGTGACCCGAACTTTGCCTGTATAGTCGCCATCGGCATTGACCTTGACTATATCGTGTACGCCACGGTCATTATGACTACCTTCAACGAGCACGTGCATGTAGGCGGGTTGATCGGTGCGCGACCAGATCACGGCGCTCTCGGTGGTGACATCGCCGGCCGCCACCCCATGGGTGACAGGCGCTAGCGCCGGGGCAGCAGCGACGCAGGCGCTTAGGAAAATCGTAGCTCCCGAAAACGCCGTCGCGAGCGTGTGGCATCTTAAACTACTGAGGTGCATATCAGATGCTCTCCGCCGTTGGTTTCTCTAAAAAGCCGGCTAAGGGCAACAAGGCGTGCTGTTACGTTAACGCCGGCCGATGACACGCGCGTTAAGCCGGCGTGAAACTTCTGTGACGGATCTTAACAGTGAAGAGATGAAAAGCGATAAGACGATGGGTTGAAATCACTACCCCCGACGAGGCGCGCAATGAGGCGGCGGCTTAAGGGGCGACCGGCTTTTGCCGGCCTGAGGTCCTGCACATCGACGGCGGCCCCCCATGCTCATCGCAGACAGTGTTTCACTGCCATCGGGTAGAAGCCCTAATTCTATTTTACGGATTCGATCGCGGTTTCCGCGTGCGGCGGCGTGATGAGATCGCCGGGAAAATCGCAGCGAAACCTACTGCCTTTTCCGACGGTGCTGTCGATGTGCAAGCGCGCCTGGTGCCGCTTTAGCACGTGATTCACGATGGCCAGGCCGAGGCCGGTGCCGCCGCTCTCGCGCGAGCGGCCCTGATCGACACGGTAAAACCGCTCCGTCAACCGCGGCAGGTGTTGGGGCGGGATCCCGATTCCGGTATCGCTCACCTCGAAATGCGCCCCCGAGGCGTCTTTATACCAGCGGATGCGGATCACCCCGCCTTCAGGCGTATAACGGATTGCATTCACGACCAGGTTCGAAAAGGCGCTGTGCAGTTCGTTCTTTGCCCCGAGGATGCTTAGCGCCGGATCGATCTCGAGCGAGAACATGTGGCGCGGATTTCCGGCGAGCGCCTGCGCCTCTTGATAAATAGTGCTGATGATCTCGGGCACCTGCACGGGCCCGGCGTCGGTGATGTTATCGGATTGTTCCAGCCACGAGAGTAACAGCAGATCCTCGATGATGCTTTGCATTCTTAGGGTTTGCGTCTCAAGCTGTGCCAAGATCGGACGCCAGGCCTCGGGGCAGCGATCCGGAGCATCGACCAACGTTTCGAGGTAGCCTCGAATGACCGTCACCGGGGTGCGCAGCTCGTGGGAGACGTTGGCTACGAAATCCCGGCGCACTTGATCGAGGCGGTGCAGGCGCGTGATATCACGCGCGGTTAAGAGGCGCTGGCCCACCCCGAAAGGCACGATGCTGATACTGAGTATGCGCTCGGCGCCGAGCGGCGAGGGGATCTCCGCGGTACGAGTCAATCCGGTATCGTGGTTTTCGTTGAGCAGGGCGGTGAACTTCGGATCCCGCACAAGATTGGCGATCCGTTGCCGCCAGTCTTGCGGCCACTCGATCCCGAGCAGGTCTTCGGCGGCGGGGTTGGCCCATTCGATCTGGTCGTTCAATCCAAGCACGACAGCGGCATCCGGCAGGGCGGTGGTGGCATGCCGGAATTGCTTAAGGTAACCGGAAAGTTTCTTCTTGCGCTTCTTTTCGCGATCGCCCAGAACGTCCACGGCGCGGCAGATATCCTCGAGGAGCCCCGGAGTATCGGGCGCGGGATGACGTTTGCGATGCGGGATCCAAAGCCGGAGCTGCACCAGCCGGCGATAGTGCCACACGCAGTGTCCCAGCGTCCCGATCCAGAGGGCGAGGAAAAATTGATCGATGAGGGCGCCGATGATCCCCGAGATTACCGAGACCCCCAAGAAGCGCCACAAGTCCGGATGCATCACGGGCGGCGGGGCGGTAGGAATCCCCTTATTGGGCCGAGAACCGGTAGCCGACGCTGCGTACGGTTTGGATCAAGCGATCGTATCCGTGCGGCCCCATGATTTTTCGCAACCGCCGGATATGCACATCCACGGTGCGTTCCTCGATGTAGATGTTGTTTCCCCACACCTGATCGAGCAACTGGCTGCGGGTGTAAACCCGTTCGGGATGCGCAATAAAAAAGTGCAGCAGCCGAAATTCGGTCGCGCTGAGCTGCAAAGAGGTTTCTCGCGCCGTAACCCGATGCGTTCTAACGTCGAGCCGCAGACCCTCGACCTCGATCGCATCGCGTGTTTCTTCCTGGGCGGTGCGCCTGAGCACGGCCTTGATGCGGGCGACCAGCTCGCGGGTGGAAAAGGGCTTGGTGACATAATCGTCGGCGCCGACATCGAGAGCGCGCACCTTATCCGTCTCCTCTCCGCGCGCCGTGAGCATGATGATGGGGATGGCGCGGGTGCGTGCACCCCGCTTGAGGCGCCGCGCGAGGTCAACGCCGCTTACCCCCGGGAGCATCCAGTCCAATAATACGAGGCCGGGTACGCCGGCGGCGATCGCGCTTTCGGCTTTTTCAGCATCCGCGGCTTCGGTGCACTCGAAGCCGGCCCCCGACAGCGCCAACCCGAGCATCTGCCGGAGCGCCGGCTCGTCATCGACGATCAAGATCTTGTCTGTCATAGGCATTGCCGTCAAAGATTACCGCGCAAATTAAAAGTCGATCGTATTACAGGCGTGTGACTGGCTCATTCACGCGCCCGCCGGCGCTCGGTCATGCACGTTCGGTTTCGCCGTGCTATGTGAGTAGGAGATTGTCACATAACCATCATCATACCGTCACCGCATAGAAATATTTAAACCTTACGATTCCCCGAGCTCGCGGCCACGGTAACATGAATTAGTTTTTCGTATTCAATGCCATGGGGCACGGCTTTTCGTGATCATGGCCGCACCGGTTGGCCGGCGCGAAAGTACCGCGGGCACGGGGCGGGGAAAACGTCCCTCACCGGCGCGAGGCGCGGCTGCTAGGGGCTTGAAAATCCATAATCATCGGGAGGAATACCAGTGAATAGACGATTGAATGCATTGTCGGGACTGACGCTCGCGGCCAGTGCCTTGTTTTTCCCACCCCGTGCTGATGCTGCCAATGACGCCATGATGGACTTGCTCAACGTGCTGAAGGAACAAGGCACGATTACGGAGGAAGCCTATGAGCAACTGTCAAGCGCCTCCAAGGCGGATGACGAAGCCAATACCGCCGACACCGCGCAGGTGAAGCAGGCCGCCCAGACCCTGCCGAAGATCGAGACCAAGGGCAAGCTCGAGATTTCGAGCCCGGAAGGGGACTTCAAGTTTGGGGTCGGGGGGCGGGTGCAGGTGGATGCGGCCTGGTACAACGAGGAGGACACGGACGCCGGCGAGACCACCGATCTCGACAGCGGGGCGGAGTTCCGGCGAGCCCGCCTGAGTGCCTTCGGGACCCTGTGGAAGCACTGGAACTTCAAGAGCGAGATCGACTTCGCGGAGAACGGGGTCGATCTTAAGGACGTGTACATCGCCAATACCTACCTCAAGCCGCTCACCATCAAGGTCGGTAACTTCAAGGAGCCCTTCAGTCTGGAGCAGCTGACCAGCAGCCGCTTCCTCACCTTCCTGGAACGCTCCCTGGCCGATGCCTTCGTCCCGGAGCGAAACCTCGGGGCCGCGCTCTACTATGCCGGCTCGAACTGGACCGCCGCGGGCGGGGTCTTCAGCGAGGGGGTTGACGACGATGACGAAGATGTTGAGGTCGACGGGGGCGAGGGCATCGGGGTCACGGGGCGTATTACCGCGGCACCGCTATTGGATTCCAAGCGTTTGGTGCACGTCGGCGGGGCCATCTCCTGGCGCGATCCCGAGGCCAGCCCGGCCGATACGCTCTTGCAGTTCCGGCAGCGGCCCGAGTCTCACGTCGCCGATCAACGGCTGGTCGACACCGGTGAATTCGCGGGCACCGAAGACTTCCTGCGTTACGGGGCCGAGGGTGCCTTCGCGTGGGGTCCCGGATCGCTCCAAGCCGAGTACATCTACACCGATGTGAACCGCAACATCGAAGACGTGAACTTCAACGGGTGGTATATCTACGGGAGCTGGTTCTTGACCGGCGAGTCGCGGGCCGCGGCCTACAAGGTCGAGAAGGGCGCCTTCGATCGCGTCAAGCCCTTCTCCAACTTCGGCAGCGGCGGGTGGGGCGCGTGGGAGATCGCGGCGCGCTACAGCACCATTGACCTGGACGACGAGGATATCCTTGGCGGCGAGCAGGACGACTTCACCTTCGGCCTCAACTGGTACCCGAACCCCAACCTCCGCTTGATGGCGAACTACGTTAAGGTACTCGACATCGAGGGCGGGGAATTCGAGGGGGCGTCGCCCGACATCTTTCAGCTCCGCGCCCAGGTTGACTGGTAGCCTGCAGGCTTCCCACTCGGCAGGTAGGTTTTCGAGGCCCTCCTCAAACCTGAGGCTGCGCCCCACCCGTGAGCCATCGTCCCAACGCGTAACGAGATGCGCAACATCCCGGCGTTCCCGGGATCGATACCTCCCGATATCGGTCTTATCGTGGTCGACGCCAGCAGTGACGATACCCACAACGCATAGGTGAGATCCGTCCGAATAACACCGTTTTGTTGCGTTACCCTGGGACGATCGCCGAGGCACGCAATGCCGGAACGGCGGCAGCCAGGACCCCGTGGCCGGTGTTCACTGATGCGGATATCACCTTCGCACCGGGTTTTTTCGACCGTTTGATGCAGCACTCATTAAGCGATGCGGTTTATGGCCCCAAGCTATCGATAGGTGACTATAAGAGCTACTACGCGTGGTTTGCCCGCGGTCAACGGTTGTCAGATAGTCTTGGGATACCGGCCGCAAGCGGTTCCAATCTGTGTTGTTGCCGTGATGTCCTGCAAGCGGTGGGTGCTCCGTCACAGCCCGCGACCGAGCGCTTTGGATAAAAAATCCCGCTCCATCGTCAGCTCCCCAATCTTGGCATGTAATACCTTGACTTTGGATTCGTCCTCGCTGTGTACAATACACTCACACCGTTCTCAAATAATCGCTCCGCCCCATCAACCAATCGCTTCTTCCAATCCATGATCTGATTCGCATGCACCTCGTACTGCTGTGAAAGCTCCGCTAGCGTCCTATCGCCTTTCAGCGCCGCTAATGCTACTTTCGCTTTAAACGCCGGAGAATGATTACGTCGTGGTTTCTTCATCTTCTGCTTCCTCTTTTAAAATAACTATATAAATACAGCAGAAAATCCCACTTATCACGACCCTAGTTGGTGTCCAGCATATGGGGTCCACTTCTGGCCTGACCACCGCCCCTCCGGTAGCCCAAACTTCGAGATCGCGTTGGCTAAGCTGGCTAAGCATGGTAAGATGGAATCCATTGCGAACGGAGGAACGCCGATGCAAGTCAATGTATTGGAGGCCAAGAGCCAGCTCTCCAAGCTCGTCAAGGCGGCACTAAAGGGTGAGGAGGTCATTATCGCCCGCAACGGCGAGCCGATGGTCAAGCTGGTTCCGATGAGCAAGCCACGCAAGCTCGGTGGCTGGGGGCGGCTCAAGAAGTTCGCAGGCGAGATCGATGGCGCGTTCACGCCGGAAGTCGACGCGGAGATCGGACGCATGATCGAGGGCGACCCGTGAGGCTCTTGCTCGACACCCAAGTCGCCCTCTGGTGGCTGGTAGGAAGTCCGCGCCTCAGTCGCAGCTGCCGCGCCTTGATTGCCACTTCGTCCTGCGTCGTTTCGGTGGCCAGTATCTGGGAAGTTGCCATCAAGCACCGCTTGGGAAGATTGCCGATCTCGCCTCAGATCTTCCGTGATGAGACTCGAAATACCGGCGCCACCCTTCTCCCCATCGCCGATGTCCACGCCATCGCGACCACCGAGGTTCCACTTGGACACAAGGATCCCTTTGACCGCCTCCTGCTGGCCACGGCGCAGACTGAGCACCTCGTGCTGCTGACCGGGGACGAAGGGCTGCTGAGGCTGACTCGGCTGGAACCGACATTGCCCGTGAAACCGGCAGTGTGAGACGCGTGTTGCAGCGGCTGTTACTCGAAGAGTAGATCGCGCCGTGGGTTCCGGTTTACCATGACAGCTCATGACACACCGACTCCCTTTTGAAGAGCGATTCAATCAGGCCGGGCGTTTCTTGCCGCGCGGCGCGGCGCCCTTGGGCGCGGAGGTAAAGAAAAACCTGCGCGCCCTGGTAGGCGCGGCCCTGACGCGCATGGATCTCGTCTCGCGCGAGGAGTTCGATGTCCAATCGGCGCTTCTGGTGCGAACCCGCGCCCGGCTCGCGGCCTTGGAAAAGCAAGTAACGGCCCTGGAGGCGCAGCTAAACCACCGTCAACCGCCTCCGGCTCCGTGAATCAGCTCAAGGAGAGAGGTACTCAGGCCGAGTTTAGATAGGCCGCTCGGCTCGGGGCGCAGCTAAGGACAGCATGTCGATCGCCAAAGTATTCAGTCGCGCTCAAATCGGCATCAATGCGCCGCTCGTAACCATCGAGGTGCATCTGTCGAGCGGCCTGCCGAGCATTTCCATCGTTGGCCTTCCCGAAACCGAGGTCAAAGAAAGCCGGGACCGCGTCCGCAGCGCGATTATCAATTCCCGCTTCGAGTTCCCGATCCGGCGGATCACGATCAATCTCGCGCCGGCCGACCTTCCGAAAGAAGGCGGCCGCTTCGATCTGCCGATCGCGCTCGGCGTGCTCGCCGCCTCGCAACAGATCCCTGCGGCCGCGTTAGAAACCATCGAGTTTGTCGGCGAGCTCGCGTTAACCGGCGAGCTACGGGCGATCCGCGGCGTACTGCCCTGCGCCCTGCAGTCCCAACGAGCGGAACATGATCTCGTGGTTCCTCACGACAACGCGAACGAAGCGGCCTTGGTCAACGGCTTGTCGGTGTTTCCGGCGCGGCACCTACTGGAGGTCTGCGCCCATATCAATCGCGCCCAGTCCCTCCTGCCCCACAGCCTGCAAGGGAACCCGAGTGAAGATGACAACGGCGTCGATTTTTCCGAGGTGCGTTCGCAACATCACGCTAAACGCGCCTTGGAGATCGCCGCCGCGGGCGGGCATAACCTATTGATGGTCGGACCACCGGGGACCGGGAAGAGTATGCTCGCCCGGCGCCTGCCGAGCATTTTGCCGCCGATGACCGAAGCGGAGGCGCTCGAATCGGCGGCGGTGGCCTCGGTCAGCCATCACGGCTTTCAAGCGAGCGCGTGGCGGCAGCGGCCGTTTCGCGCGCCTCACCACACGGCCTCGGGCGTGGCGCTGGTGGGCGGCGGTAGCCACCCGCGGCCGGGCGAGATCTCCTTGGCCCATCACGGTGTGCTATTCCTCGACGAGCTGCCTGAATTCGACCGCCGCGTGCTGGAAGTCCTGCGCGAGCCGATCGAGGCGGGCATGATTACCGTATCGCGGGCTGCGCAACAAGCCGATTTCCCCGCCCGCTTCCAATTGATCGCGGCGATGAACCCCTGCCCGTGCGGTTATTTAGGTGACCGGGGCGGGCGTTGTCACTGTACATCAGAACAGGTTAAACGCTACCGCGCCAGGATTTCCGGCCCGCTCTTGGACCGCATCGATATGACGATCGAGGTGCCGAACGTACCCCACGAGGTACTCCTCGACCACAGCAGTCACGCCGAGAGCAGCGCCAGCGTCCGCGAGCGTGTGTGCGCCGCGCGCGCCCGCCAAGTCGGGCGCAGCGGCAAGCCCAATAGCCAGTTGACCAACAAAGAGATCGATCGTTATTGCCGGCTCACCGAGACCGACACCCTCCTACTCGGGTCGGCGATCGACCGCATGGGGTTTTCCGCGCGCTCGGCGCATCGCATCCTCAAGGTCGCTCGCACGATTGCGGATCTCGAATCCCGAGATGATATACAAGCAACGCATTTGACCGAGGCGATCTCCTATCGACGGCTAGAGCGCCCCGCGCGTTGACCCGCGCCGCGACGGGGCGAACCTCCTAGCGGATAATACGACCTACGGGTTCGCATAGCCCTATTGCCGGCATTGCTGATCGACACCGCCAAAAAACTTACGGCACCAGCACTCACCTCGGCAAGGCTCATTAGGTAGGAAGCGACTCAGCAACTCCTTGCTGTGCGACCGGGCTATCACTGAGCGCGACGTTGCATCTGCTCCTCATACATTCTGTCTAACTCGTTTTGAGTGTTATCCGCTTCATTGTCGAGGCTCGTGCTCTCCCGCTCTTGGTGCTCACTGGATTTCCGTTCCACCGCTGGTGCTGTTAGACTCTGGCCTTCCGTCGGCTCGGTCTGCGCTTCTCGTTGTACTTCGAGCCTTACTTCCCGGTTTGCCGCGTCCGAAGAGTCTTTCTGGTCGATCTTTCTTGCGATCTTTTGACCGAAGTTTTGCATATCCGTCCCGAAACCCTTTACTGTATTGCAGGCCGAGAGATTCACGGTGCAAAGCGTCACTGCAAACCATAGCGCCCCTCTACTTGCGTTCAACATACTCTGCGGACCCCTACCATTCGATTTCGTGCGATGTGCGGTCGTAGAAAGGCATTATATATGCCAGTGGCTGCGCTCGCGGCCGGCCGCATTGAGATTGAAAAACACGAGGCGGCTCGCCTTGCCGGTAGCGTTCACAAAAATTCGACAGCGACGATATGTCGTTTAGAGCTCAGTCAGAGCCGCAGCAGCCAGTATGTCCGTTCTGGATACGAGGTGTCATGCACGGATAATTCTTGTAACCCAAGTTTGGTAAAAAGAGCCCTCATGCCGCCGGCTATAACGTCGGTACGTCCAATGCGATAGGCGAATCCTTGTGCGCGCAATCCACTAATTAACGAAGCGGAAAGCTTATAGGCAATGCGCTGTCGTCGAAATCCAGGGTCCACACAGAGAGTATCTCCATAAAACACCCGCTTCCCTCCTTCGAACAAGTAATCAAGCGCTTTGGTGCCCGAGATCTTGTAGAGCGTGAGATCTCGAGGATCGCCACTCTCTTGAAATACCTCATAGCCTAAGATGTAACCGACAAGCTTGCGGGAGAGTTTACTCTTAGCGACGAAGGCCAAGGCATTACATCGCATCAGATCGACGCCCAAACCGAAGTGGAGGCGTGGCTTTTCAGTTTCATCGCTCCAAGGTGGTTCTCGGAATGCCTGATAAGCGAGAGCTGCCATCTGCTCGACCAAAACCCCGGACTTATCCGCTCTCAACTCCTCTACCGAGGCCGGCGCAATCTCGACTTCTTCCGAATCCACCATTTGTTGGTGTCCTTAATCACGGCTCAATCGGGCGTTCAAACTTGTAGCAGTTGACAGGGCGATTGCTGCAGCTATCATTCACGGACTGCACCATCATCATCACTGGTTGTTTACTGGCTGAGATCGGCTTTGCGAGCGCCAGCGAATTATATTTGGAGCACCCGCCCATGAAGTTCGACATGCCGCAGATCATAGCATTCATCGTATTGTGGATGGTGGTGGCGTTTATTATTTTTACCTTCTTCTAATCAATAGGTGATGCCTCTGACGAGGAGACAGCAAGCAAGCCTTGTAGTAACCTCGCGCTATTCGGCGCGCGACGAGAAGCGTCGGTGCGTTCCACAACGCCGAGGATGGGAACCTCAGGAACAATCCGCCGAACAATACGTCCTATTAATTGATGCCCATGTTCTGCGGCAGGAGGATGGGAATATTTCCCCCGTCCTTCTTCATAGCTTCCAGTAGGGGGAAAACATGTTTACAGAAATTCTGAGCCTCGCCCCGGTCGTTTGCGTCGTGCTCGGGCTGGCGGCGCTGTTCTATTTTACTCGTACCCCATAAGCGCAGAGAGAGTCGTCCCAGCCTCTCAAATGGGACGACTCTCTTTGAATTTTTATCGGCGCGCACGGTCCGTCCGGTAACAGCTAAAGCTGTCGCCCGTCTCCCGCCGGGAGATTGACCCAGGGTCGACCCGCGCCGCGCGGGGCGGACCGACACTCAAGTTCTCCGAAGCGTCGCCGATTAACCCTGCGACGGACGGGGGGCATGGATGCCACGGCGAGGGAGGCATCCGCTGCACATCTCTTTCTCAAGCCGCATTCCCACTTAAACGCCTCACGCGCACCAGCATCTCGAATGGCGCGCGCGGCTCTCCATTGGCTTGCGGACGAGGAGGATCGCGATAATCGGCGGCCTAGCGATGGACCAAACCGGAGGATCCTAAGCCGATCCTAAACATTGGATGTTCACACCGCGACCCCGTACCCATGCCATCTGATAAAGCTAAAATCCGTGCCCGCGCTCTGCAAATGGCTCCACATTGCGATGTTCCTCGTCGCGTTCGCGAGGCATATGGTGTACGCGGCGGCCCCGGACGCCGGCAGCGTGGTCATGCATGAGGTGATGCGGCGCCGCGCGCTTACGGAGGTGTTGGTGCCCGCGAGCCCGCAGGGACAACACCGCTACCAGCCCCTGCTCGCGCCCGGCACGTTGAGCTCCAAGAACTCGAACCTGCCCCCCTCGGCCGCGGCAGCGGTGCCGCAGGTAGACGTGGAAAGGCTGTTGCTGGGGCTCGATAATAGCCTCGGCTTCGTCGACCTCAAGGACGGGGATACCTTCCCAATCGCCCAGACTCATGTGCGGGTCAAGGGGCAGGCGGGTTCGAGCTTTAAACTGAGTGTGAACGGCGCCGAAATCTCCGAGGCGCGCGTCGGCAAGAAGGCCGTGCTAGCCGAGCAGCGGCTCCTGGTCTGGGAATACATCGGGATCCCGCTCAAAGCGGGCCGAAACACGCTGACGGTCCGACAGATCGACCCCTTCGGCAACGAGAGGGGCATGCGCAGAATCAGCGTCATCGCCCCCGACCGGCTTGGTCGCATCGAGATCCATCTGCCCGATACCGTGATCGCCGACGGTCATACAGCACTACCGCTAACGGTCCGGCTCACGGACGCCAAGGGCGTCCCGATCACCGTGCGCACGCCGCTTACGGAGGCCACCGCGGTGCGCTGGCAGGTCGAGGACTTCGACCCGCGCGAGCCGGGTGTGCAGGTCTTCATCGACGGGGGCAAGGCTGAATACCGCCTCCTGCCCCCGCACCTCTTCGAGAGTGACAAGCGCGTGGCGGCGCTCGGGGGCGACTACCAGTTCTGGACCCGCGGGCGCGTGTACGCGCGCCACGAGCTCATCTCCTCGCTCTCGAGCCCCTTCGCGCTCAACCAGTTTCAGGAGAACCACAGCACCGTCCTCGGGATCGATACCGAATATCTGAAAGATGCGAACCTGTTCAGCGAATACCGGGCACGCGACGACTTCGATGGGCGCAGCAGCGGGGCGGCCATCGGGACGCGCAAGGCCTGGCGCCTCTTCGAGGGCCTGACCCTGCACACCAGCGCCGAGCAGGTGAAGGCCCTGGAGTCGGCGGGCGCGGGCTTCGACGGCGACTCCCAGGCCTACACCGCGGCCCTCGAGTATACGGGCCACCCGTTCTGGAAGGCGAGCGGCCGAGTCGAGTCCTACCACGCCTCGAACGCCGAGACGTGGCTCAGCACCCTGGGCTTGGCGCACAAGCTTAGCCGCGACTGGACCTTCCTCGGCCGCAGCATCCTGGCGCTGACAGATAGCGAGGGCGCCGCCCGCGCGAGCCTCCAGCACCGCCGCCAGCTTGGTGTGGCCTACCGCGACACCGAGACCAACGTCTGGAACGCCTTGGCCCGTTACGAGCACAAATACGAAGACGGCAGCCCGCGCGTGGGCTTCGGCCTCAACACCACGGATCCAAGTCTGGACCTGCAGCGCACCGTCGATGCCGTGTCGCTGCACTACAACTATCAACCCGAGCGCTTCTGGGTCCTGAGCGGACGGATCGCGGCCAAGTACGTCCAGGAGGATTCGTACGGCATCAAAAGCGGCTACGACGCGGAGCTGCTCATGGGACGCTACAGGATGGACTTGACAGAGCGCTGGGATATTGGGCTCCAGGCCTCGGCGCTGGCCGGGGAGGGCTTCAAGAGCGTCCAGTTCGGCTTCGGGCCGGAGGCAGGCTACCGCGTCACCGACAACCTCTGGGGCTCGGCGGGCTACAACCTCTTCGGCTTCGAGGATGAAGACCTTAGCGCCGACGAGCACACCGATCAAGGTGTCTACGTCCGGCTCCGCTTCAAGTTCGACGAGGAGCTGTTCAAGCCGGTCATGGACCTCCTGAAATAGACTCGGTGGCCGAAAAACTTACCGCTCCGCCACTCATCTCGGGAGCGCTCATCAGGTAGGGAGCAAGAAGCTGTAATTCCTTGCAGGCGTTTCGCTTGACAGCTTTACTCTGGCCGGGCGGGCGCGGTCCGGGCCTCATCCTCCAAGAACGTTAGCCATTGGGGGGCGAGCGGGTCATCCCTTAGGGTTTGCTAATCGCCTCGATATCGACTAGGCGGCCGCCGGTAAAGGTCAGGATCCGCGGGAAGCTCCCGGGACCGGACGGTAGTGCCATTGCTCGACCAGGGCCTCGTTGGCGCCAGACACGGTTTCCTTAAGCACGGGTGGACCACATTTCTCCATCACGTCGAGCTTGCTGTCGCCCGCTTTGACCAGATGCGTGCCGCACCGGAAGCCATCATCCGCCAGCACGCCATGCGCAAAGCACGAGAAGATCGCTAGGGACGCCATGGGTAACTTATTGTTCATTATAACTTCGTCCGCGCAACCGCCAAATAAAATGGGGCGTCTATACGAGGAATTTTAAACTCCGCTTTTCATGGACGAGAAGCGTAGTGCTGAATCTGTGGGGGTGTCAAGGGTATAGGAATCTTGGCTATTCAGGAGAATCTGTGGGTCATTTTCAGACCTGCGATGGCAGGTATCCTGTGGACTGGTGGATAACATCCCTGTAAACCGCAAGTTCACAGGGCAAAGCTGTGGGTATGTGGCCGACTTCCCTGTTGCCCACATACCCACAGCCGAAACGGCGTATACGCCCCGAAGAGGCGAGCCTCAAGGACGAGGCAAGCAACCGCAGTGTATATGGAAATACATGGGGATTCCGAGCACCGCGCAACGATGCGGGCGGGCTGCGCAGTAGATTTATTCAAAGCTCTCAGTTGACTAACCGCCATTTGCCATCGTTATTGCGGCAGGCCGCACGATAAACCTCGCGGAACTTGCCTTTTTGCACCACGGTCGTGAGGAACTCCCGGCAGGCGCGGCCGTCCTTGCGGTAATTGCGCACCGGCACGAGCTTGTAGCGGCTTGTGGCACTGTTCCACGCAACCTGTTCCTTTTCGCCCGCGCGTTCAAGAAATTGCTGCATACAGTCTTCGTCAGCGGCCGTCGCCACCCCATCGGCTCGGCTCCCTAGAATGGCGCCCAGCAGGGTACCCGTGGCGACCATCGCCGCATTGCCCGTGCTTGCCTGCGACGCCAAGACCCCGCCGAGCGCCGCACCGCTTTCTCGTCCTGAAAACCTCGGCGCGCACTCGCCCTTTACGAATACGGGCCGCTCGTTTCTCCAGACCCTACGATTGGGCACAGGTCGAGAATAGAGGCCATCGTGCTTATGATAATATGGCGAATAGCGGTCATAACGCCGGTGCCGGTGGTCCTCGGAGGAATCGTCGTCCTCGCTGTACCGGGAATGTTCATAGTCGCCATCGCGGTGACGGCCTTCCTTCTTGTGATGATGTTTATCATGATGCTTTCCCTCATGCTTAGCGCGGTAACCATGCGCCGGCGCCCAGTCCGGCGGATCGGCGAGGGCGCTGCTTGGGAGTAGGCAGACGCTCCCAATAATGAGGAACGCAAGGCGGACTATGCTAAAAATACTTTCCATGTTATGGCTCCTACTAGAGGTTTGCTCGCGAGGGATCGGCGAGGCGGCGAATCTGTTGCGGTAACCGCTCTTGAAACCCGTCGTGAAAATTGAACCCTGTTGCGCATTCAAAAAGGTCGTACGGTGCCCCCTCCGCGCGTATATAGCGGCCGGTACCGAGCCGGATTGAACCCACGACCGGGAAGGAAACGGCGATCAACAGGCCCCGAGGCCGCCGTTCCCACCCTTGCGCTCGCAGCGGTAATCCGGTCAAATGCGCGCTATGACCAACCCCGCCCACAGCATCAAGGTGCGTGTGCATTCCACCTATGTGGAAGAGCAATCCTCGCCCGAGAGTGAACAATACGTGTTTGCGTACACCATCACCATCGAGAACATCGGCACCATACCAGCGAAGCTCTTGACTCGTCATTGGATCATTACCGACGCCAATGGCAAGATCCGGGAGGTTCGGGGCGACGGGGTAGTGGGCGAACAACCCTATCTGCGGCCCGGCGAAGCCTTTCGCTATACGAGCGCCGCGATGATCGAGACCCCGGTCGGTAGCATGCACGGCAGTTACCAGATGATTGCCGACGACGGCGTCGCATTCGACGCGCCGATCGTGGCTTTCGGATTATCGATCCCGAATCTCCTGCACTAGGGGACGTGCAGGCGCCTTTTGCGCCCTTCCCCGCATGGCCGTTTACGCCATTGGTGACCTACAAGGCT
The DNA here is from genome assembly GCA_050740455.1 of Gammaproteobacteria bacterium. Classification (GTDB taxonomy): domain Bacteria; phylum Pseudomonadota; class Gammaproteobacteria; order JACCXJ01; family JACCXJ01; genus USCg-Taylor. The sequence goes on along the minus strand of JBOIDF010000030.1, from coordinate 13,463 downwards.
GCTATGTGGCCCTCCTCGCCCTACTCGAAAAGCTGCGGTTCGATGCGAACCGTGATCACTTATGGTTCACCGGCGATCTCGTCAACCGCGGTCCCGATTCGCTCTCGGTACTGCGATTCGTCAAAGCACTCGGCCGACAGGCCGTTACCGTGTTGGGGAATCACGATCTTCATCTCTTAGCGATCGCGCACGGAATCCGCGCGCCCCAGCAATCCGATACGTTACAAGCGGTGCTCGACGCCTCCGACCGCGACCTGCTCCTTGACTGGCTGCGCGGGCGGCCGTTGTTACATCGCGATCCGGCGCACCGGCTGGCGCTCATTCACGCCGGACTGCCGCCCCAATGGGGCATCGCACTGGCGCGCCGTTGCGCGGCCGAGGTTGAAGCGGTGTTGCGCGGTGATAACTATGTCTCCTTCCTCCGGCACATGTACGGTAATACGCCGGAGCGGTGGTCACCTGATCTGGAAGGCTGGGACAGATTGCGATTCATCACCAATTGCTTGACGCGCTTACGTTATTGCGATGCGGCAGGCCGGATCGCTTTGGAGGAAAAGGGCCCCCCCGGCACGCAAGCGGCCGGTTATGCGCCTTGGTTCGAGGCCCCGCGGCGTCGCAATCGCGAGACGTCGATCGTTTTCGGCCACTGGTCTACGCTCAGGCTCACCGGTGTTGAAATGGAGCGCCACCGCGTTTATCCTCTCGACAGCGGTTGCTATTGGGGTGGTGAGCTTACGGCGATGCGGATCGAGGATCGGCGCTTTTTCAAGGTCAAGGCGTAACGCGCCGTTTGAGTACGATAAAGCTATGCGCAACGGTTTCGTCGGCCGGAAAGTCCTGCCGGGACTGCTCGATCCAGTCACCGCGATCGTAGTGGGGAAAGTACGTATCCCCGTCAACCTCGGCGTGGATCTCGGTCAAATACATTCGCTCGGCGAGCGGAAGCGCGGCGGCATAGACACTGCTCCCGCCGATGACCATGGTCTCCTCACAGCCTCGTGCCCAGGCGAGGGCCGCTTCCATGCTCGGAACCACAATGCAACCCGAAATGTTGAGGGCCCGGTTGCGGCTAATCACGATGTTAATCCGGCCCGGGAGCACACGGCCGATGGACTCGTGGGTCTTGCGCCCCATGATCACCGGCTTCCCCATCGTTAGGGCCTTAAAGCGCTTTAAATCGGCGGGGAGACGCCACGGTAGGGCACCGTGCGCGCCGATCACGCGCCGACGAGTCATCGCCACGATGATCGACAGCGAAAACGTTGCCACCGTTAGACGGCGATCGGGGCTAGGATCGCGGAATGGTGACGGTAGCCGGCGATCTCGATATCATCGAACGTGAACTCGCAGAGCGATCCCAGGTGCGGATTAAGCCTTAAGCGAGGCGCCGGATAAGGGAGACGCGACATCTGCTCCTTGGCCTGTTCCAGGTGATTGAGGTAAAGATGCGCGTCTCCGAGCGTATGCACGAGATCCCCTGGCGCCAAGCCTGTCACCTGCGCCACCATTGCGGTTAGCAAGGCGTAGGAAGCGATATTGAACGGCAGGCCCAGGAAAATGTCCGCGCTGCGCTGATAGAGCTGGCAAGACAAGCGACCCTCGGCCACGTAAAACTGAAACAAGCAATGGCACGGGGCCAGCGCCATCTTGCCGATCTCACCGGCGTTCCAAGCGCTGACGATCAGGCGCCTTGAGTCCGGATTGGTTTTAATCGCCCGCACGACGTCGTTGAGTTGGTCGACGCGCCCGCCGTCGGCCGTGCGCCAGGCGCGCCATTGGGCGCCATAGACCCGTCCGAGCTCACCACTCGCATCCGCCCACTCGTCCCAAATCCTCACCCCAACCTCTTGCAACGGGCGGACGTTGGTCTCCCCGCGAATAAACCACAAAAGCTCATGGATCACGGATTTCAGATGCAGCTTCTTGGTCGTGACCGCGGGAAAGCCCGCTTGCAGATCAAAGCGCATTTGATAGCCGAAAACGCTGAGCGTGCCGACACCGGTGCGGTCGCTCTTACGCACCCCATGCTCAAGCACGTGCTCGAGGAGAGCTAAATACTGCCGCATGGGCTCGCGAAGCGCTGCCTTTAGGACCGGCGGCCGGTTCCCACCGATGCTAACGGCTCCCGCGGCCGGCGATAGGCATTCCTGATCCACCACATGCCGATGATCAGCATCGGCACCGTCAGCGCCTGCCCCATCGTTAACCAACCGAAGGCAAGGTACCCTAAGGGTTGCTCGGGCACCTTCGCAAACTCCACCACGAAACGCACTAAGCCGTAACCCAAGAGAAACACGCCCGCGACAGCTCCGCGAGGCCGGGGTTTCGAGGAGAAGATCCAAAGCACGCAAAACAAGAGCACGCCCTCCAGGAAAGCCTCGTAAAGCTGCGAGGGATGCCGTGGGATGCCGCCGGCCGCCGGATCGGGGAAGATCACGGCCCAAGCCAGATCGGCCGGCCGTCCCCACAGCTCGCCGTTGATAAAGTTCGCGATCCTCCCGAAGCAAAGACCGGGTGGAACCGCCGGCGCGAGAAAATCGATGACATCGAAAAAACGCTTACCGAGTGTCTTCCCAAAGACCGCCATTGCGATTAGCACACCGATGAGCCCGCCGTGAAACGACATTCCGCCTTCCCAAATCTTGAAGATAGCGATCGGATCGCTGAGATACATGGAGAGGTTATAAAACACCACGTGCCCTAATCGGCCGCCGAGCACCGCGCCCAGGGCGGCGTAGAATATGAGATCGCTGATCTGCGGCTCCGACCAGTCGAGCGCCCGCCGGCGCGCCCGGTAGCGCATCAGCCCCCAGGCCACGCCAAAGGCGGCGAGGTAGGCGATCCCGTACCAGCGTACGGCGAGAGGACCGATTCTGAATGCGACCGGATCGATGTCGGGGAAAGGGATCACGGCGGTAATATTAGCACGGAGTGCGCGAACCCCGCGCGCGATTGCGTTACACTCTTGCGGCACACCACCCACTCGCGACCATACGGCATGAATTCACTCGCACAAGAAACCAGCCCCTATCTCTTGCAGCACGCCGGCAACCCGGTGGATTGGTATCCGTGGGGCGATGCAGCGCTCGCCCGCGCGCGCGCCGAGGGCAAACCGATCTTGCTTTCGATCGGTTACTCGGCCTGCCATTGGTGCCATGTGATGGCGCACGAGTCTTTCGAAGACGCGGCGACGGCGGCGCTGATGAACAAGCACTTCATCAATATCAAGGTCGACCGCGAGGAGCGCCCTGATCTCGACAAAATCTACCAACTTGCGCACCAGCTTCTGACCGGGCGCGGCGGCGGCTGGCCGCTCACGCTGTTCCTCGCCCCCGAGGACCATGCCCCGTTCTTCGCGGGCACCTATTTTCCGCCCGAGCCCCGCCACGGGATGCCGTGCTTTGCGGATATTCTGCGCCGGATCGCCGGCGCCTACCGCGAGGAACACCAGGAAATCCGCAGCCAGAACGAGGCCTTGATCGAGGGTTTGCGCAACCTCGGCACGCAGCAGCATGCGCCCGGCGCCATCAGCGATGCACCGCTCATCGAGGCGCGGCGCCAGCTCGGGCAAGTCTTCGACAGCCGTTTCGGCGGATTTGGCGCGGCGCCGAAGTTCCCCCATCCGGTCCATATCGAGTTCCTGCTGCGCCGCTATGCGGCGGGCGCGATGGCGGGGACGCCCGACGCCGAAGGCGTGGAAATGGCGCTCTTCACGCTGCGGCGGATGGCCCGCGGAGGCATCTGCGATCACCTGGGTGGCGGCTTCTGCCGCTACTCGGTCGATGAGCGCTGGATGATCCCGCATTTCGAGAAGATGCTCTACGACAACGGCCCGCTGATCGCGGTGTATAGCTGGGCCTGGCAGTTGAGCCGGGATCCCTTGTTCAAGAAGACCGCCCTCGAAACCGCGGAATGGGCACTGCGCGAGATGCAATCCCCCGAGGGTGGTTTCTATTCCAGTCTGGATGCCGACTCCGAAGGTCACGAAGGCCGGTTTTACGTTTGGGATGCGAAAGAAATTCAGTCGCTGCTCACCGCCGAGGAGTACCCTGTCGTAGCACGCTGTCTCGGCCTGGAACAGGCCCCGAATTTCGAGGGCCAATGGCACCTGTGCGTGTCCGTGCCGCTGGAGGCGCTCGCCAAGGAATGGGGTAAGCCGCCCGCGGATCTCGAGCGGCTTTACGCCGAGAGCCGGAAAAAACTCCTCGCCGCCCGCACGCGGCGCATCCGGCCGGGCCGGGATAAGAAGGTGCTGACGGCATGGAACGGTCTCATGATTAAGGGACTCGCGGTTGCCGGCCGGGTTTTGGAGCAGCCCGATTTTCTAGATGCGGCCCAGCGAGCGGTTGATTTTATCCGCGCGCGGATGTGGCAGGACGGACGGCTCCGCGCGACGTATAAGGATGGCAGGGCCCGGCTCAACGCCTATCTCGATGATCATGCCTTCGTCATCGAGGGACTGTTAGCGTTACTCGAAGCCCGTTGGCATGACGGCAACCTGCGCTTTGCGATCGATCTCGCGGAAGCCTTGCTCGCGCGTTTTGAAGATCCGGCGCAAGGCGGATTCTTCTTCACCTCCCACGATCACGAGGCCCTGCTATTGCGGTCCAAATCGCTTGCCGATGACGCGCTTCCGTCCGGGGCGGGTATAGCCGCCTATGCGCTTGGGCGGCTCGGACACTTGCTGGGCGAGAGCCGCTATCTCGACGCGCGCGACCGCGGCCTGCGCAGCGCCTGGGGCGCCATCAAACGCTATCCTAGCGCTCACAATGCCTTACTCCTCGCATTGGAAGAGTATCTCGCGCCGCCGATCTCCGTGGTGATCCGAGGCGATAAGCGCGCGCAGGATTGGCATCGGCGCTGCGCCCAACGCTACGCACCGCAACGGCTGGCGCTCGTGATTCCATCGACCGCCGCCGAGCTTCCCGGCCTCCTCGCCCGGCGGGAAGCTCACGACGGCGCCGTGGCCTACCTCTGCGAAGGCCAGCAATGCCGCCCCGCCATCGGCCGTTTCGAGGAGCTCGATCGGGTCCTTAGCGCGAGCGAGGCGTCGCCTCCGGCTGAGAGTTTGTGAAAAACCTACTGCGCTCGGGATCTCGCGCTCCGGCGGTGCTCGGAATCCTCATGTATTTCAACATACACTCCGGTTCCTGTGCTCCGGCGCAACACGATCTCCCTTCGCTCGCGACGGTTTTTTCACAAACTCTGACCGGCGCATCGCCCGGCGCCCTATTTTTTCTTCAAAAAATAGTGCAGCGACGAGGACAAACTCTTCAGAGTCATCGCGTCGGGTTTCTTTTCGATCACCTCGAAGGTCCCGCTGCGGCCGGTCACGATCTTACCGCCGGTAACTTCGTAGGTGTCTGTGATGGTCATCTCGCGGCCGCCGCCCGTCAGGGTTTCGGAGAACTGATACACGCTCGTCATCGATAGGACGCCGTCCTCGCCGAACGTCCACTCGGAAGTTTCCGGAGAGCGTTTACCCGTCAGGTTGAGAGCGGTGCCTTCTATCACCCAGTTTCCGGCGATATCGGAGCGCTGTTGAATCAGCGGTTGCGCCGTCGCGGATGTAAAGAAACACAGAAAGAATCCCCACCGGAGAACTGACTTGATCATACGCCCTCCTCGTCACGCTGCGTTGTTATTCGAGTATGCGCTTCAGAGCTTGTGAAGAAATCGTCGCAGTAGATTTATTCACAAGCTGTCGGCGTTATTTTGACCGGCGGCCTTGCTCCGCACAAGCCCCAGTCTCTTCCAATATGCTATGAGTCTGAACATGGGGTCGTATTTCCAACATGAGATGAGTCTGAAGCAACCGAACTGGGTTGATCATCTTTCCTATGGTGATCGACATGAACGACTCGCAAATACACACCATCGACCAACTGAGGTCCTTTCTAGCGGGCACGTTGGCGATGCAATTTCAACCCGGTGGCAGCGCCGAGGGCAGTGGACCTCAGATTGCCCCGTCAAAAGCGGCCGGTCGCAAAGGTTGTTGACAAACCTATGCTGCAATGCAACAATGCCCACATTGGAACAACACACCGTTCCCTAACCTAACTGCGAGAATGCTAATGAAAATCGAGATCTTCGAATACTGGACCCAATCTGCAAACACCTTTTCTAAATCGATGAAGGCACTCACCGAGATCAACACCAAGGCCTTCACCAACTTGACCGAGCAACAGCAGGCCCTCGTGACTAACCTGAACGAAGTCTGTGCCCACCAGATCCAGCTGGCCACTGAGTCTACAGGGTATGCGGAGCTGTTGTCCGGCCAGGCCGAACTGGCAGCTGAGCAGCGTGAGAAGCTGCTCGCCATCGTCAGCGATACGGCCAGTGTGCTCAAAGCTGCCAGAGCCGAACTCACCGCTTGGGTGGAAAAAGGCTTCGAAGCCGCGCTTCAGCCACTGGGCAAAGTCGCGGGCGCGAAGCAGGCTGCGTAACCAATACTCATTGCCTGCTCTTGTTCTGCCGGTATCCCACGGAAGGTGGGATACGGGCTTTTTCCCACCGAGCTTGTCTTTACTTTATTAAACAAAATGCTTATGTTGGATCATCGATTTTTCACGGAGGGAGAATGATGTCGACTTCGACCGATCTCTCGCATGGCCTGAGGTGATACTCAAATTTCGACAGCGGTCAAAATTGGAGTAGGATCACATCGACGGCTTCTCTTGCTTCCGAAGGTAAACGTATGGCAGTCGAGTCCAAGAGAGCGGCAAAGCGTGCGCTCGCCGCCGGCGCCCTGCTGCTCGCTCTGCGTCCGGCGCTCTCCGCGGGCGGCGGGACGGTACCTATCGTCGTGCTCAAGGAACATGGCGTCGGCAACCAGGCGCTGGCCCAACCGTACCTCGACCGCATGGTCGCGCTAGCCGCGAAGCAGAACGGCTGGGCGGGCGTGAACGGCAAGTATTTCACCAAGCGCGCCGCCGCCGAGGTGTTTATCAAGGCGGAGACGCCACACTATGGCATTTTGTCACTGTCCGCCTTTCTTGCCCTGCGCAGAGCGCACCAACTCGACGTGATCGGCAAGGTGGAGGTGTCGCTCGCCGGCGGGCGGCGCTACTATTTGATCAGCGAGACGGCGGACGATCTCACCGGCTGCAAGGGGCGCCGGCTAGCCACCGATCACGCCGACGACGTGCGCTTCATCGACACGGTGGTGCTCGGCGGCGAGGCGAACCTGGCCGACTTCACCCTCGTGCCGACCCGGCGGCCGCTGCAGACGATCCGCGCCGTGCTCACCGCTGAGGCCGTGTGCGCGCTGATCGACGACGCTCAGAAGGCCCAGCTCGACCACCTGCGGAGCAAGGACGGCGTGCGCACGGTGTGGGAGGGCGCCGAGCTGCCGCCGATGCCGGTAGTGGCGTTCCCCGCCGCGCCGGAGGCCGAGCGGACCGCGTTCAAAAAGAAGCTCGACGGGGTGTGCGAGGACGACGGCAAGATGGCGTGCGTCGAGGTCGGCATCGACGACCTGAGCGGCGCCGACGCCGGCGACTATGCGACCGTCGTCGTCGCCTATGGCGAGTGACGGCGTTCGCCGGAGTGCAGTCGCCGCGCTCTTCGCGCTCGCCGTGTTGGCCGGCTGCACGGCGGCGCGCCCGGTGGGGCCTTCGCACCCGGATCTGGCCGCCTTGGTGGAGGATGGCGACGCGCTGGCGCTCTCCGATGCGCTCGAGGCGCTCATCGCCGCCGGGCGCGCCACGCCCGCCGACCGCCAGTACGCCTGGGCCATCGTGCGCACGCAGCAGGCCGACACCGCGGCGGCCGCATTTGCCCGCGCCGCCATCACCGGACGCGTCGTGCAGGAGCGGGGGCTGCGCGCCGTTAAGCTGGTCGACGACGTCGAGAAGTATGCCCGCCGCAGCCGCGCACTCGACCCGCACTTCCGCGACGGCGCGGCGACCCGCCTTCTCGGCACGCTCTATGTCATCGCGCCCGCGACCCTGCTCGACCACGGCGATTCGGAGACCGGCTTGGAGCTGCTCGAGCATCTGACCGCGCAACACCCGGATGTACCCGAGAATCACCTGCGCCTGGCCGAAGCCTACGTCACCCTGCACGATCCCGACCCCGCCCGTCCGCACCTCTGCTTCTGCCTCGCCCACGCGGCCGCGCTGCGCCCGGACGACCAGGCGCTGCTCACGGGTCTGATCGAGGAGGCGGGCCCGCTGACCTGCGGCCCACCGCGGCGGGTCGGCGTCGGGCCGGGCGCGGAACAGGATCCACAGCGCCGCCGGCAGGGCGCTGAAGTTGGCCAGATAGATGATTTCGGTGGGTCATAACGCCGGCGATGTTTACAGAGCGTGTGACCAACGGCATGAGGAAAATATATACTGTGTGACGAGACCTTGAAGGGTCCAAACTTCGACGGTGTAGTCGATGGTCATTCGCGCGGTCGTATCTCGGATTCTCACAGGCCAGGACGCCGCCGTGCGCCCGCCCGCGCCCACGCGCACGGAGTTCGAAGGCAGCTTCGGAAGGCGCTGGCTCGGGCCGGCGCTGCTGATCTTCGCGACGCCGCTGCTGGTGGTGCTGCTCTGGGTGATCTGCGCGCACTACGACGGCTCGATCGTGCGCTTCCTGCGGCTCGCCGACGCGGCACCAATCACGTTCCCGAGGCCCTCGTGGTGGGCGCTGAGCGTCATCGCGTCGTGGGTGGGCCTGCAGGGCGTACTACTGGCGGTTCTACCCGGCAGGACGCACCTCGGGCCTGTCACGCCGACCGGGCGGCAGCCGCGATACAAGCTCAACGGCGTCGCCGCGTGGGTGGTCACGCATGCGGGGCTGGCGGCCGCGTGGGGTGCGGGGCTCTGGTCTCCAGCGGTGGTCTACCGCGAGTTCGGTTCGATCCTGATGACGCTCAACGTAGTCGCCCTCGCCTTCTGTGGCTTTCTGTACTGGAAGGGTCGGCACTACCCCTCGACGAGCGACGCGGTCTATACGGGCCACGCGCTCTTCGACTTCTTCCAGGGCATCGAGCTGCACCCGACGCTCTTCGGAATCAACCTCAAACAGTTGATCAACTGCCGCGTCTCGATGATGGGCTGGAGCGTGCTGCTCGTCTGCTTCGCCGCCTACCAGCACGAGACCTACGGGACCCTCTCCAATTCGATGCTGGTCTCGACCGGGCTGGTGGTCGCCTATCTCTTCAAGTTCTTCGTGTGGGAGGGCGGCTACTTCAACTCCTTGGACATCATGCACGACCGCTTCGGCTACTACATCTGCTGGGGCGTCCTGGTCTGGGTGCCGAGCGTCTACACGATCTTCGGCCAGTACCTCGCGAACCATCCCCGCTCGCTTCACCCGGCCTGGGCGGCCGCCATCGCGGGCGTCGGCCTGCTCGCGCTCTGGATGAACTACGCCGCGGACGCGCAACGGCAGCGCGTCCGCGCGACGGGCGGCGACACGACGGTGTGGGGTCGTCCCCCGCGGACCCTGCTCGGGCGCTACCGCACCAACGACGGCGAGGAGCGCGAGAACCTGCTGCTGGTCTCGGGATACTGGGGCCTCGCGCGGCACTTCCACTACGTGCCCGAGCTGCTCCTGGCGCTGTGCTGGGCGCTCCCCGCGGGTGGGGCGAACTTCGTTCCGTACTTCTATTTTGTCTTCCTCAGCCTACTGCTCTTCGACCGCGCTGGGCGCGACGACAAGCGTTGCGCCGCGAAATACGGCGCAACCTGGGAAGAGTACCGAAGGCTCGTGCCCTACAAGATCGTGCCGGGACTGTACTGACCCTCAGCGGCTAGGCGCGTCCAATGAGCCATGTGTTCGAACCCGAGCTATTGCACGCGCTCGTACGCCCGCTGATCGGCCAACGCCTGCCAGACATCTTCGAGGCCCTCGTCGAGCGCCTCGCCGCCCGCTATCCGGGCCACATCCTGCGCGAAGAGGAGTGGATCTTCAACAACGCCGGCGGCGCGATGGGGATGATGCGCGTGCTGCACGCCTCGCTTACCGAGTACCTGATCCTGTTCGGATCGCCAATCGGCACCGAGGGCCACAGCGGGCGCTTTTTCTCCGACGACTGGTTCTTCATCCTCGACGGTGAGCAGTGGGCCTACACCGAGGGTGCGCTCGAGCGCGAGGTCTACCACCCCGGGGACATGCACCACCTGCGGCGCGGCGTGGCGAAGGGCTACCGCATGCCCGACCGCTGCTTCGCGCTCGAGTACGCGCGCGGCATGATCCCGCTGATGCTGCCCTTCGGCGTTGCGGACACGCTCACGAGCACGATAGACCTCCGCACGCTGGCAAAGACCTTCAGCGTCTACGCCCGCGGCGTCACGCGCGAGCTGCTCCAGGGCAAGCTCTGAGAGGTTGTGAAAAAATCGTCGCGAGCGAAGGGAAGTCGCGTTCCGCCGGAGCACAGGAACCGGAGTGTATATTGAAATACATGAGGATTCCGAGCACCGCCGGAACGCGAGATCCCGAGCGCAGTAGATTTTTTCACAAGCTCTGCTGTCTCATGGAGGCGCAGAGATCGTAAACTTCCATCGTAAGCGCGTCTGCATCGTCGGTGGCGGGATCTCGGGCCTCGGCGCGGCCTGGGCGCTGAGCCACCACCCTGAGCGGTTCGACTTCGAGCTCTGGGAGAAGAACCCCCGCACCGGCGGCAACGCCGTGACCGTCGAGATCCCGCAGGACGACGGCAGCAAGATCCCGATCGACATCTCCGTCACCGCGTACATTCCCACGGTCTACCGCCACTACGTGATCCTGCTCGCCCGCTACGGGATCGCCGCGCTGTCCACGCGCTTCAGCTACAGCGTGCGCTACGGTGAGGGGGTCTACGCCCATGACTTCGACTCGCCCCTGAAGGAGGAACTGCGTCCCGAGATTGAGCGCTTCCAGGCGCTCGTGCAGCGCATGCAGCGCTTCACCGCGCTCTCGGGGTCGAGCTCGCGGCTGATCGCTGCGGCGAACCCCTACAACTACATCCCCATGGGGCGGCTGCTGGACCTGCACGGCTTCTCCTCGGCTTTCCGGTTCAAGGTGCTGAAGCCCATGTTCGTGAACTTCGTGCTGGCCTCGGGGCTTTTCGACATGCCCGCGGCGCTCTTCGCGCGCTACCTGGACTTCTTCGACATCGAGCGCTCGACCCTGATGGTGACCTGGGACCAGGGCACCGCGAACCTCTACCGTAAGATGAGCGCGCACTTCCGCGACCGCATCCACCTCGGGCGCGGGGTGGCGCGGATCTTCCGCGACGCGAGCGGAGTGCGCGTGCGTGACGAGCAGGGGCGCGAGGAGCGCTTCGACGAGCTGGTGCTCGCCTGCAACGCCAACCAGTCGCTCATGGCGCTGGACCGACCCTCGGCGCGCGAGCGCTGGCTGCTCGGTTCGGTGCGCTACGAGAGCGAGCTGCACAACCACGCGGTCGTGCACTGGGACGACTCGGTGCTCGGCCGGGACGGGGCGCAGGCGCTCGAGACCCGCAGCAACTACATCGAGCAGTACGGTGCGCGCCCCGACAACTATGAGATCACGTACATCATGCACAACCAGCAGCCCTGGGCGAAGCGCTCGGACAAGCCGTGCCTAGTGACCTACAACCCGGTGCACCCGATTGACCCGCGCAAGGTCATCGCGCGCCACTGGTTCCAGCACGTCGTGCACGACGTCTTCCACGTGTCGGTGCTGATGAACGCGTTCCAGTTCGTGCAAGGGCACGCGCACACCTGGCATTGCGGCGCGCACACCGTCGTGAACTCGCAGGAGCACGGGTTCATCTCCGGCCTCGCGGTCGCGCGACAGCTCGGCGCGGGCTACGCTTTCGAAGACGCCGGAGCGCGCGAGTGGTTCAACTTCTGGGGCCGCGGGATGTTCGGCCCGAGCTTCCGCGAGGCGCGCGAGGGCGAGCCCGTCCCGGTGCATCCGGCGAGCGAGCACACGATCGAGGATCAGGCAGGAACGAAGCGGTAGCCGATACCTGTCTCAGTGATCAGTTGCTTGGGTCGTGCGGGATTATCTTCGAGTTTTTGCCGCAGGTGCCCCATGTAGATACGCAAATAGTGGCTGCGCTCCACATAGGCCGGTCCCCAGACGTCGCGCAGGAGTTGCCGGTGCGTCAGCACCTTCCCTGGATGGCTCAAGAGGACCGCGAGCAGACGGAACTCGATTTGGGTCAGGTGGACGCCCTGGGCGCCCTTGGAGACTCGGCGATTCGCCAGGTCCACTACCACGTCACCAAATCGCACCAGGGGACCTTGCTCTTCGCCGGCTCGGGCGGAACGGCGCAGCGACGCACGAACCCGCGCCAGCAACTCGGCTACGCCGAAGGGTTTGCTCAAGTAGTCGTCCGCGCCGGCGTCGAGCGCCTCGACCTTATCATGCTCCTCGACACGCGCGGACAGAACGACGATGGGCATCGTGCTCCAGGCGCGTACCTCTCGAATGAAGTCGGCGCCGTCACCGTCAGGTAGACCCAGATCGAGAATGACGAGATCGGGCTTGCGCGTGCCGGCTTCAATCAAGCCGCGTTGCAGGGTGTCCGCCTCGAACACGCGGAAGCCTTCCACTTCCAGGGCGTGACGCACGAAGCGCCTGATCTCCTTTTCGTCCTCGACGATCAGAACAGCGCCGTGCATTTCGATATGGCCCTCTCCCGGGTTCATGGCCGCGCTTCTGGCTCCACGACCGGCTGCTCATCGAGCGGCAGGGTAAAGATAAAGCGCGCGCCGTGGCGCGGGCGATGCTCCGCCCAGATTTTTCCATCGTGCGCCTCGATGATCGCCTCGCAGATCGCGAGCCCGAGGCCGGTGCCGGGAATGATGGATTCTTTTTGGCCACGCGCGAACTTCTCGAAGATGACGCGTTCCTGGCCGGGTGGCAGACCCGGACCTTCGTCCCATACCTCGATCCGCAGGACTTCGTCCGCCCCCGTTGCCGTGACGCCAATAGTCGTTCCAGGCGGCGTATACTTGGTCGCGTTCTCGAGCAGATTCACCAGCACGCGCTCGATCAGGAGCGCGTCGCATCTCACCAAGGGAAGATTTGCGGGCAGGTCCAGTTTGAGCGGGTGTTCGGTCAACGCCGCATCGATCCCCTTGAGCGCGCTCCCGACTATTTCCTCGATCGATTGCCAGTCCTTGCGCAGCTTGACTTCACCGGATTGCAGCCGGGCCATCTCCAGCAGATTGTTCACCAGCTTGCTGGTGCGCAACGCCTGCTCGCGGATCACATTGGCCTTGTTGGCATGATCGGATCGTGCCGCCGCCAATTCCAACGACAATGTTTCGGCCAAGCCCACCAGCGCCGTGAGGGGCGTGCGGAGATCGTGCGAGAGCGCCGCCAACAGCGTGTTTCGCAGCCGCTCGGATTCCATCTCGATCCGGATGTTCCTTTTTTAGGATGTATGGCCTGACGCTAATCGTTTGTTTAATTTGATTTTCTGCGTTGAGTGAGTTTTGTCTTAGTGGTTACAACAATGCCTGAGTGAGCGATTTTGGTGGGCAGAC
>JBOIDF010000029.1:18992-40277 GCA_050740455.1 Gammaproteobacteria bacterium | reverse complement strand
TTTGCGCGTAAGGGGGTCATCGTTCATCTCCTCTGAAAAGACCCGAATGGGCCCGTCCGGAGTGTGAACGATGCAACTACGAAGGGAGAGTCAGAAAAGGCTCCGCGAAGCGGTTTAGTTCAACACCAAAGTAAGATCACCCGCGATGTCGATGCCGGTCTTGTAGCGCCGCGCGGGGTCCTTGGCCATGGCGCGTCTAACGATGCGTTCCATAATCTCTGGGAGGTCTGATCGAACTTGCCGCAGCGGGGCCGGCTCCGCGTTCAATGTCATGAGATTGATCGCGGCGATCTTATCGGCCATGAATGGGTGTTTACCGGTCAAAGCGCGGTACATCACCACGCCAAGCGAAAACAGATCGCTCTGCCCGGTGAGCGGCTCGTGTTTTACCTGCTCGGGAGACATGTAAAGCGGGGAGCCGGCGAGATCGAGTGTGGCGGGATCGACGCCTTCGGCGGGCACCGCGATGCCGAAGTCCGAGATTTTTACGTCGTGTTCGGGGGTCAGAAGGATGTTCTTGGGCTTAATATCCCGGTGTACCACGCCCTTCTTGTGGGCATAATCGAGCGCCAGGGCGCAGCGGTAAAAAATGCGGACTAGCCCGTCGAGCGAGAGAAGTTTGTGAACATTGCAGAAATCGGCCAGAGTCTGGCCGCCGGGTACGTACTCCATTACGATGTAATGGGTATAGCCTTCTATGCCGGCATCGAAGATCGCGGTAATATTCGGGTGCATCAGCTTCCCGGCGGTCTTAGCCTCGTTAAAAAAAAGCTGCTGAAAAACCTGGCTGGTTTCCGGGCAAGTTAAGCGCTCTTGATGGGCAACTTTCACGGCGATAAAACGATCGATGAATAGATCCCGGCCAAGATAGACGCTGCCCATGTTGCCACGGCCAATCTCTCGTAGGAGCCGGTATTTACTCAGCGTTATCTCGCAACTTTGGGTTTGGGCTTCCGGTGTCATCGTCCGCGGGGCGTCCTGGCTCTTTGCGGGTGTATATCGGCTGGTACACGGGTCCTTTTAGAAACGTTCACGCCTTCCGCGCCAACTGAATGGGTCGGATGGGCTAGGAACATACTTAAATAACATCGGGTCACAAGGAAGTACCCCGTCTGGGGGAACATAAGCGAGGAAATATGAGATGCGTATACTAATGGCCATCGTAGCGGGAGCCGTTTCCGTCGCACATGCTGCCGTCTTGGCGGATACCTCGGTGGAACAAAGGCTTAGGTCTGTTCTTGGCGAAGCCTTACCAGGGATCGAGATAGCGTCGATACGCCCGGCGCCGCTCAAGGGGATGCACGAAGTCGTGCTCGGAGGAGAGGTGATCTATGTTTCCGATAACGGACGCTTCCTATTGAAAGGCGATCTGATGGATCTCAAGGACAAAAGGAATATCAGCGACGAGCGGCGGGCTCAGGCGCGGATTACAGGCTTAAAGACAATCCCACCCAATACCATGATCGAGTTTGCGCCGTCGGACACCCAGCACGTGTTGTACGTTTATACCGATGTCGATTGTGGCTACTGCCGTAAATTCCACCAGGAAGTCGGGACCCTGAACGCGGCGGGTATTGCGGTCCGGTATCTCGCATTTCCACGCGCGGGCGTAGGCTCGGAATCCTTCAAGAAATCGGAATCGGTCTGGTGTGCTGCGGACAGAAACACGGCCCTGACCGAGGCTAAAGCCGGCAAGCCCGTGCTAGCGGCGAGTTGCGATAATCCTGTTAGGACGCACTACGAGCTCGGAACGCGCATGGGGGTGAGGGGTACGCCCGCCCTCATCAGCGAAGACGGGCAGGAGTTGGGGGGCTACGTTCCGGCGGCGCAACTGATTCAATACGTCAGGGAGGGCCGCTCGTAACCACCGAACAGCGAACCGCGCGACTACGGGACGGTACCGGCTCAGGGCGTTATTGATTCGTCGCCCCGGGGGTTTTCGGGAATGCCGGTTACCCGCTCGACAAGCGCCGTGATGCGCCTGCCGTTTCTCGACGTGGTGTCCACGCGCACGGGTAAATACCGCCACCGAATTGCGCACCAGAACGTTGTCGAACGTTTACTGTTATTCTTTTCTTTCCGGCGTTCGAGTCTGACGGCCCGTATCTTTCCAAGCGGCGTGTCTACCACTTCCTCGCCGAGATACGCAAAACGGTAATCTTTTATTTCGCCGCCATCGACAATTTGATAGGCGAAGGATCGCTTTCCGGCGGCGAGATCGCGCATGATGGCGATCTGGTAATTCAATTTGTCGAATAGGTTCGGCATCAAGTGTAAGCGCCAAGTTTTGTTATCCTCGCGGTTATCAATCGTCTTGGCGCGCCAGTCGAAACGTACGGTTTGGACGCTGTTTTTGCTGCCGTTTTGACGGTAGCTGTAGCGTAGCGGATGGATGTCTTCTCCAGAGAGTGACCAGGTACTCTTTTCGATGACATGATCGTTAAGAAAGAGCGTAAGGATCCCGCTGGAGCGGCTTTCGGAACGAAAAACATACCGCCCTGTCTTTTCTTTCTCTAGTATACGCACGGACTCGCCCACCTTTAGACCGTTCGTGTGCAACGAGTAGGAGACGGAGAAAGGTTGCGGGATTTCAGCGAGCGCCGTGAACGAAAGGATAAGGTTGATGGAGGTTGCGCGGAGGTAGGTGCGAAGCATGGTTTTAAGTTAAGGGTCGATGATTCGGCTAGGTCAGTACCACTCTAAGAGCATCTCGTGGCCGCTGCAAGTCAGCTACGATCCGACTTCGGTATGCTTCGATGAGCGACCGCCGCCAGGCTGTATGGTACTATTCCCGTAGTCCATTCGATCTCTTAGATCTCCGTAGCGCCGACAAGCCGATAGCGATGGTATCCCTCTCCTTCCATACCGCCTGTGTCACCGCCGTAGGCGGGCAGGTGGTGACCCTGCGTTACCAAGAAGGAGGGTGTTCGACCTCGAGGATCCTCTCGGAGTTGGCGCGCGTGCGCGAGGCCGAGCCGCTTTGATCCTGGTCACCGGCGGCGCCGGTTTTATCGGCAGCCAACTCATTAAAGGGCTGAATGCCAAAGGCCACGACGACATCGTGGTGGTCGATAACCTCGCACGCGGAGAGAAATTCAATAACCTAACCCGCTGTCGGATTTGGGATTATTGGGACAAGGATGATTTCATCGCCGAGTTGCGATGCAATCGCAAGCTGGATGTTTGTCCCGAAATCGTATTCCATTGCGGCGCCTGCACCGTAACCACCACCTGGGACGGGCGCTACATGATGCGCAACAACTATCATTATTCCAAGGAGTTGCTCGAGTACTGCCTGGAACAGGGAGTACGGATGATTTACGCTTCGAGCGCGGCCGTCTATGGGCACAGTCAGGCGTTTTCCGAATCGCAAACGGCGCTCATCCCGCTCAACATTTACGGGTATTCCAAGCTGCTCTTGGATGCCTATGTCCGGCGCCGGCTCCCGACGATTCCCACACAGGTGGTGGGACTGCGCTTTTTTAACGTCTATGGCCCGGGCGAGGGCCATAAAGGGCCGATGGCGAGCCTCGTTTATCATCTCGATCGGCAGTTGCGGGAGCACGGCGCGGTGCGGATTTTTTCCGCCAGCCACGGCTTCGGCGACGGCCAACAGCGGCGCGATTTCGTCTATATCGACGATGTTGTTACCGTGTGCCTATGGTTCCTGGAGCACGGTCAGTATTCGGGCATCTTCAACCTCGGCAGCGGCCGCGGCCGCTCGTTTAACGAATTGGCCCGGGCGGTCATCGCCTGGCACGGAAAAGGAGCGATAGAGTACATTCCCTTCCCCAAGGAGCTGATCAACCATTATCAGGCGTTTACCGAGGCCGATCTCGGCGCGCTCCGGGCACTCGGCTACGACCGGCCCTTTCTCGCCTTGGAAGAAGGCGTGCGCAAATACCTCGATTGGCTGAACGCTTGCGGCGGATCTATACCCTCGTCCTCTATCTCCTGACGCCGTTGTTATTGGTCCGCCTTGCGCTTTTGGGTGTGCGCAACCGTGGCTATTGGGAGCGCTGGCCGGAACGCCTGGGCTTTGTGCCGGCGCTCCCCGCGGCTGGACCCAACCTCTGGGTACACGCGGTCTCGGTTGGCGAAGCACAAGCGGCGTTCGCGCTGGTGCATGCACTGCGCGCGCGCATCCCGCCGATCACGATAACGGTGACCACCACGACCCCCACCGGAGCGGCCATGGCGCGCCGCCTGTTTCGGGATGAGGTACGGCATTGCTACCTGCCCTTCGACCTCCCCAGCGCGTTAGGGCGTTTTATCGAACGAGCTCGCCCCGCCGCCTTGGTGATCATGGAAACCGAGCTGTGGCCCAATCTATTGCACTGCTGCCGCCGCGCGCGAATCCCCGTGCTCATCGCCAACGCGCGGCTGTCAGAGCGGTCATTCTCCCGGTACCGGCGCTGGGCGGGCAGCGTGCGCGGGATGTTGGCGGCAGTCACCGCGGTCGCCGCGCAGTCGCGGGCCGATGCCGAGCGGTTCATGGCGCTCGGCGCGGCCGAGTCTCGGGTGCATGTCACCGGCAACATCAAGTTCGACGTCACTGCCCCGGGCGATCTCCAAGAGCGCGCCTTGCGGTTGAAGCAAGAACTCGCTCCCGGACGGCGGGTTTGGATGGCGGCCAGCACCCACGAAGGTGAAGAAACGGCGGTGTTGTCGGCGTTCGCGGTCCTGCGCCAGCGCGATCCGGAACTGCTGCTGGTGCTGACTCCGCGTCACCCCGAGCGTTTTGGAAAGGTCTTTGATCTCTGCCGCGAGCGGGGCTTCGCGACGGCTAGGCGCACCGCCCCTTCGAGCGAGCGGCCGGACGTGTTTCTCGCGGACACGATGGGAGAGCTGCCGTTATTCTACGCGCTTTCGGAGGTGGCCTTCGTGGGCGGCAGCCTGGTGGCCGTGGGGGGTCACAATCCCCTCGAGCCCGCCGCCCTTGGGATCCCCGTACTGACCGGCCCGTATATCTTCAATTTCACCGAGGTGTATGGTTTCCTAACCGCCGCCCGTGCCGCTTGGGTCGTCAATAACGCGGACGAGCTTTTGTCCCGGCTCCTGATCTTGCTCACCGATTCCGACTTGCGCGCAGCCGCCGGGCGCCGCGCTCAAGCGGTGGTGGCCGAGAACCGCGGCGCCGTGGACCGCGTCATGGAGGTTTTGATACCCCTGCTGGAGCCGCCGGCAAACCAATCAGTCGCGGATTAAGGCAGATACGCCAAGGTATTGCTCAGGTGCTTCGTAAGCTGATAGCCTTGGGCCGTCAGCAGGCTCCCGCCGTGCCGTCGCGTCTCGCGCCGCAGGTGCTTGTGCTCGTAGAGGATCATCCGCGGTCTAAAGCGCTCGAAGTCGATCTGGTTGCGTAACAGGGGCTGATACTGCACTCTGGCGAGTTCGTCGGTCACGGCTGCGGACACACGTGCCAAGCCCGTAACCGTCGCGGCTGCGGTGAAGAAACGTGAACCACGGGTGCGAAGTCGCGCGAATGGCGCTCTGAGAACACGACTACACCTCGCCACTGTCGCTCATTTCATCTTCTGCCCTGCCGCGGCTTCCCCGCGCTTGCGCCTCTTTTCCCACTTCTCGTGCCACTCGGTCTGCCACGATAGAAGCCGAAGGTAAATCTGCTGCGTCGCGTCGCACAGACTTAACAGACCGTGGACATTCCTGAAGCGTTCCTTCACCGCATCGTCCCAGCAGTACGGCGGTCCGTGAAAGCTCAGAAGCTCCGTCCCTGTTAGTACCAAAACAGGATTGATTGGACGCTCAGCCTTCCAATACTTCCGACCGGCTTTGGCGATACGAGATATTTTCGCGATCTCGGACGCGTTCAATGCCGTTCGCAGGGTGCTGAACACCAGGACGGCGCCGGGAAACGCTTTGGCCAAACGACGCATCCGCTCGAAATCGGTCTCCTTGAACTCGCCGTACGTCTTGCACTCGCCGAAGGCAATCCCTTCCTTTCGCTCGCCGAATATCGAGTCCTGCCAAAACAACGCAAAGTCGGCCTCAAGTTCCTTCTCTTGCGGCTTCTCGGCTGTGAAGCTCAATGCGGGGCTGATGCGCATCGTAGTCATCTTGCGGTCGTCGAAACAGTCAATCGTCAGAAGCACCGCATACGCGCCGTCGGCATAATTCGGCACGCTGAAGGGGCCGGTTGTCTTGTACGACCACGTCGCATTTTCCAAATTGCCAAGGGCCGCAAAATCGTTCAGGCATCGCGGACAGGTGAACGTGCCCCGGACGCTGTCCAGCGCAAACCACGAGTTGCGCATACAGTGCGGACACTGCAAACGCAATCCCAGCCTGAGAATTTCCTTCGACAGAAGGTAGTCGTACAAGTTGCCCGTGCCCGACAACTCCTTGACACGGTTCTTGACTTCGCCGACCGGAAGATCCCTCTCCTGCGCAATCTTGTTGTCCTCTTCGTCAACAGCGCTTCCGTCGCGCTGCACGAGCCCGCCGTTCATGTGTTCCAGGAACCCGAGCAACTTGGGATTGGTCAGTACGGAAGCATGTCCCTCGAGTCGTCTGTACATTTGCTTGGCGAGGAGGCCGGCAGTGGACAGCTTCGGCTTCCAACCCAGGTCGGTCAACCATGCAAAGACGACACTCTCTGCCGAGGGTACTTCCCGGCTCTCGCCAAAGTCGTGCTTCACAATCTTGACGAGCCCGTGCCGGCCGACGCGCCAGTCGCCGCGAAATGACGTCAGGCCTGAAATGGCTCGCGTGAAATGCGGTCCGTTCGACGCCGGAAACACCTCGGCGAGATATTCTGGCGAACCGTAGAAGCTGAAGCTCACATCGTTTGCGCACCGGGCTTCGCTGTGAATGCCGTTCGTCTCTGCGAACTCCGGCAACAACGGCTTGAATCTCACGCGGAGATCCTTGGCGTCCGCGATTTCAACCGAGTCTTCTGCCTCCGCGTACATGTCGTACGGAACCGCACCGTCTTTGTCTCGACCCCATTCATCCCATATTCTCGGATACCAATGCTGTATAGAGAAGAACCCGTCATTCGACGGATCGTCCGCTGGCCGATCGATGTTGAGCGTTTTTGCGTACGCCTGAATTTCTTCCATCGTCGAGTTCCGCGATCTGATTATTGACGCGTGATCGCACACCTTGGGATCGTGCCTCCAATGGCGCCTGTGAATCTTCAAGAACTCGATCAAGATCTCCCTTAGCTGCGCATCGTCCTTGAGCTGCTTGGGCAGGGGCATCACATCTCTGCCCAAGGCGCGCAGGTTCCAAAAATCGACGACGTCCTCTAGTTTGGTCGCATCCATAAAGTAGACGCGCGCGTCGCCGCGAATTCGCGACCGGCCGGAGGGCCTCAGCGATCGCTGCGATAGGCGCCTTGGGAAGATGACGCGATGGCCCCAGACCTCGGCCAACTCGTCCAATTGAAAATCAACCGTCTCGATCTCGAGCGGTTCGGCAAATTCTCGTTCAAGGGCGTTAAGGATCGGACGCGGAATCTCGCCGAACACGCTGGTCCAGAAGAGCGAGAGCGGATCCGGGATTCGAGGTATGACGACCTTAACCGGGTACTTTGCTTTGTATTTGAAGTATTTTTGAAACACGTCGTCGAGCAGCTCGAAGATTCCGATGCCGAATCGCGGCGACAGGCTGACTTCCTCGTCGAGCGTCTTCCAGATCTCGTCAGGCTTGATGATCTCTCTTCCGGTCTCCACAACGAACGACGGCACCTCCGGCGAGAGCTGGACGAGAATGTCGGGATCGAACGCTTCGAGATATCCGAGGATTACAGGCTTTGCCAGCGGAGCCCTAACCGGGTCCTTCCATGACGCCGGCATTCGCTTGTGTAACGGGATTATGGGAAAGAACGCGCCGCCCCAGAGAGTGGAGCTGAGTCGCATTGCCTCTCGGACTTGCTCGGAGCTGCGAGGGTCTACGAGATAGGCAAACCTCAGGGGCCGTGCTTTGATATCTACTTTGCCAAACATGGTGGTCGTCGCTAGTCTACGATCTGGACCCGAATCGTCCACCCACGATGTAATCATGCAAATAAAGCAAAAATAAAGGGGTCGGAGACACATGAGAACGATTCTCCATAGTCAGGTCGGGTCACGGGCTGTGCGTTGTTTGTCCCGGACCGGCCACGGGCTGCATACCCGATCCTCCGTCCCGTGGCGTCCTCCACTTGCTCACGAAAACGCGGGTTGCCAAGCGGTGTCGAGAAACTGCTTGCTCCAGCGAAAAGGGGACGGATTTATTTTTGAGACCTTCGGGGGCGTCCTCTGCCCCGGTGCTCCACGCGAATGCTCAATTTTGAGACCTTCTGCTGGTTCCCAAGCTCCGGCTTGGGAACCCGGTCAGCTCCAGCTTCGCGTCTGGTAGGCAATGATTTCCCGGGCCGTGAACGACTTGAAACGTCGTATATCCCGGCTCAGGCCCGACTTGGCAATAAGGTGCAGGTGGCTTTCGAGGATGACGTAACCGTAGATGATCAGTCCGGCCTCGCGCTGAAGGAACCGCCATGAATCCAGAATCACATTCACCGTTTTCTGCCGGGTAAAGAGTGGCAGCCAGTGGTTTACCGTCGCCCGCAGGAAGTCCGGGCATGATTCTGGCGCACGCGGTAACGGCCTCGAGGCATGTCGAGTTATCGAAGGGCGACATTCAGGCACGGGGCGCTCGGTCGACGACATCGCCTGTTGTATTTATGCGTTTCCAAGTCCCGAATTGGGATGAATTCCGGGAAGCTGGAGCTTCCCGACCGGGTTACCAAGCCGGAGCTTGGGAACCAGCAACCAGCACGGTAGGTTGGGGTGAGGCACGAACCCCAACGTTTCACGGCCGCGGGGGTCACGTTGGGGTTGCATCCTCGGAGCGCCATGCAGGGCCCTCCCTGGCCCTGGCTTTCCTTCGTCACCCCAACCTGCCTCTTCCACATGCGGTTACGCTGAACCTGACGCATGATCCGCGTGCGCACGCGGAAAGGCGGGCGATGGTGCCGAGTGGCCATGGTGAACCTGATCCGTGGTCCGCGTGCGCATCGCAAACTGCGCGGTGCACACCCTATCTCTACTGCCCAAAATCTTGATCGAGCGTGGCGGATTTCGATCCCCGTCTACATGAGCGCCGGGCCGTCGGCGAGGGCGATGTCCTCATCATCAGCGGCGATCTGCGGGGCACGGCGGCGGCACGAACGGCATGCAGATCGTACGGGTCCGAGAGTCGGCTCCTGAATCGGTGCGAGCGGGCAGAGTGGCGCGTTCGACTTGCCCGTGCCGACACTACGCCGCTTGACGCTCATTCTGTATGATGATCGTGGGGTCGGGATTGGGGGATGGTATGGGAAACCCCCGCTCCTTCAACAACGCGACATGTTCTTGCATCCCCCATTTTGCTTTATAAAGGCAGTCCTCCACGGAGTGTCCTATGCCCGTGAAGCCTTCCAAGTCCGGCGAATAGAACCCGAAATAATCTGGTTCATCCGTCGCTTCAATGATCAGTGAATAAGATAGGTCAATCATTCCCATCACCTCTTGGGCGTATCGATGCCGGCCGCCTTCAGAACGGCGTAACCGGTCCCTCGGGGCACCTCCTTGTTCCCATGATAATCGACCCGGACCAACCGCTCCCATCCAGGCCTGGCGTAATACCGTATGGAACCCTTCTCCTTAACGAGCTTGAACCCGCTGCCTTCAAGGAGTCGAATCAGCTCACTAAACTTCATCCACGTCCCGTAACGTGTGGTCCAGATATTGGCCCACTAGAGACCGGTGCGAGATTGGGGAAAATCTGCTGCGTTCACGATCTCACGTTACATCCTGCGTTCGCTTGCGAGGACCTATTTTACAGTCTTTTCATCCATTCCTGCTGAAAAGGTTCAACTGCAAGCTTCCGGCAACCGCCGCCCGGGGGCTTGCCGTCCTTCCAGCGCCGCGATGACGCGTGGCTCCGGTTTGCGGAGGCGGTCGATCCAGATGGAGGTATCGACGAGGATTCACTCCGGCTCCGGGCGTCGCCGGCGAATCGGCTTCGCCTGCGGCTCGCTGCGGCCCAGCGAGCGTAGCCCGGAAGTAGCGGAGCGGATTCCGGGAAATGTATTGCCACTAAATTCCCGCATTGCGCGTTGCTTCATGCCGGCTACGCTTGCTACGAGGTGCGCCAATGCCCCGGTTGATCGGCGTTGGTCGAACGCGAGACAATGTCCCGTCACGCTTCTATAACCAGCCGGATACCATCCATGTCGACGCCAGCCGAACGCGACGCCACTTACGAGGATCTCTGCAAAGTCCCCGATCTTCTGCTCGCGCAAATCATCCACGGCCAATTGGTTACGCTGCCGCGACCGGCACCCCGACATGCCTTGGCATCATCGTCCTTAGGCGAGGAATTGGCCGGACCGTATCAAAAAGGCCGATCCGGCGGACCCGGCGGCTGGTGGATCCTCGACGAAACCGAATTACACTTGGGGCGAGACATCCTGGTGCCGGATTTGGCGGGCTGGCGACGCGAACGTATGCCTGCCTTACCCGAGACGGCTTACTTCGAGATCCCGCCCGATTGGGTGTGCGAGGTGTTGTCGCCCTCGACGGCCCAGATGGATCGCGTGGACAAGCTCGGCATTTATGCGACCCACGGCATCGCCCATGCTTGGCTCATCGATCCCGACGCCAAGACCCTGGAAGTGTTTTCCTTGCAAGAGGGGCACTGGCGTCTCGAACTCGCCCTTAAAGAATCCGACGAAGTCCGCGCCCCGCCGTTCGACGCGATCGCCTTTAGCCTCGCCGCCCTTTGGGAATAAGTATTGCCTGCGGCGGCGATGAAGGTTGAGTGATGATGGAGGAAGACATTTCCTCCGAGGCTGCGGCTCGGGATGGTGCGAAGGCTTACCTGTAGCTGAACCCTCGTGCACGTAAGCCGCCGTTATGCTTAAATCTCCTCAAGCGAGCGTGGCCCGGAAGCACGCGGAAAGGCCGCGAATACTGCCACATGCGGATA
The DNA here is from genome assembly GCA_050740455.1 of Gammaproteobacteria bacterium. GTDB lineage: Bacteria > Pseudomonadota > Gammaproteobacteria > JACCXJ01 > JACCXJ01 > USCg-Taylor. The sequence continues at coordinate 29,300 of JBOIDF010000029.1, read as the reverse complement.
TGCTGAACCCGACGCATGATCCGCGTGCGCACCGCAAACGGCGCGGTGCACACCCTACAACTACCCGCCGCGCTCAAGCGGTGGTGGCCGAGAACCGTGGCGCCGTGGCCCGCGTCATGGAGGTTTTGATGCCCCTGCTGGAGCCGCCGGCAAACCAATCAGTGGCGGATTAAGGCAGATACGCCAAGGGTATTACTCAGGCGCTTCGTAAGCTGATAGCCTTGGGCCTCTAGCAGGTTCTCGCAGTGCCGTCTCGTCTCGCGCCGCAGGTGTTTATGTTCGTAGATGATCATCCGCGGTTTAAAGCGTGCGAAGTCGATCTGCTTGATGACCTCGAAGTCATGGCCTTCCGTATCGACGGACAAAAGATCGATTTTCTCGACCTGATGCTTGCGCAGTAAGGTTGCAAGCGTGATACACCGCACCGGCTCGGAGACGATCGCGTCTTCCAGATCCGGAATCACCCAGCGGTGTTTCTTGATGACGTCCAGATGCAGCGAGGCGAGGCCCTTGGACCACGCCGGAAGCTCCGCGGCGGGATCATCGATGCGGTAAAGAGTTTGGGAGCCATCGGAGGTGGAGATCGCCGACTGCTCGATGACGACTGCGGGAACACCTTGGTAATGGGCACGCAAGAGATCGCAGTAGGCCGGGACAGGCTCGACGAGGATCCCGCGCCATCGATACGTCTGAATGTAACGGTGCAAGAAGTCGTGGGTCACGCCGTCATTGGCGCCGATCTGCACGAAGAAGAAGCTGCTGCTGTCCGCGGAATGCTTTGTGACCAGTGCGTCGAATGTGCGCCACTCGGGGCGGTACACCCGATAGAACAGATCGTTCGCAAGCTTGCTGAGCATACGGGCAACGCGGCGCTTTAGCGCGTGGACCCGTGCCGGCCGCGCGCGCCGCTCCGTGCCGACCTCAGAGTGCATCATCCCGGATCAGGACGCGGGTACCGACCTCGACTCGGTCGAAGAGATCGATAACGTCGGCGTTACGCATACGGATGCAACCGCCCGATCCCGGCGTGCCCATCGCGGCGTCATCGGGGGCGCCGTGGATGTATATAAAGCGATTCTTGGTGTCGACCGAGCCGCCCTGGTTAAAGGCCGGCTGTAAGCCGGTCAACCACAGGATGCGCGTGAGGATCCAATCCTTTCCTTGATAGAGGGTGCGAAACTCGGGAACATAGACCTTGCCATCCGGTTGGCGGGCAATGAACACCGTGCCGCTCGCGCAACCCGCGCCGATCTTTTCACAGATCGCATGCCAACCGCGCGGTGTGCATTCGCTATTTTCCATTTCCCCGGGGCCGTTCTTGGCGGTCGAGACGGAATAGCCGCGAACGATGCCGCGCTCCGACAGTAACCAGAGTTCTTGTTCCCGCAGTCGGATCTCGATATGCATGCTGCAGGCGCTGACAGACGGCTGCGTGCGAAAATAGGATATCCTATGTTGTGCCCGGTGTCCCGAATCTTTCGCGCACGGAGGTTTCTTCCCCGCGGAGCGGGGAAGCGATTGATCGCCAGATTAATGCAAGCTAAATCCACGTGCCATTAGGTCCTCTCATGTTCGACCTCCAAGGACCCGAGTTAATGCCCGGCGAACGGGATCTGCTGGCCCATCCGGCCGCGGGCGGCGTTATCCTTTTCACGCGCAATTACGCCAGCCGCGAGCAGCTCGCGCGCCTGGTCGCGGAGGTCCATGCGGTGCGCGATCCCCCCTTGCTCGTAGCCGTGGATCACGAAGGGGGGCGGGTGCAACGTTTCCGTCCTGGTTTTACCGCGCTGCCCCCCTGCGCGGCATTGGGCCGGCTCGACGACAAGGATCCGCAACGCGCCCGGGCTATGGCTCGGGAATATGGTTGGCTCATGGCGATCGAGCTGCGTACGCTCGGTGTCGATTTCAGCTTTGCGCCCGTGCTCGATCTTGGGAGCGGGGTGAGTCAAGTCATCGGAGACCGGGCGTTCCACCCTAACCCGCGAACGGTCACCCGCCTCGCTCAGTCTTATCTCGACGGGATGCACGAGGCGGGTATGGCGGGTGTCGGCAAACACTTTCCCGGTCACGGATCGGTAGCGGCGGATTCCCATTGCGAGATCCCCGTGGATGGACGGAGCCTTGAGGCCATAACTAGCGCGGATCTAGCGCCGTTTACGGGTTTGATTCGCGCGGGGCTAGACGCCATCATGCCGGCGCATGTCGTTTACCCCGAAGTGGACTCGGCGCCCGCCGGTTTCTCGGAGATATGGCTGCGGCAGGTGTTGCGGAAGGATCTCGGATTTCAGGGCGCCATCATCAGCGATGACATCGATATGGCGGGCGCCCGTGGGGCCGGTGCTCACAGCGAACGCGCGCAGCGCGCACTCGCAGCCGGGTGCGATATGGTGCTTATGTGCAATCGGCCGGCGGCGCTGCCGGCGGCGCTGGACGCATTGAGCGCCTTGCGTGAACCGCTAAGTGAGGCGCGGCTTGCGCGCATGCGCGGCCGGGCAGTGGGGAGCGAGCGAGCGCTGGAAGAGCACCGGCGCACCGCCAGGGCGAGTGTCGCCGCCTTGGCGAACCAAGAGACAGCGGCGTGATGTATCGATGAAACAGTTGCTGGCCGTTGCGCTGCTTTGGAGTCTCGCGGGGCCGTGTCGGGCGCTCGAATGCAACCCGCTGGTGCCCGCCGCGACGCCTCCCGCATTTGCGGCCGGCAAGTATGCACAGGGGCTTTTATTTCGGATCTCGAAAGCGGGTGTTCCACCGAGCCATATCTTCGGGACGATCCATCTCGGCGATCCGCGCGTGCTCGATTTACCCCGAGTGGTCTCATCCAGTTTCGAGCAAAGCCGCCGCTTTGTCATGGAGGCCGTGCCCGATGAGGCCGGCATCGCCGAATTCTCGAACCTGATGTTTTATGGCGATGCTACCTCATTCAAGGAGCAGGTGGGCGCGGAGCTCGCAGGCGCGGCTGAACCGCTTCTTGCCCGCTACGGCATTACCGCGGAAATCGCGCGTCGCATCAAGCCTTGGGCCGCATATATGACGCTCAGCGTACCTCCGCCTTCCCGCCTGCTACCGCTCGACCTCGCGTTAATGCAACGAGCCAAGGCGCATGGGATGGCGATTTCTGGACTGGAGTCGCTTGCGGAACAGGCAGGGGCATTGGGTGATCTGCGCCTCGAAGACCAAATCGCCTTGCTTAAGGATGCCGTTTGCCACTACGAGCTGCTGCAGCAAGACATCGAGCCGCTGACCGCGTTGTATCTAAAGCGTGACCTCGGGGGATTGATGGCGCTTGCCGGCAAGTATGAAACCAGATCGGCGCACTACTACCAACGCTTCCTGGACAGCCTGCTCTGGAAACGCAATCGCCGCATGGCCGCACGCGTGCGGCCGTGGCTGAAGGAGGGGAATACCTTTGTTGCGCTCGGCGCATTGCACCTCGTCGGGGACAAAGGAGTGCCGGCGTTGTTGGAGCGGGCCGGGTATCGCGTGACGCGCTTGTATTAGACCAGCATTTCTAATCCAAGATTTTTGACATAGACTACAAGCCGCAACGCGCGCCTTCTGCGGCGCACGCCACAAAGCGTGCAGAACGCGATTACAACCTGATTGGCCGCGGCGTTTTTAGCGCCCGGCTTGACGTGAGGACTTGATATGTTGTACGCAGTAAAAACTTTCGTCGATACGCTGGCTGGGATCACTCGGCTTGAGAAAGGTCCTCAGCACCTTCCAACCTCGTATGTGTTGCTGATCACGAGCGTCATTGTCTACACGCTTATTCGCTTCGGCGTCTATGTCTCCAAGGTGCCGATCGGATCCGCGGCGATCATGGGATTAACCGATACCGCGATTACGGTCGGGATCATCGTATTGGTGCTCGCGGTGCGCGGAGTGACGTTCCGCGCCCCCCAAATGCTCACAGCCTTTACCAGCATCGCCTCGGGATTTGGGTTGGCCGTCATCTTCTCGCTGGGGCTGATCAGCTTGATACCGGACGTCCCGTTGATGCAGGGTTTTCGAACCGTCGTGATTTTCCCGCTCGTTCTGGTTAATGTCGTGATCAACGGCCACTTGTTTCGGGCGTCGCTGGCGACGAATCTCGCCACCGGGGTAGGCATCGCATTGGTGTTATTATTCACCGTCACCAATGTGACCGACCGCTTCGATCCGACGCTCGAACGTACGGGAGCGGGCACATCGGCGCGCATGACCCCCTCTCCGCAGGCGACACCGGAGCGGTAAGCGGGCCGCACGGCCAAGGCTGCTTTCCGCTTAAGCACCAGCGGGACGCGCGTAGCACAAATTACAGGTTTCGGTGCTTGCGCGTCCTGGCGATCACCGCGGCGATCTCGGCCTTACGGCGAAGCGGATCACGCTCGATCTCGGCCAGCCGCGCCGTGGGATCGGCTTTGGCTGCGGGCGCATTCTCGGTAGGATTTGCGAGCCGCCCATTGCGCGCCTCGAAGCGTGCGCGGGCGGCGTCCGCGTGCGTTTGATCCCAATTGAGGCCGGCGGGGGTCATTTCGATGCAATCCATGGGACAGGGCGGTAAGCATAATTCACAGCCCGTACAGAGATCCTGAAGCACGGTATGCATGTGCTTTGCCGCCCCGAGGATGGCATCCACCGGGCACGCTTGTATACACTTCGTACAGCCGATACAAAGCTCCTCGATGACACGGGCAGTACGGGACGGTTGCTCGGCGCCGTAGCGAGGATCGAGGGGAATGGGTCGGCGCCCTAGCAAGCCGGCGAGCCGTTCGATCGTGTGGCTACCGCCCGGTGGGCATTGATTGATACCGGCCTCGCCGCGGGCAATGGCCTCGGCATAAGGGAGACATCCCGCATACCCGCATCGACGGCACTGCATCTGCGGTAGCAGGGCATTGATCTTTCCGGCGAGATCATGGAAGCCGTGGCGCGGCGTTGTCAAGTCAGTCACTGCTAAGATGACCCCACCACCAATCGCGCGTTAATGCAAGCATAACCAAGTCGTGTGCTCTGCTTCGGCTCGAACCCAGACGGTGTCAGAGCACCCTGCAAATCGCCGCCTTGAGATAATTGGTCTCGGGGATTGCGGGGTGAATGGGATGATCCGGCGATTGGTGCCCTTGCTCCAACAGTTGTATCTCCCGCCCGGCGCGTAGCGACGCGCGGCGCAACACATCCACGAAGCCCTCGTAGGTGAGGTGATAGGAGCAGGAGGCGGTCATCAAGATCCCGCCGTGCCGAACGAGCCCGAGCGCCGACTGGTTGAGGCGCCGGTAAGCCAAAAGCCCTTCGGCAAAATCTTTTCTCTTTTTGATAAATGCCGGCGGATCCAAAATCACCACATCGTAGCATTCCGCGGCGGCTTGCAAGGCCTTGAGCGTCGCGAAGGCTTCGCCATGCACAGCCGCAACCCGCACGTCATTTTCCCGCGCATTGCGTTCGATATAGTGCAGCGCATCGACTGAAGACTCGATGGATTGCACGGAAAGGGCTCCGGCGGACGCCGCCTGGACGCCCCATGCCCCTAGGTAGCTAAACACATCTAGGACGCGCACGCCTTTGATATAGCGCAGCATCCGCGCGCGGTTAGCGCGCTGATCGTAATACCAACCGGTTTTCTGTGCGCTAAGCACGGGAACATAGAACCGGACGCCATGCTCCGTGAGGCAAATCTCCTCGGGCACCGGACCAAACGCCGCTTCAACGTACAAGTCGAGACCTTCGAGGAGGCGGCTCGGGGAATCATTGCGCAACAGGATCGCCTTCGGATCGAGGACCTCCCGCAGCGAATCGATGACATCACTGAGACGCCTTTCCATTCCGGCCGTGTTGAATTGCGCCACCAGGAGATCACCGTAGCGATCGACCACGAGCCCAGGAAGACCGTCCGTGTCCGCGTACACGAGGCGATAATAGGGTTCGTCGAACAGGCGCTCGCGCAAGGCCAGCGCGCGTTTCAGGCGCTCTCTGCACAGCGCCGCCGACCAAGGGCGGTCGCGATCCCAAAGGCGCGCGCAGATGAGCGAATGCGGATTCACGTATCCCGTCCCCATGGCTTTACCGCTGCTGGTGAGCACCGTGACGCTGTCGCCGGGGCTAAGCGCGTGCAAAGGCGTCGTATGCGTATCCACCTCATTGCTGTAGACCCAGAGATGACCTGCGCGCAGGCGCCGATCTTCGCCCTTCTTTAACATCAAAGGTTTTGCGGGCATGATGTGCTTTACGACTGTCATATTCGTAGCATTAGGGACTGGTCCCTCATTGAACCGCTACCAACGTGCCCAGGTTTTCGATCGCCTCCAAGCACAGAGACCTCATCCGGCCACCGAGCTTGAGTATCGAACGCCATTCGAGTTGCTGGTGGCGGTGATCCTTTCGGCTCAGGCGACCGATGTTAGCGTCAACAAAGTGACGCGGCGACTGTTCCAGGTCGCGAATAAACCCGCGGCCATCCTAGGTCTCGGGGAGGAAGGCCTGAAATCGTACATCAAAACCATTGGGCTTTATAATGCTAAGGCTAAAAATATCATCCATACGTGCGGGATTCTTTGCGATAAGCACAGCGGACAGGTACCCCATGACCGGGGGGCATTAGAACAATTGCCCGGCGTCGGGCGCAAGACGGCCAACGTAATTTTGAATACTGCCTTTGGAGAACCCACGATCGCGGTAGATACGCATATTTTTAGGGTCGCGAACCGCACCGGGCTCGCCCCGGGTAAAACTCCCGCCGTAGTGGAACGGGCGCTCATGGCCGCGGTACCGAAGCGCTTCAGGCAAGACGCGCATCACTGGTTAATCTTGCATGGGCGCTACGTCTGTCAGGCGCGAAAACCGCGCTGCGGCGAATGTATCATCCGTGATCTCTGCGAGTGGAAAGATAAGACGGAGATGGGTTGCGTTTAGCGTGCTGGTACAAGATCAACCGTCGGCAAGGAAGTATTTTATAGATGTATGGAGTAGACACCCGGCGGGCGATGCCCTACAGCCGATCGAGGCCCTGATTTTAAAGGTGATCCTCGCTCACCCCGAATACCACGCATTACTACGGGATCGAGAGCAGGCTCTATCGAGGCGCTATACCCCCGAGAGCGGCGAGACCAATCCTTTCCTGCATATGGCTATGCACGTGGCGATTGAGGAGCAGTTGCTGGCGGATCGGCCTGCCGGCATTGCGCGTATCTATACGCATCTGCGAAGGCGTTACCCCAACTATCACGATGCCCAACACGAAATGATGGATTGCCTGGTCGAGGCCTTATGGCAAGCGCAACGCACGCGCGCTCTTCCCGATGAGCGGCGGTATCTGGAGTGCTTAAGAGACCGGCAGCGGTAACTCGGCCGCTTGCCCAATCGAGCATCCGATGGCTCGAGTGGGTGGCTTAAACCGCGAGAAACTCCATTTTTATGCCCGCCAATTCAATGATATCACGATCCTTGAGCTGATGACTCCGCGCCCCGATCGGTTGCCCGTTGATAACCGGATAGATCGGTTGTTCCGCGGTCCCGCCCTCGATATGCGTAATGAAATAGCCTTGTGGCCGCCGTGATATCACGGCAACCTGCACGCCGGGCTTACCCAAGGTAATCGAGGCCTTGATCAGCTCGAGTTGCTTGCCGGCAACGGGCCCGTTTACTATGTTCAGCCGCCCCAGTGGCGAGCTTGTGGGCTGCAAGCTCGGCGAGGCCGCCGCACCAAAGCTTGGCGCAATTGACGTACGGCCGATGGCCTTCGCGAGCGCCGCGGCCGCTGCGGCCGTTCCGGGGCGCATAATAATGGTTTTTTCGAACTCGTCGTCATCGGCGGTGGCGTGCTCGTTGACATAGCGGATCTCGTGTTTCCCGATGCTAATGACATCGCCGTTCCGTAGTGCGTGTTTCTTTATGACCTTGCCGTTGACGAATGTCCCGTTCGTGCTCCCGAGATCTTCAAGAAACGAGTCGTCCAAGATTGTGATGACCAGGGCATGTTTACCGCTAACCGCAAGATTGTCGACCGCAATATCGTTGTCCGCTTTGCGGCCAATCGTCATGCGTTCTTTGGTAAGCGGATAGTCTCCTTGTATTACGCCGTTTAGACTAAGGACGAGTTTTGACATAAGGACGCTCAATACGATTAACTAACCCATCGTTGTAATTTACGGGGCCAAACAAAAATAGCTCTGCGATACGCACGCAGCCTAGCGATGACGAGAGAAATATTATCATGACCCCCGCGCTCATTGGCTAGAGCGATTAATCGGTCCCCCGCGCCTACAAGATTAGCATCATATTCGCGCAGGGTTAAGTGCATTTCTTCATTATTGACCATATCGTGCAGGCCGTCGGTACACAAAACGTAGATGTCCCCGGGATTTAAGCTTTCCTCGTGGATATCGACCTGGACAGCCTCGTCGATTCCGAGCGCTCGGGTAACCAGGTTTTTCGGAGCCGCCGCCGCGGCCTGCTCCGGCGTCATGCCCGCCTGATCGATCAGTTCCTGGACGACCGAATGGTCCGTGGTAATCTGCTCGAACGAACCGCCCCGAAGACGATAAAGCCTGGAATCACCGACATGCCCGACGGTAACGTTGTTTCCCTGAAATAAACAGGCGACCACCGTGGTTCCCATGCCTTGGCATTGTGCTTCGGTTTGTCCGGTTCGGTAGATCATCGAATTGGCGTGCGTGATCGCTTGGTTAACGATGGACGATTGTTTCGACGCGGCGTGGCGTCGCCCCGAAAGCCGCGCCGAAGTTAATGCGTTACGCAGATTGCCCATCACCGAAGAGACCGCGATGGCGCTCGCCACCTCCCCGGATCGATATCCCCCCATGCCATCCGCCACCACCGCTAAACCCAGACGCGCGTCGCTCGCGGTACTATCCTCGTTATTCGGGCGTCTGCGGCCTCTGTCCGAACGATTTATGATTTCAAGAGCCCCGGCTTGAAACATGACGCCTCGCTTATAAGCGGATCTGGTTGATGCCGATTAGCAGGTCACGTGCCATCTCTGCACCGCGTTGGTACCTTTCGGAGGGCGTTTTTTTTAACGCCTTGTCGATGATTCGCCCTAGATACGGTGCAGTGCGGGCCAAGTTCGGACAAACGTCGAAGAGACTGATCGGCGCGTCGCGCACGATCTTTTGCACCAGGGCATCCATCGTTCCCGCAGTAAACGGCAGGGAACCGGTGGTAAGTTGGTAGAGCATCACCCCTAAGGAGAAGAGGTCGGAGCGGCCATCGACCGGTTCCTGGAGGACCTGTTCGGGGGACATGTAAAAAGGTGTGCCGCCAGCCAGTCCCGCCGTTCCGCCGTGTGCGTCGATGATCCTCGCGATGCCGAAATCGGTGATCTTGACCGTATTCTTCGACGCCGCATACATCACGTTGCCGGGCTTAATATCCCGGTGAGCGACTTGCTGGCGATGCGCATAATCGAGGGCTCGCGCCAGGGTGGCGACTAAAAATAGCGTTTTCCTTACCGGCAGCAAATCATTCTTTTTGACGTAGGGTGCAAGCGTGGTTCCCTCGAGGTACTCCATCCCGATATACGCTAAATCGTGCTCATCCCCCGCTTCATATACCGCCACAATGTTCGGGTGATGTAGACGACCGATGGTCTCGGCCTCCTGGAATAGGCGCGATTTTATCTCATCGAGCTGCGCTTCTTCCAAGATCTCCGCTAAACAAATGGTCTTAACCGCGACGTAGCGATTGGCTGTCCGATCCAGACCCAGGTAAACCACGCCCATCGTTCCGCGGCCAAGCTCTCGCTGCAACTGGTAACGGCCAAGCAGCGGTTTATGCGGGAGTGATTGCGCCATTGTGTGCATAGTTGGATAGGAACTGTCGCGCCATGATCGGTGGGTCCGCGCGGCGATCAATCACACCAGTGTTCCACTGCTTCGCGCGCGCCTCGTTCGGCCTCGAGGCGCTCGTTGTGCTCAAGCACCACGCGATTTCCTAGTTTATCCTTTTTATAAAGCATCGATGCGCGTTGGTAGTTGAATAGCTGTCTACGGGCGAGCACGCAATTTTGACTGCGTTTCTCTTTCTCCAGGCGTTTCTCTTGCGCCGCAGCGGCCTTCTCCTGACGCTCTTCCTCGAAGACCTTTAACAGCCGTTCTTGGCGCTTGAACCTTTCTCGATCGCGTATGCCGACGGACGGCCTCGCGGTTACGGTAAGCTTCACGGCGCCTTTATTTTGCGGCCGCTCCCCGTAATGTGCGGTTCCATGGTCATCGACCCATTTATAGATCTCTGCTGCGTACAAACCTTGCGCTGGAAGACAAAATACACCACAGACGACGGCAACCAACCATCTGCGATTCGCCTCGAGCCGCC
>JBOIDF010000029.1:0-18892 GCA_050740455.1 Gammaproteobacteria bacterium | reverse complement strand
CTTCGCCAACTCCGTGTTGAGGTCGAGGTAATGCCTTTGTTGTTCAGGCAAATCATCTTCGGAGAGGATTGCATCCACCGGGCACTCCGGTTCACAGAGCGTGCAATCGATACACTCATCGGGGTCGATGACCAGCATGTTGGGGCCTTCATGGAAGCAATCGACAGGGCACACCTCCACGCAGTCCGTGTACTTGCACTTTATACAGGGTTCGGTAACGACGAACGTCATTGCTTGCTATTCTCCAAAGGTCTCTTGTTATTATAACCGGTGCGATAAGCATTGCCCATCCGCGAGGCTATTCCACCAGCGCGCGCAAGCGGTAAATCTCTTCCAAGGCTCGCCGCGGGCTTAAACTATCGGGCTCCAAGGCGCGCAGCACCGTGAGGGCTGGCGGTTCCGCGACCTCATCGAATAACTGCATCTGTGGCGCGGACGGTTGAGGCGTCTCCAACCGTCGCCGCCGTTCCAGCCGCTGCAGCTTGTCCCGGGCACGGTTTCCACGGCCCCGGGGACTCCGGCCATCTGCGCCACCAGATTGGACGCTTCGCTTAAGAGCAACTCGGCGGGCTGCAGCCGCTCGATCTCGCCGCCAAGCGCCTCGCACCCCGTGATTTCGAGGACGCTGAACCTGCCACTCGCGAGGTCCAACGTGGCAAGGCCGATGCGTTCCTCTTGCGCGTGCACCGCCGCCAGCAGGTTGTCGCGGCGTTCTTCGAGCAATGCCTCCTCGGTCGGGGTTCCCGGGGTTACGATACGCGTGACGCGCCTTTCCATCGGCGCCTTGCCCGACTGCTCGCCCACTTGTTCGCAAATCGCGACCGAGTATCTCAGACGCACGAGCTTGGCCAAGTACGAATCCACCGCATGCACGGGCACGCCCGCCATCGGGATAGGCGCCCCGGCCGAGTTCCCGCGCGTGGTCAGGACAATGTCCAGTAAGCCCGCGGCTTTCTCGGCGTCGTCATAAAATAGCTCGTAGAAATCGCCCATGCGGTAGAACAAAAGCATCTCCGGGAATTCGTCCTTGATGCCCAGGTACTGCCGCATCATGGGCGTATGTTCGCCGCCGCGATCCGCGCTCCCCGCCATGCGGGTCAGTGTAGCGGATATGCCGTGCGCGTTGCAACGCAACGAGCGTAGTCGATACACTTAGAAACCCGTTACGCTTGCTAGCGATGACGGCACATCGTTTATCCGGAGATCTCAAACCCATGAGTCATGACACCCAGACGGAAACCCGAGGTTTCCAGGCCGAGGTCCGCCAATTGCTGGACCTGATGATCCACTCGCTCTATAGCAACAAAGAGATATTTCTCCGCGAGCTCATCTCCAATGCGTCGGATGCGGCCGAGAGGCTGCGTTTCGAGGCGCTCGGCAACGCGGCTTTATTCGAAAGCGACACCGAGATCAAAATCGAAGTGGAGCATAGCGAGAACCTCAAGACGATCACGGTGCGTGACAACGGCATCGGGATGTCACGCCAAGAGGTGATCGAAAACCTCGGGACCATCGCCAAATCGGGCACCCAGGAATTTTTCAAGGCCCTGACCGGCGACCGGCAGAAAGACTCACAGCTCATCGGCCAATTCGGCGTCGGGTTTTATTCCTCGTTCATTGTCGCGGAGGAAGTGACTGTCACGACCCGGCGCGCCGGCTTGGGCGCCGCGGAGGGCGTGCGTTGGCAATCCGACGGCAAGGGCGAGTACAGCGTGCATACGGTGCCGCGAAAACAGCGCGGCACCGAGGTGGTTTTGAAGCTGCGCGCAGGCGAGGAGGAATTCCTGAACGGCTACCGCCTGCGCAGCATCATCGGCAAGTATTCGGACCACATCACCTTACCGATCCTCATGCCCAAGGAAGGCAAGGACGCGAGCGGCTACGAACGGGTGAACGCGGCGACCGCCCTCTGGTCGCGGCCGAAGAGCGAGATCACCGACGAAGAATACAACGAGTTTTATAAACACGTGGCGCATGACCACGAGGCCCCGCTCGCCCGCATCCACAGCAAGGTCGAGGGCAAGCTCGAATACACGCTGCTGCTCTTCCTCCCGCAGCACGCACCCTTCGATCTCTGGGATCCCGAACGCCGGCGCGGGGTGAAACTATTCGTGCGCCGGGTGTTTATTATGGATGACGCCACGCAATTGATGCCGCGCTACCTGCGCTTCGTGCGCGGTGTGGTCGATTCCAATGACCTGCCGCTCAACATTTCGCGGGAGATCCTGCAAGACAATAAGATCATCGACGGGATGCGCGCGGGCGCCGTAAAAAAGGTCTTGGGGCTCTTGGAAGAGCTGGTGCCCAAGGGCGAATACGGGGCCTTCTGGAAAACCTTCGGCCGGGTCCTCAAGGAAGGCTTGATCGAGGACGCCTCGAACCGGGATCGGCTAGCGAGGCTCGTCCGCTTTTCGAGCACACATACCGACAGCGAGGAGCAAGAGGTCTCGCTCGATGACTACGTGACCCGCATGAAGGAGGGGCAATCCTCGATCTACTATGTCGTCGCCGACGGTTTTGCCACCGCCAAGAATAGCCCGCATATCGAGGTGTTCCGTAAGAAAGGCATCGAGGTCTTGTTGTTGTCGGACCCCGTGGACGACTGGGCCGTGACCCATTTAACCGAGTACAGCGGGAAACCTTTGAAATCGGTCAGCAAGGGGGCGCTCGATCTCGGGGCGCTGGAGGATAGGGAAGACAAGGCAGCGGCGGAAACCGAGGCTGGCGAGTACAAGGATCTCGTCGAGCGAATCCGTAAGAGTCTGGCCGAACGGGTCAAGGAGGTGCGGGTGACTCACCGCTTGACGATCTCACCGGCCTGTCTGGTCGCCGACGAGCACGAGCTTGGCGCCCATCTGGAACGCCTGCTCAAGGCCGCGGGCCAGGACCTGCCGGCGACCCCACCCATCCTGGAGATCAATCCCCAACACCCCATCGTGCGCCGCCTGCAGCGCGAACAAGAGGGCTCTCGATTCGAGGATTGGGCGCGCATCCTCTTCGACCAAGCCCTCCTGAGCGAGGGCGGACGGCTCGATGATCCGGCCGGTTTCGTCCATCGGCTCAACGAGATGTTTTTGGTGATCAGCGGCGAGGCCGCGTGAATCACGCGCATGCGGTGCGCGAGCGCGCCCCCAATCTCGCCGAGGCGCACACCGCACGCCAGTTGGTGTACTGGGCCGAAGCGCGCTTTCTTGGCGCCGGGTTGTGTTTCGCCCACGGGACGACGAACGCGCGCGAGGAAGCGGTGCTGCTGGTCTTCCATGCGCTCGGTCTGCCCTTCGATACCCCCGAGGCAACGCTCGACCGCCGGCTGACCGAGGAAGAAAGGTCCCGTGTGGTGGGGCTCCTGCGGCAACGCGTGCAGACGCGCAAACCCGCCGCGTATCTACTCGGAGAGGCCTGGTTCGCGGGCTTGCCGTTTTATGTGAACGAACAGGTCTTGGTCCCGCGATCGCCGATCGCGGAGCTCAGCGAATCCGGTTTCTCGCCTTGGGTGGGCGAGGTCCATCGCATCCTCGATATCGGCACCGGGAGCGGCTGCATCGCCATCGCTTGTGCGCTGGCATTCCCCGAGGCGCGGGTCGATGCCGTCGATCTTTGCCCGCGGGCCTTGGAGGTGGCACACCGCAACGTCATGCGCCATCAAGTTCAAGACCGGGTGCGGGTACTGCGATCCGACGTATTCGCCGCGCTCGATGCGGAGCGCTACGAGCTTATCGTGAGCAACCCGCCTTATGTTCCGGCGCGGCATATGGCGACGCTCAGCGCCGAGCACCGCCATGAGCCCGCCCTCGGCCTCGATGGCGGCCCCGACGGCCTCAGTGTCGTCAGCCGTATCCTGGACGATGCGTCGCATCACCTGACGGACAACGGCGTGCTTGTCGTCGAAGTCGGCGAGAGCGCTGGCGCCCTCGAGCAGCGTTATCCGCGCCTCCCCTTTGTTTGGCTCGAGCTCGCGCGCGGCGAGGACGGGGTGTTCTTAATCGAGGCCGACGCTCTACACCAGCATTTCGATCACGGAGGATCCCACTGACCGACATTGGCGAAGAGCTAAATTACCGTCGTCGGTGCTCGGACGGCGGGGGGGCGACGTATACCGTGGCGGACTTGATGTCCAAGTACAAGGACCGGCTCTGATATACTAATACTAACGCCCTTGGTGGCGCGGTTCGACGAAGCGAACGTTTTTAAAATGCTCTGCCCCCCAGCAACACCGCGTGATGCCCGCCAAGCTCTGCCGCACCGGCAGAGCTTGGCGGGCAACTCGTGCCGTGTGATCGCTGTCGGGCACAGGTGCTGCGCTTCCACTCTTGCCGTAACCGCCTTGCCCCAACGAACTCCCCGAGGAGGCCCGCTTCGAACGCTTAAGCACCCAAAGCACGCCCTTCGTCGATACGATCACGATGATCGGCGCAACGCGTGTCAGAGCAACGGTCTTCGGGTACACTGGCCGACATGATTGAAGTTCCAATGAGTTCCCAACTGGCTTCCGAGGATGAAGGCACTCTGAAGGGGCAGATGAGGTAGATGTGCGGCTTCACCGCGTACATCGGCCCCAATGCGCAGGCTCAAGCGGAGCTAGTCAGCCAGATGGCGGAGCGGCTGCGCTACCGCGGCCCCGACGATTCGGGGCAGTACGCGTCCAGAGGCGTAGTTTTGGCTCACCGACGGCTTTCAATCATTGATATTGGCGGCGGGAAGCAACCGCTTCTGAGCGATGATGGTCGAGTGGCCCTGGTTTGCAACGGCGAAATCTACAACCACCGCGAGCTGCGTGCTGGCCTGGAGGGGCGTCACCGTTTCCGCACTCGGAGCGACTCGGAGGTGATCCTTCACCTCTATGATGAGAAGGGGCCTTCGTGTGTCCAGGACCTCGACGGCATGTTTGCCTTTGTCGTGACCGACGGCGAGCGCTTTTTGGCCGCACGGGACCCGCTTGGGATCAAGCCCCTGTACATCGGGCGTGACGAAGGCGCCGGGGTGTGGTTCGCCTCGGAGCTGAAGTCCCTGCCCACCACGTGCATGGACATCACGGAGCTCCCGCCCGGTTCTCTCATGACTGAGCAAGGAGTCGTGCAGCGTTGGTTCTTCCCCCCATGGATCGAGCCACGCCACGACCCGGAGCCACTGGAGCCACGGATCCTTGCCGCGAACTTGGACGCTGCCGTGACGAAGCGGCTGATGAGCGATGTGCCGCTCGGCGTGTTCCTCTCCGGCGGGCTCGACTCGAGCGTCATCGCAGCGCTCGTGCGCCGCCAGATTCCGGAGCTTCATAGCTTTGCGGTCGGGCTTGACGGCTCGCCGGATCTCCTCGCTGCGCGTCGCGTAGCGGACCATCTTGGAACGCGGCACCATGAGTACGTGTACTCGGTAGAGGAGGCTGTTGACGTTCTGCGAACCGTCATCTCGCATCTTGAGTCCTACGATGCGGCCCTGATTCGGAGCGCTGTGCCCTGCTATTTCGTGTCCAAGCTCACGTCGGAGCACGTCAAGGTCGTGCTCACGGGAGAGGGCTCTGACGAAGCCTTCGCGGGTTATCGTTACTTCCAGGGAATTGACGAACCTGCCGCCCTGCATCGCGAGTGCGTGCGGTTGCTCTTGGGCCTGCACAACATGAACCTTCAGCGGGTCGACCGCATGACGATGGCGCATGGGCTGGAAGGCCGGGTGCCCTTTCTCGACGTTGGCTTCCTCGCCTGGGCGATGGCCCTGGATCCCATAGAGAAGCTCCATCGTCCCGACCGACCGGAAAAGTGGCTTCTGCGACGGGCCGTTGAGAATCTGCTCCCTTCGGAGATCATTTGGCGGGCCAAACAAGAATTCGCCGAAGGCTGTGGCTCGGAACAGGTCCTGAAGGAGCATGCCGGGCACGCCGTGACGGACGCCGACTTTGGCCGTGCGGCGGAACGATTTTCCGCCGATACACCCACGACCAAGGAGGCATTCCTCTATCGGCGGATCTTCGAGGAGATGTTTCCGGGAGAGCCGCTCCGGCGAACCGTCGGCAGATGGCTCGACACGGCCGTATCTGCCGCATAGTAAGCAAGGTGGACAACCAGGGTGTCGAGTACCGAACTTAACGTGGGAGAGCGGACCTACGTGCAGTCGGTCGCGCGCGGCTTCTACGGTAAAAACGTGGGAGGACTCTTTGGCAAGTACGACAACGTGCGGGCCTATTGGGAAGACGAGTTGACGCGCGTGGCACTTCGTCCACTGGTCAGAGCGAGAACGCAGGCATGCCAAGCGGAAGGTCGCGGAGTGCGAATTCTGGATCTCGGCTGCGGTACCGGCCAGGGCTACGAGCTTCTCACTCGAATCGATCAGGGCAACCTCGATCTCCAGGGAGAGCATCGCTACGTGCTGCCCCCAGAACGCGTCGATCTCTACCTCGGGATCGACTTAAATGAGGCGATGGTTATTCAAGGACAGGAGAATTACCACGGCGCCTCCAATGTTCGCTTTAGCCAAGGCGACCTGCGGGAAGGACTGGGCGCGGCCCTGTCAGAGAAGCCCTTCGACATCTATTTCTCTTCCTACGGCGCATTGTCGCATCTGGAACGTCAAGCGCTCCGGCGTTGTCTCGGAGGAATCCTTCATCACGCCGAGCCCGGGGCCCTCATCGTTCTGGATCTGGTGGGCCGGTACTCCCCCGAGTGGCCGGGTTACTGGAGTGCACAAACGGAAGCGGAGAAGGTGCGCCTCTACTCGATGAGCTATCTCTACCCGGCGCCCGAGCGCCACAATGGAAGGATTGAACGTTTTCCCATGCGCTTCTGGAGCGGAGATGAGATTCGCGCGCTCTGTGCCGATCTCCAAAAGGAGCACAGCGTCCCTATCCGCGCGTTGGAGCTTCTCGACCGTTCCATCTTCGTCGGCCGGCATGTGGATACGGGCGAGTATGGCACTTGCCTTCCACCGCTCCGTAGTCTCGTCAACCAGCTCTACGAGCAGCACGTTCGCACGAAGCTCGAACGTATGCGGGTGTCCTATCGCCCGGTCGATGGGGCGGACGAGCTCAATCAGTTCTTCACCAAGGTGGCGAGGTGCTGGAACGTCTTGATCGACTTCACTCTCAAGCGGCTCCGGGGCACGCGGGTCAATCTCGTGGAGATGGAGGGTTGGCGCGCGTATCCGGCCCCGCTGCAGATGGCGCTGATGACGTTGGACCGCATCATCGACAGCGTGGCCTGGATCGATGTGGGCGATGTTCGCGCGAATATCATCGAACCCCAGCTTGCATACGTCCTGTGCCGTATGCAGCACCAGTTGCAGGAAGGCCGGGGCTGCGGCCATGGACTCGTCGCGGTGCTCCAAATCGGCATGCCTGCGGACAAGAGCCAAGCGTCGGGCTGATGATTGAAGTCCGGCGGCTCACGAAGCGCTTCGGCAACGCACCCGCCGTGAGGGAGGTATCCTTCGTAGTTTCCGCCGGAGAGTTGCTCGTCCTCGTGGGTGGTTCGGGCTCCGGCAAGACCACCACGCTCAAGATGATCAACCGCCTGATCGAGCCCACATCGGGAACGGTGCTTATCGAGGGACAAGACGTGAGCAACCTCACCGGACATGTCTTGCGCCGCCGGATTGGTTACGTCTTCCAAAAGGTCGGGCTTTTCCCTCACATGACGGTTGAGGAAAACGTGGCCGTGCCTCTCTCGCTGCTCGGCTGCGATGAGGAACAGATCCGCGCTCGCGTTGGCAAAGTGCTCGATCTTGTCGAGCTTGAGCCATCCTTGCGCCGCCGACGCCCCGCGGAGCTGTCAGGTGGGCAACAGCAGCGAGTTGGCGTCGCGAGGGCGCTTTCGGCTGAGCCCCAGCTCATGTTGCTCGATGAGCCCTTTGGCGCGCTGGACCCCCTGACGCGGGATCGATTGCAGCAGTCGTTCCTGGAGATCCGCAAGCGACTCGGCTTGACGGCAATCTTCGTGACCCACGACATGGTCGAGGCCCTTCTTCTCGCCGATCGCATCGCAGTGATGAAGGACGGCAGCCTAGTCCAGGTGGGAGCACCGCGGGAGCTCCTCACCTCGCCCGCTGACGCGTATATCGACCGCCTTCTGGACACGCCGCGCCGGCAAGCACGCGCCTTTGACGCGCTCGTGGTCGGAGCAGCACGGTGAGCGCGCAGCTAGCCCTCTTGCCGGGCTATCTCACCGCCCATCTCCAGCTCGCGCTCGTCGCCTTGCTTCTGGGCATTGCGATCAGTGTGCCGCTCGGGGTCCTGGTGGCGCGAATGCGTTGGCTCGAGCAGCCCGTCCTGGGTTTCGCCAGCGTGATTCAGACCATCCCCAGCCTGGCGCTGCTCGCGGTCATGGTGCCTCTCCTGGCCGCGGCGAATCTCCCGAGCATCGGCTACCTGCCGGCCTTCATCGGCCTCGTGCTCTATAGTGTGCTGCCGATCTTGAGGAACACCGTGACGGGGCTGGCGAGCGTTGACCCTGCTCTTATCGAAGCGGCTCAAGGGGTCGGTATGACGTCTCGGCAGCGACTCGCCCGCGTGGAGCTCCCCCTTGCGATGCCGGTCATCATCGCCGGGATCCGAACCGCGACCATATGGACGGTGGGGATCGCAACGCTTTCGACGCCGGTCGGGGCCACGAGCCTGGGGAACTACATCTTCAGCGGCTTGCAAACCCGCAACCATAACGCGGTCGTGGTCGGTTGCATCGCTGCTGCGGTCCTGGCGCTGACGCTCGACGGCCTGGTCCGTCTTGTCGCCGTTGGGTGGGAGCGTCGCCATCGCGGGTTCCTTGGCGTAGCTCTCAGTGCGCTTGCGCTGCTCTACCTCTACACCGGCGTCACGCTGGGGCGCGAGCTTCTGCAGGCCAACGACGAGCGCATAGTCGTCGGGGCGAAGACGTTCACCGAGCAGTACATCCTGAGCGAGATGCTCGCCGGGCAGATGACGCACGAAACCGGGATCCCCACGGAGGTGATGCAGTCCTTAGGCTCGACGGTCGCGTTTGATGCTCTTCGCTCGGGCGAGATCGATGTCTACGTTGATTACTCCGGGACGATTTGGGCCACAGTTATGCATCGCGAGGCGGTCCCGACGAACCGGTCGGACCTCCTGGCTGAGGTCCAGCAGTTCCTGCGCGATAGCCACGGGATTGTGGTCGTGAGCGCCCTCGGCTTCGAGAACGCCTACGTCCTTGCCATGCGGCGCGAGAGGGCCGAGCAGCTGAGAATTCGACGAATCAGCGATCTCGTCCTCCATGCCCCAACACTGTCCATCGGGGGCGACTACGAGTTCTTCGGGCGCGCGGAATGGCGCGCGGTCCGTGAGACGTATGGGCTTGAGTTTGCGACGAAGAGGAGCATGGACTCCTCGCTCATGTACCAAGCCGCCGCGCAGGGGAACGTGGACGTCATCAGCGCCTTCTCCACCGATGGCCGCATCGCTGCTCTGGATCTTCTCATCATGGAAGACGACCGCCGTGCTATTCCACCCTACGACGCTGTCATCCTTGCCAGCGCACGTCTGCAGCGCCGGCATCCTGAGGCGATCGATGCGCTGCGGAGACTGGCCGGAAAGATCGACGGCCACACGATGCAACGTATGAATCTCGCCGTGGACCAAGATGGCCAAAGTCCCGGCGCTGTCGCAAGGGCTTTCCTCGACGCACTTTGGCGAAAGCAATAAGGCCGCTCCCTGTGCCAAAAGCCTGGACAGTGGCAGGAGATGGGGATGAAAGTGCTGGTGCACGAACGGGGAGATAGCATCGTGCGATTGGGCGCAGCGCAAGGTGTATAGCAAGAATAAACGCCCTTTTTCGTCAAACAGAAACGTACTGGTGGAGTAGAGGGTTGTCAAGGACGTGGACCCTTGGCCTAGAATCGGGGACTTTTCGGGCCCTTCATCGGCCTGACGCGCTATGTTTCCGGGCATTTTGGCGTCTCGCGCGAGTGAGTAAATGTGTTCCGGGTCAAGCAATTTTATTGTTAGATTTTGCATCCAAGGGCACGCCGGAATAACCTCCGGCGTTCCTTCGTGCTCAGGAGACTCCGATTTCCGAGTATGTGGCCTATTCCAGCCAGATGCAGGTGGCCATGCGGCCGGTGACGCCGTCGCGGCGGTGCGAGAAGAAGCGATCCGCCTCGGCGTAGGTGCAATGCTCACCACCATAAACGCAGCTTGCGCCGTGTTGTTCGAGGAGCATACGCACGGCGCCTGTCAGATCCAGAGTCCAACGGCCGGCGCTTGCCGGTTGGAAAGACGCCGCGAGAGGCCCGGTCAAAGCGGTAAACGCCTCGCGTATCTCCTCACCGACTTCGTAGACCGTGGGACCGATCGCGGGGCCGAGCCAAGCGAGGAGGCGCGACGGAGGCCGTTGCATGGCTGCGATGCCGGCTTCGATAATCCCGCGCGCAATCCCACGCCAACCGCAATGCAGCGCCGCCACGCGCGTACCGTCACGATCGCAAAGCAATACCGGCAGGCAATCGGCCGTGAGCACGGCGCACCCGATACCCGCTGCCGAGGTACAGGCGCCGTCGGCTTGCGGGCCGGCATCCGCATCGGCGGGGTCCATCACCCGGGCGCCATGCTGCTGTTCCAGCCAACGCGGCGGAACCCCGATACGCAAAGCCGCATAAAGGGCATTGCGGTTGGCGCGTACCGCCATAGGATCATCCCCCGTGTGCTCGGCGAGGTTGAACGAATCATAGGGCGCCAGGCTCATGCCGCCCATGCGCGTGGTCGAGCAGGCGCGTACCCAACGCGGGGCCGGCCAATCGGGCGTTATGAGACTCGGGCGGAGCGTCGCCGTCTTTGGCATCAGGGGAGACGCATTCCGGATCGGAATCCCCGCGCATCCTCCCCTAAAACCTCCAAGAGCAGGGTCATATCCGGGGGGAGAGGCGATTGCCAGTCCATCTCGCGGCCGGTCGCGGGGTGCAGCAGCCGCAGTCGCGATGCGTGCAGGGCCTGGCGCCTGAATTCTTGGAGCGTGCGGGCCAGCTCGGGAGTAGCACCCGGAGGCAGCATAAACCGGCCGCCGTAGACGGGATCCCCCACGATGGGCATGCGCAGATGCGCCATGTGCACGCGGATCTGATGGGTCCTGCCGGTCTCGAGCCGGAGCCGCAGGTGCGTATGCGCGCGAAAGGGCCGCACCACGCGATAGTGGGTCACGGCTTCCCGCCCTCCCGCGACGACCGCCATGCGCGTGCGCTGAACGGGATGCCGGCCCACGGGGGCGGACACCGTGCTACCGGCGATCAACGCACCCCGAACGACCGCATCGTATTCGCGGGTGATCCGGCGTGCTTTAAGCTCTTTTACCAAGTAAGTGTGCGCGCGCGACGAACGCGCGATCACGAGCAAACCGGAGGTCTCTTTGTCGAGCCGATGCACGATACCGGCACGCGGTATAAGCGCCAGCCCTGGATCGAAATGCAGCAGCGCATTGAGCAAGGTGCCTGCACGATTCCCGGCCCCAGGATGTACGACCAGCCCTGGGGGTTTGTCGATAACGATGAGGTCGTCGTCTTCATGGACTATCGTGAGCGTGATCGGCTGCGGTTGCGACTCGACGCGCGGTTCGGCACTCGGCCAGAGCTCCACCGCTTCCCCTCCGCGGAGGATTTCCCGCGGTTTCACGCGCCGGTGGTTCACCAGCAGCTTGCCATCGAGGATCCAACCTTTGAGCATGGTTCTCGAATAATCGGCGAACAGGCGGCTCGCGGCTTGATCGACGCGCATGCCGGTGAATTCGCCCGGGATCACCGAGGTAAGGCGCTCCCCGTTCATGAGTTCATTGTTTCCCATCCGCCCACTGGATCACTAAGGAAGCTCCCTAAAACTCGCCCTGGGATTTGAATACCAATAGAATGAATAATATGCCCAAAAGCTTGCATTGACCCCTATGCGCATCTTGTATCTCCTGCTCATCCTCGCGGCGCTCGCCGGTTGCGCCATCTTCGGCGACGATAAAGAAGACGAGACGGCCGATTGGTCCGCCGAGAAATTATACGCCGAGGGAAAAGAGTCGTTGGAGTCCGAGTACTACACCAAGGCCGTCGAGTACTACGAAAAGTTGCTCGCCCGGCATCCTTTCGGTGTGCACGCCCAGCAAGCCCAACTCGACCTTGCCTACGCCTATTATAAAAACGACGAATCCGCCTCGGCCGTCGCCGCCTGCGACCGATTCATCAAGCTCTACCCGGACCACTCCCATGTGGATTACGCGTACTATCTGAAGGGACTGGCCAATTTTCATGCAGGCAAGGGACTGACGGAACGCTATTTGCCCGTCGATCCTTCGCAGCGCGATCAAGCCACGGCATCGAAATCGTTTGAAGATTTTTCGGAGCTTATTAAACGCTTTCCGAAGAGCCGCTATGTCAAGGATGCGCAGTTGCGCATGACCTATCTACGCAACCTGCTGGCGCAGCACGAGATCAATACCGCGCATTACTATATGCGCCGCGGAGCCTATGTCGCCGCGGCCAATCGCGCCCGTTACGTGGTCGAGAACTACCAGCGCGCCCCGGCCATGCCCGAGGCCCTGTTCCTGATGGCGAAGGCTTACCGCGTTCTGAAGCTCGATGATCTGGCGAAGGATGCGATCCGCGTCCTCGAGCTCAATTACCCGAACCACCCGGGCATCAACGAGCTCAAATCTATACGCATCAGCGACTAGCGTCGATCTCGGTGTAACCGGAAGTAATGGGATAGCGTCGATCGCGCCCGAACGCCCGCTGGCTGATGCGCACCCCGGGCGCCGCTTGACGCCGCTTGTATTCGTTGCGATCCACCATGCGTAGCACTTTGGCGACCGTCGCCGGATCGAAGCCGGCCCGGACGATCTCCTCCGGTGTCTGATCGTCCTCGATATAGCGTTCGAGGATCGGGTCGAGGACCGCGTAGGGCGGGAGGCTGTCTTCGTCCTTTTGGCCGGGCGCAAGCTCCGCCGAGGGCGGCCGATCGAAGACTCGCTGGGGTATGACGGGTGCGATGCGGTTGCGCCACGTGGCGAGGCGATAGACGAGCGTCTTCGGCACATCCTTCAGGGGCGCGAAGCCCCCGGCCATGTCCCCGTAGAGCGTCGCGTAGCCGACCGCCATCTCGCTCTTATTGCCGGTGGTCAGCACCAGCTTGCCGGTCTTATTCGAGAGGGCCATCAAAATTATCCCGCGGCAGCGTGCTTGAATATTCTCCTCGGTGGTGTCGCGCGGGCGCCCGGCGAAAACAGTGCCGAGGCTCTCCTCGAACGCCCTCACCGCCGGCTCGATGGGAATCGCATGATAAGCGACGCCGAGCCGCCGCGACTCCTCGGCGGCGTCGCTGAGGCTCATCTCCGCACTAAAGCGCGAGGGCATCAAGACCGCTTCCACCGTGTCCTTGCCCAGGGCATCCACCGCAATCGCCAGGGTCAAGGCCGAATCGATCCCGCCCGAAAGCCCCAGTACCGCGCCGCGAAACCCGTTCTTGCGGGCATAATCGCGGACCCCGAGCACCAGTGCTTGATAGATTCCTTCTTCGCCTTCGCCCGGCGGAAGGACCTTGCCAACCTTGGGACGTACTGGGGTGCCGGGGTCCAAATCCACCCCGTAAAGGCCCTCGGTGAAATCGGGCGCCCGGAAGCAGACGGCGCCGTTCGCGTCGAGAACCGTGGAGCCGCCGTCGAACACCAATTCGTCCTGACCTCCGACCAGATTGACGTAGATGATCGGTAGACCGCCCTCTCGGCAGGCGCGCTTCAATACCTGCTCGCGTTCCGCAGCCTGGCCGAGGTGGAAGGGCGAGGCGTTGATGTTGACGATCGCCTGAGCGCCGGCGTCGCGCGCCTGCGAGGCGGTCCCGCCGATCCAGATGTCCTCGCATATGCTGAGGGCAAGCGCGATCCCCTTGATGTCGACGACCTGTGCGCCGGCGCCGGGCACGAAGTAACGCTTCTCGTCGAAGACGCTGTAATTGGGCGGGTGTTGTTTATGATAGGTGGCCTTGATGCGGCCTGTGGCGATCAGAGAACAGGCGTTATACAGCCGCCCCTCATGCCGCCTCGGGTAACCCACCACCAGTTCCACGCCTCGGACGCGCTGGGAGATCTCCGCAAGCGCGCTCTGTACTTGCCGCCAGAGGCCCGGGCGCAGGACGAGGTCTTCGGGCGGATAACCGGTGAGCGACAACTCCGGGAATACGACCAGATCGGCCCTCAGCCGGTCACGGGCTTCTTCGGCGGCGGCCAGGATCCGCTGTGCGTTCCCCTGGATATCGCCGACCGTGAGGTTCAACTGGGCGAGGCCGATGCGCAGCGAATCCATTTGCGGCGATGCGCTGGCTATTGAGCTACCTCTTCACGCACGCGGCCAGCGCCGACCCTATTTCGGCCGGGGAGCGTACGGTCACCACCCCGGCCGCTTTCAAGGCTCGGTATTTCGCTTCCGCCGTGCCTCCCCCGCGCGAGATGATGGCACCCGCGTGCCCCATGCGTTTTCCGGGCGGCGCGGTGACTCCGGCGATGTAAGCGACGACCGGTTTGCTCACATGCGCCTGGATATATTCCGCCGCCTCTTCCTCTTCGGTGCCGCCGATCTCGCCGACCAAAATGATGCCCCGGGTCTGCGGATCTTGTTCGAATAACTGCAAACACTCGACGAAATCGATGCCGTGTATGGGATCGCCGCCATTCCCTATACAGGTGCTTTGTCCTAGGCCGAGTTGCGTGGTCTGATGCACGGCCTCGTAGTTCAGCGTTCCGGAGCGGGACATGATGCCCGCGCATCCCGGCCGGTGGATGCTGGCCGGCATGATACCGATCTTGCACTGCCCGGGGGTGATGATGCCGGGAGAGTTGGGGCCGATGAGGCGCGTTTCGGGATACTGGCGCAGGCTCGCCCGGACCTTGAGCATGTCAAGGATGGGGATCCCTTCCGTGATACAGACGATGAGCCGGATCCCGGCATCGGCCGCTTCCGCGATCGCCTCCGCGGCATAAGGCCCCGGCACGAAGATTATGCTCGCCTCGGCCCCGGTCTCATGCACGGCTTCGTAGACGGTGTCAAACACCGGCAAACCGAGATGAGTCTCCCCGCCGCGCCCGGGCGTGACCCCACCCACGAGCCGGGTGCCATACTCGAGCGCCTGTTGTGAATGGAACGCACCCTGCCGGCCGGTAATGCCTTGGCAGATCACCCGGGTATTCTTGTCGACGAGTATGGCCATCAGGCTCCCCCTACGGCAGCCACCGCCTTGCGAGCGGCATCGCCCAGGTCCTCGGCGGCGGTGATTGAAAACGCTGTCTCGGCTAGGATCTTCCGGCCTCGCTCCACATTGGTCCCTTCGATCCGCACGACCACGGGCACATTGACGCCGACCTCCTTGACGGCTTGAATGATCCCCTCGGCGATGAGATCGCAGCGCACGATGCCGCCGAAAATATTGACCAGGATGGCTTTGACCTTGGTGTCGGACACCAAGAGCTTGAAAGCTTCCGCCACCTTGTCCGCGGTCGTGTTGCCCCCGACATCGAGGAAATTGGCCGGCTGGCCGCCGTGCAGCTTGATGACATCCATGGTCGCCATCGCCAATCCCGCTCCGTTCACCATGCAACCGATGTTGCCGTCGAGGCTCACATAGTTCAGGTCGTAGCGCCGGGCGACATTCTCCTTCGGATCCTCTTGGGTCGGATCGCGCCATTCGGCAAGCGCCGCCTGGCGGTACAAGGCGTTATCGTCGATCGATATCTTGGCATCCAGGGCTTGGAGCTCGCCCGTATCGGTAATGATCAAGGGGTTGATCTCGATGAGGCTCAGGTCCTTCTCGAGGAACAGCCGGAACATGGCCGCTAGAATCGCGGACAGTTGCTTGTTCTGAGTCGCATCGAGCCCCAATGCCTGAGCGATGCGGCGGCTTTGGAATGATTGCAACCCAAGGATCGGATCGATGCTGAGGCTTAGGATCTTCTCCGGCTCCGTGGCGGCCACCTCTTCGATGTCCATCCCGCCGGCCCGCGAGGCAATGATGGCGAGGCGTTCGGTCCTGCGATCGACCACCATCGCGAGATAGATCTCGGCCATGAAATTCGATGCGCGCTGCACCAGGACGCAATTGACGGGTTGTCCGGCCGGCGCCGATTGCTTGGTAATCAACTGCATACCGAGCATGTCGCGCACGATGCTTTCGACCTTTTCGATGCTGTCGGCGAACTTTACCCCCCCGGCCTTACCGCGTCCGCCGGCATGAACTTGAGCTTTGATGACCCAGGGTCCGTGCGCTTCCGCCGCATGGCGCAAGGCTTCCTTGATCGACTGCGCGGGCTTGCCGGGGGGCACCGCGATCCCGTATTCCGCGAACAGTTTCTTGGCTTGATATTCGTGAAGATTCATAACGCCTTAGCCGCTAACAACTGACGGAGTGAATTCTAACAATAACTAACGCCGATAAACCATGGCAATTTTTTCTCGCGAGCCGTTCTTCCCAGCTTGAGCAATATAACGATCACAGAGCATCCGCAACCCGATCGTCATGCCGGCGGTTTTCGGGAAGCCATCGGCGTGCCTAACGATCGGCCGTCACCGGCCTGGACCGCTCTCCGCTACTTCGGCCTCTACCGCTTGATCCTATCCGGGTTCTTTACGGTGATCGTCTGGACAGGGCAGCTACCTCCGCCGCTCGGCGAGCACCATCCCGGCGTCTTCGCCACCGCGGTTTGCGCCTATCTGCTGTTGGCGATCTTGGCTCAAATCGGCGTGGAGATTCGGCCGCATCGTTTTGGCGCACACGTGTTGGGCCAAGTCTTCGCGGACATCGTGATGCTCACCGCCATGATGTATGCGAGCGGCGGGGTGACGAGCGGCATGGGGATGTTGCTTCTCGTCAGCATCGCGCTCGGGAGCATGCTGACCGAGGGCCGCACCGCTTTCTTGTTCGCCGGCGCCGCTTCGATCGCGGTGTTATGCGAGGAAGCCTATTTTTGGTTATACGCTAACGCGCTCACGGCGAACTACACCCAAGCCGGCTTTCTCGGTTCGACCTTCTTCGCGACCGCTCTCTTAGGCCACGCGCTCGCCGGGCGGCTCCGCGCTAGCGAGGCCCTGGCGGCGCGGCGCGGGGCCGATGTCGCACATCTCGAACGGCTTAACGAACAGATCGTACAGCGCCTGCGCTCGGGGATCGTGGTTCTCGATGCCACGGGCCGAGTGCGCTTGGTCAACCAGTCGGCGCAGGTGCTGCTCGGGCTCGCGCCGCCGGTACCGTCCCAGCCCTTGGCCATGCTCGCCTGGGATCTGGCGCAGCAGCTCGACAGTTGGCCGAGCCACGCGCCTCCTTCACAACTCCTGCGGACGGCATCGCGCGGCACCGATCTCCTGGTATCGCGGGCGGAGCTCGGATCCGGGCCCGCGGCGGCAACCTTGGTATTCATCGAAGACGCCGCGGCGATGCGGCAACGCGCGCAGCAGCTCAAGCTCGCTTCGCTCGGGAGGCTGACCGCGAGCATCGCCCATGAGATCCGGAATCCCCTCGGGGCGATCAGCCACGCCGCGCAATTGCTCTCGGAGTCGAACGGGCACACCGAGGAAGACCGCTATGTCACGCGCATCATCAAGGGGCATTCCGAGCGGGTGAACCGCATCATAGAAAACGTACTGACCATCGGCCGCCGCGACCGCTCGGCGCCGGAGATCTTCGCGGCCAAGCCCTGGTTGGAAGGGTTCGTGGGCGAGTTTACCGCGCGCATGCAACTCCCGAGTGAGCGAGTGCTCGTTCATACGGTGCCGGAGGACATCGAAATCGTCATGGATCGCAGTCAACTGCACCAGGTGCTTTGGAACCTCTGCGAGAACGGCTTGCGTTACAGCCAGGGCACGCCCGCGCTGGAATTGAGGTGCGGCGTTAAACCCATCTCCGAGACGCCTTTTCTCGATGTCATCGACCACGGCACGGGGATCCCCGAGGACATCGCGGATTCGATTTTCGAGCCCTTCGTGAGCAAAAACTCGCCCGGAAGCGGGCTTGGCCTCTACCTCGCGAGCGAGTTATGCGAGTGCAACCAAGCCTCGTTGAGCCTGCATGAGAATAGCGCCAGCGGCTGTTGCTTTCGCATCAGCTTCGCGCACCCCCAACGCCAACAGTGGATCGCCTGAATGTCTAAACCGCTAACGCTCATCGTCGATGACGAACCGGACATTCGCGAGCTCTTGAGCATCACGCTCAAGCGCATGGACATCGCCTGCCGGAGCGCCGTCAATCTAAGCGAGGCCCGCGAGATGTTGAAACAGCAGAACTTCGACCTGTGTCTCACGGACATGCGTTTGCCCGATGGCGACGGGATCGATCTAGTCTCTTATATGCAACGCGCGTGTCCAAGAACGCCCGTTGCGGTCATCACCGCCCACGGCAGCATGGAAACCGCCATTCAGGCATTGAAATCGGGGGCGTTCGATTTCGTCACCAAACCGGTGGATCTTCCCGTGCTCCGCAACTTGGTCACGAGCGCGCTCAAGCTCTCCGACGGACGCCCGGATCCCGAGACGCGCTTGATCGGTGATTCGGAGGCCATGCAAAAGACGCGGGCGACCATCGCCAAAGTGGCGCGCAGCCAGGCGCCGGTTTATATCAGCGGCGAGTCGGGCACCGGCAAGGAGCTGGTGGCGCGCATGATTCACGAACAAGGCGCACGTTCGGGGCGCCCGTACATCCCGGTCAACTGCGGGGCGATCCCGGGCGATCTGCTCGAAAGCGAGTTCTTCGGGCATATGAAGGGTAGCTTCACGGGGGCGGTCGCGAACAAACCGGGACTCTTTCAAGCCGCCCAGGGCGGAACCTTGTTCTTGGACGAGGCCGCCGAGTTGCCGCTGCACATGCAGGTTAAACTCTTGCGCGCGATTCAGGAGAAGTCCATCCGGCCCGTCGGGGCCCAGCAAGAGCTTGCCGTCGATGCAAGGATCC